>NZ_SPKQ01000007.1:0-348111 GCF_023127895.1 Pseudomonas sp. NCIMB 10586
CCGGAAGTGGGGCGAATTATAGGCTTCCAGAATCTGCCGTCAACTCTTAATTCTGCTTTTCTATCAATTAGTTAGAATTGATTAAAAAACCACCACCACTTATAGGAACGCCATGAGTGCCCTCTATATAGAAGGAATCATTCAGACGATGCCCGCCTCCTTCAACGCAGCCACATTAGCTGCCCCTAACCCCAAAATCCCCTGCAGCACCTGAAGCGTGTGCTCCCCCAGGAGAGGTGGTGCATTTCGATATTCCACTGGCGTCTTGGACAAGCGTATCGGGCTGGCAACCTGAGGCACCATCCCCGCCAGCGCATGGGGAAGCTCCATCGCCAGGCCGCGCGCCTGGACCTGAGGATCGGAAAAAACTTGCGCCAGATCATTGATCGGTCCACACGGCACGCCCACTCGCTCCAATTGCGACACCCACTCAGCCGTTGTCTTGAAGACAGTCGCCTGGCGGATCAACGGAATCAGCGCAGCACGGTTGGCCACTCGCGCCTGGTTAGTGGCGAAACGCGGGTCATCCCCCCATTGCGGCTGCCCAGCAACTTCAGCGAACTTGCGGAACTGGCCGTCATTACCCACCGTCAGGATGAAATCACCATCAGCCGTAGGAAAGTCCTGATACGGCACGATGTTCGGATGCGCATTGCCCAGGCGTTTTGGCGAGACTCCGGTGGTCAGGTAATTCATCGCCTGATTAGCCAGGCAAGCCACCTGCACATCCAGCAGCGCCATATCGATATGTTGCCCACCGCCATCATGATCGCGGTGAGCCAACGCTGCCAGGATCGCGACGGTCGAATAGAGTCCCGTGAGAATATCGGTCAATGCCACACCGACTTTCACCGGCCCTGCGCCCTCATCACCTTCAGGCCGGCCGGTCAGGCTCATCAACCCACCCAGCCCTTGAATCATGAAGTCGTAGCCGGCACGCGCGGCATAAGGCCCCGTCTGCCCAAAGCCCGTGATCGAGCAGTAGATCAACTCAGGATTTATCTCCTTGAGCGACTCGTAATCCAGCCCATAAGCCGCCAGACCACCCACTTTGAAGTTCTCGATCAGGATGTCTGACTTGGCCGCCAGATCACGCACCAGTTTCTGCCCTTCAGGCTTAGTGAAGTCGATGGTCACCGATTCTTTATTTCGGTTGGCGGACAGATAGTACGCCGCCTCACTGGTATTTTCGCCGTATGCGTCCTTGAGGAAGGGCGGCCCCCAGGCGCGCGTGTCATCACCGCTGCCTGGCCTTTCGACCTTGATCACCTCGGCCCCAAGGTCCGCAAGAATCTGCCCGGACCAAGGGCCCGCCAGTACACGCGATAAATCCAGTACCCGCAGGTGGGAAAGCGCGCCCATGTCCGTGCTCCTATTAATAGAACGCCTGAAGACCGGTCTGTGCGCGCCCAAGAATCAAGGCATGCACGTCGTGGGTTCCCTCATAGGTATTGACCACTTCGAGGTTGACCAGGTGCCGCGCCACCCCGAATTCGTCGGAGATGCCGTTGCCGCCCAACATATCGCGGGCCATGCGGGCGATGTCCAGGGACTTGCCACACGAGTTACGCTTCATGATCGATGTAATCTCGACCGCTGCGGTCCCCTCGTCTTTCATCCGCCCCAGACGCAGGCAACCTTGCAGAGCCAAGGTGATCTCGGTCTGCATATCGGCCAGCTTCTTCTGGATCAACTGCGTTGCAGCCAATGGCCGACCAAACTGCTGACGATCCAGGGTGTACTGGCGCGCGGTATGCCAGCAGAACTCAGCAGCCCCCAACGCCCCCCAGGAGATACCGTAGCGCGCCGAATTCAGGCAAGTAAAAGGCCCCTTCAAGCCACGCACATCCGGAAAAATGTTCTCGTCCGGCACAAACACGTTATCCATGACAATTTCGCCGGTAATGGACGCTCGCAAGCCGACCTTGCCGTGAATCGCCGGGGCGCTAAGGCCCTTCCAACCTTTTTCCAGGACGAAACCACGGATATCGCCTGCATCATCTTTGCCCCACACCACAAACACGTCGGCTATCGGGCTGTTGGTGATCCACATCTTCGCGCCGGTCAGGCTGTAGCCGCCATCTACCTTTCGCGCACGGGTAATCATCGCGCCCGGATCAGAACCATGGTTGGGTTCGGTGAGCCCGAAACAGCCAATCCATTCGCCGGACGCCAATTTCGGCAGGTATTTTTGTTTTTGCGCCTCGGTGCCGAACTCATTGATCGGCACCATGACCAGTGACGACTGAACACTCATCATCGAACGATAGCCGGAGTCGACACGCTCCACCTCACGCGCAATCAGCCCGTAGCTGACGTAGTTCAAGCCGCTGCCACCGTACTGCTCGGGAATCATCGCCCCCAGCAAACCGGTTTCTCCCATCTCACGGAAGATAGCGGGATCAGTCTTTTCATGACGGAAGGCTTCGAGCACGCGAGGGGCCAGCTTGTCCTGAGCAAACTGCTCGGCACTGTCACGCACCATGCGCTCCTCTTCGGTGAGCTGTTGATCCAGCAGCAGTGGATCGATCCAGTTGAAGCTTGCCTTGCCAGCCATGAATAAGTCCTCGCGGATAAAAACGGAAGTCGTGATTCAGACTAGGCCGGCCACGCGCAGAGGGCAAACGAGGTTTCTGCATAGGGTTGTGCTAATTTCTCACTCCGTAACACTCGAAAAGCCCATAAATGCGCCTTATCTGTGAGGGCAACGTACATGCGCAGAAAAATCCCTAGCACCACCGCGCTTATCAGCTTCGAAGCGGCAGCCCGTCACGAAAGCTTCACCAAGGCGGCACAGGAGCTTTCCATCACCCAAGGCGCCATCTGTCGACAGATCGCCAGCCTTGAGGAGTTTTTAAGTGTCGAACTGTTTCGCCGCTCGCGTCGCGGGGTGAAGCTGACAGAGGCAGGCCTCTCTTACAGCCGCAGAGTTGCTACACAGCTGGACGCCGTAGAGCGCGACACCCTCTCGGTCATGGGTCAGCAGGGCACCAACGCCATCGAGTTGGCGGTGGTACCGACCTTCGGCACGCAATGGCTGATTCCACGCCTCAAGGACTTTCAGGACCGGCACCCGGAGGTGACCGTGAATCTGACCAATCGGACACGCCCGTTCCTGTTCGCCGACACCGCGTTCGACGCCGCGATCTACTTCGGCGATGCCGATTGGTCCGGCACAGAGTCACACCGGCTGATGGGAGAAAACCCTGTCCCGGTGTGCAGTCCACACTTACTTGGAGGCCGCGCGCACTTAACTCCTCAAGAGATCGCCGAATTACCGCTGCTACAGCAGACAACACGCCCCTATGCCTGGCGTCAGTGGTTCAACGCGCAACAGCTGAGTCTGCCTCGCGACATGACAGGCCCTCGATACGAGCTATTCTCGATGTTGTCCCAAGCGGCTATGCATGACATGGGCATCGCACTGATACCTCCCTTCCTCATCCAGCGCGAGCTGAAGGAGCAGCGACTGGTGATTGCGAGCACCGAAACGCTAAGCAGCGAAAAGGCGTACTACCTCATGATTCCCGATAAAAAAGTCGAATCGGCCTCCCTACACGCATTCAAGGACTGGCTGATTGAACAATCAAAGCGCTACAACCCCGGCATTTAAAGGATAAAGCCGCCTTGTTGACCCTGTAGTCAGGTTAATTTGAATCCTACAGATATACGTATATGTCGCATTTAGACAGTCTGTACCGGTTGAGCAAAAACAAGGCTCAAAGCCATGATCTACAGGGCTTGTAGCGACTAATACCAGCCTATAAGCGACCATTCACATCGGCGATTGGAAAACATCGAGTAAATGCCCTTGAGCCTTTAAAGACTTGTATTTAAAGAGGTTATTCAAGGCGGTTGCGACAATCAGTCACAGGGTGACTTGTAGTTAATTTTTCGTCACCCGTCATAATCTCTTGAAGGCCGTAAAGTTCGCCTGCAAAATGCCGCGCCCCGCTGTCATTTCAGCGGGATCGTGCTGATCGGTCGCCCCAGTTGCGCCACTCGCGGTGCACTGGCCTTTTTACAAAAAGATCAAAAGCAAAAAGATCATGCAGGAGATTTGACGTGCACATTGGTGTTCCTCTCGAAACCCAGACCGGTGAAACGCGGGTGGCTGCCACCCCGGAAACCATCAAGAAGCTGATCGGCCAGGGCCATAAGGTCACTGTACAAAGCGGTGCAGGCATCAACGCCAGCATCGTCGACAGTGCTTATGAAACGGCAGGCGCAACCATTGGCAGTGCCAGCGATGCGTTCGGCGCCGAGCTGATCCTCAAGGTGGTTGCCCCCAGCGACAGCGAACTGGCGCTGATCAAAAGCGGCACCGTATTGGTGGGCATGCTCAATCCGTTCAGCAACGAAACCATCGCCAAGCTTGCCGAATGCGGCATCACCGCCTTCGCCCTCGAAGCCGCGCCACGCACTTCACGGGCCCAAAGCCTCGACGTGCTGTCTTCGCAAGCCAATATCGCCGGTTACAAGGCTGTGTTGCTGGCCGCTCATCACTACCCGCGCTTCATGCCGATGCTGATGACCGCCGCCGGCACTGTGAAAGCTGCGCGCGTGTTGATCCTCGGCGCCGGTGTCGCGGGCCTGCAAGCTATCGCCACGGCAAAACGCCTGGGCGCGGTCATCGAAGCGTCCGACGTCCGTCCGGCGGTAAAAGAGCAAATCGAATCCCTGGGCGCCAAGTTCGTCGACGTGCCCTACGAAACCGATGAAGAGCGTGAATGCGCCGTCGGTGTCGGCGGCTACGCGCGCCCGATGCCCACCAGCTGGATGCAGCGCCAGGCCCTGGCCGTGCACGAACGCGCGAAGCAGGCCGACATCGTCATCACCACCGCACTGATTCCAGGCCGCAAGGCACCTACCCTGCTTAGCGCCGATACCGTCGCGCAGATGAAACCCGGCTCGGTGGTCATCGACCTCGCCGCAGCTCAGGGCGGCAACTGCCCGTTGACCGTCGCTGACCAAGTCGTGGTGGAAAACGGTGTGATCATCTGCGGCCCGACCAACCTGGCAGGCGCTGTCGCCGCAGATGCCTCGGCCTTGTACGCGCGCAACCTGCTGGACTTCCTGAAGCTGGTCTTCACCAAGGAAGGGCAGTTTGAAATCAACCTCGAAGACGACATCGTCGCCGCGTGCCTGATGTGCCGCGACGGCCAAGTCATCCGCAAAAACGCCTAAGCAGGGATTCAGACGATGGAAGAGCTTATCTCCCCCGGTATCTACAACCTGATCATCTTTGTGCTGGCGATTTATGTCGGTTACCACGTGGTCTGGAACGTTACCCCCGCGCTGCATACGCCATTAATGGCAGTGACAAACGCGATTTCCGCGATCGTGATCGTGGGCGCCATGCTGGCCGCCGCCCTCACCGTGACGCCGTTGGGCAAGACGATGGGCACCCTGGCGGTAGCCTTGGCTGCGGTTAACGTGTTCGGCGGTTTCCTGGTTACGCGTAGGATGCTTGAGATGTTCAAGAAGAAAGCGCCCAAAGCTGTGAAAGAAGAGGTGCAGAAGTAATGAGCATGAATCTGGTGACGACGCTCTACCTGATCGCGTCGATCTGCTTCATCCAGGCCCTCAAAGGCCTGTCGCACCCCACCACCTCCCGACGCGGCAACTTGTTCGGCATGCTCGGCATGGCACTGGCGGTGCTGACCACCGTAGGCCTGATCTATAAGCTCGGCGCGGAGCTGGCTACCGCCGGTATCGGCTACGTCATCGTCGGCCTGCTGGTCGGCGGCACGGCCGGCTCGATCATGGCCAAACGCGTAGAGATGACCAAGATGCCGGAGCTGGTGGCGTTCATGCATAGCATGATCGGCCTGGCAGCGGTGTTTATCGCGATTGCAGCGGTCGTCGAGCCGCAATCCTTGGGTATCGTCAAACACTTGGGCGATTCGATCCCGGCCGGTAACCGCCTGGAGCTGTTCCTCGGTGCCGCCATCGGTGCTATCACCTTCTCCGGCTCGGTGATCGCATTCGGCAAGCTGTCGGGTAAGTACAAGTTCCGCCTGTTCCAAGGCGCACCGGTACAGTTTGGTGGGCAACACAAGCTGAACCTTGTGCTCGGCTTGGCAACCCTGGGCCTGGGCCTGGCGTTCATGTTCACCGGCAACCTCACTGCGTTCGCGCTGATGCTGGCCCTGGCCTTCGTGCTGGGCGTGCTGATCATCATCCCGATCGGCGGCGCCGACATGCCGGTAGTGGTATCGATGCTCAACAGTTATTCCGGCTGGGCAGCGGCGGGCATTGGTTTCTCGCTGAACAACTCGATGCTGATCATCGCCGGCTCCCTGGTCGGCTCCAGCGGCGCGATCCTGTCTTACATCATGTGCAAGGCGATGAACCGCTCCTTCTTTAATGTACTGCTGGGCGGTTTCGGCAATACGCCAGACGCCGGTGCAGCAGCTGGCTCGAAAGAAGCTCGGCCGGTGAAGTCCGGCTCGGCCGACGACGCTACCTTCCTGCTGACCAACGCCGACACGGTCATCATCGTGCCGGGCTATGGCTTGGCTGTCGCACGGGCACAACACGCGCTTAAAGAGCTGACCGAGAAGCTCACCCATCGCGGCGTCACCGTGAAGTACGCGATCCACCCGGTGGCGGGCCGTATGCCTGGGCATATGAACGTGCTGCTGGCCGAGGCCGAAGTGCCTTACGACCAGGTGTTCGAGATGGAAGACATCAACTCTGAGTTCGGCCAGGCTGACGTGGTGCTGGTGTTGGGCGCCAACGATGTGGTCAACCCGGCGGCCAAGAACGATCCGAACTCACCGATTGCCGGTATGCCGATCCTCGAGGCGTTCAAGGCCAAGACCATCATCGTCAACAAGCGCTCGATGGCCAGCGGCTATGCAGGCCTGGATAACGAGTTGTTCTACCTGGACAAGACCATGATGGTCTTCGGTGATGCCAAGAAGGTCATCGAAGATATGGTCAAAGCCGTCGAATAACACTGCGCCAGCGCAATACCCGAAACCCTGGCCTCACGTAGGCTGGGGTTTTTTATTAGCGGATGAAACCCGACCAAAGGCTCTAAATCGCCACCTGGCATTCGACCATGGTAGCGGGCCGAAACTTTTTGAAATCACTACACTGCCCACCTTGCTTCCGTAGCCTGAGATAACAATTCATGTACCGTGATCGTATCCGCTTGCCTTCGTTGTTGAACAAGGTCATGAGCGCGGCAGACGCCGCTGCACTGATCGAGGACGGCATGACCGTCGGCATGAGCGGCTTCACCCGCGCCGGTGAAGCCAAGGCCGTCCCCCACGCCCTGGCCGAACGCGCCAAGACTTCGCCCCTCAAAATCACCCTGATGACCGGCGCCAGCCTGGGCAACGACCTGGACAAGCAACTGACTGAAGCTGGCGTACTGTCGCGACGCATGCCGTTTCAAGTCGACAGCACGCTACGCAAAGCGATCAATGCTGGCGAGGTGATGTTTATTGACCAGCACCTATCGGAAACCGTCGAGCAACTGCGCAACAACCAGCTCAAGTTGCCGGACATTGCGGTAATCGAAGCGGTCGCCATCACTGAACAAGGGCACATCGTGCCCACCACGTCCGTAGGCAACTCAGCCAGCTTCGCAATTTTCGCCAAGCACGTGATCGTCGAGATCAACCTCGCGCACAATCCGAACCTGGAAGGGCTACACGACATCTATATCCCGACCTACCGGCCGACGCGCACGCCTATCCCGCTGGTGAAGGTCGACGACCGCATTGGCAGCACTGCGATTCCGATCCCGCCAGAGAAAATCGTCGCTATCGTGGTCACTAACCAGGCCGACTCTGCCTCAACCGTGACGCCGCCCGACGATGACACTCAAGGCATCGCCAACCACCTGATCAACTTCCTCAAGCAGGAAGTTGACGCCGGACGCATGACCAACAAACTCGGCCCGCTGCAAGCCGGGATCGGCAACATTGCCAACGCCGTGATGTGTGGCTTGATCGATTCGCCCTTCGAAGATCTGACGATGTACTCGGAAGTGCTGCAGGATTCGACCTTCGACCTGATCGACGCCGGGAAGCTGAGCTTCGCATCCGGCAGCTCGATTACCTTGTCGGAGCGCCGCAATGCCGACGTTTTCGGCAACCTGGAGCACTACAAGGACAAGCTGGTACTGCGCCCACAGGAAATCTCCAACCATCCTGAAGTGGTGCGCCGCCTGGGCATCATCGGTATCAACACCGCGCTGGAGTTCGATATCTACGGCAACGTCAACTCCACCCACGTCTGCGGCACGCGGATGATGAATGGCATTGGCGGCTCCGGGGACTTCGCGCGCAACGCGCACCTGGCAATCTTTGTCACCAAATCGATTGCCAAGGGGGGCGCGATTTCCAGCGTGGTGCCGATGGTCAGCCATGTGGACCACACCGAACATGACGTGGACATCCTCGTCACCGAAGTGGGCTTGGCCGATCTGCGCGGCCTGGCACCGCGGGAGCGTGCGCGGGTGATCATCGACAACTGTGTGCATCCGGCCTACCGCGACGCGCTCAATACTTACTTCGAAGCCGCCTGCGCCATCGGTGGGCACACGCCGCATATCCTGCGCCAGGCACTGAGTTGGCACATCAACCTGGAAGAAACCGGGCATATGCTCAAGGCTTGATGAATACAGATCCGAGCTGATGCAACTACAGTTTCATCAGCTCGGCAGCCTAGCCAGTGTCTATGCAAAAAACTGTACTACTGTACCGCTCATTTCCTACTTAAATATCCCACAACTCATCTTGAAAACACCCATTTCGCACCTTTTGGGTGCGCACAGGTACAGTTGCCCCATTTCCGTACCGTACAGCCGTATTAAACAGTTAACTGGCCCCTCACAATACAGGTGAACTGTATCTAGAGAGTCTTGCGCCGGAGGAGGATCATTGGCATCAGTTAAACCACTACCTAATCCCGCCACAAGCGGAAGGATGTCATCATGGAACGTACACTCAGTTCCGAACTGTTCTTCGAAGAGAAAGCTGTAAACACCAACGCTTCCCTGCCTTTGCGCGTTCTCGCCAACCTGATGTTGTGGCAGCGCCGCATCTCCAGCCGCCACCAATTGGCTCGCCTGGATTCGCGTCTGCTGGCTGACGCCGGTATCAGCGAAGCTCAACGCTACGAAGAGCTGAGCAAGCCGTTCTGGCGCTAAGCAGCGCCCGCTGGCCCTGACCCACCGGGTCCACCGCCAGCACTCTGATTTGTTAAAGCAAAGCCCGCCCCGGGTAACCGGAGGCGGGCTTTGTTGTTTCTGCGAAAGGGCATTGAATCGGTAGGATTTCCACCTACAGGTACAGTTTTAATAAAATTATTATTAACCAGTACAGTTAAATTACAGGCTTCCTGTTGCACCGGTCCAAGCCTAATATCCACTCACCACGTGGCGAACCCTGTAGAGCGAGCGTCTGATGCTCAACAGTCCCAGTCCGTCTCACTGTGGCCGCGTCGCGCCACCTTATTTCGTCTACAGGAGTTACCCCATGTCCCGCCTTCGCCTGCTGTGCACCGCCGCTGTGCTGACCCTGGCCGCCAACGCTAACGCGAGCAGCTTCATCATGACCACCGACTCGATCGTTGGTGCCCTGAAAGCCACTTCCGACGCCACCTCCGATGCGACCTCCTCCCTGCGCGACAATAAGGTCGTACAGGCCGCCCGTGATGACGCAGCCAGCTTTGTCGCCAGCGAAGGCGCTATCCGTGGCGTGAAACTGGAAAGCGCCCTGGCCCACATCCGCCAGCAAGCGCCGCAACTGGCCATCGCTACCGATGCACAGCTGGCACAGGCAATCCTGGCGATCTGATCTGCGGCAACAGACGGGAGCGCCTGCCGCTCCCGAATGCCTCGGCGCTGGCCCTCGCCTGGTCATTGCGCTAGCCTTGGCGCTCGTTTTCAGTTGTCGAGTCCCATGGCTTTTTCATACCGCCTGTTGATTGTTCCCGTACTGTTTTGCGCCTGCTGGTCACCCTTGGCTTTGGCCATGGATGTGTCCACCCAGAGCACCGTTGTCAGCGTGTATGCCACCGGCAAGGTGACCTCTGCGCCGTTCGACAACAAGTTGGTGATGGCCGCTCAGGATGATGCTGCCGCTTTCATTGCCACTGACGGCCAATGGCGGGGCGCACGCCTGGAGTCCGCGCTGGATTATCTGCGCCACAGTCGGCCAAAACTTCATGCGAGCGACCTTGAACTGGCGCAAGCAATTCTCGTCCAATAGTTATCTTTGTATTTCGGAGTCACTCGATGCGTAGCCCGTTGATCGTCGCCGCCCTCGGCCTGCTGTTTTTGGTCGATGTCGCCCAGGCGCAAACCTTGAAGGCCACCAGCAACATCATCGTGCGTGCGTCGGCGCGCACCATTGATTTCACCTCAGACACCACCACGTCCATCCGCGACTCCAAAATCGTGCGCGAAGCCCACGACGACGCCGCCAGCTTCGTAGCCACGAATGGAGAGATCCGTGGTGCCCAGCTTGAAGCTGCGTTCGATACCCTTCGCACCCGCGTGCCAGAAGCCCGTGATGCCAGCGACCAGACCCTCGCCGAAGCTATCCTCGCTCTGTGAGGCGCATCAAAACCTGGCTCCTGGCCGGGGTTGTGCTGTTGTGTGCAAGTACAGCCCAGGCCAGCCTGCAACTGCGGCTCAAAACCGATGGTTTGAGCCCGGCCGAACAGCAGGCCAGCCAGGCATTGCTCGATGAAGCGCTGCGCGCCTTGCCGCCACGTTTTGTCGAGCAATTGGATCGGAGGATTGATGTCGGCTGGACCGACAAGATGCCTGAAAATGCCTATGGCCAGGCGTCCCTGGTGTCCGAGCTGGACCTTAATCAAAACCTGCTCGCCAGCCTGACCGACGGCAGCGCCGCCACCCTCAAAACCAATCGCCCCCACGGCACCGTGCGCCAGGAATTGCTCGCCACGGTGCTGCATGAACTGACCCACATCTATGACCGCGCACGCCTGTGGCCCAAAGACGAGCGCGCACTGATCCAGCGTTGCAGTCGCCAGAACAACATTACCGGCTTGATCGGCCTGCCCGATCAATGCCGTGGCCAGAACGACCGGCGCTTCACTCTCAGTGATGATCCCCGCCTGCTGGACCTCGCCGGCTGGCCACAATATGTCGGCCGCCGCGGCGAGCGTGAACAGCATAACAATCAGGTGGTGCGCAGCCCGGACATCTACGAAACCACCAGCCCGTTGGAGTTCGTGGCGGTCAACATGGAGTACTTCCTCCTCGACCCCAGCTACGCCTGCCGACGCCCCGCGCTGTTCCGCTATTACAAGGAACATTTCGGCTGGACGCCGCCCGAACAGCAACCCTGTGCCAAGACATACCCGTTCCTGAACGCCGGCAATGACTTCGCCAAGACGCCACTGGGGCAAATAGACCCGGAGCGGGTGTATGAAATCGACTACCTGCTCGCCGAAGCCAACCAGAATCTGGTGAGCCGCTGGGGCCATAGCATGCTGCGGCTGGTGATCTGCGCGCCAGGTCGCCCGCGTGGCCCTGACTGTCGGCTGGATCTGGACCGCCACCTGGTGCTGTCCTACCGCGCCTTCGTCGGTGACGTACAGCTGTCGAGCTGGGATGGCCTGGTGGGCAAGTACCCGTCGCGATTGTTCGTATTGCCGCTGGCCCAGGTCATCGATGAATACACCAAGACCGAATTACGAGGCCTGGCGTCGGTACCGCTGAAGCTCAACCGCCAGGAAATCAACGACACCGTCGAGCATGCGGCTGAAATGCACTGGAGCTATGACGGCAACTATTTCTTTATCTCCAACAACTGTGCGGTTGAAAGCCTGAAACTGTTACGCAGTGGCAGTGCCAACCCGCAATTGACCGGCCTGGACAACATCACCCCCAACGGTTTGCTGGAAGTCCTCAGCGCGCGCGGCCTGGCCGACACCAGCGTATTGAATGACAAGCGCGAGGCACTGCGCCTGGGGTATCACTTCGACTCATTCCGTGAGCGTTACCAGGCGATGTTCGATGTGCTGCGCAAGCGCCTGCCGATCAAGCAGACCCAGGTCGAAGACTGGCTGGCCCTGGATGCGCAAGCGCGCCGCCAGTGGTTCAGCCAGGCCGACCTGCGTACCAGCGCTGCATTGTTGTTGCTTGAACAAGCCAGCTATCGCAAGCAACTGATGCTCGCTCAGGACGAAGTCAAACAGCGCTATCTCAATGCCCGCGAGCTGAAAAATGGCGGCATGGAGAAAGCCAACAACACGCTGCAACAGATCCTCGCCAACAGTGGCTTTCTCAGTCGCCCGGCCGAGTTGCTCGACAGTGGCGGCTATGGCCTACCGCAACCTTCGGAAGCCAAGCGCCTGGAGTCGGAGAGCGCCGAACGTCAGAAGCAGTTGCAATCATTGACCGGCGAGCTGGATAAAGAGGTGAGGGCGCTGCTCGATCCGGCCCGCGCTGCCGAGATTGCGGCCTGTGAGGCCAACCTCAAGCAGTTGGGTGAGCATCTGCGTGCGCTGCATAAAGCGGCCGGCGGCCTCGAACTGCCCTAAAAACATAGCGGTACACAATCAAATTGTGGGAGGGGGCTTGCTCCCGATAGCGGTGTATCAGTCACTGGAAATATTGACTGAACTCCAGCTATCGGGAGCAAGCCCCCTCCCATATTTTTATCTGCATGAGCCTTAAAACCGTGTGTCACCAGTTTCTCCAGCGAAAGCTGGCTGAAAGCTTACCCGTCTAGGATCGCCCCAACTGCCGGCAACAGACCGGCTGTAAACAACAACAATGGTGATTCCCGATGTCCGCTCGTACCCGCCTGTTCGCACCCACTCCACCCGTACGCCTCGTGCCTTTCGTTCTGCGCTGACCCTCACCCGGTTCGCCATTCCCTAGCCGCGCTACGCCTGGAGTATTCCTATGCTGACTTTCCTTGGCTTTGCCATGGTCATCACGTTCATGTTCCTGATCATGACCAAGCGCCTGTCTGCGCTGATCGCCTTGATCATCGTGCCCATCCTGTTTGCACTGTTCGGCGGTTTCGCGCCGAAGATCGGCCCAATGATGCTTGAAGGCATCACCAAGCTCGCGCCAACTGGCGTGATGCTGATGTTCGCCATCCTCTACTTTGCCTTGATGATCGACTCCGGCCTGTTCGACCCGGCCGTGCGCAAGATCCTCAAGATGGTCAAGGGCGACCCGCTGAAAGTCTCGGTCGGCACTGCCGTGCTGGCTTTGGTGGTATCCCTGGACGGTGATGGCGCCACCACCTACATGATCTGCGTCGCCGCCATGCTGCCGCTGTACCAGCGCATAGGCATGAGCCCGCGGATCATGGCCGGTCTGATCATTCTCGCCGGCGGTGTAATGAACATGACACCCTGGGGTGGCCCGACGGCTCGTGCGGCCAGTGCGTTGCATGTTGATCCGTCCGACATCTTCGTACCGATGATTCCGGCCATGGCCGCTGGCGTCGTGGCGATCCTGGTAATTGCCTACATGTACGGCAAGCGTGAGCGCGCACGCCTGGGTGAACTGCACCTGCAGGGCGACGAGATCGACCACAGCGAAATCAGCGTGTCGCAATTCCCCGACGCCCGCCGCCCGAAACTGATCTGGTTCAACGGCGCCCTCACCCTGGCCCTGATGTGCACCCTGATTGCCGGCCTGTTGCCGCTGCCGGTGCTGTTTATGGTGGCGTTCAGTATCGCGATGATCGTCAACTACCCGTGCCTGCAACAGCAGAAAGACCGCGTCGCGGCCCACGCCGGCAGCGTCTTGGCGGTCGTCGGATTGATCTTCGCCGCCGGGATCTTCACAGGCATCCTGTCGGGCACCGGCATGGTCGACGCCATGTCAAAAAGCCTGCTGGCGGTCATCCCGGAAGCCATGGGCCCGTACCTGGCAGTGATCACTGCGCTGGTGAGCATGCCGTTCACCTTCTTCATGTCCAACGATGCGTTCTATTACGGCGTACTGCCAGTATTGGCCGAAGCGGCCAGTCACTACGGCATCACCGCGGTAGAAATGGCCCGTGCGTCGATCGTCGGGCAACCCGTGCACCTGCTCAGCCCGCTGGTACCTTCGACTTACTTGCTGGTGGCGCTGGCGGGTATTGAGTTCGGCGACCACCAACGCTTCACCTTGAAGTGGGCAGTGCTGGTATGCCTGTGCATAATGTTCGCCGCATTGCTGATGGGGATTTTTCCGCTGTTCAGCACTCTATAATCGTACTGACTCACCGCGCGGCGCTACAGCTTGCGCGGTTTAACACTTGCTCAAAGGAATACACATGGAATGGCTGACCAATCCGGAAATCTGGATTGCCTTCTTCACCCTGACGGCTCTCGAGATCGTCCTGGGCATCGATAACATCATCATGATTTCGATCCTGGTCAGCCGCATGCCCAAGCATATGCAGGCGCGCACCCGGATCTTCGGCCTGGCACTGGCCATGGTCACGCGCATCCTGTTGCTGCTGTCGATCACCTGGGTCATGCAACTGACCGCCGACCTGTTCGTGGTGTTTGGCCAGGGCATTTCCGGCCGTGACCTGATCCTGTTCTTCGGTGGCCTGTTCCTGCTGTGGAAAAGCTCCCAGGAGATGTACCACGCCCTGGAAGGGGAAGACGAAACCAACGACGAGCCCAAAGGCGCCGGTGGCAAGTTCATCTACACCATCATCCAGATCGCCATCATCGACATCGTGTTCTCCCTGGACTCGGTGATCACCGCCGTCGGCATGGTTTCCCATGTGCCGGTGATGGTAGCTGCAATCGTCGTGGCCGTACTGGTGATGATGCTGGCTGCCGGCACCATCAGCGAGTTCATCGACAAGCACCCGTCGCTGAAAATGCTGGCGCTGTCGTTCCTGCTGGTGGTGGGTACCGTGCTGATCGCCGAATCCTTCGACGTGCATGTGCCAAAAGGCTATGTCTACTTCGCCATGGCGTTCTCGCTGGCAGTGGAAGCGGTGAACATCAAGATGCGTACCGCCATCGCGAAAAAGAAGAAGCAGCAGGATCCAGTGAAACTGCGTAAAGACATTCCGGGTCAATAAACCTGACCCGCTGCTGAAATGGGGCGCTTGCGCCCCATTTTTTCGTCTGCCAAAAAGCTGATTTCATGACAGTTTTGTTTCAATCCCCACTTTAGCTATGCGATGCTGGCGCAGAGCCCATTCGCCAACTACAGCTTAAGTACAAGACGTAGAACGGCACGCGGTAACTTTCCTTCGCTCCTCTTGGAGCGCACCCACACGGGGGGCCGAGCATGCTGACCCTGCTCAATCTGCTTTCCGCCGTGACCCTGCTTATCTGGGGCACGCACATCGTCCGTACCGGCATCCTGCGGGTCTACGGCTCCAACTTGCGCCAAGTCATCGGGCAGAACATGTCCAAGCGCTGGCTGGCCTTTATCGCCGGGATCCTGGTGACCGCCATGGTGCAAAGCAGCAACGCCACGGCGATGCTGGTCACTTCCTTTGTCGGCCAGGGGTTGATGAGCCTTACACCGGCCTTGGCCACCATGCTTGGCGCCGACGTCGGTACCGCGCTGATGGCGCGGGTGCTGACCTTCGACTTGTCCTGGCTGTCGCCGCTGCTGATCTTCCTTGGGGTGATTTTCTTCCTGTCGCGCAAACAGACGCGGGCAGGGCAGTTGGGCCGGGTGGGGATCGGCCTTGGGCTGATCATCCTTGCGCTGCAATTGATCGTCGAGGCCGCCGGGCCCATCACCCATGCCCAAGGCGTCAAGGTGATCTTCGCCTCGCTGACCGGCGATATCTTGCTCGACGCCTTGGTCGGCGCGCTGTTCGCAATGATTTCCTACTCCAGCCTCGCCGCCGTGCTGCTTACGGCCACCCTTGCCGGCGCCGGCGTGATCGGTTTGCACGTGGCCATCGGCCTGGTGATCGGCGCGAATATCGGCAGCGGTGTGCTGGCATTTCTAAGCACCAGCATGCAAAACACCGCCGGCCGCCAAGTGGCCCTGGGCAGCCTGTTGTACAAACTGATCGGCCTGTTGCTGATCATTCCTGTGCTTGACCCGCTCGTGGGCTGGATGGACGGTCTGGACTACAGCGCCCAAGGCATGGTCATCACCTTTCACCTGCTCTATAACGTCACGCGCTGCTTGATTCTGCTGCCCACCATTGGCCCTATGGCGCGGCTGTGCGCCTGGCTGTTGCCCGAGCGCGAAGAAACCAATGGCAAGGCCAAACCACGCCACCTCGACCTGGCCGCGCTCACCACGCCGAGCCTGGCCTTAGCCAACGCCGCCCGCGAAACCCTGCGCCTGGGTGACCTGATCGACAATATGCTCACCTCGATGCAGGAGGTGCTGCGCGGTAATCAAACCGCAATCACCCAGCAAATGCGCAGCCTCAGCGATGATGTCGAGGCGCTCTACAGCGCGATCAAACTCTATCTGGCGCAAATGCCTCGTGAAGACCTGAGCGAACAAGACAACCGCCGCTGGGCGGAGATCATCGAGTTGTCGATCAACTTGAAATTGGCAGGTGACTTGATCGAACGCATGTTGCGCAAGGTCCAGCAGCAGAAAACCTCGCAGCGGCGGCAATTTTCCGAAGTGGGCCTGGAAGAACTCAGCGGTTTGCACAGCCAGCTGATCGCCAACCTGCGCCTGGGTCTGTCGGTGTTCCTCAGCGGCGACCCGGAGAGCGCTCGCCAATTGCTGCGTGAAAAGCGCCGCTTCCGCGCCCAGGAACGTCGCCTGGCTCACGCCCATGTCAGCCGCCTGCAGCGCAAAATCGTACAGAGCCTGGAAACCAGCTCCCTGCACCTGGAGCTGATCGCCGACATGAAACGCTTGAACTCGTTGTTTTGCAGCAGCGCTTATGTAGTCTTGGAAACGTCCGACACTGGCGCACTCTCCACCGAAGATATTGCCGACATCACCCATTCGCCCTGAACGTACGACGGCCAGTGAAGTCAGTTAACAATGGACCTCACTCGCCAGGAAGCTTGTTATGCGTCGCCTGTTACTCGCCTGCCTGCTTCTAGGATCGGCACACACCTTTGCCTTCGACCGTCAGCAAGTCGAGGGCTACACCTTGCCCAACGGCCTGCAGCTGCTGCTCAAACCGGGCACCGAACGCGGGCACGTGGCCATCCGCCTGGTGGTCGGCGTGGGCCTGGATGATTTCGGTTGCGAAGACAAAGAGCTTCCCCACCTGTTCGAACACCTGCTGTTCAGCGGCATCGACGGCGGTGGCGAAGGCGACCTCGAAGACCGCATGCAAGCGTTGGGCGGCGAATGGAACGCCTACACCAGCAACGCCGACACCACATTCGTCATCGAGGCCCCCGCGCACAACCAACGCAAGGTGCTGGACCTGCTGCTGGCAATCCTGACCCGCACGCAGTTGACCGATGCCAATATCAACGCCGCCAAGCAGGTGGTCGAGCGCGAAGACGGCGGCCATTATTCGCACCTGCAACGTTTGCTGGATCGCCAGGACCTGGGCCACAGCGCCAGCAACCAATTAGCCGTCGAGTTGGGGCTCAAATGCGCCGAACGCGCGCAGGTCGGCCACCTGACCCGCGATCAGTTGGAGAAACTGCGCAAAGCCTGGTACGCGCCCAACAACATGACCCTGATCGTCGTCGGCGATCTGGACAAGCTGCTGCCAGCCTACCTGGAACGCACCTACGGCCAGCTCGACCCGGTAGACCCGAGCGAGCATCGCCCGCTGCCGCAGATCCAGCACACCGCCGCCCGCCAGCGCGACCTGGTGCATGGCTGGGTCGGCGATGGCGCCAAACTGCACTGGCTGTTCCCCGAGCCGGTGCTGGACGACCAGCATGACGAAACCTACGACCTGCTCAAGGATTATCTCGATTGGGCGCTGTATCGACAGCTGCGTCTGAAGCATGGTTTGTCCTACGGTCCGTGGAGCGAACGCGAAGTGCTCGGCGGCGTAGGCTTCCTGAGCCTGAACGCCGACCTCGAACGGGAAAATCTCCCTGAAGCCGAGCAGGTCTTGCAAGACCTCAAGGCACAACTGCTCAAGGACGGCCTCGACCCGAAGGTGTTCACTCGCCTGCAGCAGGCTGCCATTGCTCGCCAAGCCTGGGCGGTACAGGGCAACAGTGCGTTGGCCGATTATTACTGGAGTGCCGCCGGCGACTACGCTGACGGCCGCTTCAGCGACCCGGTCAAGCGCATCAAGGCAGTGAGCCTTTCGCAAACCAACCAGGCGATGCGCGAGGTCTTCAAGCAACCGGGCTACTGGCGCATCGAAAAGCCGTTGTTGAGCTATGACGCCCTGACCTGGATAGGTGCGGGCGTTCTTGGGCTCATCGCCATAGTGTTGATTGGCGTTCGGCGTTATCGCCAACGGATCATGGAATGAAGCACCGAGCCCAGCGCTAAGACGTTATTCTGTCTGGGATTTTTTCCTACAAAGACTGCGAACCGCCGAATGCCAAACCTGACCCATCTAATCCAGCGCATCCTCGAACTGATTAAGCGCTACCCAGGGGTAATTGCACTCGGCGGTTTTATCTCGGGTGTGGGCAGCTTCATCCTGGTGGACCGCCAGCAAGGCATGGCCAGCTGGATCGCCGTCATCATGCTGGTCAGTTGGTTGTGGCTGATGCTGGAAAACAGCTTCACCCAACTGTTTGCCAAGCTCTTCAAGCGCGAGATCCCGGAACCGCTGCTGCGCTATGCCACGCAGATGATCCACCAGGAAAGCCTGTTCTTTGTCCTGCCCTTCTTTTTCGTCACCACTGCCTGGAACAGCGGCCAATCGCTGTTCACCGGCCTGCTCGGCGCGGCGGCACTGGTGTCGATCATCGACCCGCTGTACTACAAGTGGCTGGCGCCCAAGCGCTCGCTGTTCCTGGCCCTGCACACCCTGACCTTGTTTGCCGCATTGCTCACCGCGCTGCCGATTATCATGCACCTGACCACTGCCCAGAGTTACAAGCTGGCGCTGGGCGTGGCCATGGCGCTGTCGATCCCGAGCCTGGCGGTCAGCCTGCCGCTGCGCAGCCTCAAAGGCTGGGCGATGCTGCTGGGGGTCACGGCGGCGATCGGTTGCGCCGGCTGGTTCCTGCGCAGTTGGGTGCCGCCGGCCACCTTGTGGATGACCGAAGTCGCCATCAGCACCCAACTGCAGGATCGCACCCCGGGCGATGACCTCAAGGAGGTCACCGCCGACCAGTTGCGCAGCGGTGGCCTCTACGCCTACACCGCGATCAACGCCCCACGCGGGCTGGATGAGCGGATCTACCATGTGTGGAAATTCAACGGCAAGGAAGTCGACCGCATTGCTCTGGATATCCATGGTGGGCGCAAGGAGGGCTATCGCGCCTGGACGCACAAGCAGAATTTCCCGGGCGACGCAGCGGGGCGCTGGCAAGTGCAGGTCCTCACCGAGGACGGCCAAGTGATCGGCGTCTTGCGCTTCAAGGTGATCGACACAGCACAAGCGGACAACCCAAAGTAGGTCAGATCGTGCTATTACGTAGCCATTGTGGATAGCCAAACAAGCTCGGAGCTTATGACCACTCGCACGACCGCCGGCGCAGCCCATCTTGATACGTCCAGCACCCCGCCTTCGCTGCGGATTACCGGCGACTGGACGCTTGCCCACTACGCCAACCTGAAAAAGCTGTCGGACACACTCGACGGCCAATACGACGCCAGCGCCCGCATCGACCTTAACGGCCTCGGTGCGCTGGATACCGCCGGCGCGTCACTGCTGGTCGAGCTGCTGGGCCCCGACCGCATCCAGCACTGCGCCGAGCAGACCGATTGCAGCCTGTCGGCCGCCGACCGGGCGCTGCTCAAGACGGTCTACCGCTCCCTCAATGATTTTTGCGTCCCGCTCAAAGAGCCGGAAGAAAGCGCCGGCATCCAGGTGCTGGCCCGTATCGGCCGCGCGGTGGACACCGTCTGGCAAGACGCCAAGAAACTCCTGGGTTTTATTGGCCTGATCCTTGAGACCTTCGTCCGCGGGATGTTTCGACCCAAGCGCTGGCGCCTTACGCCGATGGTCGCCCATATCGAACAGACCGGTCTCGATGCCGCACCCATCGTGGCCCTCCTGACCTTTCTGGTGGGCGCGGTGGTGGCGTTTCTTGGCGCCACCGTGCTCAAGAGTTTTGGCGCAACGATTTTTACCGTGGACCTGGTGGCGTTCTCTTTCCTGCGCGAATTCGGCGTGCTGCTCACCGCGATCCTGATCGCCGGCCGTACCGCCAGTGCGTTCACCGCACAAATCGGCTCAATGAAGGCCAACGAAGAAATCGACGCTATCCGCACCCTGGGCCTGGACCCGATGGAGCTGCTGGTATTGCCGCGGGTTCTGGCGCTGCTGGTGGCGCTGCCGATGCTGACTTTCCTGGCGATGCTCTCGGGGATTGTCGGCGGTGGCGTGGTGTGTGCGGTGGCCCTGGATATTTCACCGGCGATGTTCCTCTCGCTGTTGCAATCGGACATTGGCGTGCAGCACTTTTTGGTGGGCATGGTGAAGGCGCCGATCTTCGCTTTCCTGATTGCGGCCATTGGTTGCCTGGAAGGCTTCAAGGTCAGCGGCAGCGCCGAATCAGTCGGCGCGCACACCACCTCCAGCGTGGTGCAATCGATTTTTGTGGTGATCGTGCTGGATGCGGTCGCCGCGATGTTCTTCATGGAGATGGGCTGGTGAGTCGTCTACACCGTGCGCCCACTGAGGCGGTGATTGAAGTGCGCGGCTTGTGCAACCGCTTTGGTAGCCAGAGCGTGCATGAAAACCTCGACCTGGATTTATACAAAGGCGAGATTCTGGCAGTGGTCGGCGGCTCCGGCAGCGGCAAGTCGGTGCTGCTGCGCAGCATCGTCGGCCTGCGTCGGCCCAGCGAAGGTGAGGTGCGGGTGTTCGGCAAGAATCTGCCCAGCCTGCCTGAGCACGAACGCTCGCTGGTGGAGCGGCGCTTTGGCGTGCTGTTCCAGAAGGGCGCGCTGTTTTCCTCGCTGACCGTTACCGAGAACGTTGCCCTGCCATTGATCGAACATGCCGGCCTCAGCCGCGCCGACGCCGAGCACTTGGCCGCAGTCAAGCTGGCCCTGGCCGGGCTACCCCTGTCGGCCGCCGACAAATACCCGGCTTCGTTGTCCGGCGGCATGATCAAGCGCGCGGCCCTGGCCCGTGCGCTGGCACTGGACCCGGACATTCTGTTTCTCGATGAACCCACCGCTGGCCTCGATCCGATTGGCGCAGCGCAGTTCGACCAACTGATCCTGACCCTGCGCGAT
This sequence comes from Pseudomonas sp. NCIMB 10586, assembly GCF_023127895.1. Taxonomy (NCBI): domain Bacteria; kingdom Pseudomonadati; phylum Pseudomonadota; class Gammaproteobacteria; order Pseudomonadales; family Pseudomonadaceae; genus Pseudomonas; species Pseudomonas sp. NCIMB 10586. The sequence continues at coordinate 21,251 of NZ_SPKQ01000007.1, forward strand.
GCGTTGGGCTTGAGCGTGTTCCTGGTCACCCACGACCTCGACACGCTGTACACCATCACCGACCGCGTGGCGGTGCTGGCGCAGAAGAAAGTGCTGGTGGCCGACGCCATCGATGTCGTCTCGGAAACGGACGACGCCTGGATTCACGAATATTTCCACGGCCCCCGGGGCCGCGCGGCATTGGATGCCGCTCAATCGCTCAACGAGGTATGACATGGAAACCCGAGCCCATCATGTGATGATCGGACTGTTCAGCGTAATTGTGGTGGTCGGCGCTATGCTCTTCGGCCTATGGCTGGCCAAATCCAGCGTCGACAGCGCCTTCCAGGATTACGAAGTGATCTTCAACGAAGCGGTCAGCGGCCTGTCCCAAGGCAGTGCGGTGCAGTACAGCGGGATCAAGGTAGGCGACGTCACCAGCCTGCGCCTGGACCCCAAAGACCCGCGTCGCGTCCTCGCCCGCATCCGCCTGGCCGGGCAGACGCCGATCAAGGAAGACACCCAGGCCAAGCTGGCGCTGACCGGCATCACCGGCACCTCGATCATCCAGCTCAGCGGCGGCACCCCGCAGAGCCCGGAACTCAAGGGCAAGAACGGCAACCTGCCGGAAATCATCGCCTCGCCATCGCCCATCGCTCGCCTGCTCAATAACAGCAACGACCTGATGACCAGCGTCAACCTGCTGCTGCACAACGCCAACCACATGTTCTCCCGGGAAAACGTCGAACGCTTGAGCAACACCCTGGATAACCTGCAACAAACCACCGGTGCCATCGCCGAGCAACGCGGCGACATCAAGGTGGTGATGCAGCAATTGATGCAGGTGAGCAAACAGGCGGGTGCCGCGCTGGAACAAACCACCGTGTTGATGCGCAGCGCCAATGGCCTGCTCAACGAGCAAGGCAAGCAAGCCTTCGGCAGCGCCGAGCAGGCGATGAAATCCCTGGAACAAAGCACCGCCACCATCAACAGCTTGCTGACCAACAACCAGGACTCGGTGAACAGCGGTATGCAGGGCCTCAACGAACTGGCGCCAGCGGTGCGTGAGCTGCGTGAAACCCTCGGTTCGCTGCGCGCCATCTCCCGTCGCCTGGAAGCCAACCCCAGCGGTTACCTGCTGGGCAGTGACAAGAACAAGGAGTTCACGCCATGAAGCGTGCTTACCTGATGATCGCCGCTGTGGCCCTGGCACTGCTCAGCGCCTGCTCGATCCTGCCCAAGCCTGACCCGTCAGACGTGTACCGCCTGGTGTCCACCCAACCAACCACCCAAGGCACGCCGGTGAGTTGGTCGCTGCGCGTAGCCAAACCCCAGACCAGCGAGTTTCTCGACAGTCCACGCATTGCCGTGGTGCCTGACGGCAACCTGATCAGCAGCTATGCGAACTCACGCTGGAGCGACCCGGCGCCGGTACTCTTACGCAACCGCCTGCTGGACGGCTTCCAACGCGATGGACGGGTAACGCTGCTGAGTACCGACGAGACCAACCTGCAAGCCGACTATGAGTTGGGCGGGCAGTTGCAAGCGTTTCAAAGTGAATACCGGGGTGACGCGGTGGAGGTGGTGATTCGCCTGGATGCGCGTTTGGTGCGCGGCAGCGATCAGCGGATTATCGCCAGCCGGCGGTTTGAGGTAAGGCAGCCGGTGGGTGATACCAAGGTGCCGGCGGTGGTGGCAGCCTTTGGAAAGGCGGGGGATCAGTTGAACAAGCAGGTGGTGGATTGGGTGGTGCAGCAAGGCAAGGCTTCCTCTAAACGCTGACAGCCTCATCGGGGGCAAGCCCCCTCCCACACTTGATCTGCGAATGCATTCAAAATGTGGGAGGGGGCTTGCCCCCGATAGCAATCTAAGGCTTAACCGAAGAACCAGTAGCACACCGCAATAGCCGCCACGACACCGGCAAACTCCGCCAGCAACGCACAACCGACGGCATGTCGAGCCCGCTGGATGCCCACCGAACCAAAGTACACCGCCAACACATAGAAGGTGGTCTCAGTACTGCCCTGTATTGTCGCCGCCACCAAGGCCGGGAAGCTGTCCACACCCTGGGTCTGCATGGTCTCGATCAGCATCGCCCGTGCCGCACTGCCGGAGAAAGGCTTGACCATCGCAGTCGGTAGCGCATCGACAAACCGTGTATCCATGCCCGTCCAGGCCACCACATGGCGAATCCCTTCCAGACCGAAGTCCAACGCGCCCGAGGCCCGCAACACGCCCACCGCACACAGCATCGCTACAAGGTAGGGCAACAGGTTCTTGGCCACGTCGAAGCCTTCCTTGGCCCCTTCGACGAAGGCCTCGTACACCTTGACCTTGCGCAACGCGCCGATCACCAGAAACAGCATAATCAGGCCAAACAACGTGAGGTTGCCCAGGATCGAGGATAAACCGGCCAGCGCCGTGGCCGAGAGTGTCGCCAGCAGCGCCATGAAGCCGCCCAGCACCAACGCGCCAGGAATCAGATAAGCCAGCACCACCGGGTCCCACAACCGCAGGCGTTGCATCACCGCCACCGACAGCAGGCCCACCAGGGTCGATGCGCTGGTGGCCAGCAGGATCGGCAGGAACACCAGCGTCGGATCGGCGGCGCCTTGCTGGGCGCGGTACATGAAGATGGTCACCGGCAACAGGGTCAGCGAGGACGCATTGAGCACCAGGAACAGGATCTGCGCGTTGCTCGCCGTGTTGGGGATGGGGTTGAGTTCCTGCAAGGCCTTCATGGCTTTCAGGCCGATGGGCGTGGCGGCGTTGTCCAGGCCCAAACCGTTGGCGGCGAAGTTGAGGGTGATCAGGCCGATGGCAGGGTGACCGGCAGGCACTTCCGGCATCAGCCTTCGAAACAACGGGCCGAGCGCCTTGGCCAGCCAATCGACGATCCCGGCTTTTTCAGCGATGCGCAAAAAGCCCAGCCACAAGGTCAGGGTGCCGAACAGCAGCACCATGACTTCCACCGACAATTTGGCCATGGCGAAAATGCTTTCGACCATCGCCGCAAAAATCCCGGCGTTACCGCCCACCAGCCATTGCGCCAGTGCTGACACCATTGCCACGACAAAGAAGCCAAGCCACAGGCCATTTAGCATCAGTTGAATCCCCCGAAAGATGGGGCGAATGATAGCGGGGCTGACAGAAACGACAAACCCCGGAATTATCCGGGGTTCGTGTCAGCGCAATCGTGCTATCAGCCGCGAGTAGTCTCGCCGGCTGGCAACGCTTCCTTGCTGCGCCAGTGCGGCAGGGAGTTCCAGTAGCGCTCGCCCTTGGCGTCATCGTACATGCCTTCCCAACGGGAGATGACCAATACGGCCAAGGCATTGCCGATCACGTTCAGTGCGGTACGCGCCATGTCCATCACACGGTCGACACCGGCGATAAACGCCAAGCCTTCCAGCGGGATGCCCACGCTGCCCAGGGTAGCCAGCAACACTACAAAGGACACACCCGGCACGCCGGCGATACCTTTGGAGGTAACCATCAGGGTCAGAACCAGCATCAGTTGCTGGCCGATCGACAGGTCAATGCCATACAGCTGGGCAATAAAGATTGCCGCGATGCTCTGGTACAGGGTCGAACCGTCGAGGTTGAACGAATAACCGGTCGGCACCACGAAGCTGCAGATCGCCTTCGGCGCGCCGTAGGCTTCCATCTTCTCGATCACCCGGGGCAGCACAGTTTCGGAACTGGCGGTGGAGTAAGCCAGTACCAGCTCATCCTTGAAGATGCGCATCACTTTCAGGATCGAGAAGCCAAACAGACGGGCGATCAGGCCCAGTACCGCGAAGGCGAAGAACAGAATGGCGACGTAAACCAGGATCACCAGCTTGGCCAGCGGCAGCAGGGAGGCAAAGCCGAAGTTGGCGACGGTCACCGCGATCAGGGCAAACACGCCGATAGGGGCGTACTTCATGATCATGTGAGTGACTTTGAACATGCTCTCGGACACGCCCTGGAACATCGTCACCAGCGGCTCGCGCAGCTCAGGCTTGAGGCTCGACAAGCCCAGGCCGAACAGCACCGAGAAGAAGATGATCGGCAGCATTTCACCACGGGCAACCGCCGCGAAGATGTTCGATGGGATCAGGTTGAGGATGGTTTCGATGAACGCATGTTCATGCTGCACCTCGGCGGCGGTGGCCTGGTACTTGGAGATGTCGACGGTACCCAGGGTACTCATGTCGATGCCGGCGCCCGGGTGGAACAGGTTGGCCAGCAGCAGGCCAACCACGATGGCGATGGTAGTGACCACTTCGAAGTAAAGGATGGTTTTGACGCCGATGCGACCGAGCTTTTTCGCGTCGCCCACACCGGCAATGCCGACGATCAGCGAGGAAATCACAATCGGGATCACGATCATCTTGATCAGGCGGATAAAGATATCGCCTGCCGGCTGCAATACATTGCTGATCCACCAGGCCTTTTCAGCACTGAAATGGTTGAGCACTGCACCGATTGCGATCCCCAGTACCAAACCGATGAGGATCTGCCAGGCGAGGCTTAGCTTTGCCTTCTTCATGTCATTACCCTTACTTCAAGTGGACTTATGGCAAATGCGCCAGCTGCAACGCTCGAAAGCGAAAAAGTGTGTGCATCAGCCTCCATGGAAGGTCACCGCAGCGTGGCCGAAATGGCTTACTGGTAGGCGAAAAAAGGCGCAACTATTCCCATGCAAGGGAGCGACGTCTAATGCCGTAAACGCCTACCCTATGCCGAATCGGCATGGCTTTTTTTGAAAATAATTGTCCAAACGGTCAGTTCGAATACGCCATTCAGGCGGGTGAATATGCCGTGAGGCGGCCAAATCAGGCTCGCTCAGTGATACTGAACGACTTGCAACGTTTGGCAGAAATGCGTGAGAAATCCATCACCTAGCACCGGAAGTGTCCTATGGCGCGTCTGAAAATTTCTCGATAGATGGTCGCGTCGACATACCCGGTAATGGTTGGCGAGAGGCAAAAAGCAAAATTGCGACTATGAGAGGCATAAAGCGAGAGCCATGAAGCGAGAGCCAAGCGCGGGCATGAGAGTCATAAGCCCGCCGCAAGTTCAGCAAGCTTGAGGACTTGTGAACTTGCGTCGCAGCTTTTCGCCTAACCCGGCCCTTTCGCAGGCACTCCCTGTGCCCGTAGGTCACGCCGATCTTGATCGATCAGAGCAACCCGGCCCCCTGGTCATGCACCACCCTTGGCGAGTGATGCAAACAGAAAGAAGCGCAGGGGCTTCTTTCTATGGACGCTGGCTCCGTCTCAGACGGAACCTAGTACCAATTCGGATCTTTCTTCAGTTGTTCCATCAACAGCTTTTGCATGCCTTCATCCGGCTTACCGAGGAAACGGTAATCGGCATGCCGTGTCGGGGACTTGTCGGCCGGCAAACCGGCTGGGACTTCCACCAACATCGCGTAGGCATCTTCCTTATCGAAACTGAAGGCCACGATCAAACGCTTGCTCCGGCAGGTATCCGCGGTTTCACACAGCGGCCCGACCAAGTACTTGTCGCCATCTTCCTCGACAGCGTTCATTTGCTCAGCGGTGCCGGACAGGTTCATCACCCATTCCGGCAGACGCTCTTCTTTCTTCACCACGCCTTGCCAGGTTTCACGGTATTGCGGATCCGAATTGAGCAATTCGTTCGCCCGGGATTGCCCGTCATTGGCGGCCATCGCCAGGCCGCTGCCGCCCAGTAGCAGGGCGGCAGCCAAGGCTTTAAACGGCAGAGTGGTCATATTCAACCTCGGCCTTTACGACCAAAGAAGAACGAAGCAATGAACATCACCAGGAAGACGACAAACAGGATCTTGGCGATGCCGGTGGCGGTGCCAGCGATACCACCGAAGCCCAGGACTGCAGCGACAATGGCGATGATCAGAAATGTGATTGCCCAACTCAACATGGTGATTCTCCTTATGCTTCTATAGGGGTAACAGCGGTAGTGCCGTGCAGTCGCTCAACACAAGCGACTTGTTCTTACCTAGAACACCCAGCGCTCTTGAGCAGGCAGTTCATCCAGGGTGGAATCCTGATCGACCAAGCTCAATTGCGGGGCAGTTACATTAGCGCTGGCGCTGCCAATGGAACGGAAATGGTTCTGGGTCATCACCGGACGCTCAAATTGCGGGGCTGGCTGCTCACTCTGCTGCCAGTGCTGCATCTGCTGGCCGGCAATCAACGTGACCATCAAGGCCAGGCTGGCAAACAGGCCCTGCTGCATACGCAGCGGCGATACACGCAATTGGCTGAGGCTTTGGCGAGTCATGCTGCTGTTCTCCCGCATTCTGATTATTCGTTCATGACACTCTTGGGAGGGATATTGCAGACTGCGTGCCAGCTTTATTGCAAAATAAAACACAATAAAATCAATAGGTTATGTGACATGAAAGGATGTTGCACCCAGCATCCTGCACGATGCCTCTCTAGATGCCGTGCGAAATGCACGATGGCCAGTGGTCGGGTCAGGGGATCGAAAGCGCACGCTCAGTTGCCGAAGTCGCGATAACGCACAAAAAGGCTATCAGCCGGCGCTTTGTAGGAAGGCGTGTAGATACCTACACGAAGATGCCTTTTATGAATCAGAATAAACCATGCAACTTGCCCGATTATTCCGGGACTAAACACCATCTTATTTAATAGTTAAGGAGCGCGGGACAGATGGATTCAGCCAAGGAGCTTCAAGGCCGCATTCTTTTAGTGGATGACGAATCCGCAATCCTCCGCACGTTCCGTTATTGCCTGGAAGACGAGGGCTACACCGTTGCCACCGCCAACAGCGCCGCCCAGGCCGATGCCCTGATGCAGCGCCAGGTGTTTGACCTGTGCTTTCTGGACTTGCGCCTGGGCGAGGACAACGGCCTGGATGTACTCGCGCAGATGCGTATCCAGGCTCCGTGGATGCGTGTGGTGATCGTCACGGCCCACTCCGCCGTGGATACCGCCGTGGACGCAATCCAGGCCGGTGCCGCCGACTACCTGGTCAAACCTTGCAGTCCGGACCAATTGCGCCTGGCCACCGCCAAGCAACTGGAAGTACGCCAGCTCTCTGCGCGACTGGAGGCCCTGGAAGGCGCAGTGCGCCAGCCCAAGGATGGCCTCGACTCTCACAGCCCCTCGATGATGGTGGTACTGGAAACTGCGCGCCAGGTGGCCGGGACCGATGCAAACATCTTGATCCTTGGCGAGTCCGGCACCGGTAAAGGTGAGCTGGCCCGTGCCATTCACGGCTGGAGCAAACGCTCCAAGAAGTCTTGCGTGACCATCAACTGCCCGTCACTGACCGCCGAGCTGATGGAGAGCGAACTGTTCGGCCATAGTCGCGGCGCGTTCACCGGCGCCAGTGAAAGCACCTTGGGACGCGTTAACCAGGCTGACGGCGGCACGTTGTTTCTCGACGAGATCGGCGATTTTCCCCTCACGTTGCAACCAAAGCTGCTGCGCTTCATTCAGGATAAGGAATATGAGCGTGTGGGCGACCCAGTCACCCGCCGCGCCGACGTGCGCATCCTCGCCGCCACCAACCTGAACCTGGAAGACATGGTGCGCGACGGCCGCTTCCGGGAAGACTTGCTGTACCGCCTCAATGTCATCACCCTGCACCTGCCGCCGCTGCGCGAACGCAGTGAAGACATCCTTACCCTGGCTGACCGCTTCCTGGCACGCTTCGTCAAGGAATACGCCCGCCCCGCGCGCGGATTCAGTGATCAGGCCCGTGAAGCGCTGCTCAACTATCGCTGGCCCGGCAACATTCGCGAGCTGCGTAACGTAGTGGAACGCGCCAGCATCATCTGCCCTCAGGAGAAGGTAGAGATCAGCCATTTGGGGATGGCTGAGCAACCGACCAACAACGCGCCCCGTATCGGCGCGGCGTTGAGCCTGGACGAGCTGGAAAAAGCCCATATCGGCGCCGTGCTCGCCACCAGTGACACGCTGGATCAAGCAGCCCGCACCCTCGGCATCGACGCGTCGACCCTGTACCGCAAACGCAAACAGTACAACCTGTGAGCAGGACCTTATGAAGCTCGCGATGAAACTGCGCACTCGGTTATTTCTGAGCATTTCAGCGCTGATCACCGTGGCCTTGCTGGGATTGATCCTGGGCCTGGTCAGCGTCATGCAAATGGCCAAGACCCAGGAATCGCTGATTCGCAGTAACTTCATCACCCTGGATCTGGGACTCAAATTGCGTCAGAGCCTGGGCGACCAGCTGATCATGATGCTGGAGAAACGACCCGACCCTGAGGCCCTGAGGGCCTCCAAGCAGCATTATTTCGACCTGCTGGACCAAGGCGTCGCCCATGAGCAGTCGATCGGTAAAAGCCATGGCTTTGGCCAGGCCCGCTCCGACTACCAGAACCTGCTCGAAGCGTTCGACCAATCCCAACAGGAAACACCGCCGCCGGGCAGCAAGGAAAAAATCACTGAAACCTTCAACATACTGCGCAACGGACTGATTGCCGATCACAAGCAGGCTCTGGAGAACATCAGCGCCAGCGAGCACAAGTCCCGTGAGCGCGCGTTATTGATTGCAGGGTTGCTCGGGTTGGTGGGCCTCGCAGTGTTGATCATTGGCTTTGTCACGGCCCATGGCATCGCGCGGCGTTTTGGCGGACCGATCGAGGCACTGGCCAAAGCCGCCGACAAGATCGGACAGGGCGATTTTGAAGTGACGCTGCCTATCTCCTCCGCAGCGGAAATGAATCAGTTGACCCGCCGTTTCGGCATCATGGCCGAAGCATTGCGCCAGCATCAGGCCACCAATGTCGATGAACTGCTGGCCGGCCAACAGCGCCTGCAAGCCGTGCTCGACAGTATTGATGACGGCCTGCTGATGATTGATCGGCAGGGCTGCCTGGAGCACCTCAACCCGGTTGCACAGCGCCAACTGGGCTGGGACGAAGAGCGCCTCGGTCAGGGCCTGGGCGAAGCCCTGGGTCGTGCAGAGATGGATGAACAACTGCAACTGGTGCTGCGCGGCGGCAACCTGGAGCGGGCGCCGGATGATCTGGAAGTGGAAGTCGAGGGCGAACTGCGCCTGCTGACCTACAGCCTGACCCCTGTGAGCCATACACAGGGTCATATTCTGGGGGCTGTGATGGTGCTGCATGACGTTACCGAACAGCGCGCCTTCGAACGAGTGCGTAGCGAGTTCGTGTTGCGCGCCTCTCATGAGCTGCGCACGCCGGTGACCGGCATGCATATGGCCTTCGGCCTGTTTCGCGAGCGAGCGAAGTTCCCGGCAGACTCCCGTGAAGCGGACCTGCTGGATACGGTCAACGAAGAAATGCAACGCCTGATGCAGTTGATCAACGACTTGCTCAACTTCTCGCGCTACCAGAACGGCCTACAAAAACTCACCCTGGGGGCCTGCGATGTGACCGACCTGCTGGAACACGCACGGGCGCGATTTACCGAACCCGCCAATGCGCAGCACATTGAGTTGCTGGTGGAAGCCCAGCCGGAGTTGCCGCGACTGTATGCCGACCAGGTGCAACTGGAGCGCGTGCTCGACAATTTGCTCGGCAACGCGTTGCGCCACACCGCCGAAGGCGGGCAGATTCGCCTGCAGGCACGGCGTCATGGCGAACGGGTGATTATCAGTGTTGAAGACAACGGCGAAGGTATCGCCTATGGCCAGCAAGGGCGAATCTTCGAACCCTTTGTGCAGGTGGGTCGCAAGAAAGGCGGCGCGGGCCTGGGGCTGGCCCTGTGCAAGGAGATCGTGCAGTTGCACGGCGGCCGCATGGGCGTGTATTCACGACCGGGGCAGGGTACGCAGTTCTATATGGCATTACCGTTGTAGGAGCGAGCTTGCTCGCTCCAACATCTACACAATCAGCGCTGGTTCAAGGCCCGCAGGATCGCAGCACTTTCAGCATCCGGAGTGCCATCAAACAATGAAGGGCGGAAGCGCATCTGGAAGGCGGCGATCACGTGCCGCGTGGCCACATCCAGCTCCCCGGTCTGCGGCGTCTGATAGCCCAGGCGAGCGAGTTCTTCCTGGAACCAGGTGATGCTCGGCAGCTGAGCGCCGTACTGCACCTGGAATCGGGCCACGGCCTGTGCATCCGGCCAGACGGCCAAGCCTTCTGCGGCCAAGCGCTTCCAGGGGAACAGCGGCCCCGGGTCCAGCTTGCGCAGTGGGGCAATGTCGCTATGCCCGATGATGTTCTTGGGGTCGATACCGTTACGCTTGCTGATGTCCTTGAGCAGCACGATCAGCGACTGCACCTGCGCTTCGGAATACGGGTACCACACACGCCCTGTCGGCGTATCACGGAACCCAGGGTTGACGATCTCGATGCCGATGGAGCTGGAATTGAGCCAGGTGCGCCCCATCCACTCGCTTTCCCCCGCGTGCCAGGCACGCTGGCTTTCATCCACCAGCTTGTAGATGGTGCCTGAGGCGTCGTCGCCGATCAGGTAATGGCTGCTCACCTGGCCATGGGTCAGCAATGCCAGCGAGCGCTCAAGGTTGGTAGAGGTGTAATGCACGACAACAAACTGCACGCGGTTGTCGTGGTTCACCGAAGGGTGGCTGGTATTCAGCCGCGGGCCGCTGGCGCAACCGGCGAGCAGGAGAAACACAAAAGCAATAGACAAGGATTTCATGGCAGGAGCAGTACACTGAGAGACGATAATGCAACAGTGTAACGTAACGTAATTAGCCCGGCGGTCAAATTACAAAATGGAACATCTTTTATGCCACCTGCACTTGATTGCGTCCCGCTGCCTTGGCCCTGTAAAGCGCTTCATCGGCTCGCTTGAGGGCCAAGTCGCTGCGCTCGCCAGGTTGAAACTGCGCTACGCCCATGGACACCGTGATCGTCACCGGCTCGCCCTTGAAGTGGAACGGGCATGCCTCGATGGCCGCGCGCAATACTTGAGCGACAGCCAAGGCATCCGCCAAGGCTGAGTCGGGCATCAGCAGCACAAACTCCTCACCGCCGAAACGCGCGATGAAGTCGGTGGGCCGCAGGCGCTTGCTCAGCACGTTGGCGATGATCTTGAGCACCTTGTCACCCGCCAGATGACCGTAGCCATCATTGATGCGCTTGAAATGATCCAGGTCGAGCATCGCCAGCGACAGGCTGTTGCCGCGTTGATGCCAGGCGTTGACCTCGTGATCAAGGCGTTCGCTCCACGCTGCCCGGTTGGGCAGGCCGGTTAGCGGATCGAGCAAGGCCTTCTGGCGCTGTACTTCCAGGTGCTCACGGTAGCCCTGGGCTTCCTGCTCCATGTTGGCCACCCGCTCAGCCAGGGTTTTGAGGCGCGCCGCCACTTCCTGCTCACGTTGGTCACGCTGCTGCTGATGCTCGTCCATGGTCCCGAGCAAGCCTTCGAGATGGCTTTCGAGTACCTGCTTGAGGCTGCTCAGATCGGCGGCTTCCTGCACGCTGCTTTGCAACCCGTCGACCTGTTCACGAATCTGCGTATCCAGCTCCCGCGCGGCCAGGCTGCTATCGGCGTGGCCCTCGCTGGCAACCTGCAGGTGGCCCTGAAATGCCTCAAGGCGCTCGTTGAGTTGCTTGAGATAAGCCTCGAACTCATGCTGGCCACTGTCGGTGATCGCCAGCATCAGCACCGCCAGGTCATCCAGGATCGGGATCAGCTCGTACCAATTCAAGCCGTGGGCAAGCCGCTCGCGCATGGCTTCGGCCTGGGGCCGGTGACGTTCAGGCAGGGACAGGTCTTCCAACAGGCCCAGTAACGTATCTTCAATGTGCTTGGCCACCGAGCTGTAGGACGGCTCAGGCGAGTCGGGCAGGGCGTATATCCCATCGGGCTGCAGTTCGTCGGGCTCGGGAACTTCCAGCACAGGGGGGAGAGACAGGCTACCTATGCTGGTTTGATCCGGCGCGTCGACTTCAACCTGCGGCGCTTCAATAAAGGCGGCGAGCGCGCTTTCAGGGGCTGGCTCTTCTATCGGCGGCTCAGGGGCCTGCACAGGTGAAGCAATCGGGGCTGCAGAAGGCGGTGCCTCGAATGCGAAGGTGTCGCGAGCCGCTTCCACCGGGGCCGGCGCTACCAGTTCCGATGCGGGAGCGAGCGGCGTTTGTGGTTGCGGTGCAAAGGCACGCAAGGCCTGGGTCAACTCTTCGGACTGTACGGGCTCCTGCGGCTCGGGCGAAGGTGGCGGCGCAGCGGGCTTTGACGGCGCCACCTGCGCGGTGGGCAGTGGCGCAGCGTCAACCTGCGGCGCTTCACTCGATGCCTCCTTACTGCCAAACAGGCGCTGCAGCAGCCCAGGACCCGCGCGTGAGGCTTCGCTTTCAGGCTCCAGATTATTCAGCGCCTGCCCTTGCAGGCTGCTTAGCTCACTGAGCAACAGCGGTATCTCCCGCGCCTGGCCGACGCGGCTATCGAGCTGTTTGGCAAAGGCCTTCAGCGGGCGGGCCACCTCGCGGGGCAACGCAAGCTTTTGCAGCTGGGCAACCAGGGCCGTGAGTGCGGTGCTAATCTGGTCAACCCGGGTTTCGCGGCGCTGCTCGGAATCCAGCACAGCCTTTTCCAGGCGCGGCAACAGCGCGGCGAGGGCTGCGTCCATGTCGTCCGTGCGCACTACATCACGCATTTCTTTCATGCATTGATCAACAGCGCGGTCAGTCCCTTCAGCCGCCAGCGTGCTGCGTACCAGGCCGCGGCGCAGCAGGTCGAGGCGGGCGGCCCAGCGGCGTTCGAGCTTGTCTTGTTGCTCGATGCTCTTGAGGTATTTCTCTTTCCAGCGCTGGGCGTCGTCGCTCATGCAAGAGGTCCGCGAGGGCCTGGGCTCAACGCGGGTAATGCATCAGCGGTAAGCGAACCCGGCAGACGAATCTCTACCGCGACGGGCAGGTGATCGGAAATGGGCTGCGCCAGCACTCGCACACTTTCCAGTGTAAGGCTCGGGCTGAGCAGGATGTGGTCAAGGCAGCGCTGCGGGCGCCAGCTGGGAAATGTGGCTTCGACTTGCGGGGCCAACAGGCCCAGGTCGCGCAGCGGGGAATTCTGCAACAGGTCGTTGGCATGGGTGTTCATGTCCCCCATCAACACCTGGTGCTTGTAGTTACCGATCAGGTCACGCACATAGGCAAGCTGCAGGTTGCGGGTACGTCCGCCGAGTGCCAGGTGCATCATCACCACCACCAAGGCTTCAGGACCTTCACCGAAACGCACGAGGATCGCACCGCGGCCTTTCGGACCCGGCAGCGGGTGATCCTCGATGGCGGTCGGCTTCAAGCGGCTGAGCACACCATTACTGTGCTGTGCCAGGCGCCCCAGGTTGCGGTTGAGCTGCTGATACCAGTACGGAAACGCGCCGAGCTGGGCAAGATGCTCCACCTGGTTGATGTAGCCCGAGCGCAGGCTACCGCCGTCAGCCTCCTGCAAGGCGACCAGGTCGAAGTCGCTGAGCAGGTCGCCGATCTTCTGCAGGTTACCGGTACGCCCCTTGTGCGGTAGAACGTGCTGCCAGCCACGGGTGAGGTAGTGCCGGTATTTCTCGGTACTGTTGCCAACCTGAATGTTGAAGCTGAGCAGGCGCAAGCGGCTGTCTGCCGGCAGGCCCGTGGCTTGCAGGTGGTGTTCGTTGACCTGCGGCTCGTGCAGGCCAACGACGCGTTCGGTACCCCAACGGCGCATGGCGGGCCCCTTACTTGGCTGCGCGTTCTTTAGCGATCAGTTGGTCGGCAACATTGAGGACCGCTTCAGGACCACCGGCAGTGCCCAGGTCGAAACGATACTTGCCGTTGACGATCAGGGTTGGAACGCCTTGCACACCGTACTTCTGCGCGAGCTCCTTGGCCTGCTTGATCTGGCCCTGGATGGCGAAGGAATTGAAAGTGGCCATGAACTTGTCCTTGTCCACGCCCTGGGTGGCGACGAAGTCAGCCATTTCGTCCGGCTTGGTCAGGCGCTTGCCCTGTTTCTGGATCGCTTCGAAGACGGCGTTGTGAACTTTGTGTTCCACGCCCATGGCTTCGAGCGTCAGGAACAGTTGGCCGTGGGCATCCCATGGGCCACCAAACATGGCGGGAAGGCGACGGAAGTTAACGTCCTTGGGCAGCTTTTCGGCCCATGGATTAATGGTCGGCTCAAAAGCGTAGCAATGCGGGCAGCCATACCAGAACAGCTCCACCACTTCGATTTTGCCGGGTACCGACACCGGTACAGGGTTAGCCAATTCAACATAGGTTTTACCGGCTTCAAGCGGCACATCGGCTGCTTGCGCGGTCATGCCGAAGAGGCTGGCAGTGACGAGAGCGGCGCTGAGGATCAGATTACGCATGCTTTACTCCTGGACAAATAAAGTCGCCTCACGCGACCTTTGTTGTGACAGGTCTACGCGGGCATGAGTTCGTTAGTGTAACGGCAGCGGCCACAAAAAAGGGCGGCCTGAGCCACCCTTTTATGCTTGCATCGCGGGATTAATCGAGCGTTAACGTCGAACCCGCTCAGTGCAGGCCCTGGATATAACTGGAGAGGGCTGCGATGTCTTCGTCGCTCAGCTTGCGAGCGATGGTGCGCATGGTCATTGCATCACCATCATTGGCCCGGCCGGCTTCTTCTTTACGGAAGTCAGTCAACTGCTTGGCGATGTAGGTGGCGTGCTGGCCGCTCAGGTGCGGGAAGCCAGCGGCGGCGTTGCCTGCGCCATTTGGCGAGTGGCAACCGGTGCAGGCAGGCAAGCCTTTTTCCAGGTCACCGCCACGGAACAGCTTTTCTCCGCGAGCGACCAATTTAGGATCAGCAGCTCCAACACTGCCTTTCTGGCTGGCAAAATACGCCGCGAGGTCCGCCAGGTCCTGATCGTTGAGATTGGTCAACATGCCGGTCATTTCCAGCACTGTGCGCTTGCCGTCCTTGATGTCGTGCATCTGCTTGCTCAGGTAACGTTCACCCTGGCCGGCCAGTTTGGGGAAGTTCGGCGCCGGGCTGTTGCCATCCGGCCCGTGGCAGGCACCACATACGGCGGCTTTCGCTTGACCGGCAGTGGCATCACCTTTGACGGGGCCCTCTGCAGCGACGGCAGCGCCTGTGATGCCCAAGGTCAACAGCAGACTCACGATCAGTTTGTTCATCAGCTAATCCAACTACGGCTAAGGGTTTAAGAGTTATCTACCGGGTTTACTCACCGCCAACTCAATGACGGCCTGGTAATCCTCAGTACTGCAGTCCATGCACAAACCACGCGGCGGCATTGCCTTGAAACCCTGGGTCACGCGCTGCATCAGCATGACCACGCAAACTCGGTTGTACAGCGCTTGTGGATCCTGTGTAGCCTGAGCGCCGTAAAGCGGGTTCAGGACACCAAAAGCGGCAACCATTGAGGCCATACATCGACCTTTTCAGGGTTTGAGAGCGTTTTGCGTTCTAATGCGCAATAAAGGTCTTTCGCTCCCGTGAACTTCATCCTTCGCTGGGACAAAGCACACACAAAATCTGCGGCATTATATACTGGCGCTACTGAAACGGAAACGACACCGCTTGCCGCACCCTTTTTCGGCACCGCCCACATCGGAAATCTCATGCAACTCAAGAATCCCATCCTCGGCCTGTGCCAACAGTCCACGTTCATGCTCAGCGCCGCCAAAGTGGACCAATGCCCCGATGACGAGGGCTTTGAAGTCGCCTTTGCCGGCCGCTCCAACGCTGGCAAATCCAGCGCACTGAACACCCTGACCCACGCCAGCCTGGCGCGCACCTCGAAAACCCCGGGTCGCACGCAACTGCTCAATTTCTTCAAGCTAGACGATGATCGGCGTCTGGTCGACCTGCCGGGCTACGGTTATGCAAAAGTACCTATCCCGCTGAAGCTGCACTGGCAGCGTCACCTTGAGGCTTACCTGGGTGGCCGGGAGAGTTTGAAGGGTCTGATTCTGATGATGGACATCCGCCATCCGATGACTGACTTCGACCTGCTGATGCTCGACTGGGCCGTCGCCAGCGGCATGCCGATGCACATCCTGCTGACCAAGGCCGACAAGCTCACCTACGGCGCAGCCAAGAACACGCTGCTCAAAGTGCAGTCCGACATCCGTAAAGGCTGGGGCGATACGATCACTATCCAGCTGTTCTCGGCGCCGAAGCGCATGGGCCTGGAAGAGGCTTACACGGTGCTGGCCGGCTGGATGGAATTGGCGGACAAAGGCGCAGAAGCTACCGAGTAACTTTTCTGCGGGCAAAAAAAACCCCGGACTTCGTATGGGGAGGGAAGTTCGGGGTCCAAGTTCCGGACCGCTAGGGCGGGGTCCAGATATCTGCCAACACTTAACACAACATAGGAGCATTGAAGGGCTTCACCACCCATTCAGTAACTCTGAGTGGCAGTTCACAGGTTAAGTTCCGGCAGCTCCAAAAAACTATTGGAAATAACTGACGGCGATTTGCGCTCTAAAGCACTGCGCCAGCACCCTCGGTGTTGGCGCAGCTCTGCAATCAGTGCGCTTGGTCCCAGTTATCGCCCACGCCCACATCCACCACCAACGGTACGTCCAGCTGGGCTGCAGCACTCATATGTTCGCGAATCTTCTCGCTGACTTGTGGGACCAGGTCCTCACGTACCTCCAGCACCAATTCGTCGTGCACTTGCAGGATTACCTTGGCATCCAGGCCCGACTCGGTCAGCCAGTTATCCACCTGCACCATGGCTTTCTTGATGATGTCCGCCGCCGTGCCCTGCATGGGCGCGTTAATGGCTGTGCGCTCTGCCGCAGCGCGCTCCTGAGGTTTGTTGGAGTTGATATCCGGCAAGTACAGGCGCCGCCCGAAGAAGGTTTCCACATAGCCTTGGTCCGCTGCCTGGGCACGCGTGCGCTCCATGTATTCGCGAACACCTGGATAGCGGGCGAAGTACACATCGATGTAAGCCTTGGCGGTCTTGGTATCGACGCCGATGTCCTTGCCAAGCTTCTGGGCTCCCATGCCGTAGATCAGGCCGAAGTTGATTGCTTTGGCACTGCGGCGCTGGTTGGACGTGACTTCAGCCAGCTCAACCTTGAATACCTCGGCAGCCGTGGCGGTGTGCACGTCCAGATCGTTTCGGAAGGCGTTCATCAGCCCTTCGTCCTTGGACAGGTGCGCCATGATCCGCAGCTCGATCTGGGAATAGTCCGCCGCCAGCAGCTTGTAGCCCTTGGGCGCGACAAACGCCTGGCGAATCCGCCGCCCTTCGGCGGTGCGCACCGGGATGTTCTGCAGGTTCGGGTCGCTGGAGGACAAGCGCCCGGTTGCCGCTACCGCCTGATGGTAAGACGTATGAATGCGCCCGGTGCGAGGGTTGATCTGCTCCGGAAGGCGGTCGGTGTAGGTACTTTTGAGCTTGCTCATGCTGCGGTACTGCATCAGCACCTTGGGCAACGGAAAATCATCTTCGGCCAGTTTGGCCAGCACTTCTTCGGCGGTGGAAGCCTGCCCCTTGCCGGTCTTTTTCAACACCGGCATCCCCAGCTTCTCGTAGAGAATCGCCCCAAGCTGCTTGGGTGAGCCGAGGTTGAATTCTTCACCGGCGATCTCGAAGGCCTGGCGCTCCAGCTCGACCATCTTGTTACCCAGCTCGATGCTCTGGATGCCCAGCAGCTCCTTGTCCACCAATGCGCCCTGGCGCTCGATGCGTGCCAGTACCGGCACCAATGGCATCTCGATATCCGTCAGCACACTGGCCAGGCTCGGGATCGCGGCCAGCTTTGCGTGCAGCTCCTGATGCAGGCGCAAGGTCACATCGGCATCTTCGGCTGCGTAAGGGCCAGCCTGTTCAAGGGCAATCTGGTCGAACGTCAGCTGCTTGGCGCCTTTGCCGGCAATGTCCTGGAAGCTGACCGTGTCGTGGTCCAGGTACTTCTTCGCCAGGCTGTCCATGTCATGGCGGGTCGCCGTGGAGTTCAGCACGTAGGATTCGAGCATGGTGTCGAAGGCGATGCCACGCACAGTGATGCCCTGTGCAGGGTCGCCACCGATGGCGCAGTTGGCGAGGATGTTCATATCGAACTTGGCGTGCTGGCCAACCTTGAGTTTGGTCGGGTCTTCCAGCAGCGGTTTCAAGGCCAGCAGCACGGTGTCCCGATCCAATTGATCCGGCGCGCCGATATAGGAATGGGTCAGCGGGATGTAGGCGGCTTCATGGGGCTGCACAGCAAACGAGACCCCAACCAATTGCGCCTGTTGAGCGTCAATGCCGGTGGTTTCGGTATCAAAGGCAAACAACGGCGCATCGTTGAGTTTTTTCAGCCACACGTCGAAGGTGGCCTGGTCCAGGACGGTGGTGTAAACCGCCTCTACCGGTACCGATATAACGGCCTCGACCGGCGTTTCGGCGGCAGGTGCAACCTCGCTCGCCGACTTGAGCTCCACACGCTTGGCATCGCGCTGGATCTCGTCGTACCAGCTCTTGAACTCAAGCAGCGTGTACAGCTCCAGCAGCTTTTCGCGATCCGGCTCGATCAGGTGCAGGTCATCCAGGCCCACGTCCAGTGGCACATCGATCTTGATCGTCGCCAACTGATAGGACAGGAATGCCATCTCCTTGTGCTCTTCAAGCTTGGCTGGCAGGGTTTTGGCCCCGCGGATAGGCAGCGTCGGCACAATATCCAGCTGCTCATAAAGCTCTTTGAGGCCGCCATTCACTCCCACCAACAAGCCCGAGGCGGTCTTCGGCCCAATACCCGGGACGCCTGGGATGTTGTCGGACGAATCGCCCATCAACGCCAGATAGTCGATGATCTGCTCGGGAGCGACGCCGAATTTCTCCTTTACGCCCTCAACGTCCATCGAGCTACCGGTCATGGTGTTGACCAAGGTAATGTGCCCGTCCACCAGCTGTGCCATGTCTTTATCGCCGGTCGAAATCACCACCGGGCGGCTGGCGGCCGCGCTGCTGCGCGCCAGGGTGCCGATCACGTCGTCAGCCTCGACGCCTTCGACGCATAGCAACGGGAAGCCCAGGGCGATCACGCTTTGATGGAGCGGCTCGATTTGCAGGCGCATGTCATCGGGCATACTCGGGCGGTTGGCCTTGTACTCGGCGTACATCTCATCGCGAAAGGTCCCACCCTTGGCGTCGAACACCACCGCGAACGGGCTGTCCGGGTACTGCTTGCGCAGGCTTTTGAGCATGTTCAACACGCCCTTGACCGCACCGGTCGGCAGGCCTTTGGAGGTGGTCAGCGGTGGCAGCGCGTGGAAGGCGCGGTACAGATAAGAAGAACCGTCCACCAGGACGAGGGGCGCTTGGCTCATGAGCAGGATCAACCTTTTCGGCGGGTCAGGCGCTAGAATAGCCGGACCAATGAAAACAAAGGGACAAGGTTATCATGCGTACATTCAATCGCCTGCTGTTGACCGGTTTGATTGCACTCGCTCCGATGGCTGCCATGGCGGCAGACGATGCGCCTTCGGCAGACCCGGAAGTTACCATTCGCACGGAAGGCGACAAGACTATCCAGGAGTATCGCCAGAACGGCTTCCTGTACGCCATCAAGGTTACCCCGAAGGGCGCTCCACCTTATTTCCTGGTGCGCGCGGACGGAACCGATGCGAACTTCATCCGCTCCGACCAGCCGGATATGCTGATCCCGTCATGGAAGATCTTCGAATGGAAATGATTTCTTAATTTTAACCGGCGCTGCTAAGCCAGCGCCCGTAACGGCAGTTTTAACCATGTCTGTGTTCACCCCCCTGGCTCGGCCCGAGCTGGAAACCTTTCTCGCCCCTTATGGGCTCGGCCGCCTGCTTGATTTCCAGGGGATTGCCGCTGGCAGCGAAAACACCAATTTCTTTATCAGCCTGGAGCAGGGTGAGTTTGTCCTGACCCTGGTTGAGCGCGGCCCCGTGGCAGAAATGCCGTTCTTCATCGAACTGCTCGACGTGCTCCACGACGCCGACCTGCCGGTGCCGTACGCCTTGCGTACCACCGACGGTATCGCTTTGCGCGAACTCAAGGGCAAACCCGCCTTGCTGCAACCGCGCCTGGCCGGCAAGCACATCAAGGACGCCAACGCCCAACATTGCGCCCAGGTCGGCGACCTGCTCGGCCACCTGCACTTGGCGACTCAGGGCGAAAAAGTGCTGGAGCGCAAGACCGACCGCGGGCTGGACTGGATGCTCAGTGAGGGCGCGCAGCTGATTTCACACCTCAACGACGCACAGCAGCGCCTGCTGCAGGACACATTGAGCGAGATCGAAACCCACAAAGCTGACATCCTCGGCCTGCCACGGGCCAACGTTCACGCCGATCTGTTTCGCGACAATGCGATGTTCGAAGGCACACACCTTACGGGCTTGATCGACTTCTACAACGCCTGCTCGGGGCCGATGCTCTACGACGTGGCGATTGCCTTGAATGACTGGTGTTCGGATGCCGATGGCGCGATCGACGGGCAACGCGCCCGGGCGCTGCTGGGGGCTTATGCAGGGCTGCGGCCGTTTACTGCGAAGGAAGCCGAGCTATGGCCGACCATGCTGCGCGTGGCGTGCGTACGGTTCTGGTTGTCACGACTGATCGCGGCGGAGTCGTTTGCCGGGCAGGATGTGTTGATTCATGACCCGGCGGAGTTCGAGCACCGGCTGGCGCAACGCCAGCAGGTCAGTGTCCACCTGCCGTTCGCGCTCTAAAAGGCCTACTCGGTCAAAACAATGTGGGAGCTGGCTTGCCTGCGATAGCGGTGTCGACTGACACGCCGCCATCGCGGGCAAGCCCGCTCCCACATTGGTTATGCGGCGATGGTTAAAGCGACTCCAGACAGCCAGCCAAATCATTACCTAGCTTCTCCAGGACCTGCTCATAACCCTGAGCGGTAGCCGGGGTATAGCCACCCAACGCATCCAGCTCCGCCAACTTCACCGGCAACCCGGCAACCAGCGTCTCGGCCAATCGCGGCCGCAGCGGCGGCTCGCTGAACACGCAGGTCTTACCCACCTCCTGCAAGCGCGTACGCATCGCCGCCACATGCTGGGCGCCTGGCTGCACCTCGGCGGCCACGCTGAACACGCCGGCGTGCTTAAGGCCGTAAGCCTCTTCGAAGTAATCGAAGGCTTCGTGGAACACGAAGTAAGGCTTGCCTTCGACACCCGTCAAACGCGTTTTCAAGCGCGCATCCAGCGCGTCCAGACGGCCATCGAATGCCTTGGCATTCGCCTGGTAACGCTCGGCGTTCGCAGGATCGGCCGTGCTAAGGTCGGCAGCCATCCGGTTGGCGATTACCCGCGCATTGACTGTCGATAGCCACAAGTGTGCATCGACGCTGCCAGGTCGATGATCATGGTCATGCTCGTCGGCATCGTCGGCGTGGGAATGGCTATCTTCGCCGAAAATACGTAATTTCATCCCTGGCAGGTCCTGCACCGCCACGGTATTTGCCGTACGGCCTTTCAACACGCGCGGCAAAAAGGTTTCCATGTCCGGTCCGATCCAATACAACAGGTCCACCGACTGCACGCGCCGTACGTCGGATGGGCGCAATGCGAAGTTATGCGGCGACGCACCCGGCGGCAGCAATACCTGCGGAACCGCCACACCGTCCTGCACCGCCGCAGCAATCAGCTGCAACGGCTTGATGCTGGTCAGCACCTTCACATCGGCCTGAGCGGCACCCGCAACGAACAAACTGGTGACAAATACGACAAAAACGGGAAAAAGTCGGGACACGATGACCACTCAATGGCGTAGGAACGGGTAACATAATAACGTCTCTATCAAATATCTGTCGCCGCTCATGCCTAAAACACCGCTTGCCAGCCGTCCCCACGACCACTCTCACTGCGTGCACACCGCATTGTCAGAGGCCGATACCCTGTGCGCACAAAAAGGCTTGCGCCTGACCGCCTTGCGTCGTCGGGTGCTGGAGTTGGTGTGGCAGAGCCACAAACCGCTGGGCGCGTACGACATTCTTGGCGTACTCAGCGAACAGGACGGCCGCCGCGCTGCACCACCTACCGTGTACCGCGCACTGGATTTCCTGCTGGAAAATGGCCTGGTTCACCGTATCGCCTCGCTCAACGCGTTTGTCGGCTGCAACCACCCGGAGCACGCGCATCAGGGCCAGTTCCTGATCTGTCGCGAGTGCCACGCGGCCATCGAGCTTGAACAAAAAAGCATCAGTGACGCCATTATCCAAAGCTCTGCCGACGTCGGCTTCAAGGTCGAGGGGCAAACGGTTGAAGTGGTCGGCCTGTGCGCGGGCTGCCAGGGGGCTTGATGAGCAACGCGTTGATCCGTCTGGAGCAGGTCGGCGTCACGTTCGCCGGACAGAACGTGCTGGAAAACATCGCGCTGAGCGTGGAGCCGGGGCAAATCGTCACGTTGATCGGCCCCAATGGCGCAGGCAAGACCACCTTGGTGCGCGCCGTGCTTGGCCTGCTCAAGCCCGACAGCGGCAGTGTATGGCGCAAGCCCAAACTGCGCGTGGGCTATATGCCGCAAAAACTGCACGTGGACCCGACCCTGCCGCTGTCCGTATTGCGCTTCCTGCGCCTGGTGCCCGGTGTCGACCGCGCCCGTGCACAGGCCGCGCTCAAGGAAGTCGGCGCCGAGCAGGTGATCGACAGCCCGGTACAAAGCATCTCCGGCGGCGAAATGCAGCGCGTGCTGCTGGCCCGCGCCTTGTTGCGCGAGCCAGAGTTGCTGGTGCTCGATGAGCCCGTACAAGGCGTCGACGTCGCCGGCCAGGCCGAGTTGTACAGCCTGATCACCCGCCTGCGCGACCGCCATGGCTGCGGCGTGCTGATGGTCTCCCATGATCTGCACCTGGTGATGAGCACCACCGACCAGGTGGTCTGCCTCAACCGCCACGTGTGCTGCTCCGGCCACCCGGAACAGGTCAGTGGCGACCCGGCGTTCGTGGAACTGTTCGGCAAAAACGCCCAGAGCCTGGCGATCTATCACCATCATCACGACCACGCCCATGACCTGCATGGTGCCGTTGTCGATACTCCCCACGTTCATGGAGATAGCTGCAAGCATGGCTGATTTTCTGCTCTACGCCCTGCTGGCAGGCTTGGCTCTGGCACTGGTGGCGGGCCCGCTGGGCTCGTTTGTGGTCTGGCGGCGCATGGCCTATTTCGGTGACACCTTGTCCCATGCGGCGTTGCTGGGCGTGGCCATGGGCTTTCTGCTGGACGTGAGCCCGACCATCGCCGTAACCGTGGGCTGCCTGCTGCTGGCGGTACTGCTGGTGACCTTGCAACAACGCCAGCCGCTGGCCTCCGACACCCTGCTGGGCATCCTCGCGCCAAGCACCCTGTCCCTGGGCCTGGTGGTATTGAGCTTCATGCATGAAGTGCGTATCGACCTGATGGCCTACCTGTTCGGCGACCTGCTGGCGATCAGCCCGACTGATCTGGCCTGGATCCTCGGCGGCAGCGCTGGCGTACTGGTGTTGTTGGTGGCCCTGTGGCGCCCGATGCTGGCGATCACCGTGCATGAAGAACTCGCCAGGGTTGAAGGCTTGCCCGTCGCGGGGCTGCGCATGGCCCTGATGTTGCTCATCGCCGTGGTGATCGCTGTCGCGATGAAGATAGTCGGCGTATTGTTGATCACGTCGCTGCTGATCATTCCCGCCGCCGCCGCCCAGCGTCATGCCCGCTCACCGGAGCAGATGGCAATCGGCGCCAGCCTGTTGGGAATGTGCGCAGTGTGCGGGGGCCTGGCGCTGTCCTGGTTCAAGGACACGCCAGCCGGGCCGTCGATTGTGGTTACGGCGGCCGCCCTGTTTCTGCTGAGTTTTGTCCTGCCCCGTCGAGGGGTGTAGACTTGCTCGCTTTTTGCGCAAATAGAGAGTCGCAGGAATGAAGCCGTTCACCTCCCGTTATCTGCTCCTTGCCGCATTTTCCCTGCTGCTGGGTGCCTGTCAAAGCACGCCGCCCGCTGCCCCCGAGGCCCCGGACGCACGCGCTGTGGCCATCGCGCAGCTGGAGCAAAACCTGGCCAGCAGCGAACTGGCAACCGCCGAAGACCAACTTGCGGCGTTGCAGGCCCAGTCCCCCAACGATCCCGCACTTGAGGCCTATCAGCGTCAACTGGCCGAAGCCTACCTGCAGCGCAGCCAGATCGTGCTGCAAAAAGGCGATGTCAACGCCGCCGCCACCGCACTGAGCCGGGCCCGCGCGCTGATGCCAAAAGCCCCGGCACTGACCGGTGGCGTCAACAGCGCTATCAGCCATGCGCGCAAGGCCGAGCTGGATCAGGCAGAAGCCGCGTTGAAAGCCGCCGAAGCCAAGCCTGCGGCCAAGGTCATCGACCCCGCAGCGCCGAGCACTACCGTGGCGCTGAACCTCGCGGATGTCGAAGACATGCGTCATCAGTTGGACGCCATCGCCACCGACGTGGTGAATTACCAGTGCGATGTCAGCATCCAGGTGCCACGCACCCAGGATTACCCGTGGCTGGCCACATTGCTGACCAAACGGGTGAAACGAATTGATTCGGGGTATGACTTGAAGATTCACCGGCAGATCCTGAAACACATTCCGGCGCAGGTTGTGCTGATTCCGCGCAAGGCGGACTAAAAGCATCGTAGGCAAGCCAGCTCCCACATTTGAAGGGTGAACACATTCACGTGTGGGAGCTGGCTTGCCTGCGATGACGATCTAACAAACAACCGATAATTTAAGCCGGAATCGCCTTGGATTTCGGCTCCCGCTCCCAAACCCGATGCTGTGCAATCGCAGCAAAGAACGCCTTGAACGCCTTGGCATCAGCGCCCACGATCAAGCCCGCATCCGCTTCCAGCTTCAGCAAGTCCAGCAACGGTTTCACATCACTGGCCACCGCAATCGCCTTGAGGTGCTTGTACGCTTCCAGTACGTAATGCAACGCCACGCCATCGCCGCTCAACGCCTTCACCGAGTCCTTACCGCCCGGGATAAACACCGCGTCGAAGGCAATGGACGGCATGCCTTCCATCGAAGCGTCTACGGGTAGCGTCTTGCCATCGGCAGTGGTCACAGGCGCCGAAGTCGGGCCCAGCAACTTGGCATGGGCACCCTCTGCCTCCAGCGCTGCCTTGAGCGCATCAATTGCCGCACCATCAACGCCGTTAGCCGCCAGAATCGCCACCTTGCGCGTCTTGATATCGCCAGACAGCAAATTCACCTGGCTCAATGCCGGTGATTCCTTCAGCGATGTTTCACGTGCGGGCACCGTGCCCTTGGTCGGCGCTGGCAAGCCCAGGTTCTGCGCCAAGCGTTTGGCCAGTTCCAGGTCAATGTTGGCCAGGATCTCGTTGACTTGACGCGCCCGGATAAACTCGCGCTCAACCTTGCCCAACTCGAAGCTGTAGGCCGCGATGATGTGCTCTTTCTCGTGGTGGCTCATGCTGTTGTAAAACAACGTGGCCTGGGAGAAATGGTCGCCGAACGACTCGCTGCGCTCGCGCACTTTATTGGCATCGACGCGCTCGTAGTAGGACTCGAAACCTCCATCGGCAGGACCGGCAGGCGTTTCTTTCGGCCAGCCACCATCAATCGAGTTCGGCTCGTACGAGGCCCGCCCTTTATCGATCACGGTGCGATGTTGAGCGTCGCGCTGGCCGTTATGGAAAGGCACTACCGGGCGGTTGATCGGAATCTCATGGAAGTTGGGGCCGCCCAACCGACTGATCTGCGTATCCGTGTAGGAAAACAAGCGGCCTTGCAGCAGCGGGTCGTTGGTAAAGTCGATGCCCGGCACGATATGGCCAGGGCAAAACGCGACCTGCTCGACTTCAGCGAAGAAGTTATCCGGGTTACGGTTGAGCACCATCTTGCCCAGCGGTGTGATCGGCACCAGCTCTTCAGGGATAATTTTGGTCGGGTCGAGCAAGTCGAAATCGAACTTGTGTTCGTCTTCTTCCGCCACGATCTGCACACCCAGTTCCCACTCGGGGTAATCGCCGCTCTCAATCGATTCCCACAGGTCACGGCGGTGATAGTCCGTGTCCTTACCGGCCAGCTTTTGCGCCTCGTCCCATACCAGGGAGCACGTGCCTACTTTTGGGCGCCAGTGAAATTTCACGAAGCTGGATTTACCTTCGGTATTGATCAAGCGGAAGGTGTGCACACCAAAACCCTGCATGGCGCGCAGGCTTTTTGGAATCGCCCGGTCAGACATGGCCCAGATCACCATGTGCGCCGACTCCGGCTGCAACGACACGAAATCCCAGAAGGTGTCGTGTGCCGAGCCGCCGGTAGGTATCTCGTTGTGCGGCTCAGGTTTTACCGCGTGTACAAAGTCAGGAAACTTGATCGCATCCTGAATGAAAAACACCGGCATGTTGTTGCCCACCAGGTCGAAGTTGCCTTCGTCGGTGAAGAACTTCACGGCAAAACCGCGCACATCGCGCACGGTGTCGCCGGAACCGCGCGGGCCCTGCACCGTGGAAAAACGCGCGAATACCGGCGTTTTATGCTCGGGCGTGCGCAGGAAACCGGCCTTGGTCAGTGCCGAATGGTCACCATAGCTCTGGAAATAACCATGGGCGCCGGTACCACGGGCATGCACGATGCGCTCGGGGATACGCTCATGGTCAAAGTGCGTGATCTTTTCACGCATGATGAAGTCTTCCAGCAGCGAAGGGCCACGGGCGCCGACTTTCAGGCTGTTCTGGTTGTCGGAAATCTTCACGCCCTGGTTGGTGCGCAGGGCCTGGCCGGTGGCATCGGAACGGAATTCTTCCAACGCCTGCAATTTGGCGTTGGTATTGCCTCGGTCCAGGGTATCAGTGCCCGCGACTTCACTCTTGGGCGGGGTGGCTGGCTTCTTGGTACTCATCAGTCAAAACTCCTTAGTCAAAGTGGCCAGAGCGGTCCCCGGCTCGTTTGAGCGAAACCCCAGGCACGGCACCCGGGAGATCGAATTGCTTAAGTAGTGACTGACAGGGTTTTGCGCCGTTCCTTTTTTATGACCTTTGGTCTCGTTATTGCCAAATCGCTGGATGGATACGAAATAAATGCTAAGAAACACTAGATGGACAGGCTAAAATGCGCGCCCGGCTAACCGCTGATCCCTTTTCAATGCGCCCCACAAGGTTCGCTACGTGATCGAGTTTCAAAACGTCCATAAAACCTACCGCGTCGCCGGTAAGGATATCCCCGCACTGCACCCCACCAGCCTGCGCGTCGCCAATGGCCAGGTGTTTGGCCTGATTGGCCACTCGGGTGCGGGTAAAAGCACACTGCTGCGCCTGATCAACCGCCTGGAAGAACCCAGCGGCGGGCAGATCACGGTCGACGATGAAGAAGTCACCGCCCTGGATGCCAACGGCCTACGCCGCTTCCGTCAGCAGGTCGGGATGATCTTCCAGCACTTCAACCTGCTGGCGTCCAAGACCGTGGCCGACAACGTCGCTCTGCCACTGACGCTTGCCGGTGAATTGTCGCGCAAGGAGATCGACCAGCGCGTGGCTGAGCTGCTTGCTCGCGTCGGCCTGTCGGACCACGCCAGGAAGTACCCGGCGCAGTTGTCCGGCGGTCAGAAACAGCGCGTCGGTATTGCCCGCGCCCTGGCGACCAAGCCAAAGATCCTGCTGTGCGACGAAGCCACCAGCGCCCTCGACCCACAGACCACCGCGTCAGTCCTGCAACTGTTGGCCGAGATCAACCGCGAACTGAACCTGACCATCGTGCTGATCACCCATGAAATGGATGTGATCCGCCGCGTGTGTGACCAAGTTGCAGTGATGGACGCTGGCGTGATCGTCGAGCAAGGTTCGGTCGCCGATGTGTTCCTGCACCCAAAGCATCCGACCACCAAGCGTTTCGTTCAGGAAGCCGAACAGGTTGACGAAGGCGAGCAGCGCGACGACTTCGCCCACGTGCCGGGCCGCATCGTACGCCTGACGTTCCAGGGCGATGCGACCTACGCGCCATTGCTGGGTACCGTCGCTCGCGAAACAGGCGTGGACTACAGCATCCTGGCCGGTCGTATCGACCGCATCAAAGACATCCCTTACGGGCAACTGACCCTCGCCGTCACCGGCGGTGACATGGAGGCCGCGTTTGCGCGCTTCACCGCCGCCGACGTTCACATGGAGGTCCTGCGCTGATGGACGTTTTCCTGAGTTTCTTTGCCAATATCGACTGGTCCGAAATCTGGCTCGCCACCGGCGACACCATGACCATGCTGTTCGGCTCGCTGTTCTTCACCGTGCTGTTGGGCCTGCCTCTGGGTGTGCTGCTGTTCCTGACCAGCCCGCGCCAACTGTTCGAACAAAAAGGCCTGTACGCGCTGCTGTCGCTGATCGTGAATATTCTGCGCTCGCTGCCGTTCATCATTCTGTTGATCGTGATGATTCCGTTCACCGTCCTGATCACCGGTACATCGCTGGGCGTTGCCGGCGCGATCCCGCCGCTGGTCGTAGGTGCTACGCCATTCTTTGCG
The DNA here is from genome assembly GCF_023127895.1 of Pseudomonas sp. NCIMB 10586. Taxonomy (NCBI): domain Bacteria; kingdom Pseudomonadati; phylum Pseudomonadota; class Gammaproteobacteria; order Pseudomonadales; family Pseudomonadaceae; genus Pseudomonas; species Pseudomonas sp. NCIMB 10586. The sequence goes on from NZ_SPKQ01000007.1 coordinate 49,565, forward strand.
CGGCTGGTAGAAACGGCCCTGCGCGAAGTCGACCGCGGCATCATCGAAGCCACCCAATCTATGGGTGCGAGCACCCGCCAGATCATCACCAACGCCTTGTTGCCCGAGGCCCGCCCCGGCATTTTTGCGGCGATTACGGTGACGGCGATTACACTGGTTTCCTACACGGCCATGGCCGGTGTAGTCGGAGCTGGTGGCCTGGGTGACCTGGCGATCCGTTTTGGTTACCAGCGCTTCCAGACCGATGTGATGGTAGTCACCGTGGTAATGCTGTTGATCCTGGTGCAAATTCTGCAAACCGTCGGCGACAGGCTGGTGGTGCATTTTTCTCGAAAATAACGGCCATTGCCGGCTCACAGCCGGCAGATGCCCGAACAAGGAGCTTGCTGGATGAAAAAACTACTGGTTGCCTTCGCTGCCGTTGCCGCGTTTTCCGCCCATGCCGAGACGATCAAGGTCGCTGCCTCGCCGGTGCCTCATGCGGAAATCCTCGAATTCGTGAAGCCCGCCCTTGCCAAAGAAGGCGTGGATTTGCAGGTTAAGGTTTTCACCGATTACGTGCAGCCAAACGTGCAGGTGGCTGAAAAACGCCTGGACGCCAACTTCTTCCAGCACCAGCCGTACCTGGATGAGTTCAACAAGGCCAAGGGTACTCACCTGGTGAGCGTTGGCGGCGTGCACCTGGAGCCGCTGGGCGCCTACTCCAGCAAGTACAAGAAACTGGCCGACCTGCCTGACGGCGCCAACGTGGTGATCCCTAACGACGCCACCAACGGCGGTCGTGCGCTGTTGCTGCTGGCCAAGAACGGTCTGATCACCCTGAAGGACCCGACCAACATCCTGTCGACCATCAAGGACATCACCGGCAACGATAAAAACCTGAAGTTCCGCGAACTGGAAGCCGCCACCCTGCCGCGCGTGCTGACCCAGGTCGACCTGGCGCTGATCAACACCAACTACGCCCTGGAAGCCAAGCTGGATCCATCCAAGGACGCCCTGGTCATCGAAGGCAGCGACTCGCCTTATGTGAACATCCTGGTGACCCGCGAAGACAACAAGGATTCGGACGCAGTGAAGAAGCTGGTTGCAGCCTTGCACACGCCTGAAGTGAAAAAATTCATCGAAGAGAAGTACAAAGGCGCGATCAAGCCGGCGTTCTGACCCGCCTAGATCTCCAAAACACTGAAGATCAAAAATGTGGGAGGGGGCTTGCTCCCGATAGCAGGGTGTCAGTCGATGCATGAGCTGACTGACCCACCGCTATCGGGAGCAAGCCCCCTCCCACATTTGGTTTTGTGTTGTCTTTACTTGCGTTGGAGCAAGCCTGGCAACTGCGCTACCAGCTTCTGGTTGTTCAACGGCGCACGGATAAACCCACGCTGGGTACCGTCCGGGCCGATCAGCGCCAGGTTGCCGCTGTGGTCCACGGTGTAATTCGGCTTGCTGGTATCTGCCGGAATGAAGGGGATGCTCACGGCATTCGAAACCTTCTGCACATCCTCAACATTCGCGCCGGTCAGGCCCTGGAATTGCGGGTCGAAGTAACCCAGGTACTGCTTGAGCTGGGCCGGAGTATCGCGGTTCGGATCGACGCTGACCAAAATCACCTGCAACTTATCCACAGCCTCTTTAGGCAGCTCGCTCTTGATCTGGCGCAGCTGGGCGAGGGTGGTCGGGCAGATGTCCGGGCAGAAGGTGTAGCCGAAGAACAACAGACTCCACTTGCCTTTCAATTCATTGGCCAGCACCGGCTGGCCGTCCTGGTTGGTCATGCTCACTGCGGGCAACTGGCGGCTTTGCGGCAGCAGGATGATGCCGGCGTCGATCAGCGCGGTCGGGTCGCCCTGGCCTTTGCCCGAGAGCACTTTGTTGACGGTCAGGCCCATGATCAACGCCACCAGGGCCACGAGGATGAAGACGGTTTTTTGAGTTCGAGTCATAGGTTCAACAGTAAGTAGTGGTCTACGAGCAGGGCGATAAACAGCAGCAACAAGTACCAGATAGAGTACTTGAACGTGTTGATCGCCGCGTGCGGCTGGCTGCCACGGTACAGCACCCAGGCCCATTGCAGAAAGCGTGCGCCCAAAACCAGGGCACAGGCCAGGTAGAGCACGCCACTCATATGGATGACATAGGGCATCAGGCTCACCGCCAGCAAGGCGAAGGTATATAGCAGGATATGCACCTTGGTGTAGTGCTCACCATGGGTGACCGGCAACATGGGGATGTCGGCCTTGGCGTATTCCTCTTTGCGGTGAATGGCCAGCGCCCAGAAGTGCGGCGGGGTCCAGGCGAAGATAATCAGCACCAACAGCAGGGGTTCGGCACTCACATGCCCGGTGACGGCCACCCAACCCAGCAGCGGCGGCGCTGCGCCGGCCAGGCCACCGATGACGATATTTTGCGGCGTCGCCCGCTTGAGAAAACCGGTGTAGATCAACGCGTACCCGAGCAGCGACGCCAATGTCAGCCAGGCCGCCAGCGGGTTGGTGAACGCCAACAGCAGCGCCAGGCCCGCCACCGCCAGCAACAACGCAAAGGCCAATGCTGCAGCGGGCGATACACGGCCCTCAGCCAGTGGCCGCTTATGGGTGCGCGCCATCAGCGCATCAATCCGCCGATCAACCACATGGTTCACCGCCGCCGCGCCGCCTGCACACAGGGCAATGCCCAGGTTACCGAACACCAGCACCGTCCACGGCACGCCAGCGCGGGTGGCCAGGAACATGCCCACCAGCGAGGTGATCAGCATCAGCACCACCACTTTGGGCTTGGTCAGCTCCAGATAGTCACGCCAGATTGCCCGATCGTGACCTGCGCCGATCAGGGTCGCCATGGCATCTCTCCTTTAACGGTGATCAGGCCTGAGACCTGTTTGCGCGGGATGAACCGCCAACCGAGCGTCAGCGGGGCGCGAACCCGGACCAGGCTCGTGCGGGCGTGGTAATTGACCAGCACCAGGCTCAGCAACAAGGCCGCTCCACCCGCGTTGTGACCCACCGCCACCGGCAGCGGCAGGCCGAACGCCACATTGCTCACACCCAGGCAGATTTGCGCAGCCAGGGCGATCAGCAGCAAGCCCGCCAACCGCGTCATGCCCACTGCACGCAGTTGCCAGGCCAACCCCAATAGCACCAAGGTGACCAGTACCGCGCCGATGCGATGGGTCAGGTGGATCGCCGTGCGCGCCTCGCTATCAAGTTGGCCGCCCAGGTAATTGGGGCCGATATGCTGGGTCAGGTGAAAGCCATTGGCAAAATCCGCCGCCGGCCACCATTGGCCGTGACAGGTCGGTAGGTCGACACAGGCCACGGCCGCGTAGTTGGAACTGACCCAACCGCCCAGCGCGATCTGCCCGATTACCAGTACCAGCCCCGCCGTTGCCCAATATTGCAGGCGCCTGGGCACGATCAGCGCCGGCAGCACGCCGGATAAACGCAGGGTCAGCAAAAACAACAGGCTCAAGGTCGCAAAACCACCCAACAGGTGCCCGGTGACGACTTGTGGCCACAGCTTCAAGGTCACCGTCCACATGCCAAAGGCCGCCTGGGCGAACACCACCACCAATACAAACAATGGCAATTTCACCGGCTGGCCCGGGTCGCGTCGATGGCTCCACGCACGCGCCGCCAGCAGCGCGATCAGCAGACCCAGGGTGCCGGCGAAGTAGCGATGGGTCATTTCTGCCCAGCCCTTATCGGCCTCTACCGGCGTATCCGGAAAATGCAGTTCGGCGTGGGCCAACTGGGCTTCGCTTTGCGGCACGCCGATAAAGCCGTAGCACCCGGGCCAGTCCGGGCAGCCGAGCCCGGCGTGGGTCAGCCGGGTATAGGCACCGAGCAGCACGACGATCAGCGCCAATAAGGTGGCAAACAGCGCGAGGCGAAATCCAGGCTTGGCCATGACGGTGCCCCTATCCGATGTTCGACAGTTTCAGCAGCAGGCGCAGGTCGTTGAGCAAGTCCTTGCCCTTGACCTTGGCGTCGTAGCGCAGCACCAGGTTGCCGTGGGGGTCGACGATCCACAGTTGAGCCTCACCGGGCGCCGCGGCGTTCCTGGCAAAGGTCGACACATCCAGCGGGTAGCGCTGCAGTTGCGGGTACTCAGCCTTGAGCTTGGCCTCATAGTCGGTGCTCAGCGGTTGCGCAGCCGCCAGGGCATGGTTGGCGCGGGACGCATCACGGCCAAGGCTGATTTGCAGTTGGCGCGCCAGGTACACCAGTTGTTGGCAATCGGCGGCGCAGGCGGTGGGTGCGGTGACCAACAGTTGCCACCGACCTTCGCCGGCCTGCACGCCGATATCGGCACGGGTCTGGCCGTTGCCGATCAGTTCACCGTGATAGCTGCGGCTGTCCGGCACCCAGAACTGCAACTTGTACATGAAGGTGGCCAGCGCCATCGGACCGATCACCATCATGAGGATCAAAATCAGCTGCCAGCGCCCTTTGCGCCGGTCCGGCGTTTCAGACGTGCTGGGTGGATTCATGGCCGCTCCCATGGGGCTTCTCCTTTTTGTTGTGCCATCCGAGGTAGAGGTAAAGCACCAGCAGTGCCAGTGCCATGGCGAACCACTGCACTGCGTAGGCCAGGTGTTTTTCCGGGCCCATGGCAACGATAGGCCAGGTGGTTTCGTACGTACCCGGGCCCGCTTCGGCACGCAGTTCGTAGGCAAAGCCGCTGCGCCCCAGCTCGTCCCACAGCGCGGCGGGATGCAGTGCGGTGAGCAAACGTGGCCATTGCGCGCTGGCAGGGTCGGCATGCAGTTGGAAGGTCTCGCCGGGGGCGACGTACACCCAGGCGTCAAGATTCAATGCCTGTTCAGGCGTGGAGAAGGCCGGCGGCGTGCGCCGGTCCGGCCACGGCAACCAGCCGCGATTAAGCAACAGCCACAGGCCGCTAGCCTGGTCCTGAAAGGGTTGCAGCAGCTCGACACCTGCCTTGCCGTCACGCATACGGTTATCCAGCAATATGCTGTGCGCAGCGTCCAATTGCCCGCGAAGATGGACGCGGCGAAAGGCAGGGTCGGCCATATCATTGAGCTGCGCACTGCTGATCGGCTCGGCAGCGCGGCGCTCGGCATAACGCTCCACCAGCAGCTGTTTTTCATGCCCACGGGACAGTTGCCAGAACCCCAGGCTCACCATGAGCGGCAGCAACACCAGCACCACCAGCGTCGGCGCGATACCTGGACGAAAGCGCTGCATGGCACTGGCTATACTGGATCTCATCGCCCCTCCCTCTGTAGCCCTGGAGCCAGACCATGCTCAAAGCAGCCATTGCCCTGATGCTGATCGCGACTGTCGTGAGCCTGTTCAGTGGCCTGTTCTTCCTGGTCAAGGACGAGGGCAACTCCAACCGCCTCGTCACTGCCTTGACCGTGCGTGTGGTACTGGCCGTGATCACCGTGGGCTTGATCGCCTGGGGCTTTTTCAGCGGCCAACTGGTCTCTCATGCGCCTTGGTAATCCGCCTCACAGCACATAAACAAAGAAAAACAACCCGATCCACACCACGTCCACAAAGTGCCAATACCAACTGGCCGCCTCGAAGCCGAACTGGTGCTCGGCGTTGAAATGCCCACGCAGGATGCGCATCAGCATCACGAATAAAATGATGGTGCCGATGGTTACGTGGGCGCCGTGAAAGCCCGTCAGCATGAAGAACGTGGCGCCGTATACCCCTGAACCCAGGGTCAGGCCCAGTTCTTTATAGGCGTGGATGTACTCCTCGGCCTGGAACCCGAGAAACGCCAGGCCCAACAGCACTGTGATCGCCAGCCAGATTTTCAGCGCACCCCGATGGCCTTTACGCAGGGCATGGTGGGCGATGGTGATGGTCACGCTGGAGCTCACCAGCAGGATGGTATTCACCAACGGCAGGCCCCACGGGCTGATGGTGCCTTCAGGCGCAGGATAGAGCTTGGGGTCAGGGTTATTGAGCAAGGGCCAGGCGAACTCGAAGTTCGGCCACAGCATATGCGCAACGCCTTTGGAGCCCTCACCTGCCAGCCATGGCGCCGACATGTGCCGCACATAAAACAACGCACCGAAGAACGCGATAAAGAACATCACCTCCGAAAAGATGAACCAGGTCATGCCCCAGCGAAACGAGCGGTCCATTTGTGCGCTGTACAGCCCGTCGCGACTTTCCTTGATCACAGCACCGAACCAGCCAAACAGCATGTAGGCCAACAACAGGCCGCCGACGAAAAAGATCCACGGCCCGTGGGATTCGGGGCGCGCAGCCTTCAAGTCGTTGAACCACACCGCCAGGCCGTACACGGTGACCAGCAGGCCAATCGTGGCAATTATCGGCCATTTGCTTTGCGCTGGTACGTAGTACGTATCATGAGTCGACATGTATTCGCTCTCCTGATTGAGGGGGCAAACAGTAGCTAGCCCCCGGTCCTCGCGGCCACGGGCGGTTGGCGCGCAGTGATATCGAACAGCGTGTACGCCAGGGTCAAATGCTTCACATCCTTGGGCATCGCGCGGTCGACGATAAAACGCACCGGCATCTCGATGCGCTCACCCGGCTGAAGCACTTGCTGGGTGAAGCAAAAGCATTCGGTCTTGTGGAAATACATGGCCGCTTCGGCCGGGGAAATACTCGGGATCGCCTGGGCGGTCATCGGCTTATTGGTGGGGTTGTAGGCCACGAACAGCATCTCGTTGACCGCCCCCGGGTTGACCACAATCTCATCGGCCTTGGAATGAAATTCCCAGACCATGTCGATGGCGTTGGTGGACAGAAACTGCACCCGAACCTGACGTGAGGGGTCGACCATTTGCTCGCCCTCGTACTGCCCGGCGGTCTTGCCGTTGATGCCGAAGGCCTTGCACATCACGTCGTAGATCGGCACCAGCGCGAAGCCGAAGGCGAACATCGCCAGTACCAGGATCAGCAGGCGGGTGACCAAGCGTTTGATCGGCACGGAGTCAGACATGACACCCACCCAAGGCTGGTGCGCCCCTCCCACATGGACCGCGTTCGCAACACACAGAGGTATTCATTTGACCTCCGGCGGGGTGGTGAAGGTGTGATACGGCGCAGGCGAGGGCACGCTCCATTCCAGGCCCTCGGCGCCATCCCAGGGCTTGGCCGGTGCCGGCGTACCCCCACGGATGCACTTGATGACAATGAACAGGAAGAAGATCTGTGTGGCGCCGAACATAAAGGCACCAATGGACGAAACCATGTTGAAGTCGGCGAATTGCAGGTTGTAGTCCGGCACCCGCCGCGGCATACCCGCCAGCCCTACAAAGTGCATGGGGAAGAACGCCATGTTCATGCCCACGAAAGATAGCCAGAAATGCAACTTGCCCAGGGTTTCGTCGTACATGTGGCCAGTCCATTTCGGCAGCCAGTAGTAGGCCGAAGCGAAGATCCCGAAGATCGCGCCGGGCACCAGTACGTAATGGAAGTGCGCCACCACAAAGTAGGTGTCGTGGTACTGGAAGTCCGCCGGGGCAATCGCCAGCATCAGCCCGGAGAAGCCGCCAATGGTGAACAGGATCACGAAGGCCACCGCAAACAGCATCGGCGTCTCGAACGTCAGCGAGCCCTGCCACATGGTGCTGACCCAGTTGAATACCTTCACCCCCGTGGGCACGGCGATCAGCAGGGTCGCATACATGAAGAACAACTCACCCACCAGCGGAATGCCCACCACGAACATGTGGTGCGCCCAGACGATGAACGACAGGAACGCGATGCTCGCCGTGGCGTAGACCATCGAGGTGTAGCCAAACAGCGGCTTGCGCGAGAAGGTCGGGATGATCGAGCTGACGGCGCCAAAGGCCGGCAGAATCATGATGTACACCTCGGGATGGCCAAAGAACCAGAACACATGCTGGAACAGCACCGGATCACCGCCACCGGCCGCGCTGAAGAAGCTGGTACCGAAGTGGATATCCATCAGCATCATGGTCACGCAGCCCGCCAGCACCGGCATCACCGCGATCAGCAGGAACGCGGTGATCAGCCAGGTCCACACGAACAGCGGCATCTTCATCAAGGTCATGCCGGGGGCACGCAGATTGAGGATGGTGGCGACCACGTTGATCGCGCCCATGATCGAACTGATGCCCATCAGGTGGATGGCAAAGATAAAGAACGTCACGCTTTCCGGCGCATAGGTGGTGGAAAGCGGCGCATAGAAAGTCCAACCGAAGTTCGGCCCGCCACCGGGGCTGAACAAGGTGGAGACCAGCAGCAGGAACGCCGCCGGCAGCAGCCAGAAGCTGAAATTGTTCATGCGCGGCAGGGCCATGTCCGGCGCGCCGATCATCAGCGGGATCATCCAGTTGGCCAGCCCGACGAAGGCCGGCATCACCGCGCCGAACACCATGATCAGGCCGTGCATGGTGGTCATCTGGTTGAAGAACGCCGGCTGCACGATCTGCAGGCCTGGCTGAAACAGCTCGGCGCGGATCACCATGGCAAACGAGCCACCGAGCAGGAACATGGTGAAGGCAAACCACAGGTACATCGTGCCGATGTCTTTGTGGTTGGTGGTCAGCACCCAGCGCATCAAGCCTTTGGCGGGGCCGTGGGCATGGTCGGCATGACCGTGGTCGATCACAGTGCTCATGGCCGTTCTCCTGCAAGCGAGTGAGCGGGGCGATTCAGGGTATTGGCGTTGAAAGTAGTCATTTGCTTTCGGCCTGTTTCAAAGCCAGCACGTCTTTGGGCGTGACCATGTCGCCTTTGTTATTGCCCCAGGCGTTACGCTCGTAAGTCACCACGGCGGCGATATCCACTTCCGAGAGTTGTTTGCCGAAGGCTGCCATCGCGGTGCCGGGCTTACCGTGGAAGACGATGCCCAGGTGATCGGCGGCGGGGCCGGTGGCGATTTTCGAGCCCTTGAGCGCCGGGAACATCGGCGGCAAACCTTGGCCCTCAGCCTGGTGACAGGCAACGCAGGTGGTGTGATAGACCTTGTCGCCACGGGCCACCAGTTCGTCCAGCGTCCACTCTTTGGAGGTCAGTTCCTTGAGCTTGGCCGCTTCTTCCTTGCGCTCGCCGAGCCAGGTGTCGTAGTCGGCCCTGGACTTGACCTCGACCACGATGGGCATGAAGCCGTGGTCTTTGCCGCAAAGTTCGGCGCACTGGCCGCGGTAGATGCCGGGTTTCTCGACACGGGTCCAAGCCTCGTTGACGAAGCCCGGGATGGCATCGCGCTTGACCGCAAAGGCCGGCACCCACCAGGAGTGGATCACGTCGGCGGCGGTCACCAGAAAGCGCACCTTGGCACCCACCGGCAGCACCAGCGGCTGGTCGACCTCCAACAGGTAATGTTCGCCCTTGGTGGCCTGGTTATGAATCTGCTCGGCGGGCGTGGCCAGGTTGCTGAAGAACTCCACATCCTGGCCCAGGTATTTGTAGTGCCACTTCCACTGGTAGCCGGTGACCTGGATATCGATATCCGACTCACTGCTGTCGTAGATGTTGATCAGGGTCTTGGTCGCCGGAATCGCCATGGCCACCAGGATCAGCAGGGGCACGACCGTCCAGAGAATTTCCACCGTGGTGCTCTCGTGAAACTTGGCCGCGACCTGGCCCGTGGATCGCCGGTGCAAAATCATCGACCAGAACATCGCGCCAAACACGACGATGCCGATCACCACACAGATCCAGAAAATGGTCATGTGCAGGTCAAACACGGCGTGACTGACTTCAGTAGCCCCTGGCGCCATATTCGTTGTCCAGGCGGCGTGCGCCTGGCCGAATACCGACCACAACAGGAGGCCCATCCATACGTGTGGATGTCGCGTCATTGCGGGTTCCCCTTTATGTTTCTTGTTATCCCGCCGGTTTGCACCTGCGGCCAAGGGAGCGGCTTCCATACTGCTTACAACCGCCAAGCCTTGCCTGCGCCATGCAGTTGGGCGTCATCAGCTAATTGCGTACAAAACCGAGTATAGACAGCCCTAGCAACCCCGCAATGTGTGGGGGCAAATGAATAGAAACAGACAGACGGACCCCGTAAAATGGGCGGCGGAATCGTTTATCCGACGAACGATGGCATTTCGATATAACGCCTGCCTATAACCATGAAATAATTATGACAAATGCGTCTTAGGCGCTCGTATAAACGAACTACCTTATCCTCTCCCTTTTCCTACGCCTGTTTCACTGGAGCCTTCATGAACACCGCCGCATTGCGCGAGCAGATTTCCCGTGCCCATCAACACGAAGCCAGCACCGGCCAACTTGCCACTCAGTTGGGACAACAATTGCCGCACCTGCACTCGGCCATTTCCCTGGCTGACGGTGATCGCAACATCGTTATGACGCGCTTTGTCACCGCTTACATCGACCTGGTTCCCGATTTGCTGGACGCTGCCAATGACGTGGCCCGCGAGGCCGGAATTGAAAGCCAGATCAAGCCGGTGCTGAAAATCGCCGAACACTTCTTCCTGCAACCCCCCGCAATCCTGGCCGGCCACGAAGGTCTGGACGGCCTGCTGGACGAAGCTTACCTGGCCCATCGCTTGGTGGAGGAGGTCAACGATCTGTATATCAAGCATTTCGGCCAGCCGTTGATTCCGGCGGATACCACCGTGGCCAACGTGATTGCCCATCAATTGATCGGCGAAACATTCGCCAACCAATTGGATGAAGCCGTACACCACGCAGTGGATGAAATGCTCAACGAAGACAGTTTTGCGCTGGAGTCGGTCGAGGCGTACCGCGAGACCCTGAAGAGCCCGAGCACCGAAGCGGCATGGAAACGCTGGCCATGCCTGTCGCGCCAGCTTGGGGTTGAACTGACGCTGGATCAGCCTGCATAAAACTGCCATTTTACGGCGATCAAATGTGGGAGGGGGCTTGCTCCCGATTGGGGTGTATCAGCCAAACAGATTTTGACTGGTCCACCGCTATCGGGAGCAAGCCCCCTCCCACATTTTATGATCGGGTTTCGTCAGGTAACAGGCGGCGCTGATCCGATCCCCACCGTCGTACGCACTCGGCCTTCCAGCCGGCGCTTCAATCCCCGTGCCTCGATCACCAGCGTCGAGCCCTTGGCCGCATTGGCCCGTCCCCACTCCTCCAGCAATTCCAGACAAGAGTGGTCGATGTAACTCAAGTTACTCAGCGGCACATGCAACGTGGTCCCCGCAGGCACCGCCGACAGCACCTGAGTCAGCGCCGGCACTTTCAGAAAGGTCGCCGCACCCGTCAAGCGCAGCTCCATCTCCCCCTCTTGAGGCAGGTCGATCAAGCTGACTTTCAGCCGCGAAGCCTTGAAGGCCAGTTTGAGCAGCGTAAGTCCGAAGCCCACCAGCACACCGGTCAGCAAGTCGGTGAAGATGATCGCCAGTGCCGTGGCCGCATAGGTGAACATCGGCATCCGCCCGTAACGTCCCAGCGCCTTGAACGCCTTGACGTCCACCAGCTTGATCCCGGTGTACACCAGCACACCCGCCAGGCTCGCGACCGGAATGCTTTGCAGCACGCTCGACAGCAAGAGCACGAAGCCGAGCAACCACAGGCCATGGAACATCGCCGACAAGCGAGTGGTAGCCCCGGCCTGGACGTTGGCCGAGCTGCGCACGATCACGCCGGTCATCGGCAGGGCACCCACCAGGCCGCAGAGCATGTTGCCGACACCTTGGGCAGACAATTCCTTATCGAAATCGGAACGCTGGCCGCTGTGCATACGATCCACCGCTGCGGCAGACAGCAGGGTTTCGGCGCTGGCGATAAACGCTACGGCGAAAGCTGCGATCAACAGCTGTGGGTCAGCCAGGTTGAGCAGATCGCTGGGGCGCAGCCAGTCAATGGCATCCGCGAGATTTTCCGGGACCTCCACGCGCTTGACCTGCAGGGCCAGCACCAGGCTGGTGACGGTCGCCAGCCCCACCCCCAGCAGGGCGCCCGGCACAAAACGCAATTGCCGCGGGCGGAATTTGTCCCACAGGTACATGACCAACATGGTCGACAGACCGAGCAGGCCGGCCTGCCACCCGAGCCCGCCACCCAAGGTCGGAAGCGCTTCAGCCACCGCCGCCGGGAAGCCTGCCAGGTTATCCAGCCCGGATGGCTTGGGCGCCCCATCAAGCATCACATGGATCTGCGAAAGCACAATCAACACGCCGATCCCCGCCAACATGCCGTAGACAACCGCCGGCGCCGTGACACGAAACCAGCAACCCAGGCGCAAACGCCCGGCCACCAGTTGTAGGAAGCCGGCCAGCAGCAGGATCGGCCCCAGCATCATCATGCCGTGTTGGCGCACCAGTTCGAACACCAGTACCGCCAAACCCGCCGCCGGGCCGCTGACTTGCAGCGGCGACCCCGCCAACCAGCCCACCACCAGGCCACCGATGATCCCGGTGATCAGCCCCTTGGCCGGCGGCATACCGGATGCGATCGCAATGCCCATGCACAGCGGCAAGGCAACCAGAAAAACAACCACCGAGGCGAGCAGCTCTCGTGGCAAAACAGCTTTCAATTGAGCAGCACGCATGATGACTCTCCCGAGGCATTCGCCGGGCGCGGTAAAGCCTGGCTGCGTCCATGGCAGCCACCGCGTTACCCGGCAGGGAAGTGTTTTAGAAGCGCGCTTTAGGCGTCGCTGAAGGGATCGGCTCGGTGCCGTTCAGCGGTCGGAACGCCGCTTTGTCCGCATCGTAGGCCCGAATTTCGCTGGTCTCGATGTTGTAGATCCAGCCATGGATAAACAAATGACCATTGGCCATGCGCGAAGCCACGGAAGGGTGGGTGCGCAAATGTTGCAGTTGGGCGATAACGTTTTCTTCGGTCAGCACCGCCATGCTCTCGCCTTCGTTGGCGCAGTCGCAGTTGTCATGGACCATGGTCTTGGCGACCTCGGCGTGACGCAGCCATGCCTTGACCGTCGGCATCTTTTCCAGGCTGTCTGGGTTGAGTACCGCGCGCATCGCGCCGCAGTCGGAGTGCCCGCACACAATGATGTGCTGTACACCAAGGGCAAGCACCGCATACTCGATGGCCGTGGAGACACCACCGTTCATTTGGCCGTAGGGAGGCACCACGTTACCGACGTTACGGGTCACGAACAGGTCGCCCGGGGAGCTTTGGGTAATCAGCTCGGGCACGATGCGCGAGTCGGCGCAGGTAATGAACATTGCCCGCGGGCTCTGGGCCGTGGCAAGTTTCTTGAAGAGTTCTTCCTGCTGAGGGAAGACGTCGTGATGGAAATGCAAAAAACCGTCAACGATGTGTTGCAGCGCTGCATCGGCGGACTCCGCCACAGGGGCTGAAGCCGACGCAGCCAACGGCTGTTTATCCTTGTCACTCATGATTCATCCTCTTGATCAATGCAGGGGAGGGTTCAGGTCAGTTCGACGCCAGGGCGGTGAAATAGTTGTAAAACCACCGCAGAACAGGGCACCGACTCGTCAGTCACTCGCTGAACAAGGTAACCGCTGAAACTTAACTCAAACTGAATGAAACGCTCTAGATCGCGGGTTTCAGTGATATCAAAAGGCGACTATTCCTACGGTAAATTCACCGCCATCTTCTTCAGTTTACAACAATGTCATCTGTCTGCCCGGTGGGCAGAATGCGGTGCAATCCAGGTTGAATCCTTCGCGTCGGTTCAGCCCCAAACGCTTGATCGCCTTGCTGAAGCGTTGAGCCAGCAAATCGGCAAAGGGCCCTTCACCCCGCATGCGCACACCGAAGCGGCTGTCATACACCTCACCACCGCGTACCTGACGCACCAGGCTCATCACATGAGCCGCACGCTGCGGGTAGTGTGCCGCCAGCCACTCCTCGAACAGCGGCGCCACTTCCAACGGCAGGCGCAGCATCATGTACGCCGCGCTTTGCGCACCGGCCGCATGAGCCTCGGTCAGCAGGTTTTCCAGCTCACTGTCGTTGATCATCGGAATCATCGGCGAGCACAACACACCCACCGCAATACCCGCGTCGCGCATCACCCGAATGGCCCGCAAACGCGCCTTGGGCGCCGCCGTGCGTGGCTCCAGGATGCGCTTGAGCTCGTCATCCAGGCTGGTCAGGCTGATCATCACCGCCACCAGGCGCTGACGGGCCAACTCGGTGAGCAGGTCCAGATCACGCAGGATCAGCGAGCCCTTGGTGATGATCGTCACCGGGTGACGGTAGCGTAGCAGCACTTCAAGGGTTTGCCGCGTGATCCTGTATTCGCGTTCGATAGGCTGGTACGGATCGGTGTTAGAGCCCAGGTTGATCGGCGCGCACACATAGCCAGGCTTGGACAGCTGCTGCTCCAGCACATCGGCCGCATTGCTCTTGGCAATCAGCCGGGTCTCGAAGTCGAGCCCCGGGGACATGTCCCAATAGGCATGGCTGGGCCGTGCATAACAATAGATGCACCCATGCTCACAGCCGCGGTAAGGGTTGATCGAGCGATCGAACGGCAAGTCCGGCGAGTTGTTGCGGGTGATGATGGTCTTGGCCGTTTCGATACGCACTTCGGTGCCTTGAGTGGGCGGCACCTCCTGGTACCAGCCATCGTCCTCGGCCACGCTGACCGTAGGTGCAAACCGGTTGTGCAGGTTGGTGGCCGTGCCCCGACCCCGGGGCGGCAGCGCAGTAGTCATGAAAACGCCTCGATACTGTTTTTATATACAGTATCGAGGCGCGGGGTTGCTGACCAGTGCCGTTGGGCGGCTAGAGTGGGATCAGTGCTTTTGCGTCACCTGCCCCAGATCATCGCCCGACGTGGTGCGCATATCGCTTTTGCGCAGGCCTGCCACATCGCTGGCGTTTACCGGCGCCCCTTGGTTGCCCCAGCTGCCACGGATAAAACTGACCACATCGGCCACTTCCTGGTCCGACAGGCGCCAGGCGAATGCCGGCATGGTGAAGGTGGACGGCGCGGAATGCGTCGCCGGCAAGGTGCCGCCGTTCAACACAATGTTGATCAACGACGTGGCGTCCGCCGTCTGCACGACCGGGTTACCCGCCAGCGCCGGGAACACCCGCGTATAGCCATGACCATCGGTGCGGTGGCAGGCCGCGCAGTTGTCGATATACACCGAGGCGCCCGGCTTGCTGTCATCACCTTTCCAAAGCGCCTCGGCCACCTGCTTGTCGTACTGGTGCGGCTGATCCTTGGGGTCCACCGCCGGCAGGCTCTTGAGGTAACGGGCGATAGCGGTCAAGTCATCTTCTGACATGTACTGCATGCTGTGGACGACAACATCGCTCATACCACCGAACACCGCACTGCGGTCACTGCGACCGGTCTTGAGAAACTGCACCAGTTGCTCTTCGCTCCAGCTGCCGAGGCCGTCCTTGTGGTCGCCACGCAGGCTTTTCGCAATCCAGCCCTCCAACGGTGCGCTGCCGGACAGGAAGTCGTTGCCGTCAGTGGCGCTCAGGGCTTTTTCCTGCATGGTCAGGGCACGCGGCGTATGGCAGGCGCCGCAGTGTCCCAGGCCTTCCACCAAGTACGCGCCACGGCTGATCACCGGATCCGCTGCGGCTGGTGACGGTTGCGTCTCGACCGCCGGCGCAAACATCCAGCGCCACGCGGCCAGCGGCCAACGCATACTCAAAGGCCAGGGGATATCGCTGTCCTTGTTCTCTTGGGCGACCGGCTCGACGCCCTTCATGAAATACGCATACAGCGCTTGCATATCGCTATCGCTGACACGCGCGTAGGACGGATAGGGCATCGCCGGGTAAAGCGTACTGCCGTTCTTGGCGACGCCATGGCGCACGGCCTTGTCGAAGTCTTCGAAGCTGTAGTCGCCCAGGCCGGTCTTGTCTGGGGTGATGTTGGTGGAGTAGATCACGCCGATGGGTGTTTCCATCGGCAGGCCACCGGCGAAGGGTTTACCGCCTTTGGCGGTGTGGCAAGCCACGCAGTCGCCGGCACGTGCCAGGTATTCACCCTGCTTGATCAAGTCAGATTCCGCAGCGCTCACCGAGCAGCTGCTGAAGAGCGCCAGGGAGGCGATAACGAGTGCTTTCATGGTCATCGCTCCTTATGCCTGAACCAGTGGGCCGGGGTTTTTCAGGTACTGCTCGCGGATTGCTCGAGCTGACCAATAGGTCAAAGCTGCCACCAGGCCGGTAGGGTTATAGCCCAAGCCCTGTGGGAAAGCAGACGCGCCCGGGACGAACACGTTGTGCACATCCCAACACTGCAGGTAGCGGTTCAACGCACTGGTTTTCGGGTCGGTGCCCATGATGGCGCCGCCGTTGAGGTGGGTGGTCTGGTAAGAGGCGGTATTGAAGTGATCACCGACTTTTTTACCCAACACGGCGATGGCCTTGGGGTTCATCGCCTGTGCGACCTTGCCCATTTTCTCGACCATGAAGCGGTTCATCTTGATGTCGTTTTCCTGCCAGTCGAACGTCATGCGCAGCAGCGGCAGGCCGTAGGCATCGCGGTAAACCGGATCCAGATCCAGATAGTTACTCCGGTAGGATTGATGGGCACCGTGGGCATCCATCGACACCTGGTGGGTGTAGTAATCGGCGGTGGCACGCTTCCAGGCGCTGCCCCAGGCCGGCGTGCCCGGCGGGTTGGAAGTACCGGCAATCGGCCGGCTGCCCGCCTGGTTGACCCACATCGGCGAGCCCCCCACGAAGCCGTGGGGGCCGTGGTCGAAGTTGTCGGCGTTGAAGTCGTCGATGGCCACGCCATTGCCGCCCGCGCCAATGAAGTTGTTGGTGTGGGTGTCCTTATCAAAGAACGCCTTGATGGTGCCCATGTTCTGGTAAGCGAAGTTGCGGCCTACCACGCCCTCATTGGTAATCGGGTCGTAGGGTTTGCCGATGCCCGACAGCAACATCAGGCGCACGTTATGGAACTGGAACGCGCCCAGAATCACCAGGTCTGCCGGCTGTTCGCATTCGCGGCCCTGGGCATCGATATAGGTCACGCCAGTGGCTTTTTTCTTGGTGCTGTCGAGGTTGACCTTGAGTACGTGGGAATTGGGCCGCAACTCGAAGTTGGGCACCTGGCGCAGGGCCGGCAGGATGTTCACGTTCGGCGACGCTTTGGAATACATGTAGCACACGTAGCCACTGCAAAAGCCGCAGAAATTGCACGGTCCCATCTGCGCGCCGTAGGGGTTGGTGTATGGCCCCGACGTATTGGCCGACGGCAGGTTGTAAGGCTTGTAACCCACCTCCGTAGCTGCTTTCTGAAACAGTTGTGCGGAGACCGTATTCTTCTGCGCCTCCAACGGGAACGGGTTGGAACGATCCGGCGCGTAAGGGTTGCCCCCACGGCCTTCGCCTACCAACTGACCTTTGACCGTCCAGGCCTGCCCGGAGGTACCGAAGACTTTTTCCGCATAGTCGAAAAACGGCTCCAGCTCTTCATAGCTGACGCCGAAATCCTGGATGGTCATGTCCTTGGGAATGAAGTTCTTCCCGTAGCGTTCCTCGTAATGGCTGCGCATACGCAACTCGATCGGATCGACACGAAAATGCACGCCCGACCAGTGCAGCCCCGCGCCGCCCACGCCATTACCCGGCAGGAACGCACCGAGTTGACGGTTGGGCAAGGCCACATCATTCACACTATGGCGAATGGTTACTGTCTCTTTGGAAATGTCCTGGAACAGCTTCTTACGCACGCTGTAGGTCAATTCGTCGATGACCTGGGGATAGTTGCCGTCCGGATAAGTGTCCTGCATCGGGCCGCGCTCCAGCGCTACCACGTTGAGGCCTGCTTCCGTCAGCTCCTTGGCCATGATCGCGCCGGTCCAGCCAAAGCCTACAATCACCGCATCCACTTTCTTCATGATGGTCGCCACGTTTATGCCCTCTCGCCGCGAATGGAAACAGCCGGGAAGGGGTATTGCTCGTTGCGTTCCACCCAATCCATGAAGTCGGCGCGGGCGCCGGGGAAGCCGATCATGGTCCAGCCGACCATGCCTTTATTGCCGCCATGGATCGGGTCGCAGAAGAAACCTTCCTTGGTGTTTTGCAGCAACAGGTTAAAGAACATCTTTGGCGGCACGGCGTCGAAGTGCGCGGCAACTTCGCTGCCGCCGGCCTCCAGACGGCGTAGCATATCGTCTCGGGTAGCGCTGTCTTGCGCAGCAAAAGCCTTGCCGTTGAACGCTTTCGACCAAGCGTCCGTTGCGGCGATACCCAGGCGATAGATTTCCTTGGGTACCAATTTGCTCTGCCAGCCCATTTCCGGCGGCGCATCGGCGTTGAAGGGACCTTGCATGAACCACAGGGCGCCGCTGGCGTAAGGGGTGTTCATCTGGCGGTCGATATATTCCGGCGCGCCAGCTTCCAGTGCGCCAGGGCCTTGGGCATCAGCCGGAATCAAGCGCTCGACGGCGGCGTTGATGAACGCCCATTCCTCGGCCGTGAAATAGCTCGGCTCATAGGCTTTATCGCTCGTCGCAGGTTTGGCCGGCGCCGCTTGGGCAGGCTCCGGCGTGGCCATCAGCATCGAACCACCCAGGCCGGTGCTGGCAACCGTGACCACCGGGATCAAGGTCAAGGATTTGCGTAAAAAGTCACGCCGGGGGTTGTCTTGATCTTGATCAGACATGGATACACCTCATCATGTGGTCACGGGTTTATCCGCCGCTTCTGGGAGCAGCGTGAAGGCTTGCCAAGCAATGGGATCCAAAAACATAGAACACATTGGCAAACAATAGTTACAAATGATAGCAGGCTAAGAATTGAGAAGAGTCGATTCAGCGAGAAAAACACCGGATCAGATCGGATGAATCACAATTCTTTGACGAAGACCTCACGCGACATTGACCGCCCCTAAGCGAATCTACGGCCCATCAGCCACTTCCTTATTCGGTCACACTGTCCATGTTCAACACACGATTACTGCCTATCCTCGGCTTGGCGGTCATGGCCCTGTTCAACACGCTTCAAGCCCAGGCCGATGACGCGATCTCGATCCGCTCGCCGGAATGTGCCCAACCAGTGGGTGACCAGTACAACCTGCATCAAATGACGCCCACGCTCTATCGCAGCGCATTGCCAGACGGTGATGCACTGCCCATTTTGGAAGAACTCAAGATCGCTACCGTCATCAACTTTTTGCCGGAATCTGATGCGCAGTGGCTTAAATCATCTGATATCAAACAGGTGCAGTTGAGCTATCGCACCAACCATGTCGACGATTCCGACGTGTTGGCGGCGATCAGAGCGATTCAGACAGCAGAAGCAGATGGCCCGGTGTTGATGCACTGCAAGCACGGCGCCGACCGGACTGGCCTGATGGCAGCGATGTATCGGGTGGTGGTTCAGGGATGGAGCAAGGAGGACGCGCTGAACGAGATGACCTTGGGCGGCTTCGGCAGCAGCAATGGCTTCAAGGACGGGGTTCGCTACATGATGAAAGCCGATGTCGACAAGTTGCGTACAGCTTTGGCGAATGGCGATTGCAGCACCAGCGCGTTCGCGTTGTGCTCAATGAAAGACTGGATCACCACAACGGGCCAGGAAGAGAAAAAATTGTAGGCGTGAGCTTACTTGCGAATAACTGAATGACACCGCGTTTACTTAGGGAAACCGCGTTATCGTTAACGTTTTTCGCGAGCAAGCTCGCTCCTACAGTGAGTCCGGTTTAGTCTTTTTTGAGCTTGGGATTGGGGAAGAACTGCACCGCCTGCACTTTTGGATCCGCCGGCGCTTTCAATGCCGATGTATTGACCCGCGTGCCCAACTCCTTGGGCACCGAAAGCCCCTGATCATTCAACGTATCGGTATACCCGCAGGCCACGCATTCGCGGTGCGGCACGCTGTCTTCGGTCCACATTTTCAACTTGTCCGGCTCACTGCACGCCGGGCAGACCGCCCCGGCGATAAATTGCTTTTTGGTAATCACAGGCGCTTCACTCATGCTGCCGCGTCCTCACTCAGGCCGCTGTGGCGCAAGAGTGCGTCAATCGATGGCGCCCGTCCGCGGAAGTCGACGAACAGCACCATCGGCGCCTGGGAACCGCCACGCGCCAGGATCGCTTCGCGAAACGCACGCCCGGTCTGGGCATTGAGCACACCGTCTTCTTCGAACTTGGAGAAGGCATCGGCCGAAAGCACTTCGGCCCATTTGTAGCTGTAGTAACCCGCCGCATAACCACCGGCGAAGATGTGTGCGAAGCTGTTGGGGAAGCGGTTGTAGGCCGGCGGACGCATCACCGAGACTTCATCACGTACACCTTCAAGCACCTGCGCCACGCTGCGGCCATCGCCATGAGTGGCGTGCAGCTCAAAGTCGAACAACGAGAACTCCAGCTGACGCACCATCATCAGGCCGGACTGGAAATTCTTCGCCGCGAGCATTTTTTCCAGCAGATCCTGGGGCAGGGGCTCGCCGGTTTCATAGTGGCCAGAGATCAGCGCCAGGCCCTCGGGCTCCCAGCACCAGTTCTCCATGAATTGGCTCGGCAATTCCACCGCATCCCACGCCACGCCGTTGATCCCGGATACACCGGCGTGCTCGACGCGAGTCAGCAGGTGATGCAGGCCGTGGCCGAATTCGTGGAACAGGGTGGTGACTTCATCGTGGGTGAGCAGCGCAGGCTTGCCGCTGTCGGCTGGCGTGAAGTTGCACACCAGGTTGGCGACCGGGCTTTGCAGCACGCCATCGACGGTGCGACGACGATCGCGGGCACCGTCCATCCAGGCACCGCCACGCTTGTTGGCGCGGGCATACAGGTCGAAGAAGAAGCGCCCGACGTGCTCGCCATTTTCTTTGATTTCAAACAGGCGAACGTCCGGGTGCCAGGTGTCGAAGCCCTTCTGTTCGGCAATCTCGATGCCGTACAGGCGTTGCACAATGGCAAACAGGCCGCCCAACACCTTGTCGATCGGGAAGTAAGCACGCAGGGCTTCCTGGGACACGCTGTAGCGCTGCTCACGCAATTTTTCGCCATAGAAACCGCTGTCCCAGCTTTGCAGGTCGGCGCAGCCTTGTTCGGCGGCGTAAGCCTTGAGCTGTTGCAGATCCTGTGTGGCGAACGGCTTGCTGCGTTTGGCCAGGTCCCGCAGGAAGCTCAGCACCTGGTCGCTGGAGTCGGCCATCTTGGTCGCCAGGCTCAGCTCGGCGAAGGACGCGTAACCCAACAATTGGGCCAGTTCCTGACGCAGGTCGAGAATCTGTTCCATCACCGGGCCGTTATCGTTCTGACCGGCATTCGGGCCCTGGTCCGACGCACGGGTGCAGTAGGCCGCGTAGACCTCTTCACGCAGGGCGCGGTCCTGGGCATAGGTCATCACGGCGTAATAGCTGGGGAATTCCAGGGTGATCAGCCAGCCGTCGAGGCCCTTGGCCTGGGCGGCGGCAGCCATTTGCGCCTTGGCCGAGTCGGTCAGGCCGGCGAGGGTGGCTTCATCGGTGACGTGCTTGGTCCAGGCCTGGGTAGCGTCCAGCAACTGGTTGGAGAATTTGCTGCCCAGCTCGGAAAGCTTGCTTTGCACTTCGGCGTAGCGCTTTTGCTGCTCCGGCGGCAGGTCGATACCCGACAGGCGGAAATCGCGCAGGGAGTGTTCCAGAATGGTTTTTTGCGCCACGTCGAAACCGGCGGCCTCGGGGCTGTTGGCCAAGGCGTCGAAAGCCTGGAACAGTTCACGGTTCTGGCCCATCTCGGTGGAGTAGGCACTCAAGGCGGGCAGGCAAGCCTCGTAGGCTTCACGCAACTCGGCGCTGTTGCACACTGCATTGAGGTGGCTGACCGGGCTCCAGGCAGCGCCAAGGCGGTCGTTCAGTTCATCCATGGCCAGGACCAGACCGGCCCATGTCGGATTTTTGCCCTGGCTTTGCAGGATGTCTGCGATAGCCACACGGTTGTCGGCGAGGATCTGTTCGATGGCCGGCTGGACGTGCTCGGCACGGATCGCCGAGAACGGCGGCAGGTCGTAGGACTGCAAAAGAGGGTTGTTCGCGCTCACGGTTGGCACCTTGGCTGAAGAAACATGTAAGAACAAAGATGGGGCCATCTTAATTACAATCAACACCCACCGCAGCTATCAGCAGAAGAGAGAGAGGCTATCGTGACCCTTCGCACCTATCAGAACCACACGCCAACCCTGGGCGCCGGGGCTTTTGTCGATATTTCGGCGGTGGTGATCGGCGATGTCGAAATCGGCCCCGACAGCTCGGTTTGGCCGCTGACCGTGATTCGCGGCGACATGCACCGCATCCGCATCGGCGCACGCACCAGTGTGCAGGACGGCTGCGTGTTGCACATTACCCATGCAGGGCCGTTCAATCCTGATGGTTTCCCGCTGCTGATCGGCGACGACGTGACCATCGCCCACAAGGTCATGCTGCATGGTTGCACGGTGGGCAACCGCGTCTTGATTGGCATGAGCAGCATCGTGATGGACGGCGCCGTGGTCGAGGATGACGTGATCATCGGCGCCGGCAGCCTGGTGCCACCCGGCAAGAAACTCGACAGTGGTTTTTTGTATGTGGGCAGCCCGGTTAAACAGGTCCGCGCGCTGACTGACAAGGAGCGCGCCTTTTTCACCTACAGCGCTGCGAACTACGTGAAGCTCAAGGACCTGCACCTGGCAGAAGGATTCGATCAATGACCCTCAACCACCCAACGGTCCTCTTCGACCTGGACGGCACGCTCACCGATCCGCGTGAGGGCATCACCCGTTCGATCCAGTACGCCCTTGGCAAATTGGGCATCGACGAACCTGACCTGACCAAGCTTGAACACTTCATCGGCCCGCCTCTGCTGCAAGCGTTCATGCACTTCTACGGTTTCGACGAGGCCAAGGCCTGGGAAGCGGTGAATTTCTACCGCGAGCGCTTCAAGGTCACCGGGCTGTATGAAAACCGCGTGTTCGACGGCGTGATGCCATTGCTGGAGGAACTCAACAGCCAAGGGCGCCAACTGTACGTGGCCACCTCCAAGCCATGGGAATTTGCCCGCGAGATTGCGCGGCATTTCGACTTTGCCAAGCACTTCAAGGTGATTTACGGCAGCGAACTGGACGGCACGCGTACCAACAAGGTCGAGTTGATCGCCCACTTGATCCGTGAGGAAGGGCTGGACCCGGCCACAACCTTGATGATCGGTGATCGCAAGCATGACCTGATCGGCGCACGCAGCAATGGGTTGGATTCGGCGGCGGTAGGGTATGGGTTCGGCAGTTTTGAAGAGTTGAGTGCCGAAGCGCCGACCTGGCACTTCGAGACGTTGGCACAGATGCACCAGGCATTTTTGCAGCGCTCTTGAAACCGCTTTCGCGAGCAAGCCCGCTCCCACACTTGAATGTGTTCACATATCAAAATGTGGGAGGGGGCTTGCCCCCGATGAGGCCCTAACGGCCAACCTTCTCCAACTGCCTCAACGCCGCTTTACGCTGCTCCACCGGCAACCCACCCAACTTCTCCACCGCCGCATAAAACCTCACCCAATCCCCACCTTCCTGCGCAAACAACGCCGCAAACGCCGGTACCCACTGGTCATACAACCCAAACGGCAAAAGCCGAGCGTTATTCATCGGCTGGTTGATCCAGGCGTCATAACGCTTGTCACCACCCCATTGGCTATCACGCAGTTGCCGGTATTCGCTGCGCAACTGCTCGAATTGCGCCGCTTTGGCCCGGCGCATCGCGTCCGCTGCCAACGGCTGCGCATACAACGCTTCCAGGCGCTTGCGGGTATCGAGAATGAGTCGGATGAACTGATCACGCTGCTTCAACGCCGCATCGCTGACAGGCGCCAGGCCCCGTGCCGCCCGCCACTGACGGGTGCCTTCCTGCTCGACGAACGTGGCGAATGACTCGTTGAACTCGGTGTCATCCTTCACGTAGAAACGCTGGTGGGCCAGTTCGTGGAAGATCAGAGTCGCGAGGCGCTCATCACCCCAACTCATCATCGAACTCATGATCGGGTCGTTGAACCACCCCAGGGTGGAATAGGCTTCGACGCCACCGATCGACACGTCCATGCCTTGTTGCCGCAACAGCGCCGCCTCGCCACGCGCCGCGCCTTGGTTGTAGTAGCCGCGATAGGCAACGCAACCGGCGATGGGAAAGCAGTGGTTTTCAGGAGCCAGAGAAAATTCCTGCGTGGCGAAGACATTCCAGACCACATAGGGCCGGCCGATATCGGCGTATAACCGGTAGCTTTGATTATCAGGCAGATGCAAGTGCTCACTGGCAAAGGTGCGAGCTTTTTGCGATTGCACGAGATGCTCGCGCAATAGTTGAGGGCGAGTCTGGTCGGCGATAACTTCGGCAACCGGCTCCCGGGCCCGCAATAACTGCCACTGACCGCTCGCCAACTGACTGTAATAACTGACGCTGGAACAACCGCTGAGTAGCACAACCATCAACCCTGGAAGAAAACACCTGATCATGCCCCGACTGCTCCTGGGTGATTTATTCGCCAGACTATCGCGCTTGAACGGGATTTTTCCATGGCGCGGCATGTTTATACTCAAGGCTCTTCTCGCGTTGAGTACCTGCCATGCGTCAGTTTCCATTGCCCGTTGCCGCCCTCCTGCTCAGCGCTTGCACTTCGGCCCCCATCCCGCCTGTCGACCCGCAACAGGCCTGGGTGGATTTCACCACGCCGACGCCGGGCTCCAAATTGGTCATGGCTCAGCGCCTGGACGGGAAAAACCTCAACGACGGGCGCTTCTTCCAAATGCCTCCCGGCCCTCACGAGCTGATGGTGCGCTTTGACTTTGAAGTGCCCGCCGGCGGCGGTTTGGGGGGCCTTAGCCAGATGATGTATCGCACCTGTTTCATGACCCTGCAGTACGACCATTTCCAGGCCGGCCAACGCTATGTGCTCGAAGGTCGCTCGCTGGCGTTCACGCCCAACATCCGGCTGTATGACTCAGCGCGCCAGTTGCTGGCCGAAGAACGCAGCGTCAACTGCATCTGAGTCAGTCGTTGTTTTTCTGATAGATGATGCGCTTGGTACCGTTTTCACACGAACCGACGATCATGGCTTCGTCATGGTTCTTGGCTTCTTCGGCAGTGATGATTTCCAGGGTGTAGGACGGAATCGCCTTGGCCTGGATCTTCACTTCGATTTCTTTCCTGAGCTCTTCACAATCTTTTGGCGCGGCCACGGCCGAAGTGGCCAATACACCGCAGATGATTGCCAAGGCAAAACGTTTCATGTGTGTAGCTCCCTGAATGCGCTGCGCACGAGTGTGCGCCTAGGCTGCATGGGCTATTCGACCACATTTTACAAACACGAGTTCTGATTTAACGCACAACTGAAAATGTGGGAGCGGGCTTGCTCGCGAATACGGAGTGTCAGTCACCGAGATATCGGCTGATCCACCGCATTCGCGAGCAAGCCCGCTCCCACACAAGAGTACTGCTGTGTCAGTTGACCAGCGTGGCATCCAAGGTGATGGTTGCATTCAGCACTTTGGACACCGGGCACCCTTCCTTGGCCTTTTTGCTCAGTTCATCGAACTGCGCCTGGCTCGCGCCCGGGATCTTGGCTTTAAGGATCAGGTGCACGGCAGTGATCGCGAATCCGCCCTCGACCTGGTCCAGGGTCACTTCGGCCTGGGTATCAATGCTGTCAGCCTTGAGCCCGGCATCGCCGAGAATCATGGAAAACGCCATGGAGAAACAGCCGGCGTGAGCTGCGCCGATAAGCTCTTCAGGGTTGGTGCCCTTGCCGCCTTCGAAACGGGCCTTGAAGCCGTAGGGCGCTTCGCGCAGCACGCCGGTTTCAGTGGATATGGAACCCAGGCCTGTCTTCAGATCACCTTCCCAATGCGCGGATGCCTTTTTAACGATACTCATAGCTTTCTCCTCGAACGGTGGTTTTGCGTCAGTAAGGGTTCTGAGGATAGACCCGTGGGCAAAGTTCACCTTGTCGGAAAAACCTAGCGATACAGTAGGAAATTTCTGAGCCACCTATTGAATCTCGGGTATATGCCCTTATTGCATGAAGTATGCACATGCAGCGGCAGGTTTTAGCTCGTTTAAAAAAGCCTGTACGCCCTATTGGAGAAGCAGGCTGATGAAATCGCTGTCCGACGTAAAGTTTTCGACCCTCGACCTGGTGCCCGTGCGTGCCAATGGCAGCCCGGCGCAATCGCTGCGCAATTCCCTGGACTTGGCCCAACACGTGGAAAAGTTCGGCTACAACCGCTTTTGGGTAGCTGAGCACCACAATATGGACGGCATCGCCAGTTCTGCCACTTCAGTATTGCTCGGCTATCTGGCTGGCGGCACCTCGACCATTCGTGTCGGTTCCGGCGGCGTCATGCTGCCTAACCACGCGCCCTTGGTGATTGCCGAACAGTTCGGCACTCTGGAAAGCCTCTACCCAGGCCGTATCGACCTGGGCCTGGGCCGCGCGCCCGGTTCTGACCAGATGACCGCTCGCGCCCTGCGCCGTGAACGTTCCGGCAGTGCCGATGACTTCCCCGAAGACGTAGCCGAACTCATGGCCTACCTGGGCCCGCGTACGCCCGACCAACGGGTGATCGCCGTACCGGGCACGGGCACCAATGTGCCAGTGTGGCTGTTGGGTTCGAGCCTGTTCAGCGCGCAATTGGCCGGTGAGCGTGGCTTGCCCTACGCCTTCGCCTCCCACTTCGCACCGCGCCTGATGCATGAGGCGATTCGTGTGTACCGCAATCACTTCAAGCCTTCGGCGGTACTGGACAAGCCCTACGTGATGCTCGGCATTCCACTGGTGGCAGCCGATACCGATGAACGGGCCGATTACCTGGCCACCTCGATGTACCAACGCATCCTCGCGCTGATGCGCGGCCAGAGCCTGGTGCAGCGCCCACCGGTAAAAACCATGGACGGCGTGTGGCTGCCCCATGAAAAAGACGCGGTGGGTAGCTTCCTTGGCCTGGCGATGGTGGGTAGCCCGGCGAAGATTCGCGCCAAGCTGGAGGTGTTGATCGAGCAAACCGGCGCCGATGAGCTGATTTTTACCAGTGACCTTTATGAGCACGCCGACCGGATTCATTCCTACGAGCTGCTGGCACAGGTGATGAAGGGCTGAAATCCAAGCGAAAAAAACCGACGCACTTGCGTCGGTTTTTATGTCTGGAGCACGGAATCAACCGCGCTTGTAGACAATTTCCTTGGTGTCGCCGCCGCACGTCCCTACGACGTCACCATCCGCTGCGGCGCCTTTATCTACGATTTCCAAAGAGTAATGCGGTACGCCCTTGGCATCGATTTTCGCTGCGATCTCGCTTTTCAGCTCCTCACAGTTCTTGGCTGCCATCGCCGTACCCGCAATGCTCAACAAACCCACCGCCAACAGAAACTTCTTCATCCGTTACTTTCCTTGCGCTGATCAAAAAGAGCGTGCCAATGCTCATCGCATCGGCACGCATACGTTGTAGCGCAGGTTATGGCAATCGGCCAGCGGGCAAAGTTCAACTGAGCGGATTAACTACTTGCAATTCGGAACCCCACTTTCAGCGTGACCTGGAAGTGCGCGGCCTTGCCATCCTTGATGTGACCACGGGTTTCAGTCACCTCGAACCACTCCAAGTGCTTGATGCTTTTGTTGGCTTCAGCCAGAGCATTGTTGATTGCGTCTTCGATGCTGGTGGTGGAAGAGCCCACCAGTTCGACTTTTTTGTAGGTGTGATGATCACTCATGGCGTTTCTCCTATAGGTCGTCAATCAAGACTAGCAGCGAATGTGCTTACTGCTTCTGGCGACCGCTTGGAGGTGAAAGTTCAGAATTACTGCACTTTCTGAAACCGGCGCAGTCGGTATCTACACACGCCACTCAATCACTTCAGGAGATGTCCACATGGCCAACACTTCTTTACGCAAAGCGTCGCTGGAAAGCATGGAAGCCGAAATTTCGAGCCTGCTCAAATCTCTGGAGAGCCTCAAGGACGACGCGTCCGATGAGTCGCGCAAAACGCTGAAGGCCCTGAAAAGCAATGCCGAGAACGCCCTCAAGCACTCTCGCCACCTGATCAGCGACGCCTATGAAGAAAGCAAAGTCAAAATCCGCGAAACCAGTGCCGCCACCCGTGACTACGCACAAGAGCACCCATGGACGACCGCTGGCGTCGCCGTGGGCGCGCTGGGCCTGCTGGCGGCTTACCTGCTGTGCAAGCGCGGTGACTGATTGACCGGTTACACCGGTTGACGCAACAGCTCAGCCTTGAGCCATTGCGCCAACTGCCCGGCGCGCCCGTCTGCGGCGCGCTTGGGTAGCCACAAAGCCAGGTGCGCCGGGGTTTCGCTGAAGCCCCACGGCGCCACCAGGCGACCCGCTCGCAGGTCCTCTGCCACCAGTGGTTCTGGCGCAATCGCCACTCCCAATCCTGCTACTGCCGCTTCCAGCAAATAATACAAGTGCTCAAACCCCTGGCCGAGTTTCAACGCGCCGGGCTCGATGCCGTGTTGCCGCGCCCAGCTGGGCCAGGCTTGGGGTCGTGAGGTGGTGTGCAACAACGCTTCGCTTAGCAATGCCGTTGCTGGAGCCTGACGCAACTGTTCAAAACCTGCGAAACGAGGGCTCAACACCGGGCCGATTCGCTCGCTGGCCAGCTCATACACTTGCATATCGGCCGGCCACGGCGGCTCGGCGAATACCAGTAAGGCGTCCAGGCCAGGCCGCCGGGGGTCCAGATCGCCTTCGCCCGCCGACAGGTGCAGGCGCAAATCGGGCAAGTCGGCATTCAAGCGCCCCAGCCGAGGGATAAACCAGCGCGCCAGCAAGCTACCCGAACAGCCGAGCACAAAGGGTGCGTCGGCGCTGCTTTGGGTAAGTTCGGCGCACGCGTCCCGCAACCGCTCGAAAGCCTCCACGCTGGCATCCCGAAGCCGAACGCCTGCATCTGTGAGTTTAAGGCCACGTCCATCCTTGACGAACAGGCTCACACCCAAATGTTCTTCCAGGACTTTCAACTGCCGGCTGACCGCACCGTGGGTCACGTGCAGTTGCTCAGCGGCTTGGCTGACGCTACTGAAGCGGGCGGTGGCTTCAAAAGCACGCAAGGCATTGAGGGGTGGAAGGTCGCGGCTCATCTGTGAGTTTTCCTGACAGGTTACGGCGATCTTATCGGTTTTCAGGCCAAAGCGTCAGGGGTAGAGTGGCCGTCATTGCCTCTCAACACACATTCATTCCTGGAGCGCCCCATGACCCAGTCCCAGACCGATCTACGCAACGGCCCTGACGCCAACGGCCTGTTTGGTGCGTTCGGCGGCCGCTACGTGGCTGAAACGCTGATGCCGTTGATCCTCGACCTGGCCCGTGAATACGAAGCGGCCAAAGTGGATCCAGCGTTCAATGAAGAATTGGCCTACTTCCAGCGCGATTACGTCGGACGCCCAAGCCCGCTGTACTTCGCCGAACGCCTGACGGAGTTCTGTGGCGGCGCCAAGATCTATCTCAAGCGCGAAGAGCTGAACCACACCGGCGCGCACAAGATCAACAACTGCATCGGCCAGATCCTGCTGGCACGGCGCATGGGCAAGAAACGCATCATCGCCGAGACCGGTGCCGGTATGCACGGCGTAGCCACCGCTACCGTTGCCGCACGCTTCGGCCTGCAATGCGTGATCTACATGGGCACCACCGATATCGAGCGCCAGCAGGCCAACGTGTTTCGCATGAAGCTGCTGGGTGCCGAAGTGATCCCGGTGGTCGCCGGCACCGGCACCCTCAAAGACGCCATGAACGAAGCCCTGCGTGACTGGGTGACCAACGTCGACAGCACCTTCTACCTGATCGGCACCGTGGCCGGCCCGCATCCTTACCCAGCCATGGTGCGCGACTTCCAGGCCGTGATCGGCAAGGAAACCCGCACCCAACTGCAAGCCCAGGAAGGCCGCCTGCCGGACAGCCTGGTGGCGTGCATCGGCGGTGGCTCCAACGCCATGGGCTTGTTCCACCCGTTCCTGGATGACACCAGCGTCGAAATCATCGGCGTCGAAGCAGCGGGCCATGGCATCGAAACCGGCAAGCACGCCGCCAGCCTCAACGGCGGCGTACCCGGCGTGCTGCACGGCAACCGCACCTTCCTGCTGCAGGACGACGACGGCCAGATCATCGACGCCCATTCGATTTCCGCCGGCCTCGACTACCCCGGCATCGGCCCTGAGCACGCCTGGTTGCATGACATCGGCCGCGTCCAGTACACCTCGGTAACTGATGACGAAGCCCTGGATGCATTCCACAAATGCTGCCGCCTGGAAGGGATAATTCCTGCGCTGGAAAGCGCCCACGCCCTGGCTGAAGTGTTCAAGCGCGCACCCACCCTGCCCAAGGATCATCTGATGGTGGTCAATCTCTCGGGCCGTGGCGACAAAGATATGCAGACCGTGATGCATCACATGGAACAGTCCAAGCAGGAGAAACACTAAATGAGCCGCCTGCAAACCCGCTTTGCGCAACTCAAGGAACAAAACCGCGCCGCCCTGGTGACCTTCGTCACCGCTGGCGACCCGGGTTATGACGCCTCGCTGGCGATCCTCAAGGGCTTGCCGGCCGCCGGCGCCGACGTGATCGAGCTGGGCATGCCCTTCACCGATCCGATGGCAGACGGCCCGGCGATTCAACTGGCTAATATCCGTGCGCTGGACGCCAAGCAAAACCTGGCGAAAACCCTGCAAATGGTCCGCGAGTTCCGCACCGACGACAGCGACACCCCCCTGGTGTTGATGGGCTACTTCAACCCCATTCACAAATACGGTGTGCCGCAGTTTATCGCCGATGCGAAGGCAGCCGGCGTCGACGGCCTGATCGTGGTCGACATGCCACCTGAGCACAACGGCGAGTTGTGCGACCCGGCTCAGGCCGCGGGCATCGACTTTATCCGCCTGACCACGCCGACCACCGATGACGTGCGCCTGCCGACGGTGCTCAACGGCAGTTCCGGGTTTGTGTATTACGTGTCGGTAGCAGGCGTGACCGGTGCCGGCGCCGCCACGCTGGAACACGTCGAAGAAGCGGTCACGCGTCTGCGTCGCCACACCGACCTGCCGATCAGCATCGGTTTCGGTATTCGTACACCGGAACAAGCTGCGGCCATTGCGCGCCTGGCCGACGGTGTGGTGGTGGGTTCGGCACTGATCGATCACATCGCCAATGCCGGCAGCGACCAGCAAGCGATCGATGGCGTGCTGAGTCATTGCGCGGCGCTGTCGGCAGGTGTGCGCAACGCACGCAAGTAAGCACCTGCGTTTTGATACTTGCGCTACGCTGAGGGGTGACACCACGTCACCCCAACGCACTTCCATGCCTATTGCCGTCTAACCACCCTCGCAAGCCCCCGCATTTCTTGCTTCCCGGTCGTTAAGTTAGTTGCATCAGAAGTCATCCCTGGCTCTCAGGAGTACATCATGGCCTTTGATCTCATTACCTCTTCAGACTCCCGTCACTCAACCTTGCAAAAGGGCTTCAACCTGCGCTGGCCGTTGGGCAATGTGCAGGGTCAGTCTTCGCAAAATGGCGCCAACCTGATCTATCTCTGCCGCAGCCCACAAGACATCATTGACGCCGCCGCGCAGGCATTGGCCCTTCCCGAGGGGCGCATCACCGTACGCAGTGGTGGTCATTGCTACGAAGGCTTTGTCGCCAACAAGATGCCCGACAGTCCACTTGAGGTACTGTCGATTCTGGATATCAGTGCGTTGAACCAGGTGGTCTACGACGCCAGCGGGCAAATCGGCTCCGAGCTGGACCCCAGCGCTGCTGAACGCTATAGCTTTCGCCTGGAAGCCGGCGGACAAAACTGGGATGCCTATGTCGCGTTATACAAGCTGGCCAACAAAACCCTGCCCGGTGGTTCGTGTTATTCAGTGGGCCTTGGCGGACATATTTGCGGGGGCGGCTATGGGCTGCTGTCGCGCAAATATGGACTGGTATGTGACTGGCTCAGCGGTGTGGATATCCTGGTGCCCGACAGCCTTGGCAAAGGCCTCGAACCGCGCCACGTTTCTCGCGACAGCACCAATCAGGACGAACTGGACCTGTTCGCCGCGTGTTGCGGTGCCGGTGGCGGACAGTTCGGCATCATCACCAGCTATTACTTCAAAGACCTGCCACCGGCACCGAAAGAGGTACTGTGGCTGGTGTTGGAATGGGACTGGTCCGTACTGACCAAACCTGCACTCGATAACCTGCTGGTGGCCTATCAATCATGGTTCGCCAGCAATCAAAGCAACACGGACACTTGGGGCCTGGCGACCAAGCTGGAGATGCGCCACCAGCACACAGGCAATGTGACCCTGGGTATTCACTATGTGGACAAGGATGGCGAACTGAACGAGCGAGCCCCTTTCGATGATTTTGTCGACAAGATGCTGACAGCCATCGGGCTACCTGCTACCGAGTCACTGGTGCCGTTTCACGTCATCCATCAGCCGCGTGGTAGCTGCGCGGGACGCACCATCAATTCATTGGAATCCGCCGAGGAAGCTACCCAACGCCTGGATTGGCTGGTATGCCAACAGACATTGAATGGCTCGGGGGACAACCAGCGTGGACGTTATAAGTCGGCTTATCAGAAGGGCGTGTTCAGCCCTCAAGTGCTGGACGCCATCTGGACCACATTGACCTGGCCAGACCCTGATAACCACCTGACACAAAGCCTCATTCAGATTCAGTCTTTCGGCGGCCAGATCAACGCCGCCAGCGAGCCAGTGCGCAGGGAGTCGTCAGCCGCTCAGCGCTCGTCATACCTCAAGTGGCAACCGCAATGTTACTGGCGCGGCGATAGCGCCGCCTCGGATCAAGCCCATGCCGACTGGATCCGAGGGTTGTACTTCAACGCGTTCGCCGATGATCAGGGCGTACCGATCAACGACGAGTTTGAAGGTTGTTACATCAATTACCCCGACCTCGATATGACCTACATCGGTGGCAATCCGGCCAATGGCAAAAACCCACAGTGGTACAAGATCTTCTTTCCCGACCTGATCATCGAAAGCCGCCTGCGGCGTACCAAGCAGCGCTGGGACCCACACAACATTTTCCATAACGAGATGTCGGTGCCGTAATCGCGAAAGAAGGGCGACTCCAAGGTCGCCCTTTTTTACAGCTCGATCCGTTCGACTTTACCTACAAGCAATATGTAGGAAAGTGCTCCCAGCAACGCCAGCACCGCGATGTAAGTAATCGCCGGCGCAAACGACGAACCACTGGCCAGAAAGCCAATCACGATGGGCGTAGCGATTGCCGACAGGTTACCGATGAAGTTGAACACGCCTCCGGTCAGCCCCAGCAACCGCGCAGGCGCCAAGGTCGAAACCAGCGACCAGGTGATCGACGCCAGGCCATTGCCGAAAAATGCCACCGCCAGAAACGCGATGACCCACGCCGTGGAGTCCACGTAGTTGGCACCGATGATCGCCGTGGAAATCAGCAGCCCACTGATGATCGGCAACTTGCGGGCAAAGCCTACCGAGGCACCACGACGGATCAACCAATCGGAAAACACCCCCGAACACAGCACGCCCACAAAAGCGGCCAGGAACGGCAACGACGCCAACAAACCTGACTGGATAAAGTCCATGCCGCGATATTTCACCAGGTACGTCGGGAACCAGGTCAGGAAGAACCATAGCGTAGAGTTCAGGCAAAACTGCCCCAGGTAGATGCCCCAGAGTTTGCGCTTGCTCAGCACGATACCGAGGTCGACCCAACTGAAGGGTGCCTTGGCCGTTTGCGCCTGCATGTCCACCAGCCCACCACCGTCACGGATCAACTGGATTTCAGCCTCATTGGCGCCTTTGAAATCTTTGGGCTCGCGATACACCGCGTACCAGATCGCGGCCCACAGGATGCCGACGCCACCGGTAACGACAAACACCATGTGCCAGCCGTACTGGTGTTGCAGCCAAGCCAGTACCGGGGTGAGGAACGCCAGGCCGACAAATTGCCCGGAGGTGTAGACGCCAATTGCAGTGGCGCGCTCGCGCTCGGGAAACCAGGTGGTGACCACACGGCTGTTGATGGGATAGGCCGGTGCCTCCAACGCGCCAACGGCCATGCGCAACACGAACAACGCGATAAAGCTGGCGGCGAAACCGAGCATCACGGTGGCAATCGACCACAGCAGCAGGGCGGCCGTATACAGAATGCGCGGCGGCACCCGGTCTACCAGCCAGCCGCCGGGGATTTGCATGGCCGCGTAAGTCCAGCCGAAGGCGGAGAAAATAAGCCCGACCTGCACCGGGTCGATCCCCAGTTCGCTGGTCAGCGCAGGCGCAGCAATCGACAGGTTGCTGCGGTCGAGGTAGTTGATCACCACGGTGATGAACAGCAGCACCATGATGAAAAAGCGCTTTCGGCTGGGCGTGACTAAGGGTGCCTGCCCGGTGAGGGATTCAGGGTGCATGGGGTGCCTCTTTTTATGTTTGTTGAGGACAAAACGTGTTGAAGGAACGCGGTCAATGTGGGAGCGCATTCCTTCAGATAAAAATCACCACTCGGCAAAACTGCCATCGGCGTGGCGCCAGATCGGATTGCGCCAGCGATGGCCGATAGCCGCGCGCTCAATCACATATTCCTCGTTGATCTCGATGCCCAGGCCCGGGCCGTTGGGGATCTTCACAAAGCCCTGGTCATAGTCGAACACGCCCGGGTCGCGCACGTAGTCGAGCAGGTCGTTGCTTTCGTTATAGTGGATACCCAGGCTTTGCTCCTGGATAAATGCGTTGTAGCAAGCCGCATCCAGTTGCAGGCACGCTGCCAGGGCAATCGGGCCCAGCGGACAGTGCAGGGCCAGGGCCACGTCGTAGGCTTCGGCCATGTTGGCGATCTTGCGGGTTTCGGTAATCCCGCCTGCGTGGGAGGCGTCCGGCTGGATGATGTCGACGTAGCCTTCGCTGAGCACACGCTTGAAATCCCAACGCGAAAACAGGCGCTCGCCCAGGGCAATCGGCGTACTGGTCAGCGGCGCCAGTTCTTTCAATGCTTCGTAGTTTTCGCTGAGCACCGGTTCTTCAATGAACATCAGTTTGTAAGGATCAAGCTCTTTCATCAGCACCTTGGCCATGGGCTTGTGCACGCGGCCATGGAAGTCGACGCCGATACCGACGTTAGGGCCCACCGCATCGCGCACGGCAGCGACATTGGCCAGTGCCAGGTCGACTTTGTCGAAGCTGTCGAGGAACTGCAGTTCTTCGGTGCCGTTCATTTTCACCGCAGTGAAGCCACGAGCCACGGCCTCTTTGGCTGCACGGGCAGTGTCGGCGGGGCGGTCGCCACCGATCCACGAGTACACGCGAATCTTGTCACGCACCTGGCCGCCCAGCAGATCGCTGACCGAGACGCCCAGCGCCTTGCCTTTGATGTCCCACAACGCCTGGTCGATACCGGCGAGGGCGCTCATGTGCACGGCACCGCCGCGATAGAACCCGCCGCGATAGAGCACCGTCCAGATATCTTCGATATTGCGTGGGTCTTTGCCGATCAGGTAGTCGGACAGTTCTTCGACGGCGGCGGCCACTGTGTGAGCGCGGCCTTCGACCACGGGCTCACCCCAGCCAGTCACGCCCTGGTCGGTTTCGACCTTGAGGAAGCACCAGCGCGGCGGGACGATAAAGGTCGTCAATTTGGTGATTTTCATCTCTTGTCTCTCTTATGGATGCAGCGCCTGCGGGCGCGGAACTTGCTATCAGCTCAGGGCTTTCCAGGCGGCGACATAAGCCTGGGCACGGCTCGCGACCTGATCCACTGTCATTCCCGGCTTGAACAAGCCGGAGCCCAACCCGAACCCTTTCGCGCCGGCGTCGATAAACACCTGCATGTTGTCCGGCGTAACACCGCCTACCGGCAGCAGCAGCGTGCCCGCCGGCAATACCGCCAGCCACGCCTTGATCACCGAAGGACCGATCTGCTCGGCCGGGAACAGCTTCAATACGTCGGCGCCTTCGGCCAGTGCGGCAAACGCCTCGGTTGGCGTCGCCACGCCAGGCGACAAGTACAGGCCTGCGGCCTTGGCGGCGCGCAGTACTTTGGCATCGCTATGGGGCATGACAATCACTTGGCCACCAGCCGCCTTCACCTGCTCGACCTGTTCAGGCGTCAACACCGTGCCGGCGCCGATCAGGCAATCGGCGGGCAGGCTGTGGCGCAGGGTGCGAATGCTGGTGTACGGCTCCGGCGAATTGAGCGGGACTTCGATCACACGAAAACCCGCGTCGTACAGCACCTGGCCGATGGCCTGGGCTTCGTCCGGGCGTATGCCACGCAGGATTGCGATCAAACCGTTTTGCGCGAGTGCTTGCTTGAGCATGTCAGGCCTCCGTTACAGGTTGAGTGAGCCCAGCCGCCACGGCCAATTGCCACAGGCCGCGCTCGGTGGCTTCCTGCGCCAGGCTGACGTGGGCGAAGCCGCAAAGGGCCAGAGCGCGTTGATAGCGGGCGCAGAGTGGGGCGGCGCCAACCAGGATGATCGGCTTGGTTTTGGCGCTGTCTGGCAAACCGGCGAGTTCGTGGCCGATCAACAGGCCGGACAGGTAGTCGGGCTGCTGGTTGGGTGCAAGCTCAGCCGTCAGGCCCAGGGTACGGGCACTGAACAAGGTCGACAGCACGCCACGCCTGCCATCCTTTGAAAGCGCCACGTGCACGCCACGGTCAAAGGCCTCGGCCTGGAATTGTTCGCTCGGCTGCTGAGTGCGGCCCAGGATGCTGTGCTTGCTCAATACCGCGAACAGTTCACCGGTCATGAAGGTGTCGAAATGCGTAATGCGGCCTTCACTCACCTCGACCCATTTAGAGTGGCTGCCGGGCAACCCGATCAACACTTGGGCCCCAAGCCCCTGCAGCACGCCGAGTACCTGGGTTTCTTCGCCGCGCATCACATTGGGTAAACCCGCTTGCTCGATCACCCCCGGCACAATATGCACATCCACCCCGCGCAGGCTGCGCACGCGGTGCAACGCCAAGCCCAGGCTGGCGACATCCACAGGCGTGGCGCAATAAGCCGCCTCGCTCCAACCCTGCGCGCTGCCAACCATACCGCAGGCAATCACTGGCAATTCAGGCTGGGCGTCGAGCCAATCGCCGCAAGCGCTATCGAACGCCAACTCGAAGCCGTCAGTGCAATGAATACCGTTGATGTCCCGTGGCTCGCAGGGCAAATGCATGATGCCCCAGGCTTGCGCGCGCTGTTCCAGCACAACGCCCGCCGAGCCGAGTTTGTAAGCACGAAGGGAGCTGGTCCCCCAATCGAGCGCGATCAATTGCGCCTGCATCGCTTCACCTGAAATGAGTGGGTGCTGAAAAAAGCAGATGGGCGAATATAAACCTACGCGCCGGAATATCTCAATATATAAATATCAATCCCACATAATGAGACGAAGCAAGATTAATCCTACACCGTTCCCTGTTTTTACTTAGGGAAAGGCAAGGCGTTATCTGATAAGGAAAGTTAAAAAACCGACAGATTCAGCTCGCGCATCGCACCCATCCAGATCGCGTAGTCGGTGTGGTCCTTCAGGTCATCGCCGGTTTCAGGGTGCAGGAAGACCACCAGGCCATCGCGGTGCAGCGCCAGCCACGGCAACACCACGCCGATGTATTCCGGCTCGAATGCCAGCTGGCAGCTCCAATCCGGATGCGGGCCCACCGGCCGCTCATGCACACGGCCCATGCGCAACGGGAACAGCCTGGCGGCGTCCTCACACAGCGTGCGCGCCTGGTCGATGGTGCTGGCGTCGAAGTAGATATGGGCGTGATAGCCCTTGATACGTTGCATGACGGACTCCGGATCCACGATGTGCCGATCCTAGACCGCAATCGAAGGCAGGGCCAGCCCGGTCAACGACTGCGCACTGCTGGCCTGTTCCGCCATCAGCCATTGGACAAAACGCTCAACCAACTGCCCGCGGCGTTTGCGCTGGGGTTGCACCACGTAATAACCGAAACGCGAGGTCACCGTGGGGCTGATCGGTCGGCACAGCCAGTTCTGTTCCAGCAGGTTATCCACCAAATGGCGCCAGCCGATGGCAACGCCCTGGCCGGCAATCGCAGCCTGAATCAGCAAGGTGTAGTTGTCGAAGCGCAATTGCCCGGGAGTTGGCGCAGCGGATATACCCAATTGGCGGAACACCCCGCTCCAGTCGAACCATTGGCTGTTGTTTTCCTGACGCAGGTGCAGCAACGGGTACTCGGGCAAGGATTGCACCGTCATCGGCGCGGCCTGAGCCTTGAGCCACTGCGGGCTGCATACCGGGAACACTTCCTCATTGAACAACCACAGGCTGTCGCCCTGCTTGAAACGGCCATCGCCGAACAGCACCGCCACATCGATATCGCTGCGCAGGCTGGCGTGGTTGCGCTCACTGGTAACCAGGCTCACATCCACCTGCGGGTTGGCCTGGTGAAAGCGATGCAGGCGCGGCATCAGCCAATAGGCGGCGAAGGCGAAGTCGGTAGCCACTTGCAGTACTTCGTGCTGGTCCTGTTGGGTGATGGTGCTGAGCCCTTGATTGATGCTTTGCAGGGCGCCCTGTACGTGCTCGAACAACAGCACGCCGGCGTCGGTCAGTTCGATACCGCGATAGATGCGGTCAAACAGGCGGATTGCCAGTTGTTCTTCAAGACGCTTGATCTGCTGGCTGACCGCCGGCTGGGTGGTGCCAAGCTCCATCGCCGCGGCGGTAAAACTGCGGTGGCGCGCCGCCGCTTCGAAGGCTCGCAGCAGATCGAGAGAGAGGTTACCCAGCGCTTCATACATAAGCTGTCGTTATCCTAGGCATTGCTTGTCATGGGCTTTACCCTGATTTCCATGGGCCGCATTCTCATTGGCATAAACACTTACTATGGAATGCCGAGAAACCATGAAGCGCAAGAACATTCTTTTCATCATGGCCGATCAAATGGCCGCGCCCATGCTGCCGTTCTACGGGCCTTCCTCGATCAAGCTGCCCAACCTCAGCCGCCTCGCCGCCCAAGGCGTGGTATTCGAGGCCGCCTATTGCAACAGTCCGTTGTGTGCGCCTTCGCGCTTCACTCTGGTCAGCGGCCAGTTGCCGAGCAAGATCGGCGCCTACGACAACGCTGCCGATTTCCCCGCCGATGTGCCGACCTATGCCCACTACCTGCGTCGCCTCGGCTACCGCACCGCGTTGTCGGGCAAGATGCATTTCTGCGGCCCCGACCAGTTGCACGGCTATGAAGAACGCCTGACCAGCGATATCTACCCCGCGGATTATGGCTGGGCGGTGAATTGGGATGAGCCCGACGTACGCCCCACCTGGTACCACAACATGTCTTCGGTGCTGCAAGCGGGCCCGTGCGTGCGCACCAACCAGCTGGACTTCGACGAGGAGGTGGTGTTCAAGGCGCAGCAATACCTGTTCGATCATATCCGCGAGGACGGTGATCGGCCCTTCTGCCTGACCGTATCGATGACCCATCCCCACGACCCTTACACCATTCCCAAGCCGTTCTGGGACCTGTACGACGACGCCGACATCCCTTTGCCTGCAACGCCGGCGCAAGCAGAGCTGGACCCACACTCCCAGCGTCTGCTCAAGGTCTATGACTTGTGGGATAAACCGCTGCCTGTGGACAAGATCCGCGATGCCCGTCGCGCCTACTTCGGTGCGTGCAGTTACATCGACAGCAATGTCGGCAAACTCC
Organism: Pseudomonas sp. NCIMB 10586; assembly: GCF_023127895.1. NCBI lineage: Bacteria > Pseudomonadati > Pseudomonadota > Gammaproteobacteria > Pseudomonadales > Pseudomonadaceae > Pseudomonas > Pseudomonas sp. NCIMB 10586. The sequence continues at coordinate 89,073 of NZ_SPKQ01000007.1, forward strand.
TGCAAACCCTGGAAGACACCGGCCTGGCTGACGACACCCTGATCATCTTCTCCGGCGACCACGGTGACATGCTCGGCGAGCGTGGCCTCTGGTACAAAATGCACTGGTTTGAAATGGCCGCCCGCGTGCCGCTGCTGATCAGCGCGCCGGGCCAATTCGCGGCTGGGCGGGTCACTCAGGCCGTGTCCACCGCCGACCTGCTGCCGACCCTGGTGGAGCTGGCCGGCGGCGAGCTGGACCCGCACTTGCCGTTGGACGGTCGCTCTCTGGTCCCGCACTTGCAAGGGCAGGGCGGGCATGACGAAGTGTTTGGCGAATACATGGCCGAAGGCACCATCAGCCCATTGATGATGATTCGCCGGGGCGCCTACAAATTTATCTACAGCGAAGACGACCCTTGCCTACTGTTTGATGTGCGCAACGACCCGCACGAGCGGGAGAACCTCAGCCTGTCAGCAGAACATCGCTCGCTGTTCGAGGCCTTTTTGCATGAGGCGCGGGCCAAATGGGACATCCCGGCGATCCATCAGCAAGTGCTTGCCAGCCAGCGTCGCCGCCGCCTGGTGTTTGAGGCACTGACTCAAGGCACGCTCAAGAGCTGGGACCACCAGCCACAGGTGGATGCCAGTCAGCAGTACATGCGCAACCATATCGACCTCGACGACCTGGAGCGCAAGGCACGTTATCCACAACCCTGCCAAAACCAATAAGCAGACAGAGGGAAGGCCATGCAAAAGTTGACCGTGGTACTGAGCATATTGGCGCTGGGCAGCGCCAATGTGTACGCAGACGCTCGCTGTGAAACGGTAAAGATGGCCGATCCAGGCTGGAGCGACATTGCCGCCACCAATGCCATTACCGGCTTTTTGCTGATGGGCATGGGCTACAAAGCCAAGGTCGATACCCTGGCGGTGCCGATCACCTTTGGCGGGCTCAAGGACGGCCAGGTGGATGTGTTTCTCGGCAACTGGATGCCGGCGCAACAAGGTTTTTATGACAAGTTCGTGGCCAACGGCGATGTGGTGCAACTGGCGAAGAACCTCGACGGCACCGAGTTCACCCTCGCGGTGCCGGACTACGTATGGGACGCCGGCGTACGTGACTTTGCCGACCTGAACAAGTTTGCCGACAAGTTCGACAAGAAGATCTACGGCATCGGCTCCGGCGCGCCGGCAAATATCTCGTTGCAGGAGATCATCAAAAAGAATGACTTCGACCTGGGCCAGTGGAAGCTGATCGAATCCAGCGAGCAGGCGATGCTCGCCGAGGTGTCGCGAGCGGTGAAGAAACAGCGCTTCGTCACCTTCCTCGGCTGGACGCCGCACCCGATGAACGTGCAGTTGAAGATGCATTACCTCAAGGGCGGCGAGCAGTATTTTGGCGCCACCGGTAGCGTGTATACCTTGACCCGCAAGGGTTACGCCCAAGCCTGCCCGAATGTCGCCAAACTGCTGACCAACCTGAGTTTCACCCAGGAGATGGAGAACGGCATCATGGCGCAGGTGGCCAACAACAAGGTCAGCAATGCCGAGGCGGCCAAAGCGTGGATCAAGGCCAACCCCGCGGTGCTGGACAAGTGGCTCGACGGCGTGAAAACCCTGGATGGCCAGGATGCGTTGCCCGCGGTCAAAGCCCAACTCTAAGATGCGCCTGGATCCAAATGTGGGAGGGGGCTTGCCCCCGATGACGGCCTATCAGCTATGAATGTATTGGCTGAAACACCGCTATCGGGAGCAAGCCCCCTCCCACAGGGAGCCGGTGTGTACTGATACTCTAAGCCAAACCTTCTACCCGAGCCTGCGATGCCCCGGCCCAACCGCCACACACTCTTCCCCTTCCTCAGCTGGCTCCCGCGCCAAACCCGCGCCAGCGTCGGCCGGGATGCGATCGTCGGCCTCAGTGGCGCCGTACTGGCCCTGCCACAGTCGATTGCCTACGCACTGATCGCCGGCCTGCCACCGGAATACGGGCTCTACGCGGCGATCATCCCGGTCTTGATCGCTTGCCTGTGGGGCTCTTCCTGGCACCTGATCTGTGGGCCCACGGCGGCGATTTCCATCGTGCTTTACGCCAGTATCAGCCCATTGGCCGTGCCAGGTTCCCAGGACTACATCACCCTCATCCTGTTGCTGACCTTCCTCGCCGGGGTGTTCCAGTGGTTGCTCGGCCTTCTGCGCTTTGGCGCGCTGGTGAATTTTGTCTCCCATTCGGTGGTGCTGGGTTTCACCCTGGGCGCCGCGGTGGTGATTGCCCTGGGGCAGTTGCCGAACCTGCTGGGGCTGGACTTGCCGAGCCAGGCCACCGCCCTCAACAGCCTGCTGGCGCTGGTCGACCATGGCGGTGAGTGGGATCGTGCGTCCGTGATCCTCGGGCTCGGCACTTTGCTGGTGGGCGCGCTGCTCAAGTCTCTGGTGCCACGCTGGCCGACGCTGTTGATCGCTTTAGTCTTGGGTAGCCTGACGGCATGGCTGTGGCCGACGATGTTCGGGCATGTGGCGCTGGTCAGTTCGTTTATCGGCCAGTTGCCGCCGTTCAGTCCATTGCCGATGGACCTGGACCTGGTACTGCGCCTGTTGCCCAGCGCGGTGGCGGTGGGGATGCTGGGGTTGGTGACCAGCCTGTCGATTGCACGCTCACTGTCGGCTCGCTCGCAACAATTACTCGACGCCAACCAGGAAGTGCGCGCCCAGGGTTTATCCAACATCGTTGGCGGATTTTTCTCCGGCTACCTGTCAGCCGGTTCGTTCACCCGTTCGGGCCTCAGTTACGAGGCGGGTGCTTGTTCGCCCCTGGCTGGGGTGTTTTCCGCGCTGTGGGTGGCGTTATTTGCGTTGTTCGGCGCGACGTTGATCGCGCATATTCCCATCCCCAGCATGGCCGCCAGCATCCTGCTGATTTGCTGGGGTTTGGTGGATCATCGAGGGATTCGTGCTTTGTTTCGTGTCAGCCGCGCCGAATTCGTGGTGATGGGCCTGACGTGTGTCGCCACCTTGCTGCTGGAGCTACAAACGGCGATTTATGCCGGGGTGTTGGCATCGCTGTTTTTCTACCTCAAGCGCACTTCGCAACCACGGGTTCAGCAATGGCGCGATGGGGACGAGGATGTATTACGAGTGGGTGGCTCGATCTTTTTTGGCGCCAGCCATTACCTGCAAGTACGCCTGCAAAGTCTGCAGGGCACACGGGTGGTGATCGAAGCGCAGCAGATCAATTTTATCGACTACTCCGGGGTGGAGATGCTGCATCAGGAGGCGCGACGGTTGGCGCGGTTGGGGCGTAGCCTGACCTTGCGTGGGGCCAGGCCGCAAGTAATCGAAGAGTTAAGAAAACTGGAAGGGGCCAAGAGTTGCCCCCTCCATTTCCAAGATTGAACACGATCAGGCCAATTGACGGCGTAGTTCGGCTAACACCGGTGCTGAATCAGGGCGCACACCACGCCACAGGAAGAAGGCTTCCGCTGCCTGCTCCACCAGCATCCCCAAACCATCCATCGCCACCACAGCGCCGTGTTCCGCAGCCCAGCGGCAGAACGCGGTAGGTTCCTTGGCGTACATCATGTCGTAGCAGAACGTCTTGCCCGGCTCGATCAGGCTGCCGGCAATCGGCGGTACATCGCCTGACAGGCTGGCGGACGTGGCATTGATGATCACGTCCACCGGCTCACGTAGCCAGTCGAAACCACTGGCAGACACCGGGCCCAGGTCGTCGAACAGCTCAGCGAGCAGCTCGGCCTTTTCCACGGTGCGGTTGGCAATGATCAACGAAGAGGGTTGCTGTGCCAGCAACGGCTCAAGTGCACCGCGCACCGCGCCACCGGCTCCCAACAACAGGATGCGTTTGCCTTGCAGGTTCAGCCCGGCGTTGACCGTCAGGTCGCGCACCAGGCCGGCGCCGTCGGTGTTGTCTCCCAACAACGTACCGTCCGCCAGTTTGCTCAGGGTGTTCACGGCTCCAGCGCGCTGGGCGCGTTCGGTCAAGGTATCGGCCAAACGATAGGCGTCTTCCTTGAACGGCACGGTCACGTTGGCGCCACGGCCCTGGCGAAAAAACTCACGGGCGCAGTGGGTGAAATCCTCCAACGGCGCGAGCAACGTGCTGTAGTCCAGTTGTTCGCCGGTCTGCTCGGCGAACATACGGTGGATCAGCGGCGATTTACTGTGGCCGATGGGGTTGCCGAACACGACATAACGGTCCATCACACCGCCGCCTTGGCTGCAACGACGCCGAGCCAGTCGCGGTCTTGCAGGAAATAATCGGTGAGGCGCGCCTCCTCGCTACCGGCCTCGGCCTTCCAGTCGTAGCTCCAACGGACCTGGGGCGGCAGCGACATCAGGATCGATTCTGTACGCCCGCCCGACTGCAGACCGAACAGGGTGCCACGGTCATAGACCAGGTTGAACTCGACGTAGCGGCCCCGGCGGAACTCCTGGAACTGACGCTGCTGCTCGGTATACGCCATGGCCTTGCGACGTTGCACAATCGGCAGGTAGGCATCGATATAGGCATCGCCGATGGCACGGATAAAGGCGAAACAGGTGTCGAAGCCCCATTCGTTCAAGTCATCGAAGAACAGGCCACCGATACCGCGAGGTTCATTGCGATGCTTGATGTGGAAATAGGCGTCGCACCAGGCTTTATAGCGTGCGTACACGTCCGGGCCAAAGGGCGCACAAGCTTGCTCGGCCACACGGTGCCAGTGGACGCAGTCTTCTTCGTTGCCGTAATACGGGGTCAAGTCAAAGCCGCCACCGAACCACCACACCGGTTCTTCGCCTTCTTTTTCAGCGATGAAAAAGCGCACATTGGCGTGGGATGTCGGCACATGCGGGTTATGCGGATGAATCACCAGTGACACGCCCAAGGCTTCAAACCCCCGACCAGCCAGCTCAGGCCGATGGGCACTGGCGGACGGTGGCAAACCGCTGCCAAACACGTGGGAAAAGTTAACGCCGCCTTTTTCGATCACCGAACCGTTCTCGATCACACGGGTGCGACCGCCACCACCGGCAGGCCGGGTCCAGGCGTCTTCGATAAAGCGAGCGTCCGTCTCGAAGGTTTCCAGGGCGTTGCAAATGCGATCTTGCAGGTCAAGCAGGTAGGCTTTAACGGCCTCGGTGCGGGTAGTCATGGCATCACCTTGAATCGGGCAAAGCTACGCGAGGCCATTGGGCGTCGGCGGCAAATGGGCGCACAGGATACCACTGCGCCCACATGCCACTGCACTTAGGTGCGCGGCAGTTGACGAAGATCAAGCTTAGGAGTCCGATAGGGGGCTACGCAGATTCGAACCCAAGGAGAAGTGCAGATGGCCAAACGTATCCAGTTCAGCGCCCACGGCGGCCCCGAAGTACTTGAGTATGTGGACTACACGCCAGCGGAGCCTGGCCCACAACAGGTGCGGGTGCGTAACGAGGCCATCGGTCTGAACTTCATCGACACCTATTTTCGCAGTGGCCTCTACGCACCGCCCGCGCTGCCATCCGGCCTGGGCGCTGAAGGCGCTGGTGTCGTCGATGCCGTGGGCAGTGAAGTCACCCAGTTCAAAGTCGGCGACCGCGTGGCCTACGGCAGCGGCCCGCTGGGTGCCTACAGCGAGTTGCATGTGTTGCCCGCCGCCAACCTGGTGCACCTGCCGGATGACATCAGTTTCGAGCAGGCCGCCGGGGCCATGCTCAAGGGCCTGACCGTGCAATACCTGTTGCGCCAGACCTACGAATTGAAAGGCGGCGAAACCATCCTGTTCCACGCGGCTGCCGGTGGCGTGGGCTCCCTGGCCTGCCAATGGGCCAAGGCCCTGGGCGTGAAGCTGATCGGCACCGTGAGTTCGCCGGAAAAGGCCGCCCTGGCCAAATCCCTCGGCGCCTGGGAAACCATCGACTACAGCAAGGAGAATGTCGCACAACGTGTGCTGGAATTGACTGACGGTAAAAAGGTGCCGGTGGTGTACGACGGCGTCGGCAAGGACACCTGGCTGACCTCTCTGGACAGCGTGGCGCCACGGGGTTTGGTCGTAAGCTTTGGCAACGCGTCGGGCGCGGTGGACGGGGTGAACCTGGGCATTCTGTCGGCCAAGGGCTCGCTGTACGTGACCCGCCCGACGCTGGCGACCTACGCCAACAATCCGGCGAACTTGCAGGCGATGGCGGACGATCTGTTTTCGATGATCAAGAGCGGCAAGGTGCGCATTGATATCAACCAGCGCTACCCGCTGGCGGATGCGGCCAAAGCGCAGACCGAGTTGTCGGCGCGACGCACGACTGGCTCAACCATTCTGTTGCCTTGAGTGCGTCATCGCAGGCAAGCCAGCTCCCACATTTGACCGCGATGACTGATCAAATGTGGGAGCCGGGCTTGCCCGCGATGGCCGTGCCTCGATCTCAGGAGGGACGCACAACCTCACCTGTCACCAGGTCCCGAATCAGGCTTGGGTTCTTGCGCCCACCCAGCGCGCCACCCAACACCAAGTCCACTTGCCCGCGGAAATACTGCTCCACGCGAATACGCGTGCGTGCCGCCGGGCGCCCCTGAGGGTTGGCCGACGTGGAGATCAACGGCCCGACCTGAGCGCACAAATCCCTCACCAACGGGTGATCAGTGACCCGCAACGCCACAGTGTCATGCATACCGGTGACCCATTCGGGCAACAAGTCCTGGTGGGGCACCAGCCAGGTATTCGGCCCGGGCCAGGTGCTGGCCATGCGATCGATCCAGGTGTCCGGGAAGTCTTCGAACAGGAAGTCGAATTGACGAATGTTGTCCGCTACCAGAATCAGGCCCTTGTCCACCGAGCGGTTCTTGATCGCCAATAGCCGATCCACCGCTTCTTCATTCCACGGGTCGCAACCCAGGCCCCAGACCGCCTCGGTCGGATAGGCAATCACCGCGCCTGCGCGAATTTCCCGTGCGGCTTGCAGCACACGCCACCTGTTGACCATTATTTAATCTCCGGACTAAAGCTCTGGGCAGTTTACCGATCTTCGTTACAAAACCCAGCGCCAAAAACCGGCAGCACCTAAACCTGGCAACGCGCCAGCCAGCGCCCGCTTTCGCAGATGACCTGGCCTTCCAGCTCCAGCTCCGTAAGAGTCGCCAGCACCTGGGACAACGGCCGACCACTGGCAATCGCCAGGGCTTCACTGGTATGCGGCGCAGCATGCAGCAGTGCCACCAGTGGGTGGGTGATCGGCACCGGCGCAGGGCGCGATAACGCCTGCCAACCGCGCAGCGCCTCAAGGATGTGTTCGATGGTTTCCACCAGCACCGCGCCATCACGGATCAGTTGATGGCAACCCTTGGCACCGGGATGGTGAATGGAGCCAGGGATCGCATACACCTCGCGCCCTTGCTCTGCGGCCAGCCGTGCGGTGATCAGCGAACCGCTGGCCATGCTGGCTTCCACCACCAGAACCCCCAGCGAGAGCCCGCTGATAATCCGATTGCGCCGTGGAAAATTACCGGCCTGGGGCCCCGCGTCCAACGGAAACTCAGAAACCACCGCGCTGCCTTGGGCAATCATCGCGGCAGCGAGCTTGCGGTGGCGCTGTGGATAAAAATTTTCCAGCCCGGTGCCAAGCACCCCGACTGTACGACCGCCCACCTCCAGCGCTGCCTGGTGTGCTGCGCCGTCAATGCCCAGCGCCAAACCACTGGTGATGACAAAACCGGCGCTCGCCAGGCTGCGGGAAAACGCGGCGGCCGTGTCCATGCCGGGGCGGGAAGCACGCCGGCTACCGACCATGGCCAACTGTGGTTTTTCCAGAATGCCCGGGTCGCCCGCAACGAATAACAGCGGCGGTGCGTCGTCGATCTGAGCGAGCAAGGCCGGGTACTCAAGTTGGTCCCACATCAGCAAATGCTGGGCCGGACGCTCTAACCAGGCCAATGCCGTACTGGCGCCATCACGGATTTGCGGGCTACGCCGGGCATCGGCGCTGATGGCGGGCAACCCGAGGGAACGCCAGGCACTGGCGGGGGCACTGAGGGCCTTGGAGGCGCAGCCGAACGCTTGGATCAATACGTGAAAACGCTTGGGACCCAGTTCTGGCAGCCTGTGCAAGCGTAGTCGGGCTTCCAGCTCTGCCGGAGAAATTTCGCTACTGTTTATCGGATTCATTTGATCATCCTTGACCGGAACAAGCTGTGGATAACTCTGTTGGTAACTTATTTAGCAGGCTATTTATTGCGCTTGTTGACGGGTCTCGAAACGATCCTTTACAGCCAGCGCGCGTGAAGCACTGAGCACCAAGGCGTAGCTGAGTTTTTCATAGGTGCGAAACACCAGAAGAGTGCCGGCCCGTTCTTCCGGGAGTTGTGTTGGCGTGCCGGTAAGGACGTCTCGCACCGTGGCACCCGCCTTGATCACCGTCAGTAACTGGCCTTCGATCAATCCGTCGCGGCGGCCCTTGTTCAGGGTCACGGCGTCCAGAACACCAATCTGAGTGACGCCCCTGGGGATGTCGATGATGTGCCCTGCGATGAAAGCCGTGGATTTGGCTGACTCCAGGGTGTTCAGCGCGACCGGACGTTGGGCACCAAGCAAGCGGTCACCTGGACGGATTTCCTGGGTAACCCGCTGCACCGCCAGGGTGGTGAGGTCGTCGGCGAGTACAAAGCGTGCGGTGCCGATATCGTCGGCATTGATGCCCAGTAGCTCCTGGGTGCCTGGGTCGGTGTAGACCTTGCCTCGACGAAAGATTCCGTAGCTTGGCTGGGCCGGGTCCAGCTGACCGCGAGCATGCACGCGCTCACCGTTGGCCCCCAGCACGCGACCGCCTTGCGCTGCGACGATATAAGGCGCGTTGTCCAGGTCCTGGGGCGTATCGACAATCCGGTTATGCAGTAAAAAGTGCTGGATGGCCTGTTGCGTCGCGTGATCCAAGCGTTCAGTGGGCTTGGGAATCAACGCCATGGCGACGGGGGCCCACAGCAGCAAGACGAGTAGCGATTTCCTCATGGGGTGAATCTCCTTTATTATGTGCGTTCGCGTGAAATGCCTTGGCCCTCGTGGCTTCTGAGCGTTTCACACCGGCCGTGTGGGTCCATCCCACCGCCGATTGGTCTTTACCTCACATGTGCAGCAATTACGCTTATGGCTATTTTGAACATCCTCGAATTTCCCGACTCGCGCCTGCGCACGATCGCCAAGCCGGTGGCCGTAGTGGACGACAAGGTTCGTCAGTTGGTCGATGACATGTTTGAAACAATGTATGAAGCTCCGGGCATTGGCCTCGCCGCTACCCAGGTCAACGTGCATCTGCGTGTCGTGGTCATGGACCTGTCGGAAGATCGCAGCGAACCCCGGGTGTACATCAACCCCGAGTTCGAACCGCTGACCGATGAGATGGGCGAATACCAGGAAGGCTGCCTGTCGGTGCCGGAGTTCTACGAGAACGTCGAACGCCCGCTGCGCGTGAAGATCAAGGCCCTGGACCGTGACGGCAAGCCTTTTGAGCTGATTGCCGAAGGTCTGTTGGCAGTGTGCATCCAACATGAATGCGACCACCTTAACGGCAAGCTGTTTGTCGATTACCTGTCCACGCTCAAGCGGGACCGGATCAAGAAGAAGCTGGAAAAAAAGCATCGCCAGCAAGCTTGATGCCCTTCTTCCAAAGGCTTGCTGCGGCAAGCCTTTTTCTTTTGTGACTGTTTTTAACCGAGAACTCCCATGACCGAGCCATTGCGCATTGTTTTTGCCGGCACCCCTGAATTCGCCGCCGAACACCTCAAGGCGCTGCTTGCCAGCCCTTATGACATCGTCGCGGTGTACACCCAGCCGGATCGCCCGGCCGGTCGCGGGCAAAAACTGATGCCGAGCCCGGTCAAGCTATTGGCGCTTGAACACAACATAGCGGTGCTGCAACCGCCGACCCTGCGTAACGCCGAAGCCCAGGCCGAACTGGCCGCGCTGAAACCGGACCTGCTGGTGGTGGTGGCCTACGGTTTGATCCTGCCCCAGGCGGTGCTGGATATCCCGCGCCTGGGTTGCATCAACAGCCATGCTTCGCTGCTGCCTCGCTGGCGTGGTGCGGCGCCGATCCAGCGCGCCGTGGAGGCGGGCGACAGCGAAAGCGGCGTGACCGTGATGCGCATGGAGGCGGGCCTGGACACCGGACCGATGCTGCTCAAGGTCACCACCCCGATCACCGCGCAAGACACCGGTGGCAGCCTGCACGACCGCCTTGCCGAAATGGGCCCACCTGCCGTGATCCAGGCCATCGCCGGCCTCACAGCAGGCACCCTGGAAGGCGAGGTACAGGACGACAGCCTGGCCACCTACGCGCACAAATTGAACAAAGACGAAGCGCGCCTCGACTGGAGCCGCCCGGCCGTGGAGCTGGAGCGCCTGGTACGTGCCTTCAACCCATGGCCAATCTGCCATAGCACCCTGAACGGCGAAGCCTTGAAGGTGTTGAACGCGACCCTGGCCGACGGCAAAGGCGCCCCCGGCGAGATTATCGGCGCCAGCAAAGACGGGCTGTTGGTCGCTTGCGGTGAGCAGGCGCTGTGCCTGACACGTCTGCAATTGCCCGGCGGCAAAGCGCTGAACTTCAGCGATTTGTTCAATAGCCGCCGTGAGAAATTTGCCTTGGGCACGATCCTCGGGGTGGCCGCTCAATGAACCCACGTCTGGCCGCCGCCAAGGCACTCGCCGCCGTGCTCAACGGCAAAGCTTCGCTGAACAGTTCATTGCCGACACAACTGGATAAGGTCGAAGACCGGGATCGCGGTTTCACCCAAGACCTGGCCTTTGGCACCGCCCGCTGGCAGCCAAGGTTGTCGGCACTGGCAGCCAAGCTGCTGCAAAAACCGTTCAAGGCGGCAGACGCTGATGTCGAGGCGCTGTTGCTGGTGGGCCTGTATCAATTGCTCTACACCCGCGTACCGGCCCACGCCGCCATCGGTGAAACCGTCGGTTGCGCCGACAAGCTGAAAAAGCCCTGGGCCAAGGCCCTGCTCAATGCCGTACTGCGCCGGGCCCAGCGTGAAAGCGAAGCACTGCTGGCCGAGCTGGAACATGATCCGGTGGTGCGCACCGCCCACCCGCGCTGGCTGCAAAAATCCCTGAAAGCCTTCTGGCCCGAGCAATGGGAGGCTATCTGCGCGGCCAACAACGCGCACCCGCCGATGATCCTGCGGGTCAACCGCCGCCACCACAGCCGTGACGCGTACCTGCAATTACTGGCCGACGCGGCCATCAACGCCACCCCGTGCGTGTACAGCACCGACGGCATCGTGCTGGAAGCCGCCACCGATGTACGCAGCCTGCCGGGCTTTGCCGAAGGCTGGATCAGTGTGCAGGACGAGGCCGCGCAATTGGCGGCCGACCTGCTCGATTTGGCCCCCGGCCAGCGCGTACTCGACGCCTGCTGCGCGCCAGGCGGTAAGACCTGTCACATCCTTGAGGTTGAAAAAGACCTGGCCGGTGTAGTGGCTGTGGATCTTGAAGCCAAACGCCTGGTGCGCGTGCGGGAAAACCTTGCACGCCTGGGCCTCAGCGCCGACCTGATCGCCGCCGACGGCCGCGACACAGCGACCTGGTGGGACGGCAAGCCATTCCAGCGCATCCTGCTGGACGCACCTTGCTCCGCCACCGGCGTGATCCGTCGGCACCCGGACATCAAGCTGACCCGCCAGCCCGACGACATCGCCGCCCTCGCGGTGCTGCAAGGCGAATTGCTTGACGCCCTGTGGCCAACCCTGGAAGTCGGCGGCATCCTGCTGTACGCCACCTGCTCCACGCTACCCACCGAAAATACTGAGGTCATCCAAGCCTTCCTCGCCCGCACCAGCGGCGCGCGCGAACTGGACCTCGCTACCAGCGCCGGCATCAAGCAGCCCCACGGCCGCCAACTGCTCGCGCAGGAAGGCGGGCACGATGGCTTCTACTACGCCAAACTGATCAAGATCGCCGCCGCACGCGGCTGAATGGGTTTAAGGGAGTGACCGGATGAAAATCATCATCCTTGGGGCAGGGCAGGTCGGAGGCACGCTGGCCGAACACTTGGCCGGCGAAGCCAACGACATCACCGTGGTCGACACCGATGCCGAGCGCCTGCGCAACCTGGGCGACCGCCTGGACATTCGCACGGTACAAGGCCGGGCGTCGTTTCCAACGGTGCTGCGTCAGGCGGGTGCCGACGATGCCGACATGCTTGTGGCGGTGACCAACAGCGACGAGACCAACATGGTCGCGTGCCAGGTCGCTCATACGTTGTTCCACACCCCAACCAAGATCGCCCGGGTGCGCGAAGCGGCCTACCTGACTCGCGCCGGCCTGTTCGATAATGACGCCATTCCGGTGGACGTATTGATCAGCCCGGAACAGGTGGTCACCCACTACATCAAGCGCCTGATCGAAATCCCTGGCGCCTTGCAGGTGATCGACTTCGCCGAGGGCAAGGCGCAACTGGTGGCGGTAAAGGCGTACTACGGCGGGCCGTTGGTTGGCCAGCAACTGCGCCAGCTGCGTGAGCACATGCCAAACGTGGAAACCCGCGTGGCCGCGATTTTCCGTCGTGACCGGCCGATCCTGCCCCAGGGCGACACGGTGATCGAGGCCGACGACGAAGTGTTTTTCATCGCCGCCAAGGCGAATATTCGTGCGGTCATGAGCGAAATGCGCAGGCTCGACGAGAGCTACAAACGCATCGTCATCGCAGGCGGCGGGCAGATCGGCGAGCGGTTGGCCGAGGCCATCGAAAGCCGCTACCAGGTGAAGATCATCGAGATGAGCCCGACGCGTTGCCGGCATTTGTCCGACACCCTCGACAGCACTGTCGTACTGCAAGGCAGCGCCTCGGACCGCGACCTGCTGATGGAAGAAAACATCGCCGACGCCGATATCTTCCTCGCCCTGACCAACGATGACGAAGCCAACATCATGTCGTCGTTGCTGGCCAAGCGGCTGGGGGCGAAGAAGGTGATGACCATCATCAACAACCCGGCCTATGTGGACCTGATCCAGGGCGGCGATATCGACATCGCCATCAGCCCCCAACTGGCGACCATCGGTACCTTGCTCGCCCACGTGCGGCGTGGCGATATTGTCAGCGTGCACTCCCTGCGCCGGGGTGCGGCGGAAGCCATCGAGGCGATTGCCCACGGTGATTCGAAGTCGAGCAAGGTGATTGGCAAGGCCATCCGCGATATCGGCCTGCCGCCGGGTACCACCATTGGCGCAATCATCCGCGATGAAGAAGTGATCATCGCCCACGACGACACGGTGATCGCCACCGCAGACCATGTGATTTTGTTCCTTGTGGATAAAAAACATATCCGCGATGTAGAGAAGCTGTTCCACGTGGGCTTGAGCTTTTTCTGATCAAACGGAGTGACCGACATGCTCGAATCCCTGGAAAAAATGCTCGCCAAGGGTGTGGATAATTCGCTGCTGCGTTTCGGCTTGGGCAAGGGTTATCTGGACTTGAAAGACAACGCCAAAGCCGCCGAGCATCTGGGCAAGTGCCTCGAGTTCGATCCGAAGTATTCGGCGGCGTGGAAGCTGTTGGGCAAGGCGCACCAGGCGCAGGGTGACAGTGCCTCAGCACGACAGGCGTGGGAAAAAGGCATTGAAGCGGCCCAGGCCCACGGCGACAAGCAGGCCGAAAAAGAGATGACCGTGTTCCTGAAGAAACTCGATCGACAGGCTTGATACAGGACTAAATGTGGGAGGGGGCTTGCTCCCGATGCCAGTGTGTCAGCCAATGCATATTTGACTGAACCACCGCTATCGGGAGCAAGCCCCCTCCCACATTGTTTCTATATCGGTCTTGAGTCAGGTGTGAATCAGTACCACCGCGCCTCACCCGGCGGGCGCTTCTTGAAGCGCTTCATGCTCCACATGTACTGGCTCGGGTAGGCGCCGACATAGCGCTCCACCACTTTGCTCATCGCCGCGCAGGAGGTGGCGGTGTCGGTGCTGTACATGTCTTCCGGCGCCGCTTCCAGGATCACTTTGTAGCCTGAGCCGTCCGGCAGGCGCAACGCGTGCAGGAATACGCCAACAGCCTTGTGGCCCGCGAGCATGTTCGGCACGAATTTGCTGGTGAGGGCCTGGGTGGCGAAAAACGGTACGAAGATGCCGGCGGACTCGGCTGGTTCCGGGTCGGCAGGAATGCCTACCTGGCCGCCTTTGCGCACTTCCTTGATCACGCTGAGAATGCCTTCCTTGGTCGACGCCGCCACGCGGTTGCCCAATTGCACGCGTTGTTTGCGCAGCAGTTCGTCCACCGCCTTGAGCTTGGGCGGGCGATAGAAAATGATCGGTTTGCACTGGCTGCAATAGAAGTGGTTCAGCACTTCCCAGTTGCCCAGATGACTGGTGATACCCACCACGCCTTTGCCCGAGGCCAGGGCTTGGTGCAACACTTCCAGGCCCTCGACTTCCCGCACCAGGTCGATGGAGCGCTGGGCTGGCCAGATCCACGCGCAAGCACTTTCGGTCAGGGACTTGCCGATGTCCATCAGGCTGCGGCCCACCAGGCGCTCGCGCTCGGCCGGGTCCATGTCCGGGAAGCATTTGGAGAGGTTGATCCGCACGGTGTCGCGGGAACGGTTGGGGGTTTTCCACATGATCCAGCCGATGCCCGTGCCAACGGCTTGGACGGCGCGCCAGGGCAGCAGGGCAAACAACCGGAGAGCGCCTACCAGCAAGGCGCCTTTAAACTTTTCCACAGGTCACTCCTGATCGTGTGTGGTGCGCAAAACCGGCATTCTAACCGGCGTTGACCAAGTCCGCGTAACGGTCACAGTCCTGAGTGTGGTCCATGACCATGCCCGAGGCCTGCATGAAGGCGTAGCAGATGGTCGGCCCGACGAAGGTGAAACCGGCTTTTTTCAAGGCGCGGCTCATGGCTTCAGCCTCGGGTGTAATGGCCGGGACGTCGCTGCGATCCTTGAAGTGATTGACCTTGGGTTTGCCGCCGACAAATGACCACAGCAACCCCACCGGGTCTTCCAGCGCCAGCCAGGCCGCGGCGTTGCGCCGGGTAGCATTGAGCTTCAAGCGATTGCGCACGATGCCCGGATCCTGCATCAGCGCCTCGATTTCTTCATCGCTTAACCGCGCCAGACGCTGCGCATCAAAGCCGAACAAGACCTTTCGATAATGCTCGCGTTTGCGTAAAACAGTGATCCAGGACAGACCCGCCTGGAACCCTTCGAGCAAAAGCAACTCGAACAAACCCTGCGCATCGCGCAGCGGCGTTCCCCACTCTTGATCGTGATAAGCCATGTACAGCGGATCTTCAGAACACCAAAAGCAGCGTGGCATAAGGCTCCAGGGAGTGGTGGCGGGGCCGAATCGGGTATACTCCCGCTCTTTAAATCGCAGCCCAAGTAACAGGTGAATTTCGTGAGCCAGCCTACGCCAGCCGTGCGTACCTTCCAAGACTTGATCCTCGCCCTCCAGCAATACTGGGCCGAGCAAGGTTGTGTGGTACTTCAGCCCTACGATATGGAAGTAGGCGCCGGCACTTTCCACACCGCTACATTCCTGCGGGCCATCGGCCCGGAAACCTGGAACGCCGCTTATGTGCAGCCCAGTCGTCGCCCGACTGACGGCCGCTACGGCGAAAACCCGAACCGTCTGCAGCACTACTACCAGTTCCAGGTGGTATTGAAGCCCAACCCGGACAACTTCCAGGAACTGTACCTGGGCTCGCTCAAGCATGTGGGCCTGGACCCACTGGTGCACGACATCCGTTTCGTCGAAGACAACTGGGAATCGCCAACTCTGGGCGCCTGGGGCCTGGGCTGGGAAGTCTGGCTCAATGGCATGGAAGTGACGCAGTTCACTTACTTCCAGCAAGCCGGCGGCATCGAATGCTACCCGGTGACCGGCGAGATCACCTACGGCCTGGAGCGTCTGGCCATGTACCTGCAAGGCGTGGATTCGGTCTACGACCTGGTATGGGCTGACGGCCCGTTCGGCAAAGTGACCTACGGCGATGTGTTCCACCAGAACGAAGTGGAGCAGTCCACCTACAACTTCGAACACGCCAACGTCGAGAAGCTGTTCGAACTGTTCGACTTCTATGAAAGCGAAGCCAAGCGCCTGATCGAACTCGACCAGCCGCTGCCGTTGCCAAGCTATGAAATGGTGTTGAAGGCGTCCCATACCTTCAACCTGCTGGACGCCCGCCGTGCCATCTCGGTAACTGCGCGCCAGCAATACATCCTGCGTGTGCGCACGCTGGCACGTTCCGTCGCCCAAGCCTATTTGCTGGCTCGCGCCAAGCTGGGCTTCCCGATGGCAACCCCTGACCTGCGTGATGAAGTGTTGGCTAAGCTGGAGGCTGCACAATGAGTGCTCAAGATTTCCTGGTTGAACTGGGCACCGAAGAGCTGCCACCCAAGGCACTCAATACCCTGGCCGATGCATTCCTGGCCGGTATCGAAAAAGGCCTGCAGACTGCCGGCCTGAAGTTTGAAGCCAAAAAAGTCTACGCCGCGCCGCGCCGCCTGGCTGTGCTGCTGACCGCGCTGGAAACCCAGCAGCCGGACCGCAACATCAACCTGGACGGCCCACCGCGCCAGGCAGCTTTCGATGCCGACGGCAACCCGACACAAGCCGCCCTTGGCTTTGCCAAGAAATGTGGCGTAGAGCTGAGCGAGATCGACCAGAGCGGCCCGAAACTGCGTTTCAGCCAGGTCATCACCGGCAAGCCGACCGCCAGCCTGCTGCCGACCATCGTTGAAGACTCCCTGAACGACCTGCCTATCCCCAAGCGCATGCGCTGGGGTGCGCGCAAGGAAGAGTTCGTACGTCCGACCCAATGGCTGGTAATGCTGCTCGGTGACCAGGTCATTGATTGCACCATCCTCGCCCAGAAGGCTGGTCGTGATTCCCGTGGTCACCGCTTCCATCATCCCGAAAGCGTGCGCATCACTTCGCCGGCCAACTACCTCAACGACCTGCGCGCCGCTTACGTATTGGCCGATGCCAATGAGCGTCGCGAGCTGATCAGCAAGCGCACCGAAGAATTGGCCCGCCTGCAGGAAGGCACCGCCATCGTGCCGCCAAGCCTGCTGGACGAAGTGACCGCTCTGGTGGAGTGGCCGGTGCCGCTGGTGTGCTCGTTCGAAGAGCGTTTCCTCGACGTGCCACAAGAAGCGTTGATCACCACCATGCAGGACAACCAGAAGTATTTCTGCCTGCTGGACGCAGACGGTAAGTTGCTCCCGCGCTTTATCACCGTGGCCAACATCGAAAGCAAGGACCCGCAGCAGATCATCGCCGGTAACGAGAAAGTCGTTCGCCCGCGCCTGACCGATGCCGAGTTCTTCTTCAAGCAAGATAAGAAACAGAAGCTCGAAGACTTCAACCTGCGCCTGCAAAACGTGGTGTTCCAGGAAAAACTCGGCAGTGTCTACGACAAGGCCGTGCGGGTTTCCAAGCTGGCGGCCTACATTGCACCACGCATCGGCGGCGACGCAGCCTGGGCCGCCCGTGCCGGCTTGCTGTCCAAGTGCGACCTGGCCACCGAGATGGTTGGCGAGTTCCCTGAGATGCAAGGTGTCGCCGGTTACTACTACGCCCTCAACGACGGCGAGCCGGACGACGTCGCCCTGGCCCTGAACGAGCAGTACATGCCACGCGGTGCCGGTGCAGAATTGCCGACCACCCTGACGGGTGCGGCCGTGGCCATCGCCGACAAGCTCGATACGCTGGTGGGTATCTTCGGTATCGGTATGTTGCCCACCGGTAGCAAAGACCCGTATGCCCTGCGCCGTGCGGCATTGGGCGTGCTGCGAATCCTGATCGACAAGAAGCTGGATCTCGACCTGACCCAGGCCGTGGTGTTCGCCGTCGGCCAATTCGGGACCAAGGTCAAGCAAGCCGGCCTGGCCGAGCAAGTGCTGGAGTTCGTGTTCGACCGCCTGCGTGCGCGTTACGAAGACGAAGGCGTGGACGTTTCCGTCTACCTGTCGGTACGTGCCCTGCAACCGGGTTCGGCACTGGACTTCGACCAGCGCGTACAAGCCGTACAAGCGTTCCGCAAGCTGCCGGAAGCCGATGCCCTGGCGGCCGTGAACAAGCGTGTGTCGAACCTGCTGAGCAAGGCCGACAACCTCGGCAATGCCGACGTTGACCCAAGCCTGTTTGCCGATGCCAAGGAGTTCTCGCTGAACTCGGCCATCGCCAAGGCCGAGAACGCTGTGAAACCGCTGATCGCGGAGCGTAACTACGCTGAAGCGTTGGCGCGCCTGGCGTCTCTGCGTGAGCCGGTAGACGCGTTCTTCGAAGCGGTGATGATCAATGCCGACGATGCCGGTGTGCGGAAAAACCGTTACGCCATGCTCGCGCGTCTGCGTGGCCTGTTCATCAATATCGCTGACATTTCCGTATTGGGTTGATCATGTTGAAACTGCTGATTCTCGATCGGGACGGGGTGATCAACTACGACTCCGACGCTTACATCAAGTCGGTACAGGAGTGGATCCCCTTGCCCGGCTCGATCGAGGCCATCGCGCAGTTGAGCAAAGCCGGCTGGACGGTGGCCATCGCCACCAACCAGTCCGGCATCGCCCGCGGTTACTACGACATCGCCACCCTGAACGCCATGCACGCGCGCTTGCGCACGTTGGTGGCCGAACAGGGAGGTGAGGTGGGGCTGGTGGTTTACTGCCCTCACGGGCCGGATGAGGGCTGCGATTGCCGCAAGCCCAAGCCTGGCATGTTGAAAACTATTGCAGAACATTACAAGGTGCCCTTGGCTGGGATATGGTTCGTCGGGGACAGCCTCGGTGACCTGGAGGCGGCCAAAGCCGTCGACTCTCAGCCAGTTTTGGTAAAGACCGGAAAAGGCGAAAAGACCCAGGCGAAAAACCTGCCGGTAGGCACTTTGATTTTTGACGATCTGGCGGCGGTTGCCGCAGAACTTATTAACAACTAGCCGCCCTCGACTTCCTGACCAAGGATTGTTCGGGAGTGCGCTTTTAACAGGCGGGCCGTGTCCCGCAACGGTAAATGCCGCCATGTCGATCTTGCAGGCCATCAGAACCTTTTTCTTTTACCTGCTGCTGGGCACCAGTTCGTTTCTCTGGTGCACCCTGAGCTTTTTTATTGCCCCCTTCCTGCCGTTCAAGGCGCGTTATCGCTTCATCAACGTTTATTGGTGCCGTTGCGCGTTGTGGCTGAGCAAGGTGTTCCTGAACATCCGTTTTGAGGTCAAGGGCGCAGAAAACGTCCCGGACCAACCCTGCGTGATTTTGTCGAACCACCAAAGCACTTGGGAAACCTTCTTTCTTTCCGCGTACTTCTCGCCCCTGAGCCAGGTGCTTAAGCGTGAACTGTTGTACGTACCGTTCTTTGGCTGGGCCATGGCCATGTTGCGCCCGATCGCCATTGACCGTGACAACCCCAAGGCGGCGCTCAAGCACGTGGCCAAGAAGGGCGACGAGTTGCTCAAGGACGGCGTCTGGGTACTGATCTTCCCCGAAGGTACGCGTGTGCCCTACGGCACCGTAGGTAAGTTCTCACGGGGCGGTACGGCATTGGCGGTCAACGCCAACCTGCCGGTGCTGCCCATTGCCCACAATGCCGGCAAGTTCTGGCCGAAGACCGGCTGGGCCAAACGCGCTGGCACCATCACCGTGGTTATAGGCGAGCCGATGTACGCAGAAGGCGAGGGGCCGCGTGCGATTGCTGCACTGAACGACCGCGCCGCTGCATGGAATGAAGCACAGCAGCGAGCCATGAGTTCCCTGCCTCCTGAGCCCTTGGTAGTCGAGACCCCGGCGATTTGAGGATCTGTGGATAACCTGTGCACGCTTTGTTGGCGAATTGGCTTTTTTGATTCATAACCTTCTGATTTAGCTGCATATTTCTGAAGATCATAAAATCTCGAAAAACGTGCATAAGTTTTTTCTTCATAAAAAAACCGGTCCTTGTGACCGGTTTTTTATGCACAGCAGAAAAGTCGGTTTTTTAGTCTTCCAACTGCGGCAATAACAGGATGAATGTCGAGCCCTTGCCCAGCTCACTTTCACAAACGATGCGTCCACCGTGCCGTTCCACCACGGCCTTAACCATCGTCAGCCCCAGTCCAAGACCGTCACTGCCCTGGGCCGAATCGAAACGCCGGTATTGGCTGAACAGTTCCGGTAAATCCTCGGGGGCAATCCCCGGCCCCTGATCGCTGATGCGGCATTCCAACCACCCCTGTGCACTGCCGTGTCTTAACCTGACGGTAGTGCCGGAAGGGGAGTATTTGATCGCATTCTCCAGCACGTTGAACAACGCACGGGTGAGCAGTGATTGATCGGCATGGATCATGGCTTCATCCGCCTCATCCAGGTCGTGGACCAGGTGGATGCCCTTGAGTTGCGCAATCACCGCCACTTGATCAAAGGCGTCCATCACCAGCATGGCGAACAAGGTAGGCTGGAACTGGTAACCGTCAGCCTCGGCCTTGGCCAATTGCACAAAGGATTCGGTAAGGCTCAAGGCCCGTCGGACCTGTTGCTCGACCTGGGCAAAGACTGGCGATTCGCCGTTATGCACATCCAGCAGGGCGAGGATCGCCGAATGGGGTGCGCGTAGGTCGTGGGAGAGGAAACGCAGCATGGTCTCGCGATGCTGCTGGGCTTCTCGCTCCTTGCTCAGGTCCGTCAGGCTCAACAACCAGCCGAGGGCGAAGTCACCTTCGGCCGGAAGCAAGGGCGCAAGCTCCATCCGCAGACTGCGCTGGTGGATATCGCGGAACTCAACCAATTCCAGTGCTGACAGGGCAGGGCGTACGCCGTTATGCAGCGGGGGATAACCCAGATCGGCGAGTTGTTCGATGAGGTTTGAATTGACTAGGTCGTTACCGAACACATCACGGGCTACACGGTTGGCCAACAGAATATTGCCCTGTGGGTCGGTTATCAGCGTAGCCACCGGCAGGCACTCCAACCCGTCAGCCATAAAGCGCCGCGTATCACGCGTACGACTGACTGCCTGCTCAAGGGCAAAGATCCGCCCCTGCAACACATCACCCTTGCTGGCGGGCGCACGACGACGCTCCGGCAGCACCTTGGGCTCGTTATCCAGCCGCGCCAGTTCCCAACCAAAGTAGGCCAGGATGACGCTCAGGCGCCGCCAGTTCCAGATGAGATAGCTGAGTAACAGCCCGATCAAACACGCGGCGGGAGACCACCAATGCCCAAGGCGCAGCAATGCCCATGAGCCCACCAGCGCCGCGGTCATGCCACCCAGGGTCATCCACAGGGCGTAGCGAGGGCGATACAGCAGAAGGCCCAGCAGCAAGGTCACCAGGGATGTCGCCAACAGGGCGGCAAGCCATCCGGGCAGGTCGACAATGCTGCGTCCCTGCAACAGACCATTGAGGATATCGGCCTGGATCTCCACTCCTGCGGTCGTGCCGACGGTGGAGGAGAGCGGTGTCACAAAACGATCGGCCATTCCATACGCCGTGGCACCTATCAGAATCAGCCGGCCGCGCAGTGTCTCGGGAGCTACCTCGCCGCGTAATACGCTGAGGTAGGACACGCTGGGAAAGTGGTCATCTTCCGAGGTGAAAGGCACGCGGATTTCATGCTCTTGATGCCACTGCTGGCTGCTGGGCTCCTGGGCAAGGCCCGGCATTACCGGTGCTTGCTCACTCAGCGCGAACGCCAGCCATGCCAATTGAGGGAGCGTGCTTCCCGGTGGGCCTTCACGCAGATACACGCTGCGTACGATGCCGTCGCTATCCGCTTCGACGTTGATATGCCCCACGCCCTTGGCGCACTTGAGCAACGGTGACAGCGGCTCTCCTGGCAGGCTGGGACTTACGCTGCTATCACCGACGATGGGCAGCAGTACATTGCCAGCATTGCAGACCGCATCAGCCAACCGTCGTCCATCGGCCCCCTTGCTAGGTTCGCTGAAGACTACGTCAAACAGAATGCCTGCCGGCTGGGCGGCGCTAAGGCGTTCAATCAGATCTGCATGCACACTGCGCGGCCACGGCCATGGGCCGAGTACTTCCAGGCTGGGCGCATCAATGGTGACCAGCAGAATCCGTGGATCCACCGGTAAAGGTGTCAGGCGGCGCAGGCTGTCGTAGAGAGGGTTATTCAGTGCCAGGCCCGGGCTCAAGGACAGGTAAACGGTAAAGGGCAGTAACACCAGCCCGATCAACAACCATTCACGGACCAACCCGTGGAATAACAGCTGTGCCTGGGAGGGTTGGCGTTTCTCGGCTTTGCGCCATAGTTTCACAGGGCTACCGCCGAAAGTATGCGAAGGCATTGATGGTCATCGGATAAAGGTGTCATAGGCCCGCTCCCTTCCATGTGGTGACGTTCAACAGTGTTCTGAAACCAGTGAAGCTTATTTCGGTCTCAGTTGAGGACTTTACCCAGAACCGTGCAACAAACCATACCTCACCTTGTTGCAGGGCAGGGGTATGAGCGAGTCCTTTTCCTCACAGACAGGAGCCGGTATCTTTGCTTTGAGCATCACGGGATCTTATCAGCGTATCGAGAGATACAAGGATCGTAGAATCCGCCCATAATTGTTCAGATTCAGAGGCTGGCTTTGCACAGTCGCCACTCATTAAAGCAGTCGTATTTTTTGTAGGAAGGACCCCCATGCGAGTCGCAATACTGGATGACGAGCCCGCCGAGTTGCGACGGGTGGAACAGACACTGCGACAGATTCCCAGCACTGCGGAACAGCCATGGTCGCTGCATTTCTTTGAGCGCGGCGAAGACCTGCTGCGCCAACTGCGGCGGGAAACCTTTGACCTGCTGATCCTGGACTGGCAACTACCGGATATCTCGGGCATTGCCTTGTTGCGCTGGACCCGCGAACACATGGAATCGCCCCCCGCGGTAATCATGCTCACCAGTCGCGATGCCGAGAGCGATATCGTCACCGCATTGAACAGCGGCGCAGATGATTACGTCAGCAAACCCTTTCGCCCCAACGAGCTCAAAGCACGCGTCAGCGCCGTCCTGCGACGCCACGGCTTGCAGAAGTCGGCTACCCAGGAAGTACAGAGCTTTAATGATCTAACCTTCGACGATGCCGAACTGACCGTCACCCGCGCAGGCAAACCCATTAACCTGACAGAGCGGGAATACCGCCTGGCCAGTTGCCTGTTTGCCAACCTGGCCCGGCCGCTGTCTCGCGAGTACCTGTATGAGCGGTTTTGGAGCCATGAGGAAATGGTCTCGTCACGGCCTTTGGATACCCATATCTACCGACTGCGTAACAAGCTCGGGCTGACGGCGGATCGCGGCTGGCAGCTGTTGACGATCTATGGATATGGATATCGTTTGGAGAGTGTGGCGACAACGGCGCAAAGTTGAAATCTTGATGTTCCACGTGGAGCATTTTAAAACGCTTAACCATCACCCAATAAAAAAGGCCAACGCTAAGCGTTGGCCTTTTTGTTCAAGCAGGTTTACCTGATCAGAAATCCAGGTTAGACACCGCCAAGGCGTTGCTCTCGATGAAGTCACGACGAGGCTCGACCGCATCACCCATCAGGGTGTTGAAGATCTGGTCTGCGCCAATGGCGTCTTCGATGGTCACACGCAACATACGACGCTGAGCCGGGTCCATGGTGGTTTCCCACAGCTGATCCGGGTTCATCTCGCCAAGACCTTTGTATCGCTGGATGGTATGGCGCTTGGTGCTTTCAGCCATCAGCCAGTCCAGGGCTTCCTTGAACTCTTTGACCGCTTTCTTGCGCTCGCCACGCTGAATGTAAGCACCATCGTCCAGCAGGGTGCTCAGTTGCGCGCCGAGGGTAACGACCGTTTTGTAATCGTTGCTGCCGAAGAAGTCGCGGTTGAAGGTGACGTAGTTGGACAAACCGTGGGAGATCAGTTCGACCTCCGGCAGCCACACGTTACGTTCGCGGTCTTCGCGCAGGCTGGCTTTGTACACCAGGCCAGACTTCTCAACGGTACGCAGACGCACTTCGTACTGGGCCAGCCAATCCTGCATGGCGGCGTGATCGCCCAACTGCTCCAGGCTCACGGCCGGCAGGTAGATGAAGTGCTCGGTCAGCTCCTGAGGATACAGGCGCGACAAACGCTTGAGCGTCTTCATGACCATACGGAAGTCGTTGACCAGACGCTCCAGCGCCTCACCGGAGATGCCCGGGGCTTCGTCGTTCAGGTGCAGGCTGGCATCTTCCAGGGCCGACTGCGTCATGTATTCTTCCATGGCGTCGTCGTCTTTGATGTATTGCTCTTGCTTGCCTTTTTTCACCTTGTACAACGGCGGTTGGGCAATGTAGATGTAGCCACGCTCGATCAGCTCTGGCAGCTGACGGAAGAAGAACGTCAGCAGCAGGGTACGAATGTGCGAACCGTCGACGTCAGCATCGGTCATGATGATGATGTTGTGGTAACGCAGCTTGTCGATGTTGTACTCATCACGGCCAATACCGCAGCCGAGTGCAGTGATCAAGGTGCCGACTTCCTGAGAGGAAATCATCTTGTCGAAGCGCGCCTTCTCAACGTTGAGGATCTTGCCCTTCAACGGCAGGATGGCCTGGGTGCGACGGTTACGACCCTGCTTGGCGGAACCGCCAGCAGAGTCACCTTCCACCAGGTACAGTTCGGAGAGGGCAGGGTCCTTCTCCTGGCAGTCAGCCAGTTTGCCAGGCAAGCCGGCGATATCCAGCGCGCCTTTACGACGGGTCATCTCACGGGCTTTACGCGCGGCTTCACGGGCGCGGGCAGCATCGATCATCTTGCCGACAACCAGCTTGGCCTCATTGGGGTTTTCCAACAGGAAGTCGGAGAAGTATTTGCCCATTTCCTGTTCAACCGCGGTCTTCACTTCGGAAGACACCAGCTTGTCTTTGGTCTGGGAGCTGAACTTCGGATCCGGAACCTTGACCGAGATAATAGCCGTCAGGCCTTCACGGGCATCGTCACCGGTGGTGGCGACTTTATGCTTCTTCGCCAAACCTTCCGCTTCAATGTAGGTGTTCAGGTTACGCGTCAACGCAGAACGGAAACCCACCAGGTGAGTACCGCCATCGCGCTGGGGAATATTGTTGGTGAAGCACAACAGGTTCTCGTTGAAGCTGTCGTTCCACTGCAGGGCGATTTCCACGCCGATGCCGTCTTCACGCTGGATATTGAAGTGGAACACCTGGTTGACCGCAGTCTTGTTGGTGTTCAGGTATTCAACAAACGCACGCAGGCCGCCTTCGTACTTGAACAACTCTTCCTTGCCGCTGCGCTCATCCTTGAGGACGATGCCAACACCGGAGTTGAGGAAGGACAGTTCACGAATCCGCTTGGCCAGGATGTCCCAGCTGAAGTGGATGTTCTTGAAGGTCTCAGCCGATGGCTTGAAGTGGATCTGGGTACCGGTGGTTTCACTGTCACCAACGATTTTCATCGGTTCCTGTGGCACACCGTGGACGTAAGTCTGTTCCCAGATCTTGCCGCTACGGCGAACGGTGAGAATCAACTCTTCGGACAGAGCGTTCACTACCGACACACCTACACCGTGCAAACCGCCGGATACTTTATAGGAGTTGTCGTCGAATTTACCGCCGGCGTGGAGCACGGTCATGATGACCTCTGCCGCCGAAACGCCTTCTTCTTTGTGCACGTCTACCGGGATGCCACGACCGTTGTCACGCACGGTAATGGACTCATCCGGGTGGATGATAATGCTGATGTCGTCGCAGTGACCGGCCAGAGCTTCGTCGATGGAGTTATCGACCACCTCGAACACCATGTGGTGCAGACCGCTACCATCATCGGTGTCGCCAATGTACATACCGGGACGTTTGCGTACGGCATCCAAACCTTTCAGCACTTTAATGCTGGTCGAGTCGTACGTGTTTTCTTCGCTCATGCCTTCACTCCCGATGGTCGTGGGTCTGGGTGATACGGCCTTGTTCCACGTGGAACAAAGCGACTGGCGTTTCCGTCTGCCAGCCTTCCCTCAATAATTCGTGGTCTACACAGGTAATGAATACCTGGCAGCGTAAGTCTTCCAACAAGCGGCATAGCGAACGGCGGTGCTGCTCGTCGAGCTCCGACGGCAAGTCATCCACCAGATAAATACACTGACCGCGCCTTGCCTGGCTAACCAAGTGCCCTTGCGCAATACGCAGCGCACACACCACCAACTTCTGCTGGCCGCGGGACAAAATATCCGCAGCATTATGTGCACCTAATCTAAGGCGCAAATCAGCGCGTTGGGGGCCGGCCTGGGTGTGTCCGATTTGCTGATCCCGCTGCAGGGACGTCGCAAGCACAGCACTGAGCTCACGGTCTTTATCCCAACCTCGGTAGTAACTCAGCGTCAGCCCCTCGAGGTCCAACAACTCGCTCAAGGTCTGCTCAAAGACTGGTTTCAAGGCTTTGATATAGGCACGACGGTACTCATCTATTTCGTCGCTGGCCAGGCATAGCTCTCGGTCCCAGGCTGCTTGCGAAGCGGCGTCAAGTGTACCATGCCGCAGCCATGAGTTCCGCTGCCGCAGGGCCTTCTGCAGGCGCTGCCAAGTGGCCATGAAGCGGGGTTCCACGTGGAACACACCCCAGTCCAGAAATTGGCGGCGGATTTTCGGTGCACCTTCCAACAGACGGAAGCTGTCGGGGTTGATCAACTGCAACGGCAGAATTTCTGCCAGTTGTGCGGCACTGCGCGCATTTTGCCCGTCGATACGAATCTGAAACTCCCCGCCGCGATCGCGGGATATCCCCAGTGCACTCTGACCACCTTCCGCCAACTCGACTTGGCCAAACACTGTACACGCCAACTGTTCGTACTGAATCACCGGCAACAGGCGGGCACTGCGGAAGGAACGGGCCAGCCCCAACAAGTGGATAGCTTCCAGCACACTGGTTTTGCCACTGCCGTTGGCGCCATGGAGGATATTGATGCGGGGGGAAGGGGAGAAGGTCACCGGGTGCAGATTACGCACCGCGGTGACAGAGACGCGACTAAGGGACATCTAGCTTCTGCTGAGCATGATTACAGGCGCATCGGCATGACAACGTAAGCCGAGTCGTCGTTATCGGATTCTTGCACCAGGGCGCTGCTGTTGGAGTCCGACAGGATCAGGCGAACCTGTTCGGTAGTCATGACGCCCAGCACGTCCAACAGGTAGCTCACGTTAAAGCCGATTTCCAGAGAGCCGCCGTTGTAGTCGACGCCCACTTCTTCTTCTGCCTCTTCCTGTTCCGGGTTGTTGGCCTGGATTTTCAATTGGCCGTTGGCCAATTGCAGGCGAATACCACGGTACTTTTCGTTCGACAGAATCGCAGTACGGCTGAACGCTTCACGCAAGGCCTGGCGATCGCCAATCACCAGCTTGTCGCCACCTTTAGGCAACACACGCTCGTAATCCGGGAACTTGCCGTCAACCAATTTGGAGGTGAAGGTGAACTCACCAGTGGTCGCGCGGATATGGTGCTGACCCAACACGATGCTGACATTGCCGTCCGGCTCGGTGAGCAAACGCGCCAACTCAAGGATACCTTTGCGCGGAACGATCACTTGGTGACG
Source organism: Pseudomonas sp. NCIMB 10586 (assembly GCF_023127895.1). Lineage (NCBI taxonomy): Bacteria > Pseudomonadati > Pseudomonadota > Gammaproteobacteria > Pseudomonadales > Pseudomonadaceae > Pseudomonas > Pseudomonas sp. NCIMB 10586. The sequence continues at coordinate 116,560 of NZ_SPKQ01000007.1, forward strand.
ATCAGGCTGGCCGATATCGGCACGCATCGAGCACATCGCCAGACGGTGACCGTCAGTGGCAACCGCACGAATGATGCCTTCGGATACTTCCAGCAACATGCCGTTAAGGTAGTAGCGCACGTCCTGCTGGGCCATGGCGAAGCTGGTGCGCTCGATCAAGCGACGCAGCTTGCTTTGCTCCAGGCTGCACGTCAGCGAGCCTGGCCCTTCTTCCACGGTTGGGAAGTCATTGGCCGGCAAGGTCGACAGAGTGAACCGGCTACGGCCAGCCTTGACCACCAATTTTTGCTCATCGACCTTGATGTCAATCAGCGCATCGTTGGGCAGGCTTTTGCAGATGTCCATCAGCTTGCGCGCCGGCACAGTGATTTCGCCGGGTTCGGCGGGCTCTTCAAGCTGCACACGACCAACCAGCTCGACTTCCAGGTCGGTACCGGTCAAGGACAACTGCTGGCCTTCGACCACCAGTAATACGTTGGAGAGCACCGGCAAGGTCTGTCGGCGCTCGACGACGCCTGCGACCAGTTGCAGGGGTTTCAACAGGGCTTCGCGTTGAATGGTGAAATGCATGGTCTAGTCCCTTGCCTTAATAAGCTGCGCTGGTGTCATCACGTAGTCAGTGTACGCAGCAGGTTCTTGTAGTCCTCGCGAATATCCGCGTCGGATTCCTTAAGTTCGTTGATTTTGCGGCAGGCGTGCAAGACCGTGGTGTGGTCGCGACCGCCAAACACATCGCCGATTTCCGGCAGGCTGTGGTTGGTCAGCTCCTTGGAGAGAGCCATAGCCACCTGACGCGGGCGTGCAACCGAGCGCGAACGGCGCTTGGACAGCAGGTCGGAAATCTTGATCTTGTAGTACTCGGCCACGGTGCGCTGGATGTTATCCACACTCACCAACTTGTCCTGCAGGGCCAACAAGTCTTTCAGGGATTCGCGAATCAACTCGATGGTGATATCACGGCCCATGAAGTGCGAGTGAGCGATGACCCGCTTGAGCGCGCCCTCCAGCTCACGCACGTTGGAGCGAATGCGTTGGGCAATAAAGAAGGCAGCGTCGTGAGGCAGATCAACCTTTGCCTGATCGGCCTTCTTCATCAGGATCGCAACCCGGGTTTCCAGCTCCGGCGGTTCCACCGCAACGGTCAGGCCCCAGCCGAAACGCGACTTCAGGCGCTCTTCCAAGCCTTCAATTTCTTTCGGGTAACGGTCACTGGTCAAGATGACCTGCTGGCCACCTTCGAGCAGGGCGTTGAAGGTGTGGAAAAACTCTTCCTGGGAACGTTCCTTGCGAGCGAAGAACTGAATGTCATCGATCAGCAAAGCATCAACGGAGCGGTAGAAACGCTTGAACTCGTTGATCGCATTGAGCTGCAGGGCCTTGACCATGTCAGCCACGAAGCGCTCCGAATGCAGGTACACGACCTTGGCGTTCGGGTTCTTCTTTAATAGGTGGTTACCTACGGCGTGCATCAAGTGCGTCTTACCCAAGCCAACGCCACCATAAAGGAAGAGCGGGTTGTAACCGTGCTTGGGGTTATCGGCGACTTGCCAGGCAGCTGCACGGGCCAGCTGGTTGGACTTGCCCTCGACGAAGTTCTCGAAGGTGAAGGTGCGGTTCAGATAACTGGTGTGCTTGAGCCCACCCTCAACCTGCACAGTGCGCTGTTCGGCACGAACGGGAGCCTGCTGGGAGCTGGCGCCTGCCATCGGATCGAAGCTGTCGCGAGACGGTTCTTCATGCTCTGGCGCATTTTTTTGCGCAGAGGATTTGGACGACGTTGCAGCAGGTGCAGTAGAAGCAGCAACCGGTGCCGCTGCCGCCTGGGCTTGCGATGCCGCTGCAGCCAAAGGCGCGTTCGGCGCAGCACGGGGTGCTGAGCTACGTTTGCTGCCTATTAATAAGGAGAGCACGGGCGCGAGGCCATTGCCATGTTCATCGAGCAATTCGAGAACGCGGCTCAGGTACTTCTCATTGACCCAGTCGAGAACAAAACGATTGGGTGCGTAGACACGCAACTCGTCGCCTTCGGCTTCGACCTGTAGCGGACGGATCCAGGTGTTGAATTGCTGGGCAGGCAGCTCATCGCGCAAAAGCTCCACGCACTGCTGCCAAAGTTCCACTGACACGGATATCCCCTAAGTTGAAAGCCGGTGAGGCAAAAACAGCCGCCATTGTAGCGACCAGCCGCCCACTTATCCACATGTAGGTTGCTCACAGGGCACCCAAAATCAATGTGTTAACCGCAGAAAAGGCGACCAATGGTCTGTGCATAAGCTCTGTGGATAAGCCACCCTGAGCTCGTTGCACAAGTGGGGGCAAAAGTCTGTGGGTAACCGGCCTGTGGATAACAACCCATTCCACGCACAGCTTATCCGATAGCGCAGCACAGGCAGAGCACTGCTTCTCCCCCGTGTTGTCATTCTCTGTACAGCACGCAGAATAAGGGCTAAAGGCAGTTATCCACAGATGATCGCCTGGCTAGCTTTTATAAGCTTTACAGAAAAGCTTTAAATAACTTCCTTCTTTATTTTTATATCTATGGCATGGCGGATGAAAGCAGAACGGCTCGGAAGGCGGCAAAGATCTAATTGAAGGAAAAGCTGGTTGGAAATTGACCTAGAGGCTTGCTTTCTCTAGAATCGCCGGTCTCTTAAAACGGGGGCCATTCCGGCCCGTTGTGGACGAACCAGGTAACAACGCCATGAAACGTACTTTCCAACCAAGCACCATCAAACGCGCCCGTACTCACGGCTTCCGTGCTCGCATGGCTACCAAGAACGGCCGTGCTGTCCTGTCGCGTCGCCGCGCCAAAGGTCGTGCGCGTCTGGCAGTTTGATAATCCGGTACTGGTGGTGAGTCAGGACTTCAGTCGGGAAAAGCGTCTGCTTACCCCCCGGCATTTCAAGGCAGTCTTTGACTCCCCCACCGGCAAGGTTCCGGGGAAAAATCTCCTGCTCCTTGCGCGTAACAACGATCTTGATCACCCCCGTCTCGGGCTGGTGATTGGCAAGAAGAGCGTCAAGCTCTCCGTTGAGCGCAATCGCCTCAAGCGTCTGATGCGCGAATCGTTTCGCCTCCACCAGGACACTCTGGTTGGTTGGGATATTGTTATCGTCGCGCGCAAAGGCTTGGGTGATGTAGAAAACCCCGAATTGATTCAGCATTTCGGCAAGCTCTGGAAACGTTTGGCTCGTACCCACAAGCCAGCACCAGCAGTCAGCACCGAAACTGTAGGGGTAGACAGCCTTGATGCGTAAACTGGCAATCGTTCCGATCCAGTTTTATCGCTATGCCATTAGTCCTCTGATGGCCAGCCACTGTCGTTTCTACCCCAGTTGTTCCTGCTACGCGTTAGAGGCCATAGAAAATCATGGTCTTCTGCGCGGTGGCTGGCTGACCTTTCGTCGTTTAGGTCGCTGTCATCCGTGGAATCCCGGTGGTTATGACCCGGTTCCACCTATCCCTACCTCCCGTTCTTCTTCGATGGCCGAGTAATCATGGATATTAAACGCACAATCCTGATCGTCGCCCTGGCAATCGTGTCCTATGTCATGGTCCTTAAATGGAACCAGGACTACGGCCAGGCTGCCCTGCCGACTCAGAATGTTGCTACCAATCAGGCTGCGCCGGCTATTCCGGACACCCCGCTGGGTAACAATGCGTCCGCGAGTGCCGATGTTCCCAGCGCGAATGGCGAGACAAGTGCCCCGTTAGAAACGCCAGTGGTCACCAACAAAGACCTCATCCACGTGAAAACGGATGTGCTCGACCTGGCTATCGACCCACAAGGTGGTGATATTGCACAGCTGAAGCTGCCGCTTTATCCACGTCGCCAGGATCATCCGGATGTTCCGTTCCAGCTGTTCGATAACGGCGGTGAACGTACTTATCTGGCGCAAAGCGGCCTGACCGGCACCAATGGTCCGGATGCACGTGCTACCGGTCGTCCGGTTTATTCGACCGAGCAAAAGACTTATCAACTGGCAGACGGCCAGAACCAGTTGAACGTCGACCTGAAATTCAGCCTCGACGGCGTCAACTACATCAAGCGTTTCAGCTTTACCCGTGGTTTGTACGATCTGAAGGTCACTTACCTGATCGACAACACCAGCGACAAAGCCTGGAGCGGCAACCTGTTTGCCCAGCTCAAGCGTGACGCCAGTTCCGATCCGTCTTCCAGCACCGCCACCGGCACCGCGACTTACCTGGGCGCCGCCCTGTGGACAAGTAACGAGCCGTACAAAAAAGTGTCGATGAAAGATATCGACAAGGGCACGCTGAAAGAAACCGTCCAGGGTGGCTGGGTAGCGTGGCTGCAGCACTACTTCGTGACCGCCTGGATTCCGAACAAGGGTGACGCGAACCTGGTTCAAACCCGCAAGGACAGCCAGGGCAACTACATCATTGGGTTCACTGGCCCGGCGTTGACCGTCGCTCCAGGTGCCAAGGCTGAAACCAGCGCTACCCTGTACGCCGGTCCTAAAAGCCAGGCCGTATTGAAAGAGTTGTCCCCAGGTCTGGAACTGACTGTGGATTACGGCTTCCTGTGGTTCATTGCCCAGCCGATCTTCTGGCTGTTGCAACATATCCACAGCATCGTCGGCAACTGGGGCTGGTCGATCATCTTCCTGACCATGCTGATCAAGGGGATCTTCTTCCCACTGTCGGCAGCCAGCTACAAGTCGATGGCGCGTATGCGTGCCGTTGCCCCGAAACTGGCGGCACTGAAAGAACAACATGGCGATGACCGGCAGAAAATGTCGCAGGCCATGATGGAGCTGTACAAGAAAGAGAAGATCAACCCGCTGGGTGGATGCTTGCCTATTCTGGTACAGATGCCGGTGTTCCTGTCGCTGTACTGGGTACTGCTGGAAAGCGTGGAAATGCGCCAAGCGCCGTTCATGCTGTGGATAACTGACCTGTCGATCAAGGACCCGTTCTTTATCCTGCCGATCATCATGGGCGCGACCATGTTTATCCAGCAGCGTCTGAACCCAACCCCGCCGGATCCGATGCAGGCCAAGGTAATGAAAATGATGCCAATCATCTTCACCTTCTTCTTCCTGTGGTTCCCTGCTGGCTTGGTACTGTACTGGGTGGTCAACAACGTGTTGTCGATCTCTCAACAGTGGTACATCACACGTAAGATCGAAGCGGCTACCAAAAAAGCCGAGGCGTAATTTACTCTGTGGATAACCACTCAAGACGCCCCCTAGTGGGGCGTTTTGCTTTCCGTCACTTTTGTTCTGGAACCTGCTGATGAGCGCTCCTCGTGAAACCATCGCTGCTGTCGCCACCGCTCAGGGCCGAGGCGGAGTCGGTATCGTTCGAATTTCCGGCCCCTTGGCGGGCGTTGCGGCCATGGCAATCAGTGGCCGAGAGCTGAAACCCCGTTATGCTCATTACGGCCAGTTTCTGGATGCTGACCAAAGCGTATTGGACGAGGGCTTGGCGATCTATTTTCCGGGACCCAACTCTTTCACCGGTGAAGATGTCCTGGAATTACAGGGGCACGGTGGTCCTGTGGTCCTGGATATGCTCCTGCAGCGTTGCTTGCAACTGGGTTGCCGCTTGGCACGGCCTGGGGAATTCAGCGAACGGGCATTTCTGAACGACAAGCTCGATTTGGCCCAAGCCGAAGCGATTGCGGATTTGATCGAAGCCAGTTCTGCACAGGCTGCACGTAACGCTTTGCGCTCATTGCAGGGGGCTTTTTCCCTGCGTGTGCATAACCTGACCGAACAACTGATCAGTCTGCGTATCTACGTTGAAGCGGCGATCGATTTTCCCGAAGAAGAAATCGACTTCCTCGCGGATGGCCATGTGCTGGCAATGTTGGATAAGGTCCGTGAGGAATTATCCACAGTGCTGCGTGAAGCCGGGCAGGGAGCCTTGCTGCGCGATGGTATGACGGTGGTGATTGCCGGGCGGCCCAATGCCGGTAAATCCAGCCTGCTCAACGCCCTGGCAGGGCGCGAGGCGGCGATCGTCACCGAGATTGCCGGCACTACCCGGGATATCTTGCGCGAACATATCCACATCGACGGCATGCCGCTTCACGTCGTCGACACCGCCGGGCTGCGCGACACCGACGACCAGGTGGAAAAAATTGGTGTGGAACGCGCGCTCAAGGCTATCGGGGAAGCCGATCGTGTGTTGTTGGTCGTCGATGCCACGGCACCGGAAGCTGTGGATCCTTTTGCGCTGTGGCCAGAATTCCTCGAGCAACGACCTGACCCGGCCAAAGTCACCTTGATTCGTAACAAGGCCGACCTGACGGGTGAAGCGATTGCCCTGCAAACCAGTGAGGATGGCCATGTCACTATCAGCCTGAGCGCCAAAGCGGCAGGTGACGGCCTGGAATTGCTGCGTGAGCATCTCAAGGCCTGCATGGGCTATGAACAGACCTCGGAAAGCAGCTTCAGTGCACGTCGCAGGCATCTTGAGGCACTGCGCCATGCCAGTGCCGCCTTGGAGCACGGCCGGGCGCAGCTGACCTTGGCGGGTGCTGGGGAGCTGCTGGCTGAAGATTTACGTCAAGCACAGCAACTGCTGGGAGAAATTACCGGCGCGTTCAGCTCGGACGATTTGCTGGGCAGGATCTTCTCCAGCTTCTGCATCGGTAAATAGACCTTCGTTGTCCACAGACAGGCCATTCGCGCCTGTCTGTTCAGCCCGTTTCAGGGCAACCCAATCCATTTTTTGACTGACTCGCCGAGCAATCGGTGTTTTTCCGTGCGCGCTATTCGCCTCGGCTGGTACTTTTCTGTGGATTAAACCCTGTGAGTAACCGCGCCTGTGCCCAGTTGATAACAGGGCTTGAAACCTGAGTAAAAACCCGTCTGTGGATAACCATCACTTTAATCCACAGGCTTAAAGCACTTATCCAAGGGCCTCATTGGTACATGACCACAGACTTTTGAATCGCTGTACACATTGAATATAAAGGGCTGTAGAGATCTATCCACAGAAACGTTGCTCAGTAGAAATAAACATAAAAACAAAGATTTAATAAATTTCTCTCTTTTAATTTCTATTGTCTGTGATTCATCCACAGCTGGTTAAATTTTGTGCAAAGGGTTCTTTAGGAAGGGCGAAGTCCCTATACTTGCCGCCATAGCTCCAAAACTCTTTCAACAGACAATTCCTGATTACCTACATAAGCAGGCACGAGGTGCGTGGTGGATTTCCCTTCCCGTTTTGAAGTGATCGTCATCGGCGGCGGTCATGCCGGTACCGAGGCAGCACTGGCGTCAGCACGCATGGGCGTAAAAACCCTGTTGCTTACGCACAACGTGGAAACCCTCGGTGCCATGAGTTGCAACCCCGCTATTGGCGGGATTGGCAAAAGCCATCTGGTCAAGGAAATCGATGCCCTTGGCGGTGTAATGGCGATGGCCACCGACAAAGGTGGTATTCAATTTCGCGTGCTAAACAGCCGTAAAGGCCCGGCCGTAAGGGCTACCCGAGCCCAGGCCGACCGCATCCTGTACAAGGCAGCGGTGCGCGAAACCCTGGAAAACCAGCCGAACCTGTGGATATTTCAGCAGGCTGCCGATGACCTGATCGTCGAGCAGGACCAGGTACGCGGTGTCGTCACGCAAATGGGTCTGCGTTTTCACGCAGATTCGGTAGTACTGACCACAGGGACGTTCCTCGGCGGACTTATCCACATCGGTATGCAAAATTATTCCGGTGGTCGCGCTGGTGATCCGCCGTCGATTGCCCTGGCAAAACGTCTGCGTGAACTGCCGCTGCGCGTCGGCCGCTTGAAAACCGGTACCCCGCCACGCATTGACGGGCGCTCTGTGGATTTCTCGGTGATGACCGAGCAAGCCGGCGATACGCCGATCCCGGTGATGTCGTTCATGGGTTCCAAAGAACAGCACCCCAAACAGGTCAGTTGCTGGATTACCCACACCAACGCCCGTACCCACGAAATCATTGCCGCGAACCTTGATCGTTCGCCGATGTATTCCGGGGTAATCGAAGGCATTGGCCCGCGGTATTGCCCGTCGATCGAAGACAAGATCCACCGCTTTGCCGACAAGGAAAGCCACCAGGTCTTTATCGAACCCGAAGGCTTGACCACTCACGAGCTGTACCCCAACGGGATTTCCACCTCGCTGCCGTTCGATGTGCAGATCCAGATCGTGCAATCGATTCGCGGTATGGAAAATGCGCACATCGTGCGTCCCGGCTACGCCATTGAGTACGACTACTTCGACCCGCGTGATCTGAAATACAGCCTGGAAACCAAGGTGATCGGGGGGTTGTTCTTTGCTGGCCAAATCAACGGGACCACCGGTTACGAAGAAGCCGGCGCCCAAGGTTTGCTGGCCGGAACCAACGCGGCATTGCGTGCACAAGGCAAAGACAGCTGGTGCCCGCGTCGTGATGAAGCGTACATCGGCGTATTGGTCGATGACCTGATCACCCTGGGCACCCAGGAACCGTACCGCATGTTCACTTCCCGCGCGGAATACCGTCTGATCCTGCGCGAAGACAACGCCGATCTACGCCTGACTGAAAAAGGTCGCGAGTTGGGCCTGGTCGATGACGCGCGCTGGGCTGCCTTCTGCAAAAAACGTGAAAGCATTGCGCTTGAAGAGCAACGCCTGAAAAGTACCTGGGTTCGCCCAGGCACCGAGCAGGGCGACGCGATCGCGGAAAAATTCGGCACGCCGTTGACCCATGAGTACAACTTGCTCAACCTGCTTTCTCGTCCGGAAATCGACTACGCTGGTCTGGTTGAAGTGACAGGCCAGGGCGCAGAAGACCCACAAGTCGCCGAACAGGTGGAGATCAAGACCAAGTATGCCGGTTACATTGATCGCCAGCAGGACGAAATCGCTCGCCTGCGCGCCAGTGAAGATACCAAGTTACCTGTGGATATCGACTACACCGGGATTTCCGGGCTGTCGAAAGAAATTCAAAGCAAGCTGGGGATAACTCGGCCTGAAACACTCGGGCAGGCTTCACGTATCCCTGGCGTGACCCCAGCAGCTATTTCGCTGTTGATGATTCATTTGAAAAAACGCGGCGCGGGCCGTCAGTTGGAGCAAAGCGCTTGAGTTCGTTGGTCACCTCGCAACACGCCGAAGAGTTATCCACAGGGGCGCGCCAGTTGGGCGTAGCGTTGACCGAAGTCCAGCATGAGTTACTGCTGGGCTACCTGGCCCTGTTGATCAAATGGAACAAGGCCTACAACCTGACCGCAGTGCGTGATCCAGACGAAATGGTCTCGCGCCATCTGCTCGATAGTCTCAGTGTGATGCCGTTCATCGAAAACGGTCGCTGGCTGGATGTCGGCAGCGGCGGCGGGATGCCTGGTATTCCGCTGGCCATCCTGTTTCCCGAGTCGCAAGTGACCTGCCTGGACAGCAACGGCAAGAAAACCCGCTTCCTGACCCAGGTCAAACTCGAACTCAAGCTGGACAACCTGCACGTTATCCACAGTCGCGTCGAAGCCTTTACGCCTGAACAGCCTTTCCACGGAATTGTTTCCCGGGCGTTCAGCAGCATGGAGAACTTCAGCAACTGGACTCGCCATCTAGGCGATCGCGACACGCGCTGGCTGGCAATGAAGGGCGTCCATCCAAGCGACGAGCTGTTAGCATTGCCGGCAGACTTCCACCTCGATAGCGAACACGCCTTGGCCGTCCCCGGTTGCCAAGGCCAACGCCATCTGCTGATACTGCGCCGCACGGCATGATTGGGAACACAAGCAAGAATGGCTAAGGTATTCGCGATTGCGAACCAGAAAGGTGGTGTGGGTAAAACCACCACCTGTATCAACCTCGCAGCATCCCTGGTCGCCACCAAGCGTCGGGTGCTGTTGATCGATCTCGATCCACAGGGCAACGCCACCATGGGTAGCGGTGTGGATAAACACGGCCTTGAAAACTCGGTCTACGATTTGCTGATTGGTGAATGTGACCTGGCCCAGGCCATGCACTATTCCGAGCACGGTGGTTACCAACTGCTGCCGGCCAACCGCGATTTGACCGCGGCGGAAGTGGTGTTGCTGGAAATGCAGATGAAAGAAAGCCGTCTGCGCAGCGCCTTGGCACCTATCCGCGAGAATTACGACTACATTTTGATCGACTGCCCGCCGTCGCTGTCGATGCTCACACTCAACGCGCTGGTTGCCGCCGATGGGGTGATTATCCCCATGCAGTGCGAGTACTTCGCCCTTGAGGGCTTGAGCGACCTTGTGGATAACATCAAGCGTATCGCTGAGTTGCTCAACCCGAACCTGAAAGTCGAAGGCCTGCTGCGGACAATGTATGACCCGCGCCTGAGCCTGATGAACGATGTCTCGGCGCAGCTCAAGGAACATTTTGGCGATCAGTTGTACGACACCGTGATTCCACGCAACATCCGCCTGGCCGAAGCACCAAGCTATGGCATGCCCGCGCTGGCGTACGATAAATCCTCGCGTGGTGCCATTGCCTACCTGGCGCTGGCTGGCGAGATGGTTCGTCGTCAACGCCGCAATTCACGCACCGCTGCAGCCCAGCCAACTTAAGGAATCCCCATGGCCGTCAAGAAACGAGGTCTCGGACGTGGACTGGATGCACTCCTGAGTGGTCCTACCGTCACATCGCTTGAAGAACAAGCGGTGCAGGCCGACGAGCGCGAGCTGCAGCACTTGCCCCTGGATCTGATCCAGCGCGGCAAATACCAGCCGCGGCGGGACATGGATCCCCAGGCGCTGGAAGAACTGGCCAACTCGATCAAGGCCCAGGGCGTGATGCAACCGATTGTGGTGCGCCCAATTGGCAGTGGTCGCTTTGAGATCATCGCCGGTGAACGTCGCTGGCGCGCCAGCCAACAGGCAGGCAAGGAAACCATCCCGGCGATGGTGCGTGATGTGCCGGATGAAACTGCCATCGCCATGGCGTTGATCGAGAACATCCAGCGTGAGGACCTCAACCCGATCGAAGAAGCGATCGCGTTGCAGCGTTTGCAGCAGGAATTTCAGCTGACCCAGCAACAAGTGGCCGAGGCGGTCGGAAAATCCCGTGTCACGGTTTCCAACTTGCTGCGTCTGATCGCCTTGCCGGAAGTCATCAAGACCATGTTGTCCCATGGCGATCTGGAAATGGGCCACGCTCGTGCTTTGCTGGGTTTGCCGGAAAATCAACAGGTTGAAGGGGCGCGACACGTTGTCGCACGAGGGCTCACCGTTCGTCAGACCGAGGCCCTGGTTCGCCAGTGGCTCAGCGGTAAACCTGCACCGGTTGAAACCGCCAAACCTGATCCGGATATCGCGCGCCTCGAGCAGCGCCTGGCCGAGCGGCTAGGCTCTGCGGTGCAAATTCGCCACGGCAAGAAGGGCAAAGGCCAACTGGTCATCGGATATAACTCTCTCGATGAGCTTCAGGGCGTCCTTGCCCACATCCGCTGAAACATTTGCTTATGTAGCGCGTGATCGGAAATCACTACCCGACAGTTGAATAGGGGCAGAACCGCCCCTATACTCTGCGCGCATTTTGTCGGCACAAATTATGCCAAGTTATTGATTTCCGGCAGCCGACCATTGAGGAGCAAGAGTGATGGAAACCCGCACGCCAAACACGTTGCCGTTCCATCGCTTGGCTGTTTTTCCGGTTTTGTTGGCTCAATTTGTCATTTTGCTGATCGCCGCTTTGGCGCTTTGGTACTGGCATGGAGTCGTAGCCGGATATTCAGGACTCTGCGGAGGCCTGATAGCCTTGCTGCCCAATATGTATTTTGCTCACAGGGCCTTTCGGTTTTCCGGCGCCCGAGCAGCCCAGGCTATCGTGCGGTCTTTTTATGCCGGCGAAGCAGGGAAACTGATTTTGACGGCAGTGCTGTTTGCACTGACCTTTGCAGGTGTGAAGCCATTGGCGCCGCTGGCTGTATTCGGCGTCTTCGTGTTGACCCAACTGGTCAGCTGGTTCGCTCCCCTGCTAATGAAAACAAGACTTTCGAAACCTTAGGGCGTTTGAGGCAACCATGGCAGAAACAACCGCTTCGGGCTATATCCAGCACCACTTGCAGAACCTGACCTTCGGTCAGCTTCCTAATGGCGGCTGGGGCTTTGCCCACACCGCAGCAGAAGCCAAAGAAATGGGTTTCTGGGCTTTCCACCTGGATACTCTGGGTTGGTCGGTCGCATTGGGTCTGATCTTCGTCCTGATTTTCCGCATGGCGGCAAAGAAGGCGACTTCCGGTCAGCCAGGTGCTTTGCAGAACTTCGTTGAAGTATTGGTCGAATTCGTCGATGGCAGCGTGAAAGACAGCTTCCATGGCCGTAGCCCGGTGATTGCACCGTTGGCACTGACCATCTTCGTCTGGGTATTCCTGATGAATGCCGTCGACCTGATCCCGGTGGACTGGATTCCTCAGTTGGCCATGGCGATCTCCGGCGATCCGCACATCCCATTCCGTGCCGTATCCACCACTGACCCGAACGCTACCCTGGGCATGGCCCTATCGGTGTTCGCGTTGATCATTTTCTACAGCATCAAGGTCAAGGGCATCGGCGGCTTCATCGGCGAACTGACCCTGCACCCGTTCGGCAGCAAGAACATCTTCGTTCAAGCCCTGCTGATCCCGGTGAACTTCCTGCTGGAATTCGTCACCCTGATCGCCAAGCCGATTTCCCTGGCTCTGCGACTGTTCGGCAACATGTATGCCGGCGAGCTGGTGTTCATTCTGATCGCTGTGATGTTCGGCAGCGGTCTGCTCTGGCTTAGCGGCCTGGGCGTAGTACTGCAGTGGGCGTGGGCTGTGTTCCACATCCTGATCATTACCCTGCAGGCCTTCATCTTCATGATGCTGACCATCGTCTATCTGTCGATGGCGCACGAAGAGAACCATTAAGACCAGTCTCGACTAGTCTGATGTCCTTCCCGGTCAAACGGGAAGGTGGCCCAACAGGGCTATGAAACGATTTGTTTTACCGCTTTAAAATCTAAAAAACCTAAACCATACGACGTAAAAGTCGGGAGGAAAGATGGAAACTGTAGTTGGTCTAACCGCTATCGCTGTTGCACTGTTGATCGGCCTGGGCGCCCTGGGTACTGCCATTGGTTTCGGCCTGCTGGGCGGCAAATTCCTGGAAGGCGCCGCGCGTCAGCCAGAAATGGTCCCAATGCTGCAAGTTAAAATGTTCATCGTCGCCGGCCTGCTCGACGCCGTGACCATGATCGGCGTTGGTATCGCACTGTTCTTCACCTTCGCGAACCCCTTCGTTGGTCAACTCGCTGGCTAATCACTCGAATTTTCGAGTGATTGGGGTGATGGACAACGAATGAGCGAGGTGTTGGCGTGAACATTAATGCAACCCTGATTGGCCAATCCGTTGCGTTCTTCATTTTTGTAGTGTTTTGCATGAAGTTCGTGTGGCCTCCGGTCATCGCGGCTTTGCACGAACGTCAGAAGAAGATCGCGGATGGTTTGGACGCTGCCAGCCGTGCAGCTCGCGACTTGGAGTTGGCCCACGAGAAAGTGGGTCAGCAACTGCGCGAAGCTAAAGCACAGGCAGCCGAGATCATTGAGCAAGCCAAGAAACGCGGTAACCAGATCGTCGAAGAGGCTGTTGAAAAAGCCCGCGTCGAAGCTGACCGTGTGAAGGCTTCGGCTCATGCCGAGATCGAACAGGAACTGAACGGCGTCAAAGACGCGCTGCGTGCCCAACTGGGTGCTCTGGCGGTCGGCGGTGCTGAGAAGATCCTCGGTGCCACAATCGATCAAAACGCGCACGCGGAGCTGGTTAACAAACTGGCTGCTGAAATTTAAGCGAGGGCGATCATGGCAGAACTGACCACGTTGGCCCGACCTTACGCTAAGGCAGCCTTCGAGCACGCCCAGGCCCACCAGCAGCTGGCCTCTTGGTCAGCCATGCTCGGCCTGGCTGCAGCAGTGTCGCAAGACGACACCATGCAGCGCGTGCTCAAGGCCCCGCGCCTGACGAGCGCAGACAAGGCCGCCACTTTTATTGAAGTGTGCGGCGACAAGTTTGATGTGAAGGTGCAGAACTTCATCCACGTCATTGCCGAAAACGACCGTCTCCCGCTATTGCCGGAGATCGCCGCTCTGTTCGACCTGTACAAGGCCGAAGCAGAGAAATCGGTAGACGTTGAAGTGACCAGTGCTTTCGCATTGAACCAAGAACAGCAAGACAAACTCGCCAAGGTTCTCAGTGCACGACTCAATCGGGAAGTGCGCCTGCAAGCTTCGGAGGACGCATCCCTGATTGGTGGTGTTGTTATCCGTGCCGGCGACCTGGTTATCGATGGCTCGATTCGCGGCAAAATCGCGAAACTTGCCGAAGCATTGAAATCTTGAGTTTGAAGGGGCAGCAGAGCAATGCAGCAACTCAATCCTTCCGAAATAAGTGAAATTATCAAGGGCCGCATCGACAAGCTCGATGTGACCTCCCAAGCCCGTAACGAAGGCACTGTCGTCAGCGTATCTGACGGCATCGTGCGGATTCACGGTCTGGCCGACGTAATGTACGGCGAGATGATCGAGTTTCCGGGCGGCGTCTACGGTATGGCCCTCAACCTGGAGCAAGACTCCGTAGGTGCCGTTGTATTGGGCGCGTACACCAGTCTGGCTGAAGGCATGAGCGCCAAGTGCACAGGCCGCATCCTGGAAGTTCCGGTTGGTAAGGAACTGCTGGGTCGCGTAGTCGACGCACTGGGTAACCCTGTTGACGGTAAAGGTCCACTGGGCAACACCGAGACCGACGCGGTCGAGAAAGTTGCTCCAGGCGTGATCTGGCGTAAGTCGGTAGACCAGCCTGTACAGACTGGCTACAAGGCTGTCGATGCCATGATCCCGGTCGGCCGTGGCCAGCGTGAGCTGATCATCGGTGACCGTCAGATCGGTAAAACCGCTCTGGCGATCGACGCGATCATCAACCAGAAAGACAGCGGCATTTTCTGCGTCTACGTAGCCATCGGTCAGAAGCAATCGACCATCGCCAACGTGGTTCGCAAGCTGGAAGAAAACGGCGCCCTGGCCAACACGATCATCGTGGCTGCCAGTGCTTCGGAATCTCCTGCGCTGCAATTCCTGGCACCGTACTCCGGTTGCACCATGGGTGAATTCTTCCGCGACCGCGGTGAAGACGCGCTGATCGTTTATGACGATCTGTCCAAGCAAGCAGTGGCTTACCGCCAGATTTCCCTGCTGCTGCGCCGTCCACCAGGCCGTGAAGCCTACCCAGGCGACGTGTTCTATCTCCACTCCCGTCTGCTGGAGCGCGCTTCCCGTGTTTCGGAAGAATACGTAGAGAAGTTCACCAACGGCGCAGTGACCGGCAAAACCGGTTCCCTGACCGCACTGCCGATCATCGAAACCCAGGCTGGCGACGTTTCCGCGTTCGTTCCGACCAACGTGATTTCCATCACTGACGGTCAGATCTTCCTGGAATCGGCCATGTTCAACTCCGGGATCCGTCCTGCTGTGAACGCCGGTGTTTCGGTATCCCGTGTGGGTGGTGCCGCTCAGACCAAGATCATCAAGAAGCTCTCCGGTGGTATCCGTACCGCTCTGGCTCAGTACCGTGAACTGGCGGCATTCGCCCAGTTCGCTTCTGACCTGGACGAAGCGACCCGTAAGCAACTTGAGCATGGTCAGCGCGTTACCGAGCTGATGAAGCAGAAGCAATACGCCCCAATGTCGATCGCTGACATGGCGTTGTCGCTGTATGCCGCTGAGCGTGGGTTCCTGACCGACGTTGAAATCGCCAAGGTCGGCAGCTTTGAACAAGCGCTGATTGCTTACTTCAACCGCGATCACGCCGAATTGATGGCGAAGATCAACGTGAAGGGTGACTTCAATGACGATATCGACGCTGGCATGAAAGCCGGTATCGAGAAGTTCAAGGCCACCCAAACCTGGTAAGCCGCAGCGGGAGCCGCAAGGCTCCCGCTTGCTAACCTGATAGGTGTTACATGGCAGGCGCAAAAGAGATTCGCAGTAAGATTGCGAGCATCAAAAGCACGCAAAAAATTACCAGCGCCATGGAAAAAGTGGCGGTCAGCAAAATGCGCAAGGCACAAATGCGCATGGCTGCTAGCCGTCCTTATGCGGAGCGTATCCGCCAGGTAATTGGGCATCTGGCCAACGCCAACCCGGAATACCGCCACCCGTTCATGATCGAGCGCGCCGTCAAGCGTGCAGGTTATGTGGTAGTGAGCAGTGACCGTGGTTTGTGCGGTGGTCTGAATACCAACCTGTTCAAGGCCCTGGTCAAGGACATGGCGGTAAACCGCGAAAACGGCGTCGAGATCGATCTGTGTGTGGTGGGTAGCAAGGGTGCGGCCTTTTTCCGCAACTTCGGCGGTAACGTCGTTGCAGCTATCAGCCATCTGGGTGAAGAGCCGTCGATCAATGATTTGATCGGCAGTGTGAAGGTGATGCTGGATGCGTACCTGGAAGGCCGTATTGACCGCCTTTCCGTGGTATCCAACAAGTTCATCAACACCATGACCCAGCAGCCAACCGTGGAGCAATTGATTCCACTGGTGGCGACTCCGGATCAGGAACTCAAGCACCACTGGGACTACCTCTACGAACCAGACGCCAAAGAGCTGCTTGATGGCTTGATGGTGCGCTACGTGGAGTCGCAGGTGTACCAGGCGGTGGTCGAGAACAACGCAGCTGAACAAGCGGCGCGGATGATCGCGATGAAAAACGCTACCGATAACGCCGGTGATCTGATCAGCGATTTGCAGCTGATCTACAACAAGGCGCGTCAGGCTGCGATCACCCAAGAGATCTCGGAAATCGTCGGCGGCGCTGCCGCGGTTTAACGGTTCAAATATTCAGAGGATCCAGCTATGAGTAGCGGACGTATCGTTCAAATCATCGGCGCCGTTATCGACGTGGAATTTCCACGCGACAGCGTACCGAGCATCTACAACGCGCTGAAAGTACAAGGCGCGGAAACTACCCTGGAAGTTCAGCAGCAGCTGGGCGACGGCGTAGTTCGTACCATTGCGATGGGTTCCACCGAAGGCTTGAAGCGCGGTCTGGACGTTGTCGACACTGGCGCTGCCATCTCCGTACCGGTCGGTAAAGCGACCCTGGGCCGGATCATGGACGTACTGGGCAACCCGATCGACGAAGCTGGCCCGATCGCTACCGAAGAGCGCTGGGGCATTCACCGCGCAGCACCTTCGTTCGCAGAACAAGCGGGCGGCAACGACCTGCTGGAAACCGGCATCAAGGTTATCGACCTGGTTTGCCCGTTCGCCAAAGGCGGTAAAGTCGGTCTGTTCGGTGGTGCCGGTGTAGGCAAGACCGTAAACATGATGGAACTGATCCGTAACATCGCCATCGAGCACAGCGGTTATTCCGTGTTCGCAGGTGTGGGTGAGCGTACTCGTGAGGGTAACGACTTCTACCACGAGATGAAGGACTCCAACGTTCTGGACAAAGTGGCACTGGTTTACGGTCAGATGAACGAGCCGCCGGGAAACCGTCTGCGCGTAGCACTGACTGGCCTGACCATGGCCGAGAAGTTCCGTGACGAAGGTAACGACGTTCTGTTGTTCGTCGACAACATCTACCGTTACACCCTGGCCGGTACTGAAGTATCCGCACTGCTGGGCCGTATGCCTTCTGCAGTAGGTTACCAGCCGACCCTGGCTGAAGAGATGGGCGTTCTGCAAGAACGTATCACTTCGACCAAGGAAGGTTCGATCACCTCGATCCAAGCGGTATACGTACCTGCGGATGACTTGACCGACCCGTCGCCAGCCACCACCTTCGCCCACTTGGACGCCACCGTCGTTCTGTCCCGTGACATCGCTTCCCTGGGTATCTACCCAGCGGTCGATCCACTCGACTCGACTTCGCGCCAGCTGGATCCGAACGTGATCGGCCAGGAGCACTACGACACCGCTCGCGGCGTTCAGTACGTGCTGCAGCGTTACAAAGAACTGAAGGACATCATTGCGATCCTGGGTATGGACGAGCTGTCGGAAGCCGACAAGCAGTTGGTAAACCGTGCTCGTAAGATCCAGCGTTTCTTGTCGCAGCCGTTCTTCGTGGCTGAAGTCTTCACCGGTGCCTCGGGTAAATACGTTTCCCTGAAAGACACCATTGCTGGCTTCAAAGGCATCCTCAACGGTGACTACGACCACCTGCCAGAACAAGCGTTCTACATGGTCGGCGGCATCGAAGAAGCGATCGAGAAAGCCAAGAAACTGTAATCCAGGCGCCCGGCAACGGGCGCTCATCAGGTTGAGGCAATCAGATGGCTATGACAGTCCATTGCGATATCGTCAGCGCGGAAGGGGAAATTTTCTCCGGTCTGGTCGAGTTTGTAACAGCGCACGGCGACTTGGGTGATCTTGGTATCGCCATGGGTCACGCCCCGCTGATCACAAGCTTGAAGCCAGGTCCGATCACTCTGACCAAGCAAGGCGGGGAAAAAGAGGTGTTCTACATCTCTGGTGGTTTCCTCGAGGTTCAGCCGAACATGGTCAAGGTACTTGCCGACACCGTGCAACGTGCTGGCGACCTGGATGAAGCCTCCGCTCAGGAAGCCGTCAAGGCTGCCGAGAAGGCCCTGAACGAAAAAGGCGCAGACTTCGACTACAGCGCTGCTGCAGTTCGTCTGGCCGAGGCTGCAGCTCAGCTGCGCACGCTCCAGCAGATCCGCAAGAAGTAAGCGGCCTTGCCGTTACACTTCATGCGTGATTGATTAAAAAGGGTGGCCTCGGCTACCCTTTTTCTTTTTTTGCAAAACACTTCTTTGGTCTGAACCCGGACCGCCCAGGATTGGTAGCCATTCATGTCTCTTGAAATCGTCATTCTCGCCGCAGGCCAGGGCACCCGTATGCGTTCAGCCCTGCCCAAGGTGCTGCACCCGGTCGCGGGTAACTCCATGCTGGGTCATGTTATCCACAGCGCCCGGCAATTGGACCCGCAACGTATTCATGTGGTGATCGGCCACGGTGCCGATGTGGTCCGTGAGCGTCTGGCTGCGGACGACTTGAATTTCGTATTGCAAGACAAGCAACTGGGCACCGGCCACGCTACCGCGCAAGCCGTGCCCTTCATTACCGCCGACACGGTGCTGATCCTCTATGGCGATGTACCGCTGATTGAAGTAGAAACCCTGCAACGACTGCTCAAGCACGTAGTGCCTGGCCAGATGGGCTTGCTCACCGTTGAGTTGGACGATCCTACCGGCTATGGCCGCATCGTGCGCAATGCCGACGGCAAGGTTGCCGCGATCGTCGAGCACAAGGACGCCAGTGAAGCCCAGCGCGCCATTACCGAAGGCAACACCGGCATTCTTGCCGTCCCTGCCGATAAGCTGGGCGACTGGATGAGCCGTCTGTCCAACAACAATGCCCAGGGCGAGTACTACCTCACCGACGTCATTGAGATGGCCGTCAGCGATGGCCTGGTGGTCGCCACTGAGCAGCCCCACGACCCGATGGAAGTGCAGGGCGCCAACGACCGCAAGCAGCTTGCAGAGCTGGAGCGTCACTACCAGTTGCGTGAAGGCCTGCGTCTGATGGCCCAGGGCGTGACCCTGCGTGACCCGGCGCGTTTCGATGTGCGTGGCGACGTAACAGTAGGCCGCGACGTGCTGATCGATATCAACGTGATCCTCGAAGGCCGGGTGATCATTGAAGACAATGTGGTCATCGGCCCGAACTGCGTGATCAAGGACAGCACCTTGCGCAAAGGCGTGGTCGTCAAGGCCAACAGCCATATCGACGGTGCCGTGATGGGCGAGGGCAGCGATGCCGGGCCGTTTGCGCGCTTGCGTCCAGGTAGCGAGCTGGGGGCCAAGGCCCATGTGGGTAACTTTGTCGAACTGAAAAACGCACACCTCGGCGAAGGTGCAAAAGTCGGTCACCTGACTTACCTGGGCGATGCCGTCATCGGCGCCCGCACCAACATTGGTGCCGGCACCATCACCTGCAACTATGACGGCGCCAACAAGTACCAGACGACGATTGGTGAAGATGTATTCATTGGCTCCAATAACTCGCTGGTTGCTCCCGTCTCCATTGGCGATGGTTCAAATACGGCGGCAGGCTCGACCATCAACCAGGATGTGGATAAGTCCCAGCTGGCGGTAGCCCGCGCCCGTCAACGCAATATCGACGGTTGGAAACGCCCGGTCAAAATCAAGAAGACCTGAGTTATCCACAGCCTTGGCAGCGTCAAAACTCCAATGTGGGAGGGGGCTTGCTCCCGATAGCGGTGGACCAGTCAACTCATCAGGTGACTGACACACCGCTATCGGGAGCAAGCCCCCTCCCACATTTGCCGGTGTTGTTCGAAAAATAGTTATCGCCCCAGCTTGACGATCTTTCGCCAATAGGTTTTGATTGCCTTCGTTATCTTTCGGAACGAAACTTATCACGGCCATGTCGAAACGAAATACTCCCCAGCGGCGCCACAATATCCTCACCTTGCTCAATGAGCAGGGCGAAGTCAGCGTGGACCAACTGGCCAAGCGTTTCGAAACTTCGGAAGTCACCATCCGCAAGGACTTGGCCGCCCTCGAAAGTAACGGCCTGCTCCTGCGTCGCTACGGTGGCGCAATCACCATGCCCCAAGAGCTGGTAGGCGATGCCGCCCAGCCCATCTCGGCCTACAAGCGTGCCATCGCGCGTGCGGCCGTGGTGCGCTTGCGTGAACATGCGCGCATCATCATCGACAGCGGCAGCACCACCGCCGCCATGATTCCGGAACTCGGTCATCAACCCGGGCTGGTGGTTATGACCAACTCCTTGAATGTGGCCCGCGCCCTGAGCGAACTGGAACATGAACCGGTGCTGTTAATGACCGGCGGTACCTGGGACCCGCATTCGGACTCGTTCCAGGGGCAGGTTGCCGAGCAGGTGCTGCGTTCTTACGATTTCGATCAGTTGTTCATTGGCGCCGACGGCATCGACTTGCAGCGCGGCACCACCACCTTCAACGAACTGCTGGGCCTGAGCCGGGTGATGGCTGAGGTCGCCCGTGAAGTGGTGGTGATGGTCGAGTCCGACAAGATTGGCCGCAAGATTCCCAACCTGGAGCTGCCCTGGAGCAGCGTCCATACCCTTATTACCGATGATCGCCTGCCACTTGAGGCCCGCGACCAGATCCAAGCCCGCGGCATTACGCTGATATGCGCGGCAGTCATCTAGGAGAAACACCATGTGTGGAATTGTTGGCGCAGTCGCCGAACGTAACGTTACTGCCATCCTGATCGAAGGCCTCAAGCGCCTGGAATACCGCGGCTATGACAGCGCAGGCGTGGCTGTCTTCACCAACGCCGGCAAGCTGGAGCGTATGCGCCGCCCGGGCAAGGTCAGCGAGTTGGACCAGGCTCTGGCCGGCGAGCCTCTGGCGGGTCGCCTGGGTATCGCCCACACCCGTTGGGCCACCCACGGCGCGCCGTGCGAACGCAACGCCCACCCGCATTTTTCCGGTGACCTGGCGGTGGTGCACAACGGCATCATCGAAAACCACGAAGTGCTGCGTGAGCAACTCAAGGGCCTGGGCTACGTGTTCACCTCGGACACCGACACCGAAGTGATCGCCCACCTGCTCAACCACAAGCTCAAAGACCACAGTGACCTGACCACGGCCCTCAAGGCCACAGTCAAAGAGCTGCACGGCGCCTACGGCCTGGCCGTGATCAGTGCCAGCCAGCCTGACCGCTTGGTTGCCGCGCGCAGTGGCAGCCCATTGGTAATCGGCCTGGGCCTGGGCGAGAACTTCCTTGCCTCCGACCAACTGGCCCTGCGCCAGGTGACCGACCGTTTCATGTACCTGGAAGAAGGCGATATTGCCGACATCCGCCGTGAAAGCGTACAGATCTGGGACGTTGACGGTCAGTCGGTCGAGCGTGAAGCCGTGCAATACCGCGACGGTGCCGAAGCCGCCGACAAAGGCGAGTTCCGCCACTTCATGCTCAAGGAAATCCACGAGCAGCCGTCCGTTGTACAGCGCACCCTGGAAGGTCGCCTGAGCCAGAACCAAGTGTTGGTGAACGCTTTCGGCCCGCAAGCCGCCGAACTGTTCGCCAAAGTGCGCAATGTGCAGATCGTCGCCTGTGGCACCAGCTACCACGCCGGTATGGTGGCGCGTTACTGGTTGGAAGAACTGGCCGGCATCCCGTGCCAGGTCGAAGTCGCCAGCGAGTTCCGCTACCGCAAAGTGGTGGTGCAGCCCGACACCCTGTTCGTGACCATTTCCCAGTCTGGTGAAACCGCCGATACCCTGGCCGCCCTGCGTAATGCCAAGGAACTGGGCTTCCTCGGCAGCCTGGCGATCTGCAACGTCAGCATCAGCTCCCTGGTGCGTGAATCCGATCTGACCTTGCTGACCCAGGCTGGTCGTGAAATCGGCGTAGCCTCCACCAAAGCCTTCACCACCCAACTGGTGGGCCTGTTGCTGCTGACCCTGTCCCTGGGCCAAGTGCGCGGCACCCTCGCCGACGGTGTCGAAGCCACCCTGGTGGAAGAACTGCGCCGCCTGCCAACCCGCCTGGGCGAAGCCTTGGCCATGGACAGTACCGTGGAAAAAGTCGCCGAGCTGTTCGCCGACAAGAACCACACCCTGTTCCTGGGTCGTGGCGCGCAGTACCCGGTGGCGATGGAAGGCTCGCTGAAACTCAAGGAGATCTCGTACATCCACGCCGAAGCCTACCCGGCCGGTGAGCTCAAGCACGGCCCGCTGGCCTTGGTGGATGACGACATGCCGGTGGTTACCGTCGCGCCGAACAACGAACTGCTGGAGAAGCTCAAGTCCAACCTGCAGGAAGTGCGCGCCCGTGGCGGCCAGTTGATCGTTTTCGCAGATGAAAAAGCCGGTATGACCAACGGTGAAGGCACCCACGTCATCAACATGCCGCACATTCACGACACCCTGTCACCGATCCTCTACACCATTCCGCTGCAGTTGCTGTCGTACTACGTTGCCGTGCTCAAAGGCACTGACGTTGACCAGCCACGTAACCTGGCGAAGTCAGTGACGGTGGAGTAAGGCTTACTGGCGTGTCGAAAAAGTGAAGCTATGAAATAAAGTCTGTCGCTGGCGCCTTCCTGCCCCCCCGGTTGAGCAGCCAGCGACGTTTTCCTGCGTGCCGCATTGCTCTCGACGCAACTCTAGGGAAGGTCTGAAGTACCCGCAGATTTTTGAAGCACGCGCTACTTGAGGCTCAAAAAATCGTGAGTCGGTCGAAAATCAGACCTTTCCTGCCTTTAGTTCATCGGGTTTTCCTCTGATTGCTGTGTTTCAGGGCAATCAACCCGCACTACAGGCGCACCTCTCCTGCATTTAACAACCGTTTGCGCACCATCCACAGGTTCGACAAAGCGAACAAGGTTGTCTGTTGCGCGATGTTTTTCGACAAGCCACGAAAGCGTACTTTCGTATAACCAAACTGGCGCTTGATTATACGAAACGGATGTTCAACCTTGGCCCGTACCTGCGCTTTCGCATACTCGATCTTGCGGCGAATCCGCCCGATCAAACTTTTTTCCGTGCTTTTTATAGCTGCTTGGACGCGCGGCAATCGACCAGATCATCTGGCGATCCTGATGCTCGGCTCGCTTGTCCACGCTGGTGTAACCGGCGTCGCCGCAGACATAAGTTTCCTCGCCGTGCAGCAACTGATCCACCTGCGTCACGTCCGCCACATTGGCCGTCGTGCCCACCAGGCTATGGACTAAACCAGACTCGGCATCGACGCCGATGTGCGCTTTCATCCCAAAGAAATATTGGTTTCCCTTCTTCGTTTGATGCATTTCTGGATCGCGCTTGCCGTCCTGGTTCTTAGTCGAACTCGGTGCATGAATGATCGTCGCATCGACCACCGTGCCGTGGCGCAGCATCAAACCACGATCCCCCAAATAACCATTGATGACCTGCAAAATCCCGCCCGCCAGCTCATGTTTTTCCAGCAAGCGCCGGAAGTTGAGGATCGTGGTTTCATCGGGAATCCGATCCAGATTCAACCTCACGAACTGGCGCAGAATCGTCGTCTCATACAGTGATTCTTCCATCTCCGGATCGCTATAGCCGAACCAGTTTTGCATCAGGTGAACTCGCAACATGGCCATCAACGGATACGCCGGACGGCCACCTTCGCCCTTCGATAATGCGGCTCGATCAACGCAATCAGCGCCTTCCAGGGCACCACCTGATCCATCTCGATCAGGAAGCGCTCGCGGCGGGTCTGCTTACGTTTGCCGGCATACTCGGCATTGGCGAAGGACATCTGGTTCATCGGGGTTCAACCGTTCAGTTTGTGCGAGGTGCGTACTTCATCAAATCTGGAACTCTTTTTCAGATTTTCCTTAGGTGAAAAGGATGTCGCTGGCAGTATATTTTGAACAAAATCTGTCGCAAACAAACACGTTGCTGGCGTTTTACCATTCAATGTTGTCGTGTCAAGACAAAGGTCTGGATTGTATTAAATTAGGATTAAGACCTTCCAGAGAGTAAAAAAGTGCACGGCTGCAACTTATGCCATCTAAAGCGTTTGTGCTGAAAGGTACGGTACAAAGTGTATGTGTGGGACGCACTGCATCTTGTGTTTCTCAGATCTCCCTTGCTTTAGGCCTGGGGTATTTCATGCTCCTTTGACCAGCTACCAGAGTTGCGTTGCTCACGAAAGATCGTACAGGACCTGAAACCAAAGAGCGCAAGGAGAGGTGTGATGAAAATCACGAATAGAAGTAGGGGGGCTCATCGTAAAGCCACAGTAATAACAACCAGTGCATTGCTCCTAGGGCTATGTGTTCCAGAAGCTATTGCTGAGGAAAAAATCCCGAAAAATTTCGCCATAAAAACCATGGCTTTTAATATCTGGAATCATGCGGAGAACTCAAGGATTTGGAAACTGGGAAGCGGTATAGAAAATCTCACATACTCAGACTCTATGAAAAAACTACTTTTGGATGTGTCTCCAGATATTCTTGTATTTCCTGAACTTGATAATAATGCTAGAACAATTAACACGAAGTACGGTGATCAAGTTTATGACGCATTCAAGCAAAATACAACTAATGTCTTGAATAGCGCTCCCCGAAAACAAGATAGTTTTGTCGATTTTCGCAAGAATGAAGATACATATCCTAAGGGCAGTCCTGAATATACTGACAGAGATAATCGTAAGAAAAATGGGCTATACTATAAAGGGATTGGAAGTGTTTTCTCTTCCGTGCCTTTTAAGGATTTGCCCGGAGATAGCATTAGAATTAATCCTGGCAATGGTTTTCCGGTAGGTGTCGTAACAGGCATTCATTTGGATCACTCGGACAGTTCGAGCGCTCGAGTCTCTGCGGCACAAGATTTTAATAAGGCAGCGGCAGCCAGCAACGTCCCGATGATTATTCTGGGTGACTTCAACGCCGGCGATGTTTCAGAGCGAGGGTTGAATAGGAAGACGCAGCAGAATTTAGTGATTAAAAAGGCTGACAGCAATGGATTATATACAGCGCTTGCCCGTGAATATACGGCTAGTAAACAAGTATATGCTGAAGTAGGGAAAACAGTTAAAAATTATTACGAAGGAAAAGAAAATTACGACGGGAAAAATATTCAAAAAATGTCGTGGGCAGAATGGGGAGAAGCTCTAGAGTCTGCTATAAAGAATAATAAAGATACTGGGCTGCAGGATGAAACCTACCCAGTTAACAGCAATCTTCCGAGAACGCTTAACACATTCAAGAGACAGTATCAGCTTTTTCAGAAAGACCAGAACAGGGAACTATTCCAACCTAGTCAAGTAGGTGATCAGCGTGCAACGTGGACAAGTGATGGGGAGAATTGGACTAACACATCTCCAAGCTGGGACCGTGCGACCATTGATCACATCATGGTCTCTCGACCTTTTGCCAAATGGATTGAGATTGCTGATGATGGTAAGCCATCAGGTAATCTTAGCAAGCAAGCCAAGCTGCCTAATAATAAGGACTCTCTTTCAGACCACGAACCCGTGGCGCAGAATCTGCGCTGGGTAGGGCCGCAGCTTGAAGTGTACAAAGACATTGCAGACAAAAAAGAAAAAACACGCCTTGTATGGGGAGCCGATGCTTACAACTTTGCGGGGAGAAACAAAAAATTTAATCTTGTTCGCAATAACTATCGTAATGATGTTTATCTTGGACAAGTTTCGGATGAGGCAGGTAATCCCACTTTAACGTTGCTGACTCTTCCAGAGAAAATGGATCTGCTCAATTGCAACGGTAGCAAAAGCAAGCTTCAGCGGGCTGTCGATGATTACTGTATCGACAATCACTCTTTTATCGGTGAAACCCTGGTAAAGGACGGGGGCCTTCTCGTCGTTGATGAGGATAAAGCTTTGGGAGGGAGCAAGGCTAAACTGCGGCTTGCCAATGGCGGGCTCATGGTAGCAGGGCTGTCCATGCCTGAGCTCGATCGTGAGATCGTTCTCGAACAGCAAGGATGGATCGATATTGCCGAATCCGGCCTCGTGGTGTCTGCTAAGAAAGCCGTGACGGGCACGGGCAGCCTCACGAAACTGGGGGCCGGAACATTGGCGCTTTCAGGCCCCAACAGCTATACGGGTGGAACGTTGGTCGAGGAGGGTATCCTCAGGGCTGACACAGGCGTTGGGTTCGTGAACAACACCGCTTACTCCATCAATGGTGGAGCGCTTGATCTCAACGGATTCGATCTAATCGCTTCGAAGCTCGAAGGCAAGGGGGGCGCGGTCCGGCTTGGAACGGGGTCGCTCACCCTGGACCAGAGCGTCAATACACGCTATGACGGCTCGATAGAGGGCTCCGGCGGGCTCACAAAATCAGGTAGCGGTGGGCTCATCCTTAATGGTCAGAATAGCTATACCGGTGCAACTCTGGTTCGGGATGGGCATCTTGTCATTGGCGACAGTGATCATCCGGATGCCCGCCTGGAAAGCCCCGTCACTGTGAGCCCGGGCGCTACGCTGGGTGGTATAGGCACGTTGGGTGCTCTGACAATCAACGCAGGAGGCAGGATAGCGCCGGGTAACTCCATCGGTACGCTGCACACCGGTGATGTGACATTTGATGCGGGCTCAGTTTATTCCGTCGAAGTCGGCCCCAACGGGCGCAGTGACCTGATCGATAGTGCCGGTGTCGCGACCCTCAATGGCGGTGAAGTCAGGGTGTCATTGGAGAACCGCTCCAACCTCCTGACGGAAGACGAGGCAAAAACGCTGGTTGGCCAGACCTTCAATATTCTTACAGCCAAAAAAGGCATCGTTGGTCAGTTTGCATCCATCACGCCGAATTATCTGTTCCTGGACAGTCAGATAAGCGTTCCGCGGACACAGCAATTGCTTAATGGGCCTCCCGTCCCTGCTGCGCCCCCTGCTGCGTCCGCAATACCGGGAGCAACCGTTCCGCCAGTTGCTGACGCACAGATTGTTGCTGCGCCTGCCCCTGCTGAGCCCGGAGCACCGGAAACAACCGTCCCGCCAGTTGCTGACGCACAGATTGTTGCTGCGCCTGCCCCTGCTGAGCCCGGGGCACCGGAAACAACCGTTCCGCCAGTTGCTGGCGCACAGATTGTTGCTGCGCCTGCCCCTGCTGAGCCCGGGGCACCGGAAACAACCGTTCCGCCAGTTGCTGGCGCACAGATTGTTGCTGCGCCTGCCCCTGCTGAGCCCGTAACACCGAAAGCAAGCGTTGATGTAGCGATTGCTCCCGCGCCTGTCCTGTCACCCGTGGGTGTAGCACCTGTTCAGCCAGTGCCCGATATGACGGCTATGAGCATTGCTATTAAGCGCAACAACACCAGCTTTGCCAGCGTTGCACAGACTAAAAACGAGCGTGCGGTTGCAGCCGTGGCTGACACTTTAGCCCTGGGAAACCCTGTGTATGAGAGCCTTTTGACCTTCAACTCCGCTGAACAGGCCCGCCAGGCCTTCAAGCAACTTGATGGCCAGGTTCATGCTGATGCCGCCGCTGCGCAGATCGCCGACAGTCGTTATGTTCGTGATGCGGTGAATGCTCGCCTACAACAGGCGCAAGCGCTGAATCCAGATGCAAAAATTCAAGTCGACAGTAGCAACGGCGGCTGGGTGCAATTACTCGGAGGTCACACGCAACTCGACTCCGATCACAACGCCGCCAGCTACAGCACCTCTACCACTGGCGTGCTGCTCGGTCTGGACACTGACATCGGCGATGGATGGCGAATCGGCGGGGCGACGGGCTACACCAAGACCGATCTGAAGGGAGCCTCCAGAAAGTCGGCCAATAGCGACAACTATCACCTGTCGATCTATGGGGGTAAACGCTTCGATAGCATCGCCCTACGGTTCGGAGGAGCGAGCACTTGGCACCACTTTGACACCTCGCGTAACGTGGGATACGGCAGCCAATCGGCTCATCAAAAAGCTGTCTATAACGCACGAACGGATCAGGTATTTGGTGAAGTCGGTTATACCGGCTGGTCAGCCTTCGAGCCTTTTGCAAATCTGACCTACATTAACTTTCAGAGCGACGCATTCAAAGAACGTGGGAAAGCGACGGCGTTGCACGCCAGTAAGCAAAGTCAGGATGCTGTCGTCTCGACGGTCGGTCTGCGTGGGCAGATGCAATTGCCAGTGAGTTCGACTCGCTCGGTGAAACTGCGCGGTGAGTTGGGTTGGGAGCATCAGTACGCAGAGCTGGACCGTGAAAGTTCCTTGAAATTTGTCGGCAGCGAAGCTGCGTTTGCGGTGAACAGCGTGCCAGTGTCCCGTGATAGTGCGGTGGTCAAAGCCTCGGCAGAGATGGCCATGACCAAGGACACGCAGGTGTCTCTTAACTACACCGGACTGGTTTCAAGTCATGGTGGTGGCAGCGCGGTCAACTTGGGGTTCACTTTCCAGTTCTGATCTAAGGTCGGTAGTGGTGCAATGAGTTTCATTGCACCACACTGGGCCAATGGATATGCGCGCAGGTAACGCTGAGTTGAGACAGTTTCTAAACTCGACTTAAACGCCTGACTCTAGCGTTTACTGGGTGAACCGAGACGGATTTTTAATCCCGATCAAAAGGGCTGTTTTCAACAGCCCTTTTTCTATTTTGGATGCGCGCCCGCCCTTTACCCCTGCGCAAGGCAGTGACCTTATGCATCCGGGATGCCCATGGCACAGTGGCAACTGCCCAACCGCGAGACGTTCCAGGAGAGCGTGGGGCCATTCCACGAATGGGTGGCTTTGCTGTATCAGCGCCGGGGCGGGTCACGTCCACCAGTACCGCACAAGATGAAAGAAAATCGGTGCCGCAAAGCACACCGAATCCAGCCGATCCAACATCCCGCCGTGCCCTTCGATCATGTGCCCCCAGTCTTTTACGCCGCGGTCACGCTTGATCGCCGACATCACAATCCCGCCGGCAAAGCCCAGCAAGTTGATCAGCAGCGCGATCAGGAACGACTGCCAGGGATTGAACGGTGTGGTCCACCACAGCGCCGCGCCGATCAAGGAGGACAGCAGAATCCCGCCCACAAACCCTTCCACCGTTTTCGACGGCGAGAGGTTGGGCGCGATCTTGTGTTTGCCGAACAGCTTGCCGCATACGTACTGCAGCACGTCCGAGAGTTGCACCACGATCACCAGGTAGGCGATCAACAACAGGTTGCGGCCTTCGTAGCCGGGGATGTCCAACGTCAGCAGGGCAGGGACGAAGGACACGCAGAACACCGCGATCATCAGCCCCCATTGCACCTTCGAGGCGCGTTCCAGGAAGTGTGTGCTGTCGCCGCCAAGGGAGGCGAGGATCGGCAGCAGCAGGAACACGTACACCGGGATGAAGATCGAGAACAGCCCATACCAGTCGGCGTAGATCAGCAGGTATTGCAGCGGCAGGGCCAGGTAGAACGCGGCCACCAGGGCCGGGTAGTCGCTGCGCCGGGTGGGTGTGAGAGTGAGGAATTCACGCAGGGCGTAGAACGACACGGCGTAGAACAGCAGGATCACCGCGCCGGTGCCTAACCAGAAGGCGATGCCGATTACCACCACCATCACCCACCAGGCGTTGATGCGGGCGTTGAGGTTGTCGATCACGGCATTCGGGTTGCCACGGGTGCGCAGCTTGAGGATCAGGCCGATCAGCGAGGCGATGACCAGGATCGCGCCGATGCCGCCGAATAACATCAGGGTTTGGCTATCCATCTCAGGAATGCTCCGGGGCAAGGGCGAGCAGGGCGTCGCGGCTGCGAGCAAGGAAGGCGGCTTTGTCTTCGCCTTCTGCCAATTGCAGAGGGGCACCGAAGCTGGTTGTGCATAACAACGGTAGCGGCAGCACGCGCCCTTTAGGCATGACCCGGTTGAGGTTGGCTATCCACACGGGAACCAGTTCGGCCTGTGGGTAACTCTTTGCCAGGTGATACAAGCCGCTTTTGAACGGCAGC
Organism: Pseudomonas sp. NCIMB 10586; assembly: GCF_023127895.1. NCBI lineage: Bacteria > Pseudomonadati > Pseudomonadota > Gammaproteobacteria > Pseudomonadales > Pseudomonadaceae > Pseudomonas > Pseudomonas sp. NCIMB 10586. The sequence continues at coordinate 146,926 of NZ_SPKQ01000007.1, forward strand.
AAACCCTCGTCGAGATTGCGCGTGCCTTCGGGAAAGATGATCAGCGAGTCACCGCGTTCCAAAGCCGCGAGCATGGGCAGTAATGGGTTATCCACAGGGTCCTTGCGCTCGCGGTCGATCAGCACGCCATTGAACACCCGGTTGATGATGTAGCGGCGCAGCGCGCTCTTGTTCCAGTAATCGCTGCCGGCCACCGGGCGTGTGAATTTGCGCAGGTTCTGCGGCAGCGACGCCCACACCAGCACGAAGTCGCCGTGGCTGCTGTGGTTGGCGAAATAGATGCGTTGCACCGGTACTGGCGCGCACCCCAGCCACAGGCTGCGAGCGCCGGTGACGGTGCGGGCCATGGAGGTAATCAGCGTGGCGACCACGGGTTCGAACATGGGAATTCCTTATCCGGCGAAAGGCAGCCAAGGGCTGGCGAGGATGACGCCCAAGGTCAGCAGCGCTTGCGCGCCCAGCAACCAGGCTTGTTTACGCAATAGTTTAAGGGCGCCACGGCGGCGTTCGGTCCACGGCCGACCGGCTCGCTTGGACGATTGCAGGCCGAGGGTTTGCAGGGCCTGGTCAAGGTCTGGAGTGCGGGTAACGTCGCGGGCCAGCATGGCGAACAGGTCGGCGTCGAAGGCCACTCGCAGCGCCCAGTACTTTTGCAGCAGGCCCAGCACGATCATCCACAGGGCCAGCAGCAGGCAGATCGTCGAGATACTGGCCAACAACAATTGGGCGAGGCCGAACAGTATGCCGAGCAACGTCAGGCCTGTGGATAACTGATCCAGGGAACGGCCACGGCGTAGCAGGCTGGCAACTATCTGGAGTTCCATATCAGGGTGCATGGTGCAAACCCTCCAACGCTTTACGGTGTGCGGGGTGCAGGACCACAGTGGCCCGTGCTGTACGAATAATAGCCAGTGCTTCATCGACCGTGGCGGCTCGGCCAGTATTCAGCAGCCAGGCGGCAACAGCAGTGGCGCTACGGGAGTAACCGAGGGCGCAGCACACCAGCAAGGGGCCGCTCGTTCGCAGGCGTTCAATGGCGTGTGCGGCTTCCAGGCATTCGTCGGCTGTTGGGGTGACGAGGTCCAGTACCGGCACGCAGGCATAAGCGCGGCCCAGTGGATTAATCGGCAGTTCGGCGCACAGATCGACAATGGCCCTGAACGAGCCCTGCTCGCTGGCCGTAGGAATGCGCCCCAGCCAGACGTTATCCACAATCAGGTCCGGCTGTGGATGTTTGCGTGTCCACAGCCGCGAATTGACCCACGCACCCGCTAAATAAGGCGCATACAACCAGCGGGCTGCAGGCGTAAGGCGGCCATCCGCACGTTTTTGAAAGCCCGACGCGCCGATCACAAGGTAGTTGGCGGTGATCAAACCCAGGGAAACTGCTGGCCACAGCAGCCACAGCCAGCCGCCGCCCAGTACCAGGGCAAGTGCCACCAGCAATAGCGTGCCCAGCCCATAGCGCACAGCCAGGCGCCAGCGTTGGTTATCTCGCGTCAACCACGCACTCGACAACGGGCTCGGGTGCTCCACCGGCCATAACCACACGCACAGCCACCCCGCGAGGGCGCCTGTGGGTAAGTCGATAAAGTGATGTTGATAAGTAGTCAGCACCGAGATGCCGATCAGCGCAAACCAGCCGTGCACCACCCAGCGCCAGACCCCCTGGGTGTGCCGCTGGTACATGACCCACAGGATCACCAGCAATGCGATATGCAGCGAAGGCGCCTGGTTGAACGGTTTGTCGAAACCGGCCAGCACCGCGAATAGCCAGCCAAACACGCCGTCCAGTTCTGGCCGCTCAAAGGTAAAGCGCAATGGCCAGATCAGGAAGCAACTGACGGCAATCACCTGCGCACTCAGCAGGCGCAGTGCATGTTGTTTCAGCTCATGCCGTGTATTGGGCAGCAGCAGAGAGAAGCCGTAGAGCAGGTCGATGGACCAATAGGGCACGATGGTCCAGGCCCAGAACGGCATATGGCTTTCCCAGCCGAACACCAGCGTGCCGACGTCGCTGCGCTGGCTGGTGACCCAGGTGGCAAAGCCATAGGTGCTGAAAAACAGCGGCGCCAACAGCAGCAGCCAAAGCACCGCAGGTTTCAATAAACCGGGTTCGCGCATGTTCAGATCTTCTGTGCCAGGGACACGGTGAAAATGCCCCACTCATCCACGCGCTGGGTGATCTTGCGAAAGCCCGCGGCTTCAACCAACTGGTCCATTTCCGCCTGGCTGCGCCGACGCATCACCCAGGCCTGGCCCTGGCGGTGGCTGGTGAGCGCGCGGGCAATCAGCTCCAACTGCGGGTGCCACGGCTGCCCGGTGTAGACCAGGTAACCGCCAGGTTCCACAGCTTCGGCCAGGCCCGCCAGTGAACCGCCGACCATGGCGTTATCGGCAAACAACTCATACAACCCGGACACCACGGCCAAGGTCGGCTTGGGGTCCAGGGCAGCCAGGTCGGCGCGGTCGAACGCATCGCCTTTGATGAACTGGGCGATGTCCCCCAAGCCCTTCTCGCGAATCAGCGCGCCACCGTCGCGCACGTTGATGTCGCTGTAGTCGCGCAGCAGGATCGACTCCGGCAACGGCGATACGCCCTGCAAGGCTTCAAGGATGTAACGGCCGTGGCCGGCGGCGATATCGACGATACGGACCTCGCGGTGCTCGTCACGCAGCTTGGTCATGGCCAGGCGCAGCAGTTCCTCGACGTTCAGCTTGCGCTGGCGAATACCGCGCCAGCCAATGGAGTTGAGGTAGTTGGTGTCGATCATCCGCCCCAGCCCGCCCTTGCCGGTAGGCTTATTGCGATACACGTAGTCCAGCGTGCTGCCGGAGTCGAAACCGGTGTCGAAGCCCAGTTTCACGCCGTCCGACAGGTTCTTGCCCAGGCCCATGCTGGCGCGGGTCATGCGCCAGTAGAGGTCGCGCAGGGAATTGCGTGGCAGTGGCGCGGCAAGGGATTCGGATTCGGCGCAGGTGGCGCCAAGTTTGTCGGCGTCCAGTAGAGAGGCGCGGTCCAGCGGGTGTGCGAAGTTCTGCAAGATAAAGCGTTTGGCGCTGCTCACGGCCACGGCTCGGTCACGTTCACCGAGGGTGTCGTGGAAAAACCCAGGGAGGATATGCAGCTCTTTTTTCAGGCTGCCGAGGCGGTCGAAAAATTGCTGCTGGGGTTTACGGTGCACCACAAAATCGGAGCCTGAGATAAGCAACTGGGTAGGCACCTGGATCGCCAGGGCGTCGGCTACAACCCGGTCGGCCGCTTCGTACAGGCCAAGCAGTACATTCACCGAGATGGCCTTGGTGATCAGCGGATCGCTGTCGTAGGACGCCACCCGTTCCGGGTCATGGCTGAGGAACTTGGCCTTGACGTAGCTGTTGACGAAAAAGTTGCCGCGAAACCTGCGCATCAGGGCCAGGCCCGGGCGGGCGAAGGGCACGTACAGCTTGACCTTGAAGGCGGGCGAGGCGAGCACCAGGGCGCGGATCTTCGGCGCGTAATCGTGAACCCAGGTGGCCGCGATCACTGCGCCGACGCTTTGGGCGATCACGGCCAGGTTTTGCTCTTCGATGCCGTAGGTGGCGCCGATATGGTCGCAGAAGGTCTGCACATCACGGGCACTGGTGGCAAAGCTGGGGCTGTCGCCGCGCTCGCCGGGGGATTGGCCGTGGCCGCGGGCGTCCCAGGCGAAGAAATCAAACCCCGGTAAGTCCAGTTCATCCACCAGGTGGGCAATACGTCCGGAGTGCTCATGGCCGCGATGGAACAACAGGATTGCCTTGCGCGGCCCGGCGTCTGCCGTGGCCGGCCAGTGCCGGTAGAAAAGCTCGACGCCATCATGGGTACTGAAGGTGTGCACTTGCTGTTCGCGCATCGCAAAATCCTTATGCAGAAGGGGGAGTTTGTGGCTGTTCTTTGAGGCCTTGGCGCACCCGGTTGACCAAGGTATAGGCGAGCAGGGCGGCGACCAGCCACATCACCGCCTCGACCCAACCGGCGCCGAGCCAGCCCAGCGCCACGCCGGTGGCCAGTACACCCAGTACAAAAGCCCGATCACTCTTGCCCATCGGCCCGTCATAGCGACGCGAGGCGCCCACCATCGGCCCCAACACACCGGCGTACTCGCTGAAGACCGCAAGCAGTGTCACCAGCACCACCGGCACCGGGCTCACGCCGGGGATCAGGGCAAAGGGCAGGATCAGCGCGCTGTCGGCGATCACATCGCACAGTTCATTGAGGTAAGCGCCGAGGCGTGACTGCTGGCCGAATTCTCGAGCGAGCATGCCGTCGATGGCGTTGAGGGCCATGCGCACGATCATCCATAAAGGGATCAGCGCAAACAGCCAGAGGTGTTGGGCGAAGCCTGCGATCAACAACCCCACCAGCAGGGAAATAACGCCGGCCAGCACGGTGATCTGGTTGGCGGTGGTGCCGTTGTCGTAGAGGCGCTGCACAAGCGGGCGCAGCAGGTTTTGAAACCGCGGTTTGAGTTGGTAGATGGAAATCATGGGGTGGCGCTTCCTTGTCCGTGAACCCGCGAAAAGCTGTTTCGGAGTGTGCCGATTAATCGCAGCCGACACCAGTGATGGCTCGTGTTTATAGGGGGTTAGTCACACTCCAGAGAGCACAGCAAAACAAATGTGGGAGGGGGCTTGCCCCCGATTGCGGTGTATCAGTAACTAATCAGTCGACTGACACACTGCTATCGGGGGCAAGCCCCCTCCCACAAGGGATTCAGAGTGGATGCAAAAGCGAACAAAAATTTCACGCTTCGTGTTATATCGTAACGAATTGTGTGCAAGTGGGCATTGAGCGGATGCAGGTGGATTTAGAAGCTGACGGCGCTTCGGTAGAAGGCCTGGCGCGTTTTCAGCAAGGGCTGTTCCATGCCCGTCGGTTACGCCAAGCGGGTATCAGCCTGACGACCCTGGCGATCAGCGGATGGGTGTTGGCGCTGTTCGTGGCGTTGTTTGCGCCACTGTCGATCTGGCCGGTGGTGTTGATCAACTGCGCTTCGGCCCTGCTGCTGTTGGTGGCCGGGTTGCAGTCGGCCTGGTGGGTGGCTGATTGGCGTGCCCAGGCGATGGAGGTGCCGAGCGCTGAGTTGATTGAGCAACCCATTGAGCCCACTGCCTGGCACAAGGGGCTGATCAACCGTTTCGGCAACGGCCTGCTGGCACAGGTTGGCGCACCGGTGCTGTGGTTGGCGGGCTGGTCGTTGCTGGCGTTGGTCAGCGTTATCCAGTTCTGGAACCTGGCCTTGCCTGCTGCGGCCATCGGTCAGTCCGCCAGCATCGGTGCGGCGCTGGCATTGGGGCTGGCTTTTGGCTTGCTGGTGTTCGAGCGTCGCCTGGCCCAGGAAACCGCCGCCCAGTGGCCGGAAGCTTCACAGCTGGCGCAGTTGAGTCGGGTGGCGATTATCTGCCTGGTGCTGAGTGCCATCTGCCTGTTGTTTGCCAATGCCGAGTCGGTGTGGCCGCTGCGTCTGGCGACACTCGTCGGCCTGTTGCCGGCGCTGGTGGCGCTGGAGTTCCTGCTGCGGGGCGTGCTGTCGCTGTTCAGCCCGCGCCAGCCGCGCCTTGAGCCGCGCTTGATGGCGCAGAGTTTTATCGCCGGCCTGCTGCGTTGGCCGCCACAACCGTTGCTGGCGTTGCAGCATGAATTGCACAACCGTTTTGGCATCGACCTGCGCCAGATCTGGGCCTTCACCTACATGCGCCGGGCTTTCCTGCCGGTGTTGCTGGTGGTGCTGACGGTAGGTTGGGCGCTGACCGGCGTGCATGAAGTCCCCCTGCAAGGGCGTGGGATTTATGAGCGCTTCGGCAAACCGGTCGAGGTGTTCGGCCCCGGCCTGCATACGGGTTTGCCGTGGCCGCTGGGTCGCGTACTCAACGTGGAGAACGGCGTGGTGCATGAGTTGGCGACCAGCGTCAGCGAAGCCGCCACACCGGAGCTGGCCGCTGCCGAAGGCCCGGCGCCGTTGATTGCCAACCGCCTGTGGGACGCCAGCCATGTGAATGACAAATCCCAGGTCATCGCCAGCAGCAGCGGCGATAAGCAGGGCTTCCAGATCGTCAACATGGACGTGCGATTTGTCTACCGCATCGGCCTCACCGACCAGGCTGCGCTTGCCGCCACTTACAACAGCGCGGACATACCCACCCTGATCCGCAGCACCGCCAGCCGCATCCTGGTGCATGACTTTGCCTCGCGCACTCTCGACGAATTGCTCGGTGAACAACGCACCAGCCTCGCCGACGAGATTGGCCGCACGGTGCAAGCAGACCTGCACACCCTCGACAGCGGGGTGGAAATCCTCGCCACGGTGGTTGAAGCGATCCACCCACCGGCTGGCGCCGCCAATGCTTACCACGGTGTGCAAGCCGCCCAGATCGGCGCCCAGGCACTGATCGCCCGTGAACGTGGCGCGGCCAGCGAGCAGACCAACCAGGCGCTGCTGCAAGCCAGCACCGTCCGTGATCAGGCCCAGGCCGGCGCCCGCGAAGTGAATGCCGGCGCCCAAGCGGCGAACCTGCGCTTTGCCGCCGAACAAAAAGCCTATGCCGCTGCGGGCCAGGCTTTCGTGCTGGAACAGTACCTGAGCCAACTGAGCCTGGGCCTGGCCCACGCCAAGCTGCTTATTCTGGATCATCGTTTGGGCGCCGACAGCGCGCCGACGATTGATCTGCGTTCTTTTACTTTGCCCGCCGATCCACTGGCGCCGCGCAAAGCCGTTCAATAAGGAGTCTGTCTGTTGAGCGCTCATTCTCACGATCACGGTCATCACCATCATCACGGCCACCACCATCACCACCATGGTGATGAAAAAGCGGCCGGGCCTTTCCCTTGGCGGCGCATGGCCTGGGCGGCGTTACTGGTGCTGTTTGCCGTGGCAGCGGCGAGCCTGGTGCAGGTGCGCTCCGGCGAGGCCACGGTGATTACCCGCTTCGGCAACCCCGCGCGAGTGCTGTTGGAGCCGGGCCTGGGCTGGCGCTGGCCGGCGCCATTCGAAGCGGCGATCCCGGTGGACCTGCGCCTGCGCACCACGTCCAGCGGCTTGCAGGATGTGGGCACCCGCGATGGCCTGCGGATTATCGTGCAGGCCTATGTGGCGTGGCAGGTGCAGGGCGATGCCGACAATGTGCAGCGCTTCATGCGCGCAGTGCAGAACCAGCCGGACGAAGCGGCGCGGCAGATCCGCACCTTCGTCGGCTCGGCGCTGGAAACCACGGCGGCCAGCTTTGACCTGTCCAGCTTGATCAACACCGACGCCAGCCAAGTGCGCATCGCCGATTTTGAAGCGCAGTTGCGCCAGCAGATTGATCAACAATTGCTCGCCACCTACGGCGTGCGCGTGGCGCAGGTCGGCATCGAGCGCCTGACATTGCCTTCGGTGACACTCACCGCCACGGTTGATCGTATGCGCGCCGAGCGGGAAACCATCGCCACTGAACGCACCGCCGTGGGCAAGCGCGAAGCGGCGCAAATCCGCTCCGCCGCCGAGCGTGATGCGCGCATTGTGCAGGCCGATGCGACGGTGAAAGCCGCCGATATCGAAGCGCAATCGCGGGTAGAAGCCGCGCAGATTTATGGCCGTGCCTACGCGGGTAATCCGCAGCTGTACAACCTGCTGCGCTCGCTGGATACCTTGGGCACGGTGGTCACGCCGGGTACCAAAATCATCCTGCGCACCGACGCCGCGCCGTTCCGCGCCCTGGTGGATGGGCCGAAGGACATCCAGCCATGAGCGAACGCGGCAGTCCCGACAGCCCTTGGATTCAGGCCGGGCGCCTGACCTTCCTGGCGCTGTACGCGGTCACTGTGTTGGCGGCGTTGGCCTGGGCCTTTTCCAATGTGCGCCAGATCGACCCGCAGAATCGCGCGGTGGTCCTGCACTTCGGCGCCCTTGATCGCATTCAGAACGCAGGGCTGTTGCTGGCCTGGCCGCAGCCGTTCGAGCAGGTGGTGTTGTTGCCGGCGGCGGACCGGGTGATCGAGCGCCGAGTGGAGAACCTGCTACGTTCCGACGCGGCGCTGCAGGCTGATCGCGTGGCCAGTTTCGCTACGCCGTTGAGCGATGCCCTGGCCGGTTCCGGCTACCTGCTGACCGGCGATGCCGGGGTGGTGCAGTTGGATGTGCGGGTGTTCTACAAGGTGACCGAGCCCTATGCCTTCGTGTTGCAGGGCGACCACGTGTTGCCCGCGCTGGATCGGTTGGTGACGCGCAGTGCAGTAGCCCTGACGGCAGCGCGGGATCTGGACACCATCCTGGTAGCACGCCCGGAACTGATCGGCAGCGACAACGGCGCCGCCGAACGCCGCGAGCGCCTGCGCGGCGATCTGGTGCAAGGCATCAATAAACGCCTGGCCGATTTGGCCGCCAGCGGTTTGGGCCTGGGCATCGAAGTCACCCGCGTCGATGTGCAATCGAGCCTGCCGGGCCCGGCGGTGAATGCCTTCAACGCAGTGCTGACTGCCAGCCAGCAAGCGGATAAAGCGGTGGCCAACGCCCGCACCGAAGCGGAAAAACTCACCCAGACCGCGAATCAGGAGGCTGACCGCCAGGTGCAAGTCGCCCACGCCCAGGCCAGCGAACGCTTGGCCAATGCCCAGGCGCAAACCGCTACCGTCGCCAGCCTCGCCCAGGTCAAAGACCCCGGCTTGCTGTTGCGTCTATACCGCGAACGCCTGCCGAAGATTCTCGGCCAGGCGGGTTCCGTGACCACCGTCGATCCCAAAGACGACTCCCGCTTGATCATCCAGGGAGCCGAACAATGAGCGCACCCATGCTGACCTCGGCCGAACAGCGCAGCGCTGCCCGGCAATTGACCCTGGCCATGCTCGCCCTTGGGTTGCTCGTGCTGGGCCTGGTGTGGCGCTGGCTGGCGCCGGACCAGAACGGTGTGAGCCAATTGCTGCTGGGGGTGGCATCGCTGTTGGTGGCGGTGCCGGTAATGCGTTCGGCCTGGTACAGCCTGCGCTTTCCCAGCTTGCACGGCATCACTGACCAACTGATTGCCCTGGCCATGCTTGGCGCCTGGGCCACCGGCGATCTGCTCACCGCCGCGTTGTTGCCGATCATCATGATCTTCGGCCATGTGCTGGAAGAGCGCAGCGTGATCGGCTCCCAGGAGGCGATCCATGCCCTGGGCAAACTCACCCGCAGCCACGCCCGTTTGGTACAGGCTGACGGAACCATCACCGAAGTGGATAACGCCACGCTGAACCCCGGTGATATCGTCGAAGTGCGCGCCGGCGACCGCGTGCCGGCCGATGGCGTGGTGCTGTCCGGCCAGGCGAGCCTGGACACGGCACCAATCACCGGTGAGTCGGTGCCGTTGGAAGCCAGCGCGGGTGTGCAGGTGTTTGGTGGCGCGATCAACCTTGATGGTCTGCTGCGCCTTGAAGTGACGCGCACTGGCAACGAATCGACCCTGGGCAAAGTCATCGCACTGATGCAGAACGCCGAGCGCTCCAAGCCGCCGATCACGCGGCTGCTGGAGCGTTATGCCGGTAGCTATATGGTGTTGGTGCTGTTGCTGGCGGCGGTCACCTGGTTCGTCACCAACGATGCGCAGGCGATGCTGGCGGTGCTGGTGGCGGCGTGCCCGTGTGCCTTGGTGCTGTCGGCGCCGGCCACGGCGATTGCCGGGATCGCCGTGGCGGCGCGTCATGGGATTCTGATTCGCAGCTCGGCGTTTCTCGAAGAATTGGCTGACCTGACCTCGTTGGTGGTCGACAAGACCGGCACCCTGACCTTTGGCACCCTGCGTTTGCAGTCCATCGAGACCACCGCACCGGATCGCCAGGAGCTGCTGAACCTGGCGGCCAGCCTCGGCTCGGCGAGCAGTCACCCGGTCAGCCGAGCGTTGGCGGGGTTGGCGACTCAGGAGCAGTTACTGGCGCTCACCGACATTCGCGAGCGTCAGGGCCTGGGCGTGGTCGCACAGACCGAACAGGGCGAAGCGGCGCTGGGGCGGCCGGAGTTGTTCGAACAATTGGGCATCGTCACCAGCGGCGTTCCCAACCATGACGGCCCTATTGCCGGGTTGGCGTTGAACGGTGATTTCCTGGCCTGGCTGTTGCTGGCCGACAGCGTCAAGCCGGAGGCGCGCCAGGCCCTGCAAGAGTTGCGTGACTTGGGCCTGGGCCGCCAGTTGCTGCTGACCGGCGACCGCCAAAGCGTGGCCGACAGCCTGGCGCTGGAGGTGGGCATCAGTGATGTCGAAGCCCAAGCCTTGCCGGAAGACAAGCTCAACCGCGTGCTGGGTGAAATCAGCAGCGGCTTCCGGCCGATGGTGGTGGGCGATGGCATCAATGATTCGTTGGCGCTCAAGGCCGGTGTGGTTGGTGTGGCGATGGGGGCGGGCGGTGCCGATATCGCACTCGCATCGGCGGACGTGGTGTTGATCGGCAGCGACTTGCGCCGCCTGGGTACCTGCGTGCGCTTGAGCCGCCAGTGCCGGCAGACGTTGCAGGTGAACGTGATCATCGGCCTGGGCTGGACGTTGGCCATTGTGGTGTTCGCGGCCTTTGGCTGGCTGGGCGCGGCGGGTGCCATGATTGCGGCGGTGCTGCATAACCTCAGTACCTTGCTGGTGCTGGGTAACGCTGGGCGGTTATTACGCTTCCAGGAGCCGCTGTTGAAGCTTGATGAATAATTTCAGAAATATTTGCACACGGCTGTAACGCCAATGGGGGCCCTCACTCTAGTGGTGTGTCGAGACTGAACAATCCGTTCGGACCGACTTCACCACTGATCATGAGGAATACAACAATGAGCATTAAATCCGCTGCTGCTGGCGCCGCCCTCGCGATGGCTGCCGCCACTATGTTTGCCGGTGTGGCCACCCAGGCACACGCAGCCGATGCCACTGTGCATTGCTATGGCGTCAACGCTTGTAAAGGGCAGAACGACTGCAAGACCAAAGATCACGCGTGCAAAGGTCAAGGTTCCTGCAAAGGCCAGGGCTTCCTGTCCATGAGCAAGGCGATGTGCGACGAGAAGGGCGGTACCGTCGGCGAGTAACGGCAACCGAGTGCAACCGCAGCGACCGCCCCCCGTCGCTGCGGACACTTTTCCTGGAGCGTCTTATGCCCACTTCTTTTTCGAGCCTCGGTTACGGCCTGGGGCTGCGCAGTGAGTACTACCAGCAGATCCTCGAACAGTCGCCGGCCGTGGATTGGTTCGAAGTGATCTCCGAGAATTATCTGGTGCAGGGCGGCAAAGCCTTGTACTACCTGGATGCGATAGCCGAGCGTTACCCCGTGGTAATGCACGGGGTGTCCTTGTCCATCGGTGGGCCCCATGCCCTCGATACCGATTACCTTGCGCAAATCAAACAGCTCTCCGAGCGCATCCAGCCGGCCTGGATTTCCGATCACCTGTGCTGGAGCCGCGGCAGCGCGCATCAGCTGCATGACCTGCTGCCGCTGCCCTACACCGAAGAAAGCCTCTATCACGTGGCCGGTCGTGTGCGTCAGGTGCAGGACGTGTTGCAGCGCCCGCTGGTGCTGGAAAACGTCTCCAGCTATGTGCGCTCCAAGGCTGATGAGTTCACCGAGTGGGAGTTCCTCAACGCTTTGGCCCACCTGAGCGGGTGTCAGTTGTTGCTGGACGTGAACAATGTGTATGTGAGTGCGCGTAACCATGGCTTTGATGCCTGGACGTTTATCCGCAACCTGCCGCCCGAGAGTATCCGCCAACTGCACCTGGCCGGGCATATGGACTACGGCGACTATGTGGTCGACACCCACGACCATCCTGTGTGCGACCCGGTGTGGGCGCTTTACCAGCAGACCCTGGAGCATTTGGGGCCGGTGTCGACGCTGTTGGAGCGCGATGATCATTTCCCGCCGTTCGAAGAATTGCTCACTGAGTTGAGCAAGGCCCGCGAGCTGGCAGCCAGTGCCCTGGCCAGGAAATCGCTATGCGCCTGATCGACTGGCAATTGGCTTTTGAAGAGCACCTGTTATCTGAACCTTGCGCGGCCAACAGCAGCTTTGCCGCTACCTTGCTGGGGGGGCCGACCCTGGATGTGGACACCGGCCTGGCGATTTACCACAACGCCTATCTGTCGCGATTGAAGGAAGTGCTGTGCCATGACTTCAGCGCTATCCGATATTGGCTGGGTGATGATGAATTTGCCGCGCTGAGCGAAGCCTACGTTCGTCGTTACCCCTCGGCCCACTACAGCCTGCGTTGGCTCGGTGAGCGCTTTTCGATGTTTATCCTTGAGCACTTGGTCGCAGAACACAGTGCGCCGCTGGCTGAATTGGCGCGTCTGGAGTGGGCGTTTACCCTGGCGTTCGATGCACCCCAGGGGACGCCGCTGACCGTGAATGACATGGCGCAATTGGCACCCGGGGACTGGCCGACGCTGCAGGTAAGCCTGGCGCCTTCAGTGCAGCATTTGCTGTGCCGTTTCAACACGGTGGCGATCTGGCGAGCCAGCAAGGATGCATCGGGTTTTCCCGGCAGCCAGGCGCTGGACCCGATGCAAATCTGCCTGGTATGGCGTCATCAGAATGTGTGTCACTACCGCAGCCTGGAGCCTGACGAAGCCTGTGCACTGGCAGGGATGGTGACTACCGGCTGGAATTTTTCAGAACTGTGCGCAGAGTTGGCAGTCACTTATTCAGAGGGTGCGTCGCTGCAAGCGGCCACATGGCTGAAACAGTGGATCCAGGACGGTTTGCTCGAACTCCGAGCCCCATAGAGACGTGCTATTAAATCGATAGCCTCCTACTTTGTCTTCGGATGGTCTACCCTCAGTCCAGACGTCTGAAACAAGGGGGATTACTCATGCTCGCGCAACTTCCACCGGCCTTACAGAATCTTCAGCTACCGTTGCGTCTGCGACTCTGGGACGGCCATGAATTCAACTTGGGTCCTGAGCCCAGTGTGACGATTGTGGTCAAGGACCCCACGATGGTGTCCAAGCTGACCCACCCAACGCTCGATTCACTGGGCGAAGCCTTCGTCGAAGGCAAACTGGAGCTGGAAGGCTCCATCACCGAGGTGATCAGGGTATGTGACGAGTTGAGCCACGCCTTGATCGATGACGACGAAGGCAGCCGTCCGGTGCGTTCGATCCACGACAAGGCCACCGACGCGGCAGCCATTTCCTACCATTACGACCTGTCCAACGAGTTCTACCAACTATGGCTGGATCAGGACATGGCGTATTCCTGCGGTTATTTCGAAACCGGCAGCGAATCCATCGACCAGGCCCAGCAAGACAAATTCCGTCACCTGTGCCGCAAACTGCGGCTGCAGCCGGGCGAGTACCTGCTCGACGTGGGGTGTGGTTGGGGCGGGCTGGCGCGGTTTGCGGCGCGGGAATTCGGGGTCAAGGTGTTTGGTATCACCTTGAGCAAGGAACAGCTGGCGCTGGCCAGGGAACGGGTGAAAGCCGAGGGGCTGGAGGATCAGGTCGATCTGCAATTGCTCGACTACCGCGACCTGCCCCAGGATGGCCGCTTCGACAAAGTGGTGAGCGTGGGTATGTTCGAACACGTCGGCCACGCCAACCTGGCGCAGTACTGTCAGACGCTGTTCGGTGCCGTGCGTGAAGGCGGCCTGGTGATGAACCATGGCATTACCGCCAAACACACCGATGGTCGCCCAGTGGGCCGAGGCGCTGGGGAGTTTATCGAGCGCTACGTATTTCCCAACGGCGAACTGCCTCACCTGGCGATGATGACTGCCGAGATCAGCGAGGTCGGGTTGGAAGTGGTGGATGTCGAAAGTTTGCGCTTGCACTACGCCCGCACGTTGGACCATTGGAGCGAGCGCCTGGAAGACAATCTGGAAGCGGCGGCGAAGATGGTGCCGGAGCAGGCGCTGCGCATCTGGCGGCTGTACCTGGCCGGTTGCGCTTATGCGTTTGCCCGGGGCTGGATCAACTTGCACCAGATATTGGCAGTCAAACCCCATGCCGATGGTGGTCATGAACTGCCGTGGACGCGGGAAGATCTCTACCGCTGACCCGATTTTCCAGAACACTGAAGATCCAAATGTGGGAGGGGACTTGCCCCCTCCCACATTTTCCCTGCGTTGTCTGTTAGAGAATCGGTGAGATCAAGCGCGCCACCCGCATCCCCAACTGTTGCAGGCGTCGCGTCTCGCGGCTTTCTTCCTGACTGACTTCATGGGACAGGGCAAAATCGTCCAGCAGCATGTGTTCAACCTGGCTGGCGAAAGCCTCATCCACTGTCAGCAACATCACTTCGAAATTCAGTCGGAACGAACGGTTGTCCATGTTGGCGCTGCCAATGGCGCTGATTTCGCTGTCTACCAACACCACCTTCTGATGCAGAAACCCGGGCTTGTAGCGGAACACCCGCACACCTGCGCGCACGGCTTCGATGGCGTAAAGGCTGGAGGCGGCATATACGATACGGTGGTCGGGCCGCGATGGCAGCAACAGGCGCACGTCCACCCCGCGCAATACCGCCAGGCGCAGTGCGGCGAATACGGCTTCGTCGGGGACGAAGTACGGGCTGGTAATCCATACCCGCTCGGTCGCGGCGTGGATGGCCTCGACGAAAAACAGCGAGCAGGTTTCATAGGGGTCTGCCGGGCCACTGGCGAGCAGTTGGCAGAGCACGCCGTCTTCGGGGTAGGCATCCGGCAGGATCAGCGGCGGCAGTTGCCGCGCCGCCCAGAACCAGTCTTCGGCAAACGACTCCTGAAGGCAGGCCACCACTGGGCCGGTGACCTGTACATGGGTATCGCGCCATGGCGCCAGCGGCGGCTTTTTGCCCAAGTACTCATCGCCCACATTGTGCCCGCCGACAAAGCCGGTGATACCGTCCACCACCACGATCTTGCGATGGTTACGGAAGTTGACCTGGAAACGATTGAGCCAGCCGCTGCGGGTGGCGAACGCCTTGACCTGCACCCCGGCGTCGCGCAGCGATTGTACGTAGCGATGGGGCAGGGCGTGGCTGCCGATGCGGTCGTACAGCACGTAAATGTCGACGCCCTGGGCGGCCTTTTCCTTCAATAGCACCTGCAATTGGCGGCCAAGCTCATCGTCATGGATGATGAAAAACTGGAACAGCACGGCGGTTCTGGCGTTGCGAATCGCCTCGAAAATCGCGCCAAAAGTAGCCTCGCCATTGATCAACAGGCGCACTTCATTATTGGCCAGGCACGGCATGCGCCCGAGCTTGGGCATGGCTCGCAGAGAGGCATAGGCACTGGAGTTGCGCGCCGCGAGCGCTTCCTCTACCCACGGGCGCCAATTCAGTTCGGCGATCGCCGTGTGCATTTCCTGGTTGGCCTGGCGACGGGCCTGGATGTACGCGTCGAAGGTGCTGCGGCCGAAGATCAGGTAAGGGATCAGCGTCAGGTAAGGCATGAACATCAGCGACAAGGCCCAGGCGATCGAGCCTTGGGCGGTGCGGACAGTCAGTACCGCGTGAATTGCGGCGAGGCTCCCGAGAACGTGCAGCGTGGCAATGAAGTAGGCGAGCAGGTGCGGGCCGAAGAAATCCATGAACGACGTAACTCCAGGCAGTCCAGTGCGTAACAGACCATGAACCGCTGCGAATGTCGCTATTTTATTTGCCGTGCAACACTGGCCGCTTTACGACGTCTAACGCCGACAATTACCCAGGAGTTACCCGATGAATGCTCGTCTGCTTGGTTTGGCCATGGTTGTTGGTTTGTCGCTGCCGGTGGCGGCGCAGGCGCAGATGCTGGCGCCGGGCTTGTGGGAATTGACCACCAGTAATATGAAAGTCGATAACCAGGACCTGCCGGACCTGTCGCTGATCCTCGGTCAGCTCAAGCAACAAATGACTCCTGAACAGCGCGCCATGCTCGAAAAGCAAGGCATCAACATGGCCGGTAAGGGTGTGCAGGTGTGCCTGACCCCAGCCCAGGTTGCCACCGATTCCATCCCGCTGACCGACCCGCAATCGGGCTGCAAGCAGGAAGTGACTGACAAGA
Organism: Pseudomonas sp. NCIMB 10586; assembly: GCF_023127895.1. NCBI lineage: Bacteria > Pseudomonadati > Pseudomonadota > Gammaproteobacteria > Pseudomonadales > Pseudomonadaceae > Pseudomonas > Pseudomonas sp. NCIMB 10586. Next base: position 162,888 of record NZ_SPKQ01000007.1, read on the forward strand.
CCGGCAACCAATGGAAGTTCCGTTTCAGTTGCCCCAAAGCCCAGGGCACGGGTGTAGCGACCTTCCAAAGCCAGAAGGAATTCACCACCACCGTCAACGGTACGTTCAATGCCACCGGCATCCAGCAGAAGGGCAGCCTGGACAGCCACGCTCAGTGGCTGGGCAACGATTGCGGTACGGTCAAACCCCGCGCTTAACGCAGAAAATGCAGGGGCAAGCCCTGGCAACTGTCGACCACCTGGCCGTTGTGCCAGGCCAGGTGGCCGGACACCAGCGTGGTGCTCACGCTGTGACGAAAGCTGCGCTCTGCAAAGGGTGTCCAGCCGCAACGGGCGAGAATCGGTTGGCTGCTGACCGGTTTGCCCTGAGGCTCAGGTTTGATCAACACCAGATCGGCCCAATAGCCTTCACGCAGGTAACCGCGATCAGGAATGGCAAACAGGTCGGCCACCCGATGACTGGTTTTCGCCACCAGTGTGGTCAGAGGCAAATGCCCGTCGGCCACCAACTCCAATAGTGCCGGCAGGGCGTGCTGCACCAGGGGTAAACCCGAGGGTGCTTCACGATAGCCCAATTGTTTTTGCGCCCAGGTATGCGGCGCATGGTCAGTGCCAATCACATCCAGGCGATCACTTAATAACGCCAGGCGCAGCGCGTCGCGGTCGGCGCGTGTCTTGATGGCCGGGTTGCATTTGATCTGGTGGCCGAGGCGGTGATAGTCGCGGTCGTCGAACAGCAGATGATGCAGGCAGACCTCGGCGGTGATGTGTTTTTCGGCCAGGGGCTTGTCTTCGAACAGCGCGAGTTCACGGGCGCTGGTCAGGTGCAGCACGTGCAGTCGCGTGCCATGGCGCTGGGCCAGTTCCACGGCATACGATGACGAGCGATAACACGCTTCGGCGTCGCGGATCAGTGGATGAGCGACAGCGGGAATGCGCTCGCCAAAGCGCTCGCGCAAGCGTTGCTCGTTGGCCAGGATGCTCGGAGTGTGTTCGCAGTGCGCGAGCAGAATGGTCGGCACGTCGGCAAACAAACGTTCCAGAATACGTGGGTCGTCCACCAGCATGTTGCCGGTGGAGGCGCCCATGAACACTTTGACTCCAGCCACTTCACAGGGGTCGAGGCCGGCGACGATATCCAGATTGTCGTTGCTTACGCCAAAGTGAAAGCCGTAGTTGGCCACTGAGTGCAACGCAGCACGGTGCTTCTTATCGGCCAAGGCTTGCAGGTTCAAAGTGGCTGGCTGGGTGTTGGGCATGTCCATGAAGCTGGTGATACCGCCGGCCACCGCGGCACGGGATTCGCTGTAGAAACTGCCTTTGTCTGGCGCGCCGGGTTCGCGAAAATGCACCTGGTCATCGATCATTCCCGGCAGCAACCACTGGCCTTTGGCGTCGATTTCCACCGGTTCGTCAGCGCCTTCAATGCTGGCGGCAATCTTCTCGATACGGCCATTGGCGACCAGCACGTCGGCGTCGAATACCTGGCCCTCGTTGACCAGGCGGGCGTTGCGTATCAGCAGGCGACTCATGGTTCAGAACTCGTTTTGCAAGGCTTTGTAGCCGCGCACCAGGTCGACGTTGGTGCGTGCCACGTCTTCGGAAAACTCCGAGGCACTGACACTCACCGGCGGGAATTGCGACAGGTCGGTGTTAGGCCCGATGCGGGTGGTGGAGGGCACGTAGAAGGCCGCGGGCAGGTCGCGGCCATCGACCACCGAGTTGTGGCGCACCACGCAGCCATCGCCGACGGCGCAATTGAACAGCACGCTGTTGAAGCCGATGAACACGCGGTCGCCAACTGTGCAGGGGCCATGGACGATGGAACGGTGGGCGATAGAGGTGAACTCGCCAATGGTCACCGCCGCGCCGGACTTGGAGTGGATCACCACGCCGTCCTGGATGTTGGAGTTCGCGCCGATCGTGATCGGGTCCATGGCGCCGCTGGCATCGACTTCGTCGGCGCGGATCACGGCGTAGGGGCCGACGAAGACGTTCTCGCCGATGATGACCTTGCCGCAGATGATCGCGGTCTTGTCGACGTAGGCTGACTCGGCAATGACCGGCAGGTCACCTGAAGGGTTTTTTCGGATCATGGTTTGCTCAACGCCGCGCACAGGGTGTTCAGGTTGTATTCGAACAGCCCGATAAAGGTGCTGGCCGGGCCTTGAGCGGCGAGGGCGTCGGAGTACAGCGTGCCGCCTATCTGCGCGCCGCTTTCATCGGCAATCTGCTTGAGCAGGCGCGAGTCCTTGATGTTTTCGATAAACACGGCTTTGACCTTGTCTTTACGGATCTGGGTGATTAGCGCGGCGACTTCGGCGGCCGACGGGTCACGCTCGGTAGACAAGCCCTGGGGCGCGAGGAATTGGATGCCATACGCCTGGCCCAAATAGCCGAAGGCGTCATGGGAGGTGACGATGCGGCGGTTGCCCGACGGCAGTGCAGCGAACTTGGCCTTGGCCTCGGTCAGCAGGCTGTGAATTTGCTTCAGGTAAGCCTGGCTGTTGCGCAGGTAGTCGCTTTTATTGGCAGGGTCGGCGGTCACCAATGCCTTGGTGATGTTGCTCACATAAATTTCGGCGTTGGCCAGGTTGTGCCAGGCGTGTGGGTCGGGAATGGTCTCGCCGTCTTCCTCCATGGTGTGCGAGATCACGCCTTTGCTGGCGGTGACGACCGTAGCGGTGGTTTCAGTGCTGGTGACCAGGCGATCCAGCCACGGCTCGAAACCTAGACCGTTCTTGATGATGACCTTGGCCTTGAGCAGCGCTTTGGCGTCATCCGGTGTGGGTTCATAGGTATGAGCATCGGCGTCCGGGCCGACCATGTTGCTGATCTGAATATGGTCGCCACCGATCTGGTGGGTGATGTCATCGAGAATACTGAAGCTGGTGACTACCTGGAGTTTGTCTGCGGCGTGAGCCATCGACAGCGGCAGCAACAGACTGAACAACACAAGAAGAGCGCGCATCGGGAAACACCTCATGAGGATGTAGGCAAAGGTGGGCGGCGCAATAAGCCATGCACCGGACCGAATACCACGGACAACACATATCCAGCGCCCGCCACCAACACGATCGCCGGGCCGCTGGGCAGTGAGTAGTAGAACGACAGCAGCAAACCCAGCCACACCGACAGGCATCCCAGCACCGCCGATACCGCGATCAACACCGGCAGGCGTCGGCTCCAGAAGCGTGAAGCGATGGCCGGCAGCATCATCAAACCCACCACCATCAGTGCGCCGATGGCTTGAAAACCGATCACCAGGTTCAGCACCACCAGGGTCAGGAACAGGCCGTGGGCCAGTGGGCCAAGGCGGCTGACGGTTTGCAGGAACAGCGGGTCAAGGGTGTCGAGCAGCAGGGGTTTGTAGATCAGTGCCATGGCGATCAGGCTGAAGCTGGACACCCAGAGCATTCCGGTCAGTGTGGTTTCGTCCACGGCCAGGGCGGAGCCGAATAACAGGTGCAGCAGGTCCAAGCGTTTGCCGGCAATGCCCAGGATCAATACACCGGCCGCGAGCGAAATGGGGTAGATGGCGGCGAGGCTGGCGTCTTCGCGCAGGCCGGTGCGGCGGGTAATCCACGCCGCCAGGCCGGCCATGCTCAGGCCTGCGCCGAGGCCGCCGAGGGTCAGGGCGGGCAGGCTTAGCCCTGCGAACCAGAAACCCAGTGCGGCGCCCGGCAGAATGCCGTGAGCCACGGCGTCACCGATCAGGCTCATGCGTCGCAGGATCAGGAACACGCCCAAGGGGGCGGTGCTACATGCAAGCACCAACCCGCCGATCAGTGCGCGGCGCATAAACACGAAATCCTGAAATGGCATCCACAAGTGAGCGGTGAGGTGCATCAGGCCACCTGCATCTGTGGTTGCGGGCGGATCAGCTCTTTGCTGGGGCCGAACACGCAGCCGGTGTTTTTAAGCTGCAATACGTGCTGGGTGTGGTGACGCACGGACGCCAAGTCATGACAGACGACCACCAGCGTGCGGCCTTGGTTGTGCCAGGTATGGATGTGTTTCCAGCACAGTGCCTGGCCGTCTTCGTCGAGGGCGGCGTGGGGTTCGTCGAGCAGCAGGATGGGGGAGTCGGCCAGGCTCATACGGGCGAGCAGGGCGCGTTGCAGTTCGCCACCGGATAACGCCATCAGCGGGCGCTGTTCCAAACCGCTGAGACACCAGTCGTCCAATACCGCGTGCAGGCGCTCGTTGCGTTCATGTGAATTCAGCTGGGTGCCCCAGAAGCCGGCAGCCACCAACTCTTGCAAACTGATCGGAAACTGACGATCCAGGTGCTGTTGCTGGGGCAAGAACGACAAGCCGCCGCGACGTGGAACATCGACATGCACCTTGCCCGTCAGCGGCTTTTGCAACCCGGCGATCACTTTGAGCAGGCTGCTTTTGCCGGTGCCATTGGTGCCAATAATCCCCGTGAGGCTACCTTTTTCCAGCGTCAGGTTCAGCGCCGGCGTCAGTGGTTGGCCGGGGGCGCCCCAGCGCAAAGCGTGGCAGGTAATCATGCAAAGTCTCTCGCCCAACGGCTTTCAGCCACCGCATCGTGGGCGTGCAGGCTTTCGGCGTGGATCACTTTGAGGTGGAAGGCTTTGACGGCATCCGAGCGCTTCAAGGCGAAGTTCAAGCGGCGAGCGGCATCTTCGCAGAACATGAGGTTCTGTCCGTTAGCCAGGGCGAACGCTTGTTCATCCGCACGTTTCACCGCGGTTTGTACGGCAGTGCCCAGAGCTGCTTCGGCAGCGTTGATCAAGTCGACTATCGCCAGATCGTCACCCTGCAGCTGAACGTTTAACTGCGCGGTACTGCGTTGGCTATGGGGCGTGGCCACAATACCGTGGGCGCTGCCCAGCCAGCTCAACACGTCTTCATGCTGCAGAGGAGTGTCGGCAAAATCTTCGAGAAACTGCTGCTGAATTAGCTGTCTGGCCAGGGCAGCGGAGCAAGGGCAGGTTGAGGAATAAGTAACGTCAATTTTTAGTTCCACGTGGAACATCTGATTTTCCAGACGCGCTTCGATGCTGACCGGATAGCTTTTCCAACCCTCCAAAGGGCTGACCAGCGCAGGGCGCTTTAACAACAGATTTGTGTGAATACGCAGGTAGGCGTTCTTAGATAAATCTTCATGTGTGTCGAGAAAACGCTGCAGTACATTACGCAAAAGTGCAGATGTAAGGGGTTGCTGTTCGAGCATTTCCAACGCCAGGTAGAGGCGTGACATATGAATGCCACGGGCTGTACCGTCGTTCAGGCTTACGCCCGCATCGGCGGTAGCGGCCAGGTGTTGGCCGCCGAGCAGCACAGGCAGGGCAATGCCGCACATGCCCACCCAGTCGAGTGGCAAGGTTTGGCGTGAAGCCTGCGCGGCGATATCCGGCAGAGTCAGCGCATTCATGAGCAGGTCCATCGTTGGAAATGATTGGTCATGTTATAGTATAACAATAACTGCCACGATGAAATTTCTGTCCCAGCCTTTGTTCAGTCCTGTCGAGTAGGGATGCTCCTTTATCTGCGGTATATGTCATGTACAGACGTCAGCTCCTTAACCTACTGCTTGTCAGCCCCTTGTTCACGTTGCCTTTGGGGGCCTACGCCACGCAGATCCGCAATGCGCGGCTGTGGCGTTCGGACGATAAGCTGCGGCTGGTGTTCGACCTTAGCGGCCCGGTGCAATACAAGACGTTCTCCCTGACGTCGCCGGACCGCCTGATCATCGACTTGAGTGGTGCCGGCCTCAGCGGCGACTTTTCCCAACTGGCGCTGAAGAACAGTGGGATTACCTCGATCCGCTCCGGGCATTTCGGCAAGAGCGATACGCGTATCGTCCTGGATTTGGTCGCGCCGATGCAGCTCAACAGTTTTGTGCTGCCGCCCCAGGATGGCCAAGGCCATCGCCTGGTACTGGACCTGACCAACGCCACGCACGCGCGCCGTCAAATCGCTGCTGAACCGGTGCCCTTGGTGGCGCCGGTGGACAAGGCGCATCCCAAACGCGACATCATTGTGGTGGTTGACCCCGGCCATGGCGGCAAAGACCCGGGCGCCGTGGGCTCCAAGGGCCAGCGCGAAAAAGATGTGGTGCTGTCGATCGCCCAGTTGCTGGCGAAACGTTTGAAACGTGAAAAAGGTTTTGCCGTAAAGCTGGTGCGCAACGACGACTTCTTCGTACCGCTGCGCAAGCGCGTGGACATCGCCCGCAAGTACAAGGCCGATATGTTCATCTCGGTGCACGCCGACGCCGCGCCACGGCTTACTGCATCGGGCGCTTCGGTGTATGCGTTGTCGCAAGGCGGTGCCACCTCTGCCACGGCGCGGTTCATGGCCCAGCGCGAGAACGGCGCAGACCTCTTGGGCGCCACGACGTTACTCAATTTGAAGGACAAGGACCCGATGCTGGCCGGAGTAATCCTCGACATGTCCATGAACGCCACCATCGCCTCCAGCCTGCAACTGGGCAGCGCGGTATTGGGCAGCCTGCAAAGCATCACCAGCCTGCATCAGAAGCGGGTGGAACAGGCAGGGTTCGCGGTGCTCAAGTCACCGGACGTGCCTTCGATCCTGGTGGAGACCGGGTTTATCTCCAATGCACGGGACGCCCAGCGGCTGGTGACGGCGCGTCATCAACAAGCGGTGGCGGATCGGCTTTTTGAAGGGTTGAAACAGTACTTCCAGAAGAACCCGCCCATCAACAGTTACATGGCTTGGGTGCAGGAACAGCAGAAAACCCAGGCTTAACAGCCGGTCATTCGGTTACAGGTGAACTTGGCGCTGGCGCCGCCTGAACTGGAAAACCGGTTGATGGTGGTCCAGCCCACGCGACGTGTGTAGCCAACCCACGCCTCGCCATCCGATGCCAACCCGGTGAAGAACGTCAGTTGCCCGTAGCGGCTATTGGTCTGTGCCCAATAGCGTTTGCCGATCACTTCGAAACCGCGCAGGTAAGTGATGTTGCCCGCAGTCGCCACGCTGTAGGCATTGCCCAGCGGGTCCACGCAAGCCAGCAGGGTGGCGCTGCGGGTGCAGTTGGCCAACGGGCTTGGGACTTGGGCGCAGGCAGGTCCTGCGGTTGCCAATAGCAGGGCGCACAGCACGTATCTCATCGTGTTTCTCGGGGGGCGAAAGTGATCAAGCATTGCGCCCTTCGTCGTGAGGAGCAAGGGAAGTTGGCTTATTTATATTGTTATACTATAACATAAATGCACAGCCCCACCCGTGAACCGATTCCCATGACCGAACAAGAATTGCTGGCCCAACCGGCTGCTGACTACATGAATGAAGCCCAACAGCGCTTCTTCCGCGAGCTGCTGCTGGCTCAGCGCAATGAACTGCAGGCCCGTATCGACACGCAGTTCCAAGTGCTGCGCGAGCAGGAAACCAATAGCGACCTGGCGGATATCGGCAGCGCTGAAGAGCAGCGCCAGTGGCAGTTGCGCCTACTGGAGCGGGAAAAAAAGCTGTTGGACAAGATCGACGATGCCCTGGAACTGCTGGCCCGCGGTGAATACGGATGGTGCCGGGAAACCGGCGAGCCCATCGGCCTGCAACGCCTGCTCCTGCGCCCCACCGCAACCCTGTGTATCGAAGCCAAAGAACGTGAAGAGCTGCGCGAACGCCATAAACGGGCAGTTTGACCGGCCAACCCTGATGAGGAATACCTGATGCCCAATCGTCTCCCCGTGACCGTGTTGTCCGGCTTTCTCGGCGCCGGTAAAAGCACACTGCTCAACTATGTCCTGCGCAACCGCGACAACCTGCGGGTGGCGGTGATCGTCAACGACATGAGTGAAATCAACATCGACGGCAGCGAGGTGCAGCGCGACGTCACGCTCAATCGTGCCGAAGAAAAACTGGTGGAGATGAGCAACGGCTGCATCTGCTGCACCTTGCGTGAAGACTTGCTGGAAGAAGTCGCCAAGCTGGCCAAGGAAGGGCGTTTCGATTATCTGCTGATCGAATCCACCGGTATCTCCGAGCCGCTGCCCGTGGCCGAAACCTTCACCTTTCGCGATGAAAACGAGCAAAGCCTGGCCGACATTGCACGCCTGGACACCATGGTTACCGTGGTCGATGGCATGAACTTTCTGCTCGACTACCAGGCCGCCGAAAGCCTGGCTTCCCGCGGCGAAACCCTGGGCGAAGAAGATGAGCGCTCCATCACTGACCTGCTGATCGAGCAGATCGAATTCGCCGACGTCATCCTGATCAGCAAGATCGACCTGATCAGCAGCCGCGAGCGTGAGGAATTGATGGCCATCCTCGAGCGCCTCAACGCCCAGGCGGAAATCATCCCGATGGTCATGGGCGAGGTGGCGCTGCACAAGATCCTCAACACCGGCCGTTTCGACTTCGAACGCGCTGCCCAGGCGCCGGGTTGGTTGCGGGAGCTGCGCGGTGAGCATGTACCGGAAACCGAAGAATACGGTATTGCCTCCACCGCTTACCGTGCGCGCCGCCCCTTCCATCCACAGCGGTTTTTTGACTTTATCGATCGCCCTTGGGTGAACGGCAAACTGTTGCGCTCCAAGGGCTTCTTCTGGTTGGCCAGCAAACATCAGGACGCCGGCAGTTGGTCCCAGGCTGGTGGCTTGATGCGCCATGGCTTTGCCGGACGCTGGTGGCGCTTTGTGCCCAAAAGCCAATGGCCCCAGGACGAGGAAAGCGTGGCGGCGATCATGGGCAACTGGCAACTGAGCACGGGGGACTGCCGCCAGGAGCTGGTGTTTATCGGGCAAAACATCGACTTCAACCTGATGCGTGCGGAACTGGATGCCTGCTTGCTCAATGATGAAGAAATGGCCCTGGGTGTCGAAGGTTGGCGCCAGCTGCCTGATCCTTTCGGCCCTTGGTATGAGCAGGTCGCCTGATGCTGGCCCCGGTTATCCCCCTGCGCCCCGTGATCCGCCAGACGTGTGGGCAAACTCCGTTGGCACTGTCCGATATCCTCGAAGATGGCGTCAACCTGGCGCTGTGGCAACGTCAGTTGCCCCTGCATATCGCCGAGTTCGGCGCCTTGCTGGTGGCGCTCAATGAGCCGCTCGCCGAATCCCTGGTGATTGAGCTCGACAACGAGGACGCCGTGCCGAACTTGCAGGGCCTGGCATCCAGTTGTCGCGATCTTGAGGGTTACGAAGGTTTTATCGCCGATGTGTCATGGCTGGTCAGTGCATTTGCCTGCCTGCTCGGCGCCAAGCGTATTGGCGTACGTTTGCGGCTGTTGGACAAGGCCATGTGCCCGCGTTTTCACGTTGATCATGTGCCGGTTCGGCTGATCACCACCTATGCCGGTATCGGCAGCCAATGGTTGCGCGAAGGTGTGATGGATCGCCGCAAACTGAGCCAGGCGGACGCCGAACCTACCGAGCGTATCGAGCAGATCCACTGCGGTGAGGTGGCGCTGCTCAAGGGCACCAAATGGCATGGTAACGAAGGGCATGGCCTGATCCATCGTTCGCCAGCGCTCAAGGCCGATGAGCGCCGGTTGATCCTGACGCTGGATTGGCTGGCATAACCGCGTAGGATCAAACGCTCTACACGGCCAGAATGATGTTTCCAATGTTGCAGAACATACCCACCCATGTGATTGCCGGCCCATTGGGCGCCGGCAAGACCAGCCTGATCAAGCACCTGCTCGCTCAGCGCCCGGCCAACGAGCGTTGGGCGGTGCTGATCAACGAATTTGGCCAGATCGGCCTGGACGCTGCCTTGCTGACTCAAGACGCTGACGGCGTCGCCTTGGGCGAGGTAGCGGGTGGGTGCCTGTGCTGTGTGAATGGTGCACCGTTCCAGGTAGGCCTGGGCCGTTTGCTGCGTAAGGCCAAACCGGATCGGCTGTTTATCGAACCTTCGGGTTTGGGTCATCCCGCGCAGTTGCTCAAACAACTACGGGAAGCGCCATGGCAAGACGTGCTGGCCGTGCAGCCCAGCGTGCTGGTGCTGGATGCCCAGGCGTTGGCAGCAGGCAAGCCCTTGCCGCAGGCACAGCAAGCGGCGCTGGCAAGTGCTGGCCTGCTGGTGTTGAACAAGGATGAGGCCCTGAATGCCGCGCAGCGTCAGGCGATTGAACGGCAGTTACCCGATTGCGCGATTTACTGGACACGCCAGGCTCAGCTGCCAATCGACCAGTTGCCGGGCTTGAATGCGCAGGCCCAAGCGGCTGTGGATAACTTGGCGGCGCCTGAAGGCCTCGCGCAAATGCCGGCCATCTGGAGCGATCCTGCCTTGCCCATCTGTTTGAGCCAGGGCCAGGAGGGGGGGTGGAGTATCGGCTGGCGATGGCACCCCAGCCAGCAATTTGATGTCAGCCGTCTGCATCGCTGGCTATCAAGCCTCGACTGGCATCGTGCCAAACTGGTTATCCACAGCGGCGAAGACTGGGTCTCGGCCAACGCTGTGGATAACAGCGTTTTAACCTGGCAACCTAGCGAATGGCGACGGGATTCACGTATCGAATTGATCTTCAGCGAACCACGGGACGTGGCCGCATTGCAGGCGGCGCTGGCAGCCTGCCGCTACTGACGGTTCTTGGTGGCGTGGTCCTGGCGCCATTGGCTCAATTCGATCACTTCGGCGCTAGGCAGTGGCTCCTTGGCTTCGAACGGGTAGGGTGCCAGTTCGATCTGCGCACTGTGGGCGCCGAATTGGGTGATCGTCCCGGCATGGCGGGTCTCCCCGGTCACGGTGAATTCGAAATTATAGACGCGTGCCAGGCGCCGCCGGCCATTGGCATCCTTGACGAAACCAATGCGTTTGAGCGCAACCGCACCATCGAGCAATTCGATATCAAGCTTGGCGCAATGCTGCTTGACCCGCTCCAGTGCCCGCTCACGCAGGCCGTGGTTGTGCCAAACCCAGGCGGCGCCAGTCGCCAGCAGCATCAGCACGAAGATGTTTCCCAGGGTCAGCATTCCATGAACTCCAACAAAGTGAGAGCAGCTTAACTGCGTCGCCGGTCTGTCGTACAGGCTGCGTTTAGTCGCATACTGCGCGGCCAGAATTTCAACGGCTTTACGGAAATCTCCCGCATGAAACGCACACCTCATCTGCTTGCGATCCAGTCTCATGTGGTCTTTGGCCACGCCGGAAACAGCGCCGCCGTGTTCCCCATGCAGCGTGTGGGAGTGAATGTCTGGCCGCTCAATACGGTGCAGTTCTCCAACCACACTCAGTATGGACAGTGGGCGGGCGAAGTGTTGGCGCCGCAGCAGATTCCGGCCCTGGTAGAAGGCATTGCCGCGATTGGTGAGCTGGGCAACTGTGACGCGGTGCTGTCCGGCTACCTGGGCAGCGCCGATCAGGGCCGTGCAATCCTTAGCGGCGTGGCCCGTATCAAAGCGATCAATCCGAAGGCGCTGTACCTGTGCGACCCGGTGATGGGCCACCCGGAAAAGGGTTGCATCGTGCCACAGGAGGTCAGCGATTTCCTGCTCGATGAGGCTGCGGCCATGGCAGATTTCCTGTGCCCCAACCAATTGGAACTGGACAGCTTTGCCGGGCGCAAGCCGCAATCGCTGTTTGATTGCCTGGCCATGGCCAAGGCGTTGCTGGCCCGCGGGCCCAAAGCGGTGCTGGTCAAGCACCTGGATTACCCAGGCAAACTGCCGGAAGGTTTTGAAATGCTGTTGGTGACGGCTGAGGGCAGTTGGCACTTGCGTCGGCCACTGCTGGCGTTCCCGCGTCAGCCGGTGGGCGTGGGCGACCTGACGTCGGGCCTGTTCCTGGCGCGGGTGCTGTTGGGCGATAGCCTGGTGGCAGCCTTTGAATTCACCGCCGCAGCGGTGCATGAAGTGCTACTGGAGACCCAGGCCTGCGCCAGTTATGAACTGGAACTGGTGCGGGCCCAGGACCGTATTGCCCACCCTCGTGTGCGCTTCGAAGCCACACCGATCAGTTTGTAAGCACAGGGAGCCCGTGGGTTTACAAATTACGGCGCGTCGGCTTTGATCTCCCGGTAACGCTTTTCCAGCTCCTGACGAATCTGCCGACGCTGCTGGGCCTGCACAAAGCGGCGCTTGTCCTCGCTGTTCTGCGGTTGCAGCGGCGGCACGGCGGCAGGTTTGCGCTGGTCGTCCACGGCCACCATGGTAAAGAAACAGCTGTTGGTATGGCGCACCGAGCGTTCACGGATGTTCTCGGTCACCACCTTGATGCCCACTTCCATCGACGTATTGCCGGTGTAGTTGACCGACGCGAGGAAAGTCACCAGTTCACCGACATGGATCGGTTCGCGAAAAATCACCTGGTCCACCGACAGCGTGACCACATAACGACCGGCATAACGGCTGGCGCAGGCGTAGGCCACTTCGTCGAGGTACTTGAGCAGCGTGCCGCCGTGGACATTGCCTGAGAAGTTGGCCATGTCAGGGGTCATCAGTACCGTCATCGACAGCTGGGCGTTTCCGGGTTCCATAGCACACTCACGGGTTGTAGGCATTGGTTGGGGGGAGGGCACCTCTGCGGGTGCTGGAGTCTTTGCAGCGCCATCCCTAACGGGACGCTGGTGGGCAGCTTGCCGTCACGCGTGCATCGATCTGTTTCCATATATTGCACCGGCTTTTCAGCAGAAGTCGCGGTGTTAACCTTCAAAAGCCCATCTCAGGGCATTTCTTACGATCAAGGCAGACTTTTCCTTCCGCTCTTTGCGACCGTACAAAGGCGGCCGGAAGTGGGAAAAGCGCTGGTACCTCAAGGAGTCCCTCGCCATGCACGCCATCAGCTTTATCCAGGACCTGGCCGTGATCATGCTGGTGGCAGGGGTTGTGACCATCCTGTTTCACCGCCTCAAGCAGCCGGTGGTGCTGGGCTACATCGTCGCTGGCTTTATTATCGGGCCGCATACCCCGCCGTTTGGCCTGATCCACGATGAAGACACGATCAAGACCCTGGCTGAGCTAGGGGTGATTTTCCTGATGTTCTGCCTGGGCCTGGAGTTCAGCCTGCGCAAGCTGTTCAAGGTGGGCGCCACGGCGTTTATCGCGGCCTTCCTGGAAATCGTCCTGATGATCTGGATCGGCTATGAGATTGGCCGCTGGTTCGACTGGAGCACCATGGACTCGCTGTTCCTCGGCGCGATCCTGGCGATCTCCTCGACCACCATCATCGTCAAGGCCCTCAATGACCTGAAGATGAAAGACCAGCGTTTCGCCCAGCTGATTTTCGGGGTATTGATCGTCGAGGACATTCTCGGCATCGGCATCATTGCCCTGCTGTCGAGCATCGCCGTCAGTGGCACGGTCAGCTCAGGCGAGGTGTTCTCCACGGTCGGCAAACTCTCACTGTTCATGATCGTCGCGCTGGTGATCGGCATTTTGCTGGTGCCGCGCCTGCTGGCCTACGTGGCCAAGTTTGAAAGCAACGAAATGCTGCTGATCACCGTATTGGGCCTGTGTTTCGGCTTCTGCCTGCTGGTGGTGAAGCTGGAGTACAGCATGGTGCTCGGCGCCTTCCTGATTGGCGCGATCATGGCTGAATCCCGTCAGTTGATTAAGATTGAGCGCTTGATCGAACCCGTTCGCGACATGTTCAGCGCGATCTTCTTTGTGGCGATTGGCTTGATGATCGACCCGCAGATCTTGCTGCAATACGCGTGGCCGATCGCCGTAATCACCGTGGCCGTGGTACTGGGCAAAATGCTCTCCTGTGGCCTGGGCGCTTTTATCGCTGGCAATGATGGTCGTACTTCGTTGCGGGTCGGTATGGGGCTGTCACAGATTGGCGAATTTTCTTTCATCATCGCAGCGCTGGGGATGACTTTGCAGGTGACCAGCGACTTCCTGTACCCGGTGGCCGTGGCTGTTTCGGCAATCACGACCTTGCTCACCCCCTACCTGATTCGCGGGGCTGACCCGCTGTCGTTGAAGATCGCAGCGGTAATGCCCAAGCGCATGAGCCGGGTATTCGGACTGTATGGCGAATGGCTGCGCAGCATCCAGCCCCAGGGCGAGGGTGCAATGCTGGCGTCGATGATCCGCAAGATCATCCTGCAAGTCGGGGTGAATCTGGCACTGGTGATCGCGATCTTCTTCGCCGGCAGTTTTTTCGCGGCGCGCATCGGCGGGTATCTGGAAGGCTGGATCAGTGATCAGAGCTGGCAGAAGGCGTTGATCTGGGGCGGGGCGCTGCTGTTGTCGCTGCCGTTCCTGATTGCGGCGTATCGCAAGCTCAAGGCGCTGTCGATGTTGCTGGCCGAGATGAGTGTGAAGCCGGAGATGGCCGGGCGGCATACCCAGCGTGTGCGAAGGGTGATCGCGGAGCTGATTCCGCTGCTCTCGCTGCTGGTGATCTTCCTGCTACTGGCAGCCTTGTCGGCCAGCATTCTGCCGACCAACAAGTTGCTGGTGCTGATCGCCGTGGTCACGGCGGCAGTGGCTGCGGTGCTCTGGCGCTGGTTTATCCGGGTGCATACGCGGATGCAGGTGGCCTTGTTGGAAACATTAGATAACCACAAGGATACGCCGGAGCACTAAAGGTTGGGTGTGGGACTCAGCTTTCCAGCCAGACGTCCCGCGCCCAGTGCCACACCGATTCCCAGGATTCTTCGGTGACGATTTCTTCTTCGCCAGACCACAGCACCACGGTGCCGTCTTCTTCGACGCAGTAGTAGTCGTCACCGTCTTGGCAGATTGGGATCAGCTCACGAGGTACACCAAGGTCCCAGGCGTTTGCAGCCACTTCAGGCAGGTAGGTATGGGAGCCCGGGTCAGTAATGGTCACTGGCTCCAAGCTGCCGTACACCACATCACTGACGGTCAGCAGGAATTCCTTAAAGACGAACGGAATATTGATGAACAGCTGTTCTTCAACTTCCACCAGTTGGTCTTCGTCAGGCAGCTCCAAAGGAACCGGGACCGGTTCGTTGGCTTCACGCAATTGTTCGATGATTTCTTCCACGGCCGGGATCCTCTTGCTAGATGGCGCGGTTTATAGGGGCGTTTTATACAGTAGCTCGCTATAAGTGCAACCGTGAAATAGAAAACCCCGGACATGTCCGGGGTTTTTGTTACCGCTTGCTCAAACGCGTGAGTATCAGCTGTTCTGGCGGATACCGGCGACCAGCCATGGCTGGTTCTCGCCCTGAGCACGTTCCATGTTCCAGCTTTCGCTGAACACTTCGCCCTGGTCGAAACGCGACGACTTCGACACGCCGCTGAAGGTCAGGGTGGCGATAGTCTTGTCGGCACGATCATCCACACCTTCAAGCTGTACGCGCAGGTCGTCGATGTAGGTCGACTGGAACGCATCGCCGATCTCGGCGCGTTCGCGCTTGAGGAACTCCAGCAGTTGCGGAGTCACGAACTCGGCAATCTTGTCCATTTCGTTAGCGTCCCAGTGCTGTTGCAGGGACTGGAAGTGGCTGCGGGCCGCTTCGACGAAACGCTCTTCGTTGAACCAGGCCGGAGCATTGATCACCGGACGGGCGGCGGCAGGTGCTGCCGAACCACCGAAGATCGAACCCATGGCTGGCTTCTGCTCGAACACTTCACGCTGCATCGGCGCGCCGGCTGGAGCAAGGTGCTCCTGCTGCTTGCGGCGACGGGCAGCGATAAAGCGGAAGATCACGAAGGCGATGACGGCCAGGATCAGGATGTCGAAGATCTGCATGCCCTGGAAGCCGCCGCCCATGAACATGGACGCGAGCAGGCCACCGGCGGCGATACCGGCCAGAGGGCCCAACCAGCGCGAAGCACCGCCGGCCTTGGCAGCAGCGCCAGCCGCACCGGCTGCACCCGCAGTTGCGGCAGCACCGCCGGCACCGGCGGAGGGAGCCATTTGACTGGTTTGGTGAGTCGGCGCTGCGCCAGAGCTTTTGCCGCCACCGAAGCGTTTGGCGTTGGCGTCCAGGCTCATCGTCAAGCCGATGCACAACGCCATGGCGATGCTAAGAAAACGTTTCATAAAGGGAATTCCCATTTGTGGATTGCACGCGCGCCATGTTGCACAGGTGTCGTGGCAGTGGCTAGCGGCATAATGTTTCGGGCTTTTGCGTAAGACCAAATCCGAAGGGTCTGTAGGACTAACTACAGATATTGGCCCGTGCTCTTCTAAAACAAGGGTGGGCCAATAATCTTCATGTTACGCAGTGTTTCTTGTGGCGAGGGAGCGAGCTGCCTCGCCACAAACAGCTCGCTTCAGACCGCTTCGAGCTTCGCGTAACCCATCATCAGCCACTTGCTGCCTTCGGCGAAGTTCACCTGCACCCGGGCCTGTGCACCGGCGCCTTCGAAATTGAGGATCACACCTTCGCCGAAGATCGCATGTTTGACCTGCTGGCCAAGGCTGAACGGGGTTTCAGGAATCTCGGAACCGGCAAACATAGTGCTGGAGTTCTGCTGCTGGCCGCCCCCGAACGGGCGACTGACGCTGTTGGACAGGCGCACTTCCTGGATCAAGCCTTTCGGCACTTCACGTACGAAACGCGACACCTTGTTGTAGGTCTCGCTGCCATACAGGCGCCGGGTCTCCGCGTAGGTCATCACCAGGTTCTGCATCGCCCGGGTAATGCCCACGTAGGCCAGGCGGCGCTCTTCTTCAAGGCGGCCGGGCTCTTCCAGGCTCATCTTGTGGGGGAACAGGCCTTCTTCCATGCCCACCAGGAACACATAGGGGAATTCCAGGCCCTTGGCGCTGTGCAAGGTCATCAACTGGATGCTGTCTTCATGCTCATCGGCCTGGGTATCGCCGGCTTCCAGTGATGCATGACCCAGGAAGGCGGCGAGCGGCGTCAGCTCTTCATCTTCCTCGGTGTTTTCAAAGGCGCGGGCAGCGCTGACCAGTTCCTCAAGGTTTTCTACCCGGGCCTGGCCTTTCTCGCCTTTTTCCGCCTCGTGGTAGGCGATCAGGCCGGACTGCTCGATCACGGTCTGGGTCATCAGGTGCAGGGGCATTTCTGCGCACTTGGCGGCCAGGTTCTCGATCAGCTCGACAAACACACCCAGCGCCCCGGCCGCACGGCCGGTCAAGCCTTTGTTGGCGATGAGCAAACGCATGGCTTCCCACATCGACACATCGGCATGGCGTGCATGGTCGCGGATCGCTTCAACGGTTTTCTCGCCAATGCCGCGGGCCGGGATATTGATCACCCGCTCCAGCGCCGCGTCGTTACCACGGCCTTCGAGCAAGCGCAGGTAGGCCATGGCGTTCTTGATTTCGGCACGTTCGAAGAAACGCTGGCCGCCGTAGATGCGGTACGGGATACGCTCGCGCAGCAAGGCTTCTTCCAGCACCCGCGATTGGGCGTTGGAGCGGTACAGAATCGCGATATCGCTACGGGCCAGCCCGGTTTTCAGCGCGCTTTCGATGGTTTCCACCACGTAGCGTGCTTCATCGTGTTCGTTGAACGCGGCATACAGGTTGATCGCTTCGCCTTCGCCGCCATCAGTCCACAGCTCTTTGCCCAGGCGCCCGGTGTTGTTGGCGATCAAGGCGTTGGCGGCCTTGAGGATCCCGGCGGTGGAGCGGTAGTTCTGCTCCAGACGGATGGTCACCGCGTCCGGGAAGTCCTCGGAATACTGATAGATATTCTCGATTTTCGCGCCGCGCCAGCCGTAGATCGACTGGTCGTCATCACCCACCACCATGAGGCTGTCGCCGCCCTTGGCCAGCAGGCGCAACCAGGCGTACTGCACGGCGTTGGTGTCCTGGAACTCGTCCACCAGGATGTGGCGGAAGCGCTTCTGGTAATGGGCCAGCAAACCGGGGTTGTCACGCCACAGGTCCAGCGCGCGCAGTAACAGTTCGGAGAAGTCGATCACGCCGGCGCGTACGCAGGCCGCCTCGTAGGCTTCATAAATGCTGCGCATGGTGGCCAGGAACAGGTCGCCGCTGGCCTGGATATGTTGCGGGCGCAGGCCCTCGTCTTTCTGGCCGTTGATAAACCACTGGGCCTGACGCGCCGGCCAGCGTTGTTCATCCAGGCCCAGTTCGCGGATCACCCGTTTGACCAGGCGTTGCTGGTCATCGCTGTCGAGGATCTGGAAGGTCTGGCTCAGCCCCGCTTCCTGCCAATGGGCTCGCAACAGGCGGTGCGCCAGGCCGTGGAAGGTACCCACCCACATGCCGGCCGGGCTGATGCCCATCAACTGCTCGATGCGATGGCGCATCTCGGCAGCGGCCTTGTTGGTGAAGGTCACCGACAGGATGGAATGCGGGGACGCGTTTTCGACCTGGATCAACCAGGCGATACGGTGCACCAGCACTCGGGTTTTACCGGAGCCAGCACCGGCCAGGACCAACTGACGGCCAACGGGGGCCGCTACGGCCTGGCGTTGGGCATCGTTGAGGGAGTTCAGCAAAAGAGAGAGATCATCGCGCATCGACGCATTCTATGGGCCTAAAGGGGCTCGGGCAAATCCCAATGCCCGGTGGTCGACGCAAAACACTTCGCACACCACCCAGCGGGCAAAAATTCTGTCGTGCGGGATGACCGGTTGGTCATGGGCCGCAGCCCGCGCCGCGTCTTGCTCGAGCTGTCTGGGCCAAAGGTTTGCGGCCCATTGCAGGCGGTTTTTTATGACGTGGGGCAGTTTGGCCCAGGCGCTTGCTTGTGTATGCTCCGTCGACGTTTCGGGCTCACCATTATAAGAACATCGCCTATGACCCTTAGCACTGATCTGTTTGGCCCCTCAGTGGCGCCCGCGCAGGTCATCCGCAAACACTATGCAACCCAAATGGCGGTCGAGCGCACACGCCTGCTGTATCAGGGCTCGTTGCTGCCGACGCTGCTGATGCTGGTCAATGGCCTGGTCTGCGCCTGGTTGTTGTGGAATCCCGAGCACTACCTGCTCGACAGTCTCTGGTTGCTCTGGTTACTCGCTCTGGTGGCGATGCGCGTGATCCAGGTGGCGGCTTTTGATTCGGCCATGCCCAGCCGCCAGGCCCAACCGGTGTGGCGGCGTATGTTCATGCTCGGCTCAGCGGTCAGCGGCCTGACCCTGTCCATTGCCGCCATCGCCCTGGTACCCGCCGACAGTTTCATGCATCAGGCCTGGGTGTTCGGCCTGATCGGCGCCGCTACCTTGTCGGCCAGCGTGGCCTATGCCGTGAGCCTTTGGGCCTTCCTGTCATTTGCCTTGCCCTGCCTGTTGCCGGCCATTATTTATCTTTTCTGCAATGGCACCCCACAGCAGCAGGGCTGGGGCGTGCTTGGCCTGATCCTGCTGGCGTCCCTGAGCCTGGTGGCGTGGCAGGTCAACCGCTTGATCCAGCGCGGGCTGTTGCGTCGCTTCCAGAACCAGGCCCTGATCGAGCACCTGCAGCAGGCCCGGCAGCGCAGTGAGCAGCTGAACCTGGAGCTGGTGCGTGAAGTCGAGCAGCGCCGCCAGGTCGAGCAGGACCTGCGCGAAGCCCAAATCGGCCTGCAAGACCGCGTGGCGCAACGCAGCCAGGAACTGGATGCCGCCAGCCTCGCCCTCAATACCAGCGAAGCGCGCCTGGCCATGGCCCTGCAAGCCAGTGAACTGGGCCTGTGGGACTGGAACCTGCAAACCGACGAAGTCCATCACACTCAGCTCAAGGAGCTGTTCGGCCTGGAGCCTGAATACGTCAAGGCGATGCTCAGCCACCTCAAGCCGCGCCTGCACCCCGACGACCTGCCATTGCTCAAGCACGCGCTGGTGGAGCACTTGAAAGGTCGCAGTGAGGATTATCAGGTGGAATACCGGATACGTCATGGCGATGGACATTGGATGTGGATCCAGGACCGTGGGCGTGCGGTAGAACGTGCGCCCAATGGCCGCGTCGTGCGGATGCTCGGCACGCGCCGCGACATCAGTGCCAGCAAGGCGCTGGAAGAACAGCAACGGCTCGCCTCGACGGTGTTCGAGGCGGCCAGCGAAGGCATCGTGATCCTTGATCCCGAGTACGCGCTGATCGCGGTGAACCAAGCGTTCAGCCGTGTCACCGGTTTTGACATCGACGACATGCTTGGTCGCAATGTCGTGGAGCTGCCCAGCAGTCGCGATGCGCGGCGCCACTTCCCGATGATCCGCCAGGCCCTGCTCAGCCATGGCACCTGGCAGGGCGAGCTGGTAGAAACGCGCAAGAACGGCGAGCTCTACCCGCAGTGGCTGCAATTGAATGTGGTGCGCGATGTTCGGGGAAACGTCAGTCATATTGTAGGCTTTTTCGCCGATCTGTCGGCACGGCGCGAATCCGAAGAACGTATGCGCTACCTTACTCACTATGACGAGCTGACCGGCCTGGCCAACCGTTCGCTGTTTCGCGAACGGCTGCACGAAGCCCATCAACGCGTGCGCCAGGGCGGGCGCAGCCTGGCGCTGCTGCATATAAACCTGGACCGTTTCAAGTTGCTCAATGACAGCCTGGGCCATGAAGTGGCCGACCAGTTGTTACAGAAAATGGCCCGGCGTTTGATCAATGCGCTGCCCGAAGCCGACACCATTGCGCGCTTGTCCGGCGATGAGTTCGCGGTGCTGTTCGATGCCTACGGCAATTTGTCGAGCCTGGCGCGCGTGGCGACGCGGCTGTTGGCGAAACTGCGGGTACCGGTAACGGTGGAGGGGCACGAACTGGTGGTCAGTGCTTCTATGGGGGTCAGCTTGCTGCCGGATAATGCGCGGGAGATCTCTGCGTTGGTCAGCCAATCGAATATGGCCATGCAGCACGCCAAGCATCTGGGCGGCAATAATTTCCAGTTTTACACCGACAGTTTGCAAGCCAGCACCCTGGAGCGTCTGCAGTTGGAAAACCACCTGCGCAAAGCGATCGAGGAGCGCCATCTGAGCGTGTTCTACCAGCCGAAGTTGTGCCTGGCGACCGGCAAGCTGAATGCCGCCGAGGCGCTGATTCGCTGGGAGCATCCGCAGTGGGGCATGGTGCCGCCGGGGGACTTTATCGGCCTGGCTGAAGAAACCGGCTTGATCGTGCCGTTGGGAGAGTTCGTGCTGCGCCAGGCGTGCCGGCAAGCTTGCGAGTGGCAGCGCCAGGGGCTGGCGCCGATTCGCGTGTCGGTGAACCTGTCGGTGCATCAGCTGCGTCAGGGCAAGCTGGTCAGCCTGGTGCGTCAGGTTCTGGAAGAGACCGGGCTGGACCCGCAATACCTTGAGTTGGAACTCACCGAAAGCCAGTTGCTCGATAGCGTTGAGCACATCATCGCCACTTTCCAGCAGTTGCGTGACCTGGGGGTGAAGCTGGCCATCGACGATTTTGGCACCGGTTATTCGTCCCTCAGTTACCTCAAGCGTATTCCTGTGGATTACGTGAAGATCGACCAGGCCTTTATCCGTGGCCTCGGTCAGGCGCGTGAGGATGCCGCCATCACGCGGGCTATCATTGCCATGGCCCATGGGCTGGCGCTCAAGGTGGTGGCCGAGGGCGTGGAGGATCAGCAGCAGCTGGATTTCCTGCGCGGTGAACAGTGCGATGAGGTGCAGGGTTATCTGATCAGCCCGCCAATGCACGCCGAAGGGCTGGCGGATTTGTTACGCAAAAATGCAGATTTTTCTTAACGCCGCGTTGGCCGCCTTTATAGCTACATGGCGTCTGCCCGCTGAAACCAGAGGGGAGCAGGGCGATTTAGTGATGCATCGAACGGGCAAAACGACAATTCTTGTAGTATAACTACAAGCTTGCTACATCCCTGGCACCTGCCAATAACAAGAGTCCTGCCCTTTGAACCTGTTGCAACATATCGCCCAGTCGCGCCACCTGTTACGCAAATCGGAACTCAAGGTTGCCGATCATGTGCTGCTTGACCCTGCGGCCGTGATGCACAGTTCCATGGCCGATCTGGCTCACAGCGTGGGTATCAGCGAGCCGACCATCGTGCGCTTCTGCCGCGCCATTGGTTGCTCCGGGTTTCAGGATTTGAAACTCAAGCTGGCGCAAAGCCTGGCGGCTGGCGCAAGCTTCGGCCAGTTTGCCATCCATGAAGACGACTCCGTCGCCGACTACAGCCTGAAAATCTTCGACACCACCCTGCACACCCTGATGGAAGTGCGCGAGAAGCTCGACCCGGTGGAGCTGCAAAAGGCTGTGACCGCGATGTCCCAGGCCCAGCGCGTCGAGTTCTATGGCTTTGGCGCTTCCGGCGCGGTGGCTGCCGATGCCCAGCACAAATTCTTCCGTCTGCTGCTGACGGCCGCGGCCTACAGCGACCCGCACATGCAGGCGATGTCGGCAGTGACGTTGAAGCCCACTGACGTGGCCATCTGTATTTCCCAGTCCGGTCGCTCCAAAGACCTGCTGATCACCGCCAACCTGGTGCGTGAAAGTGGCGCTTCGCTGATCACCCTGTGCCCGAGCCAGACGCCATTGGCGGAGCTGTCCACGGTTAACCTGGCGATCGACGTGCATGAAGACACCGAAATCTACACACCGCTGACCTCGCGTATTGCCCACCTGGTGGTGATCGACGTGTTGGCGATGGGCGTGGCCATGGCTCGCGGCCCGAGCTTGGTCAACCACCTCAAGAGCGTTAAACGCAGTTTGCGCAGCCTGCGTCTGTCACCCAAGTCCGTCAAAGCCCTCGACGACTAAATACCTGCACACAGAACTCAATGTGGGAGGGGGCTTGCTCCCGATAGCAGTAGGTCAGTCAATGAATCTGTGACTGAAACTCCGCTATCGGGAGCAAGCCCCCTCCCACATTAGATTCTCCATGCATCCAGAATCTTCATGAGGCTGTCATCCCCCCGTCATCCGTCGCGCCCATCCTGTACTCCCCCGTACTCGCATTGGGAGACTCCACATGACTCGGCATTACGAAGACAGCAACAGCACCGTCAAGACCCGTCGTCAGCAGGAAGACCAGCGCCGCATGGCGTTCCGTCGCGCCATCGAAGACCGTTGCGAAGAGCGCCAGTTGCTCCAGAGCATCAGTGACTACCCGGAACTCCATTGGCAGGCACCCGTGGCTGCCCAGCGAAACGCTCAGCCAGTGCGCTGATCTGCACCCGTTCGCTGCGGATAAAGCCCAGGAACGCATGGGCCACCGGTGACAGGCGTTTGGCCTTGGCCTGCACCAGGCACCAACTGCGGTACAGCGGCAGTTCTTCCACCGGCAGCTCTTTGAGCCCGCCGGTGGCCAGTTCCAGGTTCAAGGCGTGGCGCGTCAGCAGCGCCACACCCAAACCTGCGACCACGCACTCTCGTTGCGCCTCGGCCGAGGCCACTTCCACGGTTTGTGTGAAGTGCACGCGTTTTTCCTTGAAGTACTCTTCACACGCCAGCCGCGTGCCGGAACCCGGCTCGCGGATAAGTAGCGTGTAAGGCTCCAGGTCTTGCAGGCGCAGCGGCCCTTGCAGGCTCAACGGATGATCCGGCAGCGCCACCGCGACAATCGGATTATTGAGAAACGGCAGGAATTCCAGGCCCATGTCCTGGGGCACCATGGACATGATCACCAGATCATCGCGGTTATCCGAAAGCCTGCGGATTACCTGGGCACGATTGACCACGGTCAGGTGCAGTTGCACTTCCGGGTGCTGGCGCTTGAAAGCCGCAAACAGGTGCGGCACGAAGTACTTGGCGCTCGATTCCACCGCCAGCTTCAGTTGGCCCTGCAGTGAGCCCTGCATATCCGATAGCTGCATATCGAGGTTTTCCAGGCGCCCGAAAATATCGCGACTGGCCCGTTGCAGGGCTTCGGCGGCCTCGGTCATGTAGAGCTTCTTGCCGACGTAATCGAACAGCGGTTGGCCGATCAGTTCTTCCAGCTGGCGGATTTGCAGGCTGACGGCCGGTTGCGTCAGAGACATTTCCTCGGCGGCACGGCTGTAAGAGCGCAAATCGCACACCTCATGAAAGATCTGAAGTTGTCTTAATGTCAGCCTCATCAATGACTTGCGCATTATTTATTCCCTCTCGGCCCTGGCCATACCGGCAACTATAAGTCTTTGCTTATGCATGACCCAATAATTATTGATTTTTGTTAATCCCTTGGCGGGCTTAGTGTGTGTCTCGCGACTGTCATGAAACATTTGGTCACGCGCCGACCCACCTCAAGCGGGTCGAAGAACGCAGCAATCGGCTCAAGGGAATTTCCAAGTGATAAAAAAGATCCTGATCGCCAACCGTGGTGAAATTGCCGTACGAATCGTGCGCGCCTGCGCCGAGATGGGCATTCGCTCGGTCGCGGTTTACTCGGACGCCGACCGCCACGCGTTGCACGTCAAACGTGCCGACGAAGCCCACAGCATTGGTGCCGAGCCCCTGGCCGGCTACCTCAACCCGCGCAAGCTGGTGAACCTGGCGGTGGAAACCGGTTGCGACGCGCTGCATCCCGGCTACGGCTTCTTGTCGGAAAATGCCGAGCTGGCGGATATCTGCGCCGAGCGCGGCATCAAGTTCATTGGCCCTTCGGCCGAAGTGATTCGCCGCATGGGCGACAAGACCGAAGCGCGCCGCAGCATGATCAAGGCCGGTGTGCCGGTCACTCCCGGCACCGAAGGCAACGTCGCGGATATCCACGAAGCGCTGACCGAAGGCGACCGCATTGGTTACCCGGTGATGCTCAAGGCCACTTCCGGTGGTGGCGGGCGCGGTATCCGTCGTTGCAACAGTCGCGAAGAACTTGAACAAGCCTTCCCCCGCGTCATTTCCGAGGCCACCAAGGCGTTCGGCTCGGCGGAAGTGTTCCTGGAAAAATGCATCGTCAATCCCAAGCACATCGAAGCGCAGATCCTGGGTGACAGCTTTGGCAATGTGGTGCACCTGTTCGAACGCGATTGCTCGATCCAGCGTCGCAACCAGAAGCTGATCGAAATTGCCCCCAGCCCGCAATTGACGCCTGAACAGCGCGCCTACATCGGCGACCTGTCGGTGCGTGCGGCCAAGGCCGTGGGCTATGAGAACGCCGGTACCGTGGAGTTCCTGCTCGCCGAGGGCGAGGTGTACTTCATGGAGATGAACACCCGGGTGCAGGTGGAACACACCATCACCGAAGAAATCACCGGCATCGATATTGTCCGCGAACAGATCCGCATTGCCTCGGGCTTGCCGCTGTCGGTGAAGCAGGAAGACATTCAGCACCGTGGTTTCGCGTTGCAGTTTCGCATCAACGCCGAAGACCCGAAGAACAACTTCCTGCCCAGCTTCGGCAAGATCACCCGTTACTACGCCCCCGGCGGCCCCGGTGTGCGTACCGATACAGCGATCTACACCGGCTACACCATCCCACCGTTCTACGACTCCATGTGCCTGAAACTGGTGGTGTGGGCGCTGACCTGGGAAGAAGCCATGGACCGCGGCCTGCGTGCCCTGGACGACATGCGCCTGCAAGGCGTGAAGACCACTGCCGCCTACTACCAGGAAATCCTGCGCAACCCGGAATTCCGCAGCGGCCAGTTCAACACCAGTTTCGTGGAAAGCCACCCTGAGCTGACCAACTACTCGATCAAGCGCAAACCCGAAGAGCTGGCCCTGGCCATCGCCGCCGCCATCGCCGCCCACGCAGGCCTGTGAGGAATATAAGAATGAGCAAGAAGATTTTCGTAACCGACACTATCCTGCGCGACGCCCATCAATCGTTGCTGGCCACTCGTATGCGCACCGACGACATGCTGCCGATCTGCGACAAGCTCGACAAAGTCGGCTACTGGTCCCTGGAAGTCTGGGGTGGCGCAACGTTCGACGCCTGCGTGCGCTTTTTGAAAGAAGACCCGTGGGAGCGCCTGCGCAAACTGCGCGCCGCGCTGCCTAACACGCGCCTGCAAATGCTGCTGCGTGGCCAGAACCTGCTGGGCTACCGCCATTACAGCGACGATGTGGTCAAGGCCTTCGTGGCCAAGGCTGCCGTCAACGGTATCGATGTGTTCCGCATCTTCGACGCCATGAACGACGTGCGTAACCTGCGCGTGGCCATCGAAGCCGTCAAAGCGGCCGGTAAACATGCCCAGGGCACCATTGCCTACACCACCAGCCCCGTGCACACCGTCGATGCGTTCGTGGCCCAGGCCAAGCAGTTGGAATCCATGGGTTGCGACTCCATCGCGATCAAGGACATGGCCGGCCTGCTGACCCCGTATGCCACTGGCGAACTGGTCAAGGCGCTCAAGGCCGAGCAGAACCTGCCGATCTTTATCCACTCCCACGACACCGCGGGCCTGGCTGCGATGTGCCAACTCAAGGCTATCGAAAATGGTGCCGACCATATCGACACCGCCATCTCCAGCTTCGCCTGGGGCACCAGCCACCCGGGCACCGAGTCGATGGTCGCCGCCCTTAAAGGCAGCGAGTTCGACACCGGCCTGGACCTGGAGCTGCTGCAGGAAATTGGCCTGTACTTCTACGCGGTACGCAAGAAGTACCACCAGTTTGAAAGCGAGTTCACGGCGGTCGACACCCGTGTGCAGGTCAACCAGGTACCGGGCGGGATGATTTCCAACCTGGCCAACCAGTTGAAAGAGCAGGGCGCTCTCAATCGCATGAGCGAAGTACTCGCCGAAATCCCGCGTGTACGTGAAGATCTCGGCTTCCCGCCGCTGGTGACCCCGACGTCGCAGATCGTCGGCACCCAGGCGTTCTTCAACGTGCTGGCCGGTGAGCGCTACAAGACCATCACCAACGAAGTGAAGCTCTACCTGCAAGGCGGCTACGGCAAGGCCCCGGGCACTGTGAACGAAAAGCTGCGCCGTCAGGCCATCGGCAGCGAAGAGGTCATCGACGTTCGCCCGGCTGATTTGCTCAAGCCGGAAATGACCAAGCTGCGCGGTGAAATCGGCGCGTTGGCCAAGTCCGAAGAAGACGTGCTGACCTACGCCATGTTCCCGGATATCGGGCGCAAATTCCTTGAAGAACGCGACGCAGGCACCCTGGCCCCTGAAGTCCTGCTGCCGATTCCGGAGGCAGGCGGTGTGGCCCGTGCCGGTGGTGAAGGCGTGCCGACCGAATTCGTCATCGACGTGCACGGCGAAAGCTACCGTGTAGACATCACCGGTGTCGGCGTGAAGGCTGAAGGCAAACGCCACTTCTACCTGTCCATCGACGGTATGCCGGAAGAAGTGGTGTTCGAGCCGCTCAACGAGTTCGTCAGCAGCGGCGGCAGCAAGCGCAAGCACGCCACCGAACCCGGCCATGTCAGCACGGCGATGCCGGGCAATATCGTCGACGTGCTGGTCAAGGAAGGCGATGTGGTCAAGGCCGGCCAGGCTGTATTGATTACCGAAGCCATGAAGATGGAAACCGAAGTGCAGGCCGCGATTGCCGGCAAGGTGACCGCTGTTCATGTGGCCAAGGGCGACCGGGTCAACCCGGGTGAGATCCTGATTGAGATCGAAGGCTGATAACAGCCTTCGACACTACCGCTTAATCCTCGGGGGGGCAGGTGCCCTCCTTTTTTTTGCCTGAAACTCAGGCCTCTGTAGAGGGTTTGCGCCTGAAACTGACAAAGACCCCGCTGGGTGTGTAGATCAGCCTCGGCGTCAAGGTTTTAAGGTTGCTGGTGATCCTGTTGAAGCGTCCCTCAATCTGAGCAGCGTCGATAACACGTAACTGGCGGGTTAGCAGTTCGTCGTTTTCGTGTTCGACCTGGATATTCAGTGTTGTGCCCTTGAGGCGGGCGCTGTTGCCGACTTTCAAGGTGCTGTGCGCTTCACCCATGCCGAGGGTGAAGGCCAGGGTCGACCCGTTTGCCAGGTCAAGGTCGTGCTTGATTCGCGTCTGGCTTTTCAGCGCAGGGTCCAGCAGCAGCGTGCCGGCAACGTCAAGATTGGTTACCGTGCCTGCGGTGTAGGTTGCGCCTGCATCAATCGTCATTGTGCCCCCGATGTAACTCTGGTTGATCAGCGTTGCCCCGCAAGAGACTCGGCCTTGCTGATTGGCGTCCAGCGCACCGTCGAGGGTCCAGGCACCGCTGCCTATCCACAGGTGCTGGATACGACGGGCGCCGTTGAAAGTGCCACCTTGGACATCGTCCAGCACGACGTGATTGGTGCCACTGCCACCGTCTACTTTGCCGTTGAATTGAGCGTTACCGCGCACAGTCAACACATCATCGCCACCCCCCATATCCAGGGCGATGCCTTTGGTGCCGCTTATCAGCCCATCGTTGGTGACTTGGTCATTGTGTTCTCCGATCAGCCTCACGCCGTAGCCGTTGCGACCGGTGATGATGCCCTCGTTGATCAGCGAGGTGCTCCCATAGGCCGGGCCCAAGTCCCCATCGTCCACCAGCACCCCATGATGTGCGCCGCGAATAACTCCACGGTTATAGATTTCGCCGCCGCCCATGGCGATGCCTTCGCTGGTGTTGGGGGCTCCGTTCTTGTCCGCGCCATTGGCCCCGGTGCCTTCAATGAGCCCGTAGTTGTGCACGCGTGCACGTTTGTCGATGTCCAGGCCATCACCGTCGCCATCATTCTCTTTGGATCGCTGGGCATCCGCGCCCCTGATGATGCGGTAGTTGACGACGTCTGCATTGCCCTTGGATTTCAGACCGGCCCCTTTATGGCCGATGATTACGCCGTAATTGATCAGCGTCACATCGTCGGTGGCTTTGATGCCGTTGCTGCCACCCGCTACCGCTCCGTGGTTGACGATTATGCTTGCTGCGCTGTTCGCGCTTATGCCGCTATACGACTCCTTGAAGCGCGTGGAAGGCCCGGTGGATATGTGCCCGTAGTTGGTAAAATGACCGCCGGTGGCGAGTTCGATAGCGTTACTTTTTTCAGCATAAACAGGGGCTGCTGCCGAACAGCCAGGCAGGGGGATATAGGCCGCAAGCTGGTGGGGTACTCGTAACATTGGGTTTCGACCTCAAGTGTGCTTGAGGTCGAAAACTAACGCAGGTAACAGCCGACAGATGTCGGCTGGCAGAGCAGATGATTGTAAGAAGGCTCGCTGTCGGGATGTCGTCTGACGATGCTCGGTTAAAAGCTCATCGTCCATTGCCCCTTCAAACCCTGGTTGCGGCTATGGGTGCCAGCTTGGCCGCTGTAGGCCAGGCCCAGGGTGTGTTGCTTGGATAACGCAAGATCAACGCCCAAGTTTACGTCGAGGCTATTGCGGTCCAGGGACGTGCCGGTAATGGTGAAGCCATCAAGCGCAACGGGCGCATTGCGATAGGTTTGGTGCACCTGGCTGTCAACCGCGCCGTAGAGGTGTTTCCAGCCGGCGCTGAGGTGAGGCGTGAGGCTGACCTGATCATCGAACCTGTAAACCGTCGCCAAGCGCAGGCCAACGGTGCTGTTAAGGTTCTGCTGGGTCTGTGCGCCGACGTTCAGCGCGGTCAGGCCGCCACTTTCCTTGAAACTGTCGCGGTGATGACGCTGGTAGCCGAGGCCAGCGAAAGGCTCGATGTGGAGGTCCTGGCTGCCCAATTGATAGCCCAGCTCAGAGAACAGCGTTTGGCTTTGAGCATCGTAACGAGACTTGAGCGAGTCCTTGTAAACGAGCAGGTTGACGTCGCGCCGGTTGGTCCCGGCATGGCTGCTGTAAATCGCCCCCAGGCGCAGGGCCAGCGGGCCGTCCTGACGCACCGCGTATGCGCCCAGGTGCAAGCTGTCCAGTTCGGTAGAGAAGCGTTGCGCCTTCAGGTCACTGGCGGATTTTGCCCCCATAACACCCACACGCCAGGCGTTATCCACTGCCCAGTCGGCGCCCAGCATCAGACCCTTGCTATCGTGCTTCAGTCCGGCGCTGCCGCTTCGTTGGTCGAGGTGGCCGCCGTTACTCACCCCTTGTACCCAGAAACGACCGTTGTCATCGTCGGGCAGGTTGCGCAGGGACGAGAGCAATTGGCTGCTGATGTGGCTGGTGACGGCGTGCGTGGCGCTGAGCAGGTTCGCGTTTTGGCTACCGGCCAATTGCTCCAGGGCTGCGCCGATGCCGCCGGGCTGTGCGGCGAGTGCGTCATTTACCTTTTGCAGCTCCTTGAGCTTCTCCGAGGTCAATTCGCCGGACTTGAGCAGTTCAAGCAGTGCGGGCTCCAGCACCTTGGCCACTTGCACGCCATTGTAGGTGGAGGCTTGGCCAATGAAGTAGCCGGGGTAGGGCCCAGGGATTGGCGGCGTATCGACTTCAGGTTTGAAGGCCCCCTCAGCGTCGAGCGAATCATAGGGTTGGTGAGGCCTGTATTCAATATCGCCTCGTGCGTGCGCAGGTTGCACACTGAGGGCAATTACAAGACTGATAAATGCTGCGATTCTTTGCGGTGTAAAGGGCATGAATTACCGACCTCTGATGAATGAGGCCGGGAATGTAGCGGGGGCACAGGCGGATAACTGTCAGGCCATTGACCGCTGGTTTGCGGGAGTTGTCTTTAGTCAGGTGCGATAAAAAGCCCATCTGCGTTTGGCCGACCAAGGCGCTATACAACGGGTGCTGCGCTTTAACTGCGGTGCATATACCCCTTGCCGAAATGCCGCTCCATGCGCGCCTGGATCAGCTCCAGTCCCAGTGACAGTACCCAATAAATGATTGCCGCCGTGGTGAGCATCTCGATGTAGCGGTAGCTGGAGCGGCCATAGGACTGTGCCAGGAACATCACTTCCCATACCCCCATCACCGAGACCAGCGACGAGTCCTTGAGCATCGAGATGAATTGGTTGGTGGCCGGGGGGATGATGGTGCGCATGGCCTGGGGCAGGGTGACGTGCCAGAAAATTTCCCTGTCACGCATACCCAAGGCCAGCGCGGCCTCGCGTTGACCATGGGGCACGCCGAGGATGCCGGCGCGGAAAATCTCGCTCAGGTAGGCACCATAGTTCAGCGACAACGCGATGATCCCGGCGACGATGGCGCCCGGCACCAGGCCCAGTTGCGGCAGGCCCAGGTAAATCAGCAGGATCTGGATCAGCAGCGGCGTGCCACGAAAGAACGAGGCGTAGAAACTGGCAATGCCAAACGCCACCGCGCTTTTCGACAGGCGCCCCAGCGCGGTGATAAAGCCCAGCACCGATGACGCAAGCATGGCGCACAGGCACAGGAATAGCGTCAGCGCCGCACCTTGCAGAAAACCGTTGGGCGCCAGGTGCAGGCCGACCAGGTTGGGCAGCTTGTCGAGAATGATCGAGAACTTCAGGTCAAAGCTCAGGAAGAAACTGGCAAACAGGGCGAACAGCGCCGCCCAGGTCAGGTAAAGCCGTATGCGAAAACTCATTGGCTGATGTCGGCGCCGATCCATTTTTGCGACAGCTTGCTCAAGGTGCCGTCCTGTTTAAGCTGGGCGAAGACCTCACGCACTTTGCTGTCCCACTGCGCGTCGCCTTTCTCGATGGCTACCGAGTTGGGCTCCGAATACAGCGGTGCGCCGGCCAGCTTGAAGCGCTTGTCCTGGGTCAGGCGCGGCTGCGCGGTAACCAGGTTGGTGAGGATTGCGTCCAGACGCACGCCGGCGCCCAGGCCCAGGTCCTGGAACGCCACATTGTCGGTATCGTACGGGGCGATCTGCACCTCTTCGAACGGGTACTGCAGCTGCGTGTCTTCGGCGCCTTCGATGACCAGGTTCTTGTTCAGGTAACTCTCGTAGCTGGAGGCACTGGTGAGCCCGACTTTCTTGCCGCTCAGGTCCTTGGCTTCGTGGATGCGATCATCCTTGGCGTTGACCACGATCACCGCGGGCGAGGCGTAGTACTGCACCGGGAAGTCGAACACCTCGGCGCGTGCCTTACTCGGGGTCATGGAGCAGATGCAAATGTCATAGCGCCCGCTCCAGCGGCCAGCGGCAATGACGTCCCATGAAGGCGTTTCCAGGCGCAGCTTCACGCCAAGCTTTTGCGCCACGGCCTTGGCCACATCCACATCGAAACCGTCGAGCTGGTTCTGCTCGTTGAGGAATGAAAACGGCGGGTAGCTTTCCATCAGCACGCCGACCAGTTCCTTCTTCTGCTCGATACGATCCAGCGTGGCACCGCCAAAGGCTTGGGTGGAAGCAGCCAACATCGTCAGGCCCAGGGCCAACAGCGGTCTGAATTTCAAAATCGAACACCTGAATAAAAAAGAGGTTGTTATTAACCGAACGGTACGCATTAAATAGTTATAAGAACGACTCTCATAGTGAGTTATTTTCATAAGCATATGAGTAAAAAGCATATGGGCGCAGCACGCACAGTAATTCTCGATGGTGGCATGGGCCGTGAACTGCAACGCCGTGGCGCGCCGTTCCGCCAGCCGGAGTGGTCGGCATTGGCCTTGAGCGAAGCGCCGCAAGCGGTGGAGGCGGTACACGCGGCCTATATCGACAGCGGTGCCGACGTGATTACCAGCAACAGCTACGCGGTGGTGCCCTTTCATATTGGTGAGGCGCGCTTCGCCGCCGAAGGCCAGGCGCTGGCCGCATTGGCCGGTGAGTTGGCGCGACGGGCGGTGCAGGCGTCCGGCAAGGCGGTGCGTGTCGCTGGCTCCTTGCCGCCGCTGTTTGGCTCGTATCGGCCCGACTTGTTCCTGCCGGAGCGGGTCAGCGAGTTGCTGACACCGCTGGTGCAGGGCCTGGCGCCTCACGTCGACCTGTGGCTGGCGGAAACCCAGAGCTCAATCGTTGAAGCGCGAGCGATTCATGCCGGCCTGCCGCAGGACGGTAAACCGTTCTGGCTGTCGTTCACCTTGAAAGACGAAGACACCGACGACGTACCGCGCCTGCGCTCCGGCGAACCGGTAGCGGAAGCGGCCGAGGCGGCGGCGCAGTTGGGTGTGCAGGTGTTGTTGTTCAACTGCAGCCAGCCGGAAGTGATCGGCGCGGCGATCGATGCCGCGCGGGAGACCTTCGAGCGATTGGGCGTAGCGATTCAGATCGGTGCCTACGCCAACGCCTTCCCGCCGCAACCCAAGGAAGCCACGGCCAACGATGGCCTGGACCCGTTGCGCGACGACCTCGACCCGCCGGGTTACCTGCATTGGGCTGCTGATTGGCAGGCGCGTGGCGCTAGCCATTTGGGTGGGTGCTGTGGCATCGGGCCGGAGCATATTGCGGTGCTGGCGCAGCGCCTGACCAACTGATCCACCGCAGATTAAAGTGTGGGAGGGGCGGTGCGAGTGAGATCTAGATTCGGCAGTCGGCCAGCGTTTTCAGCTGGCCCGAACCACTCTGGTTCGCCTCAGACAACCAGGCCTCAAACCCCGCGCCCACTTTGGGCCATTCCGAATCCAGGATCGAATACCACGCCGTATCCCGGTTCTGCCCCTTGACCACCATATGCTGGCGGAACACCCCCTCAAAACTGAACCCCAATCGCTCGGCCGCATACCTGGAGCGCGCATTGCTGTTGTTGCACTTCCACTCCAGGCGGCGGTAGCCCTGTTCGAACGCGTACTTGGCCAGCAGGTAAACCGCTTCGGTACTTTTTGGCGAGCGCTGCATCGGCGCGCCGAAGGTGACGTGGCCGATTTCAACGCGGCCTTGGGCTGGGACGATGGACATCAGGCTGAGGATGCCCTGGACCTGACCGGTCGCGCGGTCGATCACGCTGAAAAAATACGGGTCGCTATGGGCCGCATGGTTGTTCAGCCAGGTATCAAAGGCGCCGCGCTCGGGAAACGGGCCGTAGGGCAAATAGTCCCATAGCTTCGGGTCAGCACCGGGCCCTTGTAGGGCTTGCCACAGTTGATCGCCGTGGCGCGCCGGATCGAGTTTTTCCAGGCGGATAAAGCGCCCTTCAAGCAGTTGAACCGTGGGGGACGGGACGCCTTTCCAGTCGGCGAGGGAAGTGGACATGCTGGGCTCCTTAAAGACCTTGGCGAAATTGGATGAAACCAGGGCGTTCGGCGATGCGTTCGTAGAGTTGGATCGCGGTGGCGTTGGTCTCGTGGGTCAACCAGTGCACTTTGCAGCAGCCATCGGCCTTGGCGGTGGCGTAGACGAACTCGATCAGCTTACGGCCTACGCCGGTGCCGCGTTGGGATGGGTCCACTAAAAGATCCTGCAGGTAGCACGAGTTCTCGATGCTCCAGTTGGAGCGGTGATAGATGAAGTTAACCATGCCCACCGCCTTGCCGTCCTGCCAAGCCAACGCCGAGTGGGTCGGCTCGCGGGCGTCTATCAGGCGTTGCCAGGTGCTTTGGCTGACGGCGTCCGGCAGTTCGGTGTTGTAGAACTTCAAGTAGGCCAGCCACAACGGTAGCCAGGCGGCGTGGTCCGCGGCGGTGACTTGGCGGATGTCGATCGGGGTCATTCTGCAACTCCTTGGGGAATGAAACGGGCGAGATTCTGGTCGCGCAGATCAGCGCTGCCGGCCAGGGCTTCACGTACGCCGGCCATATCGGCTGCGCTGCGGTTCTGACTGAGCTTGCGTTTGCCGACCAGGCGGTCGATAGGCAGGGCAAAGCCAACGATGGCCTTGAGCATGGCGTCGATGTAGTCGTCCGGCGCGTCGCCGACGGCCCAAGGTTGGGCGCGGCCGCGTTCGTGGTGATCAGTGAGGGCGCCGACGACCTTGAGTAATCGCTCGCTGTCGCTGAACACGTCGGCCTTGCCGTAGGCGTGCACGGCGAGGTAATTCCAGGTGGGCACCACTTTGCCGTGCTCGGCCTTGGAGGGGTAAAACGCCGGGCTGACATACGCCTCGGCGCCAGCAAAGATGACCAGTGCTTCACTGCCGTTTTGCAGGTCGCGCCACTGCGGATTGGCCTTGGCCAGATGCCCATAAAGCGTACCGTTGGGTCCTTCGTCGGGATTGAGCAGTAACGGCAGGTGGCTGGCCTGCAGGCCGTTTTCACCCACGGTCACCAACTGCGCAAGGCGCGTGTGCCGGATCAGTTGCTGGATTTGGGGCAAATCATCGAGGGCGAAGGCGCGAGGTGTGTACATGGAAAATTTTCCTTGGCGAATACCTGCATCCTAGGCAGGCTAATGGCTCGTTGTAAGAGCCATCTAGCCCTCATTTCATAGGTCCAATATGCCGCCCGTCATCCCCTCGATGTCGTTCGACCCTGCTGGCATCGAGTTGGATCGCCGCCAGGGCCTGACACGCCAACTGTACGACGCCCTGCGCCAGCGCGTGCTGGATGGGCGGCTGGTCAGTGGCACGCGCTTGCCTGCCACCCGTGATATGGCGGCGGCGTTGTCGATCTCGCGCAACAGCGTGGTACGCGCATACGATCAGTTGTATGCCGAGGGGTTTATTGAAAGCCGGGTGGGAGACGGCACCTACGTCTCACAGCTGCCCACCGCAAAAAAACTATCCACAAAACTATCCACAGGGTTTTCAACAGGCTTACCCACAGCCTTATCCACAAATCGTCTGGATAATGCGCACACTCAGGCCAGCGAAGTTATCCACAGTGGTGGCCTGGACAGGGTCAGACATAACCATTTGGTCCAGCCTCCTTGCGGTCCGCCACGGGCTTTTCGGGTGGGGGTACCGGCCTTTGATCTATTTCCTTTTGAGGTGTGGGCCAAGCTTAATGGGGCGTTCTGGCGCAAGCCGGACCTGGCGCAGTTATGCTACGGCGACCCGGCCGGTGACGAGCGTCTACGTGGCCTGATCGCCGCTTACCTGCGCACTGCGCGAGGTCTGCAGTGCACGACTGAGCAAATAGTGATCACCAGTGGCGCGCAACAGGCAATCAGCCTTTGTGCACAGTTGCTGGTGGAGCCTGGGGATTGCGTGGCGGTGGAAAACCCGGGTTATCGCGCGGCAGGCCATGCCTTTGCGTTGGCAGGTGGACGATTGAAGGGTGTGCCGGTGGATGGCGATGGTATTGACTGCGAGGTCTTGAACCGCCTGAAGGATTGCCGGGTGACCTATGTCACGCCGTCCCATCAGTACCCGTTGGGCGTGGTGATGAGCCTGGCGCGGCGCCTGCAATTGCTGGCCTGGGCCGAGCGTACTGGCGGTTGGATCGTCGAAGACGACTATGACGGTGAGTACCGTTACACCGGAGCGCCCTTGTCGCCCTTGGCGGCGCTGGACCGTAGTGGGCGCGTGCTTTATGTCGGCACATTCGGCAAGGTGGCATTCCCGGCTTTGCGCCTGGGTTACCTGGTATTGCCGCCAGGTCTGGTAGAGGCCTTTGCTCAGCGCCGCGCCGTGGACATGCGTCATTCCGAAGTCAGCACTCAGGCCGTAATGGCCGAATTCATGGCGGCGGGGCATTTCCAGCGCCATATTCGGCGTATGCGCCGTGCGGCCCTGAACCGCCGCAACGCTTTGTTGGTCGGCTGGCCCAGCGAATTGCCAGGTGTCGGGGCCTTGCCCAGCGTTGCAGCAGGCTTACACCTGACGGTGCGCGTGGACAGCCTGGCCCGTGAGCAAGCGCTGCTTGCCCAAGCCCGCGCGGTAGATGTCGAGATCAACGGCTTGAGCGGCTACTGGCTGGCAGATACCGGCCCACCACCGGACCAGCGTGCCGGACTGGTGCTGGGGTTCGCTGCCGTGCCTGAGGCGGCCATCGCACAGGCGCTGGCCCGCTTGCGTCGGGTGTGGCTGGCTTGAATACGATCCGGCACTGAGGTTACTTCACCTTGAAAAACAACCGCTGGGCCTGGTCCCGGTTTATTTCGCTGAGGTAGAACGCGGTTTTTTGCTGTTCGTTGAGGCCGTCAAGACTGTCGGCATCTACTCCCCGGGCGTGCTCTTGCGGGGTTTTCAAGCGGCCCCTGAGAAAAGCCCTGGCGGGCACCCATTCGGCCGAATAATGGAAGTGTGCATACCACAGCACAGTTTTATCACTGCGGTTACTCAGGGTGTACTCATCCAGGTAGACCTTGACAGGCCCTTTGAGCCGGCGGCGCTTGACGGTTCTCTTGATTACGATCTCGTTGTTTTGCTTAAGCCATTCCACGCTACTGATGGTGGGTGGGCGTTTCTTGATCATTTGCAGTTTCTGGCGAGCCGCCTCTTGATAGAGTGCCTGCGCCGCTTCGCTCAGTTGTTTGTTGACCAGAGCCGCAGAGCCCCCGTTGCTCTCGGTGGAGTTGCTTTGGGTCAGAGCCTGCTCAATGTTTGCAGAGGCCTGTTCCAGTTTTAACGCATGTTGGTGGTACAGCCATTCAATGCCAGTAGCGCTGCGCTCCGGTTTGATCGCCTGTTGGCCAGTGCGCTGCTTGAAGGCCCCCAACCCGTCCAGAAGCTCCTGGGCCTGGCTGATACTGGTGGCGACGTCCAGAGTAGTGGTGGTAGTGGTGGTCTCGACGGGATTGACGTGCTGCACCCACACACCTGGGGTTTTTTCGTGAAAGGTCGCCATGATCTGCTGGTTGAGAGGAGAGATGACATCCACCATGCCGGTTTCATCGCCGGCCTCTGTCAGTCGTGGTACTCCCACCAATACCCCGTTGTAGCGCGTGTGAATGATTTTTTTCTTTGCTCTTGGCGGTGTTGAAGGCGGTGTCGGGCGGCTTCTGAGCGTGTCCCGATCCGCGTGCAGCAGTTCCAGGCTACCCAGGGTTTCGCGGTAGAAATCGCGGATTTTTTCGCGCAGGGTCGTGATACGTGCAGGCAGCGCTGCGTCAGGAAACTCGTCGGGGAAATCCTGCAGGCGTTCGTCGATGATCTTGAACTGTTCGACCAGGCTGCCAAGGGTTTCGATGCGTTCATCCAAGCGCGCCTGGCTACGCTCCATCGACGTTTCATGCAAGGCCTGAATCGACAGGTTGGCGGTGTCGACGATGGTGTCAATGGCACTCCAGGCTGACGAGGCTGTGGCGATGCTGTCGCCGTCCAGGCATAAGTTGCGCGCCAAAGACACTTGCAAGGCCCTGAGGTCGCGGGCGGTGTAGCTTGGCAATTGACTCCGGTAGTTGCGAATTTGCTCGAATCCCAGCTCACCCAGCGCTTTGAGTTCGGTAAGCCGCGATTGGCTGTAGTTCAGGCGCTGGATCATGTCTTGGCTCAATTCGCTCATGATGCGGGCATCGTCGATATGACGTTCCTGGGGATGGCTGATTTGATGTTCGACCTGGTCCAGCACGGTTTTGAGTTTAGGTGTGAAGGCAACTTGCGCTTCGGTGATACCGGTCCGGGCCAGCTCCAGTTGGGCCTTCACGTAGCGGAGTGCGTGTTGCTGATAGTCCGCGCTGGGCGAGAACACGTTTAATATCTTGAGCTGTTGCAGTGCCTTTTCGTAGTCGCTGCTCTGGCTTTTGAGTTTTTGCAGGTAGGTTTGGCGTCTGACCTCGGATGAAGTGGATGACGCGGTGTCCGACATCGCCAGATGGGCCTGCTGCAACTCCAATTGCGCAGTGGGTTTGTTTTGTTCAAATAGCGTCAGGCGTCTTTGGGCTTCTATCGCGTTGATCTCAGCTTTGGATTTTGACTGTTCCTGCAGCTGCTTGGAACCGGCGCCGCGCAGGCGCAGACGAGTGTCGATGAACCATTGGCCCTGAGCGTTGTGAATCAACGCAGGCCCTGTTCGACCGGGCTGCTTCGGGTCGATGATGAATACCGCTTCATCTTCACCGGCACTGACCTCAAACCAGCGTTCCCCCACAGGGGCGTAGTATTTTTGTGCCTGATGAAAGAGATGCTGGTACTGGTTTTTTGCGGTTTGCGCCGCGCCGAGGCCTTGCGGTTTGCTGACCTTGAAGCTGTCGAGCACGGTTGCGAGTTCGCTGGGTATGCGCTTGATTGCGCCGCTGGTGTGCAGGTGCGGTAAATGTGTGGCCGGCAACTCCTTGGTCAGGGTCACCTCTTGTTTGATCGTGACCTGCTTTGTGCTGGTCGCTTTGGTCAGCTTTGGCGTGGTCTTGCGTGGGTAGCCGGTACGGTGGCTGCGGCTGGCGGCGTGCAACGTGATCGCCATGCCGAGGTTCAACAGGACATCGGTGAGTGCCGACCACTCGGCTTGTTTTTCGTCGTGGTCATGCGCTTGCACAAAGGTTTGCAGTTGATCGACCACCTGCCAGATCCAGGCGCCCGTGCCGATGGTGCGCCCCAGAAACGGCAGCACCCCATTGAAGATCACCCAGCCGGCGTGTTTAAAGGTCGCCCAACGGCTTTCGGCGTTGGACACCGATTGGCGGTTGGCCAGTTCTATCAGGGCCTGGGCATTGGCCTTGAACATTGTGGTGAATCGATCACCGTTGAGTACTTCGGTGCCCAGGGTCATTGGCCCGCTCATGGTCCATAGCTTGTCGGGCTCCACCAGGTAATCGGCGACCGCCCAAGGTGAAGGCAGCGAGCCGGGAAATACATAGTTGGTATAGTCGCTGCGGACCGCATCCGGCAGCCAGGCCAAGACCGACTCGCACAAGCTGCTCGATTGCGCGATCGTATAGATGAGGTTGGCCGGCGACGGGAACTGCATCAGGGCTGGCGTGAACAGCGGCCGGTACAAGAGGCATGGCCCGGCCGCCGGGTCTTCGGGGCCTATCACGTACATGTTGGCGACCGTGTCCACAGAGGTGTCCGTGCGCCGGGTGGGCACGAAGGCCAAGGGCCTGAGTACGATGGTTTGCCCGTCCACTTTGCTGTCAGTGGCCTGTTCTTGCATCACCGCGGTCACATAACGGTAGCCCTGCTCGTCAATGCTGCCTTCCTGGCGGATCTTGGCCTGCAAGGCCTGCATCGGCAGTTGGATACGCAGGTGTTGGCTATATAGCGTATTGCGGCGTGCAGATTCCCGAGTGTCATCCAGCAGCTTTTCCTTGATCAGCGCAGGGTAGGTACGGCCAATATCGGCATCGGTGGCCAGCGATTCAAAATAGGCAGGGGTCATCCACTCAGGCAGGTTGGAACCATTGCTGGTCTTGACCACTTTGTTACCGACGGGCACTGCAATCAGGTTTTGCAGGGCCAGTTCAACCAGGCTGAACGTGTTGCTCTCAACCTGGCCCGGAACGACGAAAGCGCCCCACACGACCGGGCTCTCTATTTGCAGGAAGATCTTCTCCAAGGGCAGGTTAGTGCTATCCGGGTGGTCCTTGATCACCTTTGCCTTGATGACCTTCAACGCGTACGCCTCGATAGTAGGGACGTCGTCCAGGAACGACCGACCGGCATTCTGGTTATGCAGCGCGGCGAGGTCTTTGAGGTGCCGAGCATAGAAATTCGAGTCGCTGGGTGAAGCGTTTGTCAGCCAGTCGGGCATCTGCTCGCGGTACCAGGCCAGATCCGGGCTGCTTTGCGCAGGCGGCGGGGCAGCAGCAGGTGGCGTGCCCAGTGCCATATCGACGTTGTTGGTTTTGCGCAGGTCGGAGAAGTCGATTTCAGCGATGGTATCGATCTGCAATGACACCAAGGCACAGGCTTGGTGATCAAAGAAGTTGCCGTCCGGTTCAAACAGACGCCATTGGATTTGCGGGTCCGTGACAGAGCCCGACAGGTGCGCGGGCAAGGATTGGCCCAGGTGCTCCAGCGAAGGAAACTTTTCATAACCCTTGAGCAGCGAATGCGTGAGGACTGTGGTTTTGCCTTCGTGTTCGCCGATCAATACCGCGATGATCACATCATTGACGTGCTTGACCTGCCCTTCATCGTCGACTCGGTCGATATCAACCAGGCAAGCCCTGAGCTTGTAGAGGTCGTTGCCCTTTCTGTCGGCTTTGTCGGGGTGAGTGAACAGGGCGCGAGCCATGGCACACTCGGTGGCGGTCCAGTCATCGGCGGCCTCGACATCCCACACCGTGCGCAGCAGGTTCGACAGCTCGTGCCAATGTGGGCCGCTGCCGTTGGTTTGATTCCAATAGTTGATCGTTTGTTGCTGGTAGGCCCGCAGCATCGAAGGCGCCAGTTGGTTGATGGTCTTGGCGATTTCAGTCACGCGCACGGGCAGGTGTACCGCCGGCTCGATGATCGGTTGCTGCGTGAGAAAGTGCTCGCCCTGAAGGTACAGGATCGGCACCGCCAGCACTGCCTGCCTGGCAAGGATGTCACTCAGGGCCTGGTACTCGGTGGGGCCGGCGCTGACCCGGTCGTCATCCAGGTTCCAGGTGGGCGTTGCGAGCATGACGGTGTCCGGGTCGATATCCAGCGTCGGGTACTGCTCCTGGAGCGCCTCGCGCAGCAGCAGGGTTGCAGTCTCCCTGAACGAAGGACCTGTAGAGAATTGGGTGAGCAGCGCTATGCGTGCATCCGGACGCGATGTGGTCGAGGGCGTGGTCGTTGAAGCGGGGGCGTTCATGGTGAGGCTTCCCTGTCTGGCCGTTTGGTGGAACCAGCCCTGAGGTCAAGGCTAGAAATTTCCATGCTAGGGCGCGGCCACACAGAGAGGC
Organism: Pseudomonas sp. NCIMB 10586; assembly: GCF_023127895.1. Classification (NCBI taxonomy): domain Bacteria; kingdom Pseudomonadati; phylum Pseudomonadota; class Gammaproteobacteria; order Pseudomonadales; family Pseudomonadaceae; genus Pseudomonas; species Pseudomonas sp. NCIMB 10586. Next base: position 203,934 of record NZ_SPKQ01000007.1, read on the forward strand.
GGTGCTTAGATAGGCCACCTTCACAAGCGCATTCGAAGGTACACGTCAAACCAAGGTGCTTCAGGTGCCGGATTTGATCCTGGTCCAGGCCCTTGTCCTGGCGCGTTCGGCTTTGCTGTCCAGGGGGATGAGGGTGTAGAGCGTGGCCATGGCGGTGTCGGTCGGATACAGGTTGGGGTTGTGGCGAATGGTCGGGTCGACCCTCTCGGTAGCGTCCCTGTTTGGATTGGGGTACCCGACGAAGTCACTGATGGGTGCGATCACTGTGGGTTGCAGCAGGTAGTTGATGAAGGTGTAGGCGTCGTTCGGGTTTTTGGCGCCTTTGGGAATGGCGAGCATGTCGAACCAGATCGGCGCGCCTTCCTTGGGCAGGCGCATGTCCACGGTCACGCCATTCTTGGCGTCTTTGGCACGGTTGGCGGCTTGGGAAAAACTGCCGGAATAGCCCACCGCCACGCAAATATCCCCGTTGGCGATGTCGGCCATGTACTTGGAGGAGTGAAAGTAAGTGATGTACGGGCGGATCTTCATCATCAGTGCTTCGGCCTTGTCGTAGTCCTTGGGATTGCCGCTGTTGGGGTCCAGGCCAAGGTGTTGTAACGCCAGGGGCAGTATTTCCGAGGGCGAGTCCAGCAGTGCGACGCCGCATTGCTTGAGCTTGCTGAGGTTTTCCTCCTTGAAGATCAGGTCCCAGCTGTCCACGGGGGCGTTGTCGCCCAGGGCCGCCTTGACCTTGGCTGGGTTGAAGCCGATCAGGATGGTGCCGTACATGTAGGGCACGGCGTATTGATTGCCGGGGTCGTTGGCTTCGATCAGCTTCATCAGCTTGGGGTCCAGGTGCTTCCAGTTGGGCAACTGGCTTCGATCCAGGGGCTGGAACACACCGGCTTCGATCTGCTTGGCCAGGAACACATTGGACGGCACCACCACGTCATAGCCGGAGTTGCCGGTGAGCAACTTGGCTTCCAGGGCTTCGTTGGTGTCGAAGATGTCATACACCAACTTGATCGACGGGTTCTGTGCCTTGAAGTCTTCCAGCGCCTTGGGCGTGATGTAGTCGAACCAGTTGTAGACCTTCAGGGTTTTTTCTTCGGCCTGGGCTGCGCCACTGACAACCACGGCGCACAGGGCGAGCGACTTGAGTATGTTCATTGGGCTGCTTCCTCGAAACCTTCCAGCACGTTGACGGCGTTGATGCCGATTTCCTCCACCGCGTAGCCGCCTTCCATCACGAACAGCGTGGGCTTGCCCAGGCGGGCAATGCGCGCGCCCATGGCCAGGTAGTCCGGGCTGTCGAGCTTGAACTGCGAGATAGGGTCGTCCTTGAAGGTGTCCACGCCCAGGGACACCACGATGATGTCGGCGGCGTAGCGCTCGATCTCTGTGCAGGCTTGTTCAAGCGCTGCGCTCCAAGCCTCCCAGCCTGAACCTGCGGATAGCGGGTAATTGAAGTTGAAACCTTCTCCGATGCCTTCTCCCTGCTCATCTGCATACCCGAGGAAGAACGGAAACTCTGCCTCCGGATGGCCGTGGATCGAGGTGAACAGCACGTCGCTGCGCGCATAAAAAATCGACTGTGTGCCGTTGCCGTGGTGGTAATCCACGTCGAGGATCGCGACCTTTTTGCAGCCCTGATCAAGGAACGCCTGGGCCGCGATGGCTGCGTTGTTGAGGTAGCAATAACCGCCCATCAAATCGCTGGCGGCGTGATGCCCAGGCGGGCGGCACAGCGCGAAGGCACTGTGGGCGCCTTGCGCGATGGCGGCCTGGGCTGTGAGGGCGACTTGCGCGGCGCTGTAGGCCGCTTGCCAGGTGCCGGCGGTAATCGGCGCGCCACCGTCGAAACTGTAATAGCCCAACTGGCCGTGCAGGCTGGTGGGAATCACGCGGCGCAACGTGCGGGCGGGCCAGGTGTAGGGCAGCAGGTCGCCGTCCTGGCCGTATTCGGTCCAGCGTTGCCAGGCGCCTTTGAAGAAATCCAGATAGTCGCGGCTATGGACGCGTTGCAGCGGCGCCAGGCCAAAATCCTGCGGGGCCTGCACGGGGCCCAGTTCCCGCGTCTTGACCCGTTGCAGCACGTGGTCGGCACGCGAGGGCATTTCAAAGCAGGGCATCAGTTGCCCGTCCATCAGTTCACAACGGCCGTGGTGCAGGTGGTGATCGTCCGAGTAGATCGTCAGCATTTGTTGTTCTCCGCAGGCTGTATCGGTGTATGCAGTCTTGCGGTGGGCGCGGTTTATGAGAACGTCAGGAGCGGCCAAAAGGGGATCAATATGGCCAAAGTGTGTGTCCGCAATTCGCCCCTCATTGGCGCGTCATGCACGAAATTGGCTCGGCGTCACGCCGCTCCAGCGCACGAAGGCATGCCTGAAACTCGCCGTTTCGCTGAACCCCAGCGTCTCGGCAATTCGGTGGATCGGCCACAGGTTGTCAGCCAACAACTGTTTGGCGCGTTCAAAGCGCAACTCATCGAGCAGTTCCTGATAGCTGCAGCCCAGATCATGCAGGTGCCGGCGCAGGGTGCGCGCCGAACAGTTCATCTGCTGCGCCAGGCCATCGAGCCCAGGGGCGGCGTGCAGTTGTGCGGCCAGCAACTGGCGGATTCGCCCCAGCCAGGCCTCGCGCCCGGTGAATTCAGTGTTTTGTTTGCGGCAACGTTCGACCATGGCCTGGTGGGTGACCGTGTCGGCCAGCGGCAACGGTTGGGCAAGCCAGCGTTTATCAAAGGCGAACGCGTTGGCAATAGCCTGAAACTGTAGCGGGCAGTCGAAGCTCTCGGCGTAGCGCGCCTGATAATCCGGCGCGTCGTGCTCAAAACGAGCGCCCAGCAAGGGCAGGGGATGGCCGAGCAGGTCGTCACAGATGACCTTCAGTGATCCCAGACACAACTCGACATTGAAGGCGGTCAGGGCCGGGTTTTCGCGGTAGTCGCCGGCCGTGAACCAGATACGTTCGCCGTCTTCCTCCAGGCTCAGTTCGAAGAGTGTTCCCAACAGCGCCGGATACCGCAGGGCCAGATGCAAAGCGTCACCGAAAGTGGCACTGGTGAGCAGGGCATAGCCCAGTATGCCGTAGGAAGAAACATGCATACGCCGGCCAACGATCAGTCCGATATCGCGCTGACGGGCCACGGCATTGGCGCACACTTGCATCTCCTGGTGCGTGGCGATGCGCGTATCGGCGCGGCTCAAGTCCGCCGCGCAAATGCCGCTGCCGGCCAGCAACGCTTCGTGGGGCAAGCCTTCGGCCTCGAAGGTGCTGAGTACCAAGGACACGGCATTGAGGGTGGTGAGGTGGGAGTGCAGCATGGGAACTTCCAGCCAGGAGTGGCTGGAAGTGGAGCAAGTTACATGCCGGTCAGCTCAGTTCGCCGCACAGGTCCAATTCCACCAGGCGACGGATTTCGCTGGTCTCCAGCCCGGCACCGAGCAGGGCGTTGAGCTTGCCGAACGCTGCCTCGCGGGTCATGCCGCCACCGGACAGTACGCCCACATCGCGCAGGCGGCTGCCGGCCTCGTAGACGTCCAGTTCTACACCGCCTTCATGGCATTGGGTGATAGCAACCACCACCACATCCTGGTCCTGCGCACGTTGAAGGCTGGCCAGGAAGGCTGGGTTGTCACTTGGCCCGGTGCCGCTTCCGAAGCACTCCAGTACCAACGCCTGAATGCCGCTGCCAATTACAGCGTCCAGTTGCGCGGCATCAATACCCGGCACCAACGGCAGTACGGCGACATTCGCCAAGGCTTTGGGCTGACGGTAATCCAGCGCGGCCGGCAGGGACTCGGCGCGGGCAATGCCACCCTGGCGTTGCAAGGTCGCAAACGGATTGCGCCCGAAACTGCGAATTTTCGCGCAACGGGTCGGCGCCATCAGCGCGCCGTGGAAGTACAGGTGTACACCCGCTGCCAGGCCTTCGCCCAATGCCGCCAAAGCACCACTGACATTTTCCCAGGCATCACTGTCCGGCACGCCGGCCGGCAACATCGAGCCGGTGAACACCACCGGTGCGGGCAAGCCCAGCAATTGGAAACTCATGGCCGCCGCGCTGTACGCCAGGGTGTCAGTGCCGTGCAGGATCAGCACCGCGTCGCAGCCGTCGTCCACGGCTTCAACCACGGCGGTACGCAGGCGCCGCCAGTAGGCGGGGGTCATGTTGGCGCTGTCGATCAGTGGCGACATTTCCCGGAACCGCCACGTGGGCACTGGCGCGTCGGCAAGCTGTTCGCGCATACGCGCCTCAAAACCTGAAGCGGGTGCCAGGCCATTGGCGCTGGCCTGCATACCGATGGTGCCGCCGGTGTAGAGCACCATCACGTTGTTAGCTGGTTGCATGAGAAATCTCCTGAACGAAAAACGCCGCCGGGCCCAGAGCATGCCCAAGGCCGGGCGGCGTGTCATCTAGCGGTGATCAACGTTGCGCTTGAGCGCTCAGTTCAGCCGAGGGTGCTGCTTCAGGCTTCACCGGATTGGCCGGCCAGGCCTTGCGGTCCAGGTCCAGGTCAGGGAACTGGCTGGAGTCGAACACCGGGGTCTTGATGCCCGCTGCACGCTGGTTGTCGTAGTCGTTGAGGATGCGCATGGCGATCTTGAACAGGAATGCCAGGGCGAACAGGTTGACGAACGCGAGCATGGTCATGGTGATGTCGGCGAAGGCGAACACGGTGCTCAGGTTCTCGATCGAACCCCAGAAAATCAGCACCAGCACCAGTGCGCGATAGCCCATCAGCACCTTGCGGTTATTGCCGACCAGAAAGCGCAGGTTGCTCTCGCCCAAGTAGTAGTTGTACATGATCGAGGTGAACACGAACAACGCCAGGGCCACCGAGATGAACATGCGGCCCCAGTCACCGACCACCGCCGCCAGGGAGTTCTGGGTCAGGGCAATGCCGTCGCCTTCAAAGCCTGGGGTGTAGAAACCCGACAGCAGGATCAGCAACGCAGTACAGGTGCAGATCACGAAGGTGTCGAGGAACACGCTGAACGCTTGCACCACGCCCTGGGCGATCGGATGCTCTACCGAAGCCACCGCGGCTACGTTAGGCGCACTGCCCAGACCTGCTTCGTTGGCGAACACGCCGCGCTTTACACCCATGATGATCGCGCTGCCCACCAGGCCACCGAAGGCTTGGTCGAGGCCGAACGCGCTCTTGACGATGGTCGCGAGCATGGCCGGTACGTGGTCGAATTGCAGCACGATCACGTACAGGGTCACGGCGATGTACACCAGGGTCTTGACCGGTACCAGCAGGTCGGCAATCGACGCAATACGCTTGATCCCGCCGATGAACACCAGGCCCAACAACACCGCCAGCGCGAGGCCGGTGTAAGTGGTGTCGAGGCCAAAGGCGTTATTGAGCGAGTGGGTCACGGCGTGGGCTTGCAGGCCGTTGAAGGCAAAACCGAAGGTCACCAGCAGCAGGAACGCCATGACCATCCCCAGCCAACGCTTCTGCAGGCCGTGCTGGATGTAATAGGCCGGGCCGCCACGGTAGGTGCCTTCAGCGTCGGTGCGCTTGTACAACTGGCCGAGGGAGCACTCGATAAAGCTCGAAGACATGCCCACCAGAGCAGTGACCCACATCCAGAACACCGCCCCCGGACCACCCAGGGTCACAGCAATACCGACACCCGCGATGTTACCGGCACCCACGCGTCCGGCCAGGCTGAGCATCAGCGCCTGGAACGAGCTGAGTTGACCGGCGCTGCTCTTGAGGCTGTCTTTAAACACCGAGAACATGTGGAAAAAGTGACGCAATTGAACGAAACGCGAGCGGATCGTGAAATAACCGCCGAGCCCGACTATGAGCACGATCAGTACTTTCCCTGAGAGGAAGTCGTTGATGACTTCGAGCATGGAGTGTTCCTCGCTGATTTTTCTGATGGCAAACGCAGGACGGTCCGACGCATCGCTCGGCACCAGGCAGTGCACGACGCTTCGATCCCCATCCTTTTGCGGGTGTTGTTATTCATGCGGTTTCGCGTGGTACCCGGGCCTCGTTACCGATGGCCGCAGACGCGAGAGGGGCGGCACTATACCTAGGCGAGACTGATCCGTCTGCACGGGCTGATTAAAGGTTTCAGCCACGCGGTGGCAAGCAAGGTGGGTTTGCAGGGCGATATTGGAGTTTTTATGGGCTTCATTTCACAACCTTGAGGCAAAAAAAAGGGCCTGAAGAACGAGCCTTCAGGCCCTCAAAAGGTGAGAGGTGTCTAGTCCCTCAGCCTGGTGAGCGGTGCAACAAACGCTTAGGCCTTCAGCGGGACCAAGCGTGGAGCGATCATGTTTTCCGGGCGCAGGATGTCGTCGAGCATGGCGTCGTCGAGCAAGCCTTCTTCACGCACCAGTTCCAGCACGCCGCGGCCGCTTTCAAGAGCGATACGCGCGATGCGGGTGGCGTTTTCATAGCCGATGTAGGGGTTCAGCGCGGTGACCAGGCCGATGGAGTGCTCCACCAGTTCGCGGCAGCGTGCTTCGTTGGCGGTGATGCCGACGATGCAATGCTCGCGCAGCATGTCCATGGCGCGTTGCAGCAGGCGGATCGAGTCGAAGATCTTGAAGGCGATCAGCGGCTCCATCACGTTCAGTTGCAATTGGCCGCCTTCGGCCGCCATGGTCAGGGCCAGGTCGTTGCCGATGACCTGGAATGCCACCTGGTTAACGGCTTCCGGAATCACCGGGTTGACCTTGCCGGGCATGATCGAGCTGCCTGGCTGGCGCGCCGGCAGGTTGATCTCATTGATGCCGGTGCGTGGGCCGCTGGACAGCAGGCGCAAGTCGTTGCAGATCTTCGACAGCTTCACCGCGGTACGCTTGAGCATGCCGGAGAACAGCACGAAGGCGCCCATGTCGGAGGTGGCTTCGATCAGGTCGGCCGCCGGTACCAGCGGCTGACCGCTGATGGTGGCCAGGCGTTGTACGGCCAGGGCCTGGTAGCGTGGGTCGGCGTTGATGCCGGTGCCGATGGCGGTGCCGCCCAGGTTCACTTCGGTGAGCAGCTCCGGCGCCAGGGTCTTCAAGCGCGCCAGGTCTTCACCCAGGGTGGTGGCGAAGGCGCGGAATTCCTGACCGAGGGTCATCGGCACGGCGTCTTGCAATTGGGTACGGCCCATTTTCAGCACATGGCTGAACTCGGCGCCTTTGGCGGCGAACGCCTGGATCAGGCTGTCGAGGCTGGCCAGCAGCGCGTCATGGCCCAGCAGCAGACCCAAGCGGATCGCGGTCGGGTAGGCGTCGTTGGTCGACTGCGCCATGTTCACGTCGTTGTTGGGGTGCAGGTACTGGTATTCGCCTTTCTGATGGCCCATGGCCTCCAGCGCGATGTTGGCGATGACTTCGTTGGCATTCATGTTGGTTGAAGTACCAGCGCCGCCTTGAATCATGTCCACCACGAACTCTTCGTGGAAATCGCCGCGGATCAGGCGGGCACAGGCTTCGCTGATGGCAGCGTGCTTGGCTTCGCTGAGCTGGCCCAACTCGCGGTTGGCGTCAGCCGCTGCTTGCTTGACCATTGCCAGGCCGACCACCAATTTCGGGTAATGCGAAATCGGAACGCCCGAGAGGCGGAAGTTGTTCACCGCTCGCAGGGTCTGGATGCCGTAATACGCTTGAGCAGGTACTTCGAGTACGCCAAGCAGGTCTTTTTCTGTACGGAAAGATGCAGCAGAGGACATGACGGAAATCATCTCGATATGGACCCGGAACTGGCCGGAACGCTGCGAATGCTAGGCTTGTAGAAGTTTTTGGGCCAATGCTGTTAAACACTGGGCTATGCACAAACGGCATAATGTGGATGTGACCCAGCCATGATGGCGGGCGTGTGTGCCAAAATGGTGCATTCGGCGTGGGAGGCAATGATGAACCTTGAAAGCAAATGGCTGGAAGACTTCAGCGCCCTGGCGGCGACGCGCAGCTTTTCCCAGGCGGCGGAACGGCGCTTTGTGACCCAGCCGGCGTTCAGTCGCCGTATTCGCAGCCTTGAAGCCGCGTTGGGCCTGACGCTGGTCAACCGCTCGCGCACGCCCGTGGAGCTGACAGCGGCGGGGCAGTTGTTCCTGGTGACGGCGCGCACCGTGGTCGAACAGCTCGGCGAAGTACTGCGGCATTTGCATCATTTGGAAGGCGGGCAGGGTGAAGTCATGCAGGTTGCGGCCGCACACTCGCTGGCACTGGGGTTCTTTCCGCGTTGGATCGCACAGCTGCGCAATGAGGGGCTGAACATCGCCACGCGATTGGTTGCCACTAACGTCGGCGACGCTGTGCACGCCCTGCGCGAAGGCGGTTGCGACCTGATGCTGGCGTTCTACGACCCGGATGCCGCCATGCAGATGGACGCCGAGATATTCCCATCGCTGCACCTGGGCAACACCGAAATGCTCCCGGTGTGCGCCGCCGATGCCGATGGCAAGCCGCTGTTCGACCTGGAAAGCGAGGGCAGTGTGCCGTTGCTGGCCTACAGTGCCGGGGCGTTCCTCGGCCGCTCGGTGAATTTGCTGCTGCGCCAGCGGGCCCTGCGGTTCACCACCATTTACGAAACCGCCATGGCTGACAGCCTCAAGAGCATGGCTCTTGAAGGCTTGGGCATCGCCTGGGTGCCTCAACTGAGCGTGCGTGCCGAACTGGCTCGCGGCGAACTGGTGGTGTGCGGCGGGCCGCAATGGCACGTGCCCCTGGAGATTCGCTTGTATCGCTGTGCGTTGGTGCGCAAGGCGAATGTGCGGTTGCTGTGGCGCAAACTGGAAGGAGGCGCGGCGCAAAGTACCTGAGCCTGACACAGATCCAATGTGGGAGGGGGCTTGCTCCCGATAGCGGTGTGTCAGGTGCTGATTAGGCCACTGAAACACCGCTATCGGGAGCAAGCCCCCTCCCACAAGGTTTTGCGGTGTAGGGGACTGACTCAAGAGTCAATAAAACCGCCGGTTTGAGCGGCTAGACAGATGGTCATTCCAGGGGCTGTTTATCTGGATTATTACGGTATACTGCGCGGCCTTCGGCCGGTTCAACCGGCCGCGTTTCGAGGTCAGAACTCGCCGAGCGAAGATCAGGCAAGGCAAAAACAAGCGAGGAAGCGGAGTTGGCTTTAGCCAATGAGCATTCCGAGTTTGTTTTTAACGCAGCCTGATTGAGCGCAGGCAGTTCTGGCCCGAAACTAATTCGTACAACAAGCCACGCCGGTCTCCTGCGTGGCTTGTTGTTTTTTGACGCGCCTGCGGGCGCCCAGAGAGAAGAGGCACGACGATGAGTGCATTGGTTGGCGTGATCATGGGCTCCAAGTCCGATTGGTCCACCCTTAGCCACACCGCCGATATGCTGGAAAAACTCGGCATTCCGTATGAAGTGAAGGTGGTCTCCGCCCACCGCACCCCGGATTTGCTGTTCCAGTATGCCGATGAAGCAGAATCCCGTGGCATCGAGGTGATCATCGCCGGTGCCGGCGGCGCGGCGCACTTGCCAGGTATGTGTGCGGCCAAGACGCACCTGCCGGTGCTTGGCGTGCCGGTGCAGTCGTCGATGCTCTCGGGCGTGGATTCGCTGTTGTCCATCGTGCAGATGCCGGCCGGTATCCCGGTAGCGACCCTGGCGATCGGCAAGGCCGGCGCGATCAACGCTGCATTGCTGTCGGCCAGCATCCTGGGCGCCAAGCACCCGCAGTTCCACGCGGTGCTGAAAAAATTCCGTGCTGAGCAGACAGACAGTGTGCTGGACAATCCAGACCCACGCATCGCCTGAGGTTGTTGACGATGAAAATCGGTGTAATCGGTGGTGGCCAACTCGGTCGCATGCTGGCCCTGGCGGGCACTCCGCTGGGGATGAACTTCGCTTTCCTGGACCCGGCGCCAGATGCCTGCGCCGCCGCCCTGGGTGAACACCTGCGCGCTGACTACAGCGACCCGGATCACCTGCGCCAACTGGCCGACGAAGTCGACCTGGTGACGTTCGAGTTTGAAAGCGTCCCGGCCGAAACCGTGGCCTTCCTGTCGCAGTTCGTACCGGTGTACCCGAGCGCTGAAGCCTTGCGCATCGCCCGGGACCGCTGGTTCGAGAAGAGTATGTTCAAGGACTTGGGCATCCCCACCCCGGCCTTCGCCGACATCCAGTCCCAGGCAGACCTGGACGCCGCTGTCGCCAGCATCGGCCTGCCGGCCGTGTTGAAAACCCGCACCCTGGGTTACGACGGCAAGGGCCAGAAAGTGCTGCGTACCGCCGCCGATGTGGTTGGCACCTTCGCTGAGCTGGGCAGCGTCGGCTGCCTGCTGGAAGGCTTTGTGCCATTCACCGGTGAAGTATCGCTGATCGCCGTGCGTGCCCGTGATGGTGAGACGCGCTTTTACCCGCTGGTGCACAACACCCACGACAGCGGCATCCTCAAGCTGTCCGTGGCCAGCACCGACCACCCACTGCAGGCCCTGGCCGAAGATTATTCCAGCCGCGTGCTCAAGCAACTGGATTACGTCGGCGTGATGGCGTTCGAGTTCTTTGAAGTCGACGGCGGCCTCAAGGCCAACGAAATCGCCCCGCGTGTTCACAACTCCGGGCACTGGACCACCGAAGGCGCCGAGTGCAGCCAGTTCGAAAACCACCTGCGGGCGGTGGCGGGCTTGCCGTTGGGCTCCACGGCCAAGGTCGGCGAGAGCGCCATGCTCAACTTCATCGGCGTAGTCCCGCCGGTTGAGCGGGTGATTGCCATCGATGACTGCCACCTGCATCACTACGGCAAGGCGTTCAAGGCCGGACGCAAAGTCGGGCATGCAAACCTGCGCTGCAAGGATCGCGCAACGCTGCAGGCGCAGATCCTCAAGGTCGAAGCGCTGATCGCCGAGTAATAAGCCGGGAGTCGGCGGGAACCATTGGTCACCGTCGTCTCTCTGATTGCAGGATGATAAAGCCTGACTAGGCTTTGTCATGACTCACATTCAATCAGAGGGAAATGCCATGGGTATCATTGGAACCATCTTTATCGGCTTGATCGTTGGCCTGCTGGCGCGTTTCCTCAAGCCGGGTGACGACAGCATGGGCTGGATCATGACCATTCTGCTGGGTATCGCCGGCTCCCTGGCCGCGACCTATGGCGGCCAGGCACTGGGGATCTACCAGGCAGGCCAGGGCGCGGGCTTCATCGGCGCGCTGGTAGGTGCCATCGTGTTGCTGGTGATCTACGGCCTGATCAAAAAGAAGTAATCAGCCGACAAAGTCCTCTGCGCTGCGCAGGCGCAGAGGGCTAGAATGCTCGGCACTTGTATTTGCCGAGCCTCTCCATGCGCCGTCTATTCTTCACTCTCCTCCTGCTGGGCTCTGGCCTGGCGCACGCTGGCGAACTGCCGGAAACCGACTGGCTCGACCTGATGCCGCTTTCGGACCAGAAGGCCCTCGAAGCCATGCCCGAGATCGACCATAACTCCCCCGAAGCCCAAGGCACGTTCACTGAAAAAGGTGGCTTGAAGCAGAGCAAAGGCTTGCCCGCGGTGATGTATTCCACCAAGACCGTGGCGGCCATGAACGGCAAGAATATCCGCATTGGTGGGTATCCGGTGCCGTTGGAAACCGATGCCAAAGGCCGCAGCACGCTGTTCTTCCTGGTGCCGTATCCGGGCGCCTGCATCCATGTGCCGCCACCGCCGCCTAACCAACTGGTGCTGGTGCGGTATCCCAAGGGGCTGAAGCTGGATGATATCTACACGCCGCTGTGGGTCACGGGCATGTTGAAGGTGGAGAAGGTCAACAATGACTTGGCCGATGCCGCGTATGCGCTGGAGGCGGGGAAGGTGCGGGTGGTGAAAGAGTCCGATCTCTAACTGGCGCTACCAATCCCTGCGGGAGCTGGCTTGATCTGCGATGCAGACGACTCGGTGTGTCAGTTGCACTGAGGCGATGCTATCGCAGGCAAGCCAGCTCCCACATTCTGACTGGGTTTACAAAGTGATATTGGTGATACGAACGCCCAAGGTGTGGCTTTTACCGGGGGCCAGGCTTACCACATCATTCAGCACATTCGCCGTCTCGATGCACAACATGCCCTGCCAGCCATCGTCAGCCATGTCATCAAGTGCCTTGGCCCGTTCGGTCCAGGGGTTCCAGATCACGGTGGACTTCGAGCCTTCGCTGATGAGTTGGACGCGGCGCTGCCAGTCTTTATCGACAATGCTCAACTGCGCCGGTGTATCCAGGTAGATACGATCAGTTTCGCCAGTGAAGTGCAGCAAGCCGGATTGCTGCTTCTCGGTCCACCCATCAGCAGTATCGATATAGGCCAAGCCATCCACCCCCTCGACCTGCACGTTGCGCACGTCGCTCACAGCGAAGTAGGTGTGCAGTGCCTGGCTGAAGGTCACGGTGTCGGTGCCACGGTTGTGGCTGGTGAGGCGGATATGCAGTTGCTCGTCCAGCAGCAGGCTCAACTTCAAGTCGACCTCATGGGGCCAGCCGGGGAAGCCGCCTGCGGGAACCGGCAGCACCAGCTCGATGCGCAGGGCTTCACCCTCGATTGCTGTTTCGGCCAACTCCCAAATCGCGGTACGCACAAAACCATGGGCTCCGGCAGGCTGCTCGCTCTGGCGCATGGCTTTTACACTTTGCGGGTTGCGGTCGAACACACCAAACCACGGCCAGCACACCGGTACGCCGGTACGAATACCTTTGCCCTGCTTGAACACCGCCGCAGGGTTCGGCCAGATCAGCGGCTGTTCGCCCTCGCGCTGGTAACTGAAGATATGCGCACCCTGTTGGGCCACCATCAGCTCGGCGCCGTTGTGGCGGATGCGCCAGCAGTCCAGCTCGTCGATTTTCATCGTCTCAACGTGAGGCGTAGGCATAACAAAGCTCTCTCAAGTGGCAGGCAATGGGGCAATTGACCGTTAAAACCCGGCGAGGTTTAACGCGCCCGTGACGGTACCGAACGGGTGCGACCGCTGCCGTCGATGGCGACGAACACAAATACCGCTTCGGTGACCTTGCGCCATTCGCTCGAAAGCGGGTCATCGCTCCACACTTCGACCATCATCTGGATCGAGCTGCGGCCAATTTCCAGAGCCTGGGTATAGAAGGAAAGCTGTGCACCCACGGCTACCGGTACCAGGAAGGCCATGCGATCAATGGCGACGGTGGCTACGCGCCCGCCGGCGACCTTGCTGGCCATTGCCGTGCCTGCCAGGTCCATCTGCGCGACCAGCCAGCCGCCGAAGATATCGCCAAAACCATTGGTTTCACGCGGCAGTGCAGTGATTTGCAGGGCGAGATCGCCTTGCGGGATAGGATCTTCTTGTTCGAGTTCGATCATGCCGGGGGTGCCTCTGACCCGTGACTCTTTGACTATGTAATCGGTGAGTAGCCGTCTTGGAAAAACGATTCAGCCCCGAACATACTACGTTCGTCACGTTTTTCGAAAGGCGTCTGAAGGGAAACTCTGCGAAATCGGCTGGCCGGTGCCAACGACGTTTTCGCGCAACTTCCACTGATAGATAGGTGCACGGCTGGGAGTATATCGGTCGATAGCCTGCGCGACGACTCTCCTGGCTCCATTTTGTACATCTACGTGGGCTTGTTTACAGGCGTCAAAAAAATGGCCAAACCAGTCATGCAACTTGAGGGGTTTGACCATTGTTTCTTTTTAACGCTGCCGTTCAGTATCTGAGGGCGTTTTGGGACCTGACAGTAATTCGAGAGGGAATAAGCCGGCTTGGCAAGTGGGGGTTGCTTGCGAATCGATGCTGACGCGGGGCAGGTGTTTGGACTGTGCTTTTCCGGGCAATTTGCTATCGTGCCGGACCTGCCAGGCCATACCAGCGCTGTTGCGGATTCCTGATCTGACTAATAAGAGAAGCCTTGCCATGACCACAGTGCCTTCAAGCATTGCGCCGCCCGCACGACCGCTTAACCGCAACGACTACAAAACCCTGTCGCTGTCTGCCTTGGGCGGGGCGCTGGAGTTCTACGACTTCATCATCTTTGTGTTTTTCGCCACCGTGGTCGGAAAACTGTTCTTCCCTGTCGACATGCCCGAATGGCTGCGCATGATGCAGACCTTCGGCATCTTCGCCGCCGGCTACCTGGCCCGCCCGCTGGGCGGCATCATCATGGCGCACTTTGGTGACCTGCTGGGGCGCAAGAAGATGTTCACCCTGAGCATCTTCATGATGGCCGTGCCGACCCTGATCATGGGCTTGCTGCCGACTTATGCGCAGATCGGCCTATGGGCGCCGGTCCTGTTGCTGCTGATGCGCATCATCCAGGGCGCTGCAATTGGTGGCGAAGTGCCCGGCGCCTGGGTGTTTGTGTCCGAACACGTCCCGCCGCGCCACATCGGCTACGCCTGCGGCACCCTGACCAGCGGCCTCACTGCGGGTATTTTGCTGGGTTCGCTGGTGGCTACCGCCATCAATACGGCCTATACCCCGGAGCAGGTCTCCGATTACGCCTGGCGAATCCCGTTCCTGCTCGGCGGTGTATTCGGCTTGCTGGCGGTGTATCTGCGCCGCTGGCTGCATGAAACGCCGATCTTCGCTGAAATGCAGCAACGCAAGAGCCTGGCCGCTGAGCTGCCGTTGCGCGCAGTGCTGCGTGACCATCGTGGCGCCATTGTGCTGTCGATGCTGCTGACCTGGCTGCTCTCGGCCGGTGTCGTGGTGGTCATTCTCATGACCCCGACCGTGTTGCAAACGGTCTATCACTTCAACCCTACGGTTGCCCTGCAGGCCAACAGCCTGGCCATCGTGACCCTGAGCTTCGGTTGCATTGTCTCGGGTGCCTTGGCTGACCGTTTTGGCGCCGGTCGCGTGCTGGTTACCGGTTGCGCACTGTTGCTGGCGACCTCGTGGACGCTGTATCACAGCCTGATGGCCCACCCGGACTGGCTGTTTCCGTTGTACGCATTGACCGGTTTGTTCGTGGGCACCATCGGCGTGGTGCCCTACGTGATGGTCAAGGCCTTCCCGCCGGTGGTGCGTTTCAGCGGGCTGTCGTTCTCCTACAACGTCGCCTATGCCGTGTTTGGTGGGTTGACGCCATTGGTGGTGTCGCTGCTGATGAAGGAGAGCCCGATGGGCCCGGCTTACTATGTAGCCGTCTTGTGTGTGATGGGGATGTTGGTGGGTGGGTATCTGTGGAAACGCGGCCGCTGAAACCAATTTGATCTAATGTGGCGAGGCGTTCATTCAACGTCTCGCTCCTCATCAGCCTTTGCTTCCCGATAGTGGCCTTTCATCTAATTGTCATATTTCAGACATAGAGTGTTCACACGGCCTCCCGATACTTGGCCCCGATCCAATTATCCCTATCTGCTAGGAGCAAGGCATGAAACTGAAACGTTTGATGGCGGCAATGACTTTTGTCGCTGCTGGCGTTGCGACCGCCAACGCGGTGGCCGCTGGTGTTGATCCGGCAATTCCGGCTTACGTCAAGACCACTGGTGTGTCGGGCAACCTGTCCAGCGTCGGTTCCGATACCCTGGCCAACCTGATGACCCTGTGGGCCGAGGGTTACAAAAAGGAATACCCGAACGTCAACATCCAGATTCAAGCTGCCGGCTCCGCCACCGCGCCACCTGCGCTGACTGAAGGCACCTCCAACCTGGGCCCGATGAGCCGCAAGATGAAGGACACCGAACTGGCGGCCTTCGAGCAGAAGTACGGCTACAAGCCAACCGCTATCCCGGTTGCCGTGGACGCCTTGGCGGTGTTCGTGCACAAGGACAACCCGATCCAGCACCTGACCATGGAGCAAGTCGACGCGATCTTCTCCTCGACTCGCCTGTGCGGCGCCAAAGCTGACGTTAAAACCTGGGGCGACCTGGGCGTGACCGGCGACCTGGCCAACAAGCCAGTGCAACTGTTCGGGCGTAACTCGGTATCCGGCACCTACGGCTACTTCAAGGAAGAAGCCCTGTGCAAAGGCGACTACAAGCCAAACGTGAACGAACAACCGGGCTCGGCTTCGGTCGTGCAGTCGATCAGCTCCTCGCTGAACGGCATCGGTTACTCGGGCATCGGCTACAAGACCGCCAGCGTGAAGACCGTGGCCCTGGCCAAGAAAGGCAGCACTGACTTCATCGAAGACAGCGAAGAAAACGCCCTGAACGGCAAATACCCGCTGTCGCGCTTCCTCTACGTGTATGTCAACAAAGCCCCGAACAAGCCTCTGGCCCCGCTGGAAGCCGAGTTCGTGAAACTGGTGCTGTCCAAGCAGGGCCAGGAAGTTGTCGTCAAGGACGGCTACATCCCACTGCCTGCCAAAGTGGCCGCCAAGGCCTTGGCTGAGCTGGGTCTGAAAGAAGGCAACTAAGCCTGCGATACCTGATGTAGACGCATGCTTTTCTGTGGGAGCGGGCTTGCCCGCGATGCTGGCGACGCGGTTTAGCGTTGAAATCGTGTTGATGCCATCGCGGGCAAGCCCGCTCCCACATAAGCAGTCTGCATCCCTAATTTTTAATCCGCTGCCAGCCCTGCTTCGCGGCGGATTTGTTGCGTCACTGCACTGTCATCTTTCTGTCATACAGGATCGCTAGGGTGTGCGCATGAATGATCTGGCCAATTCCACCATGACGACAACTTCTCCCCCCAAGCGCATTGATTTCAATACGCCTGAGCTGCAACGCAAGCGCCGCATTCGCGCGCTCAAGGATCGCCTGACCCGCTGGTATGTGCTGGTCGGTGGCCTCGCCGTCCTTGGCGCCATCACCCTGATCTTCTTCTTCCTCGCCTACGTCGTTGCACCTCTGTTCCAGGGCGCCTCGTTGACCAAGGAAGACGCGCTGACACCCGCCTGGATGCAGGACGCCGGCAAGCCGTTGATGATCTCCCTTGAAGAACAGAACCAGGTCGCCATGCGGGTTTCCGACAAGGGCCAGGCGCTGTTCTTTGAAGTGGACTCCGGCGCTGAGCTCAAGCGTGTCGACTTGCCGCTTCCGGCCGGTGCCAGCGTTGTTTCTATTGGTGAAGACCAGCCGGGCAGCCCGCTGGTTATCCTTGGTTTGTCCAATGGCCAGTCCCTGGTGTTCCGCCACACCTATAAAGTGTCGTACCCGGACGGCAAGAAGACCATCACCCCAGCGATTGAATACCCTTACGGCGAAACGCCGATCGTGTTGGATGAGGCCGGTCGCCCACTGGAGCATGTCGCCCTCAACGCCACTGACTCCACCTTGGTGGTGGCCGGTTCGGCGGGTTCGTACCTGAACGTGCTGTCGTTGAGCCGCGAAGAAAACATGATGACCGGTGAAGTCACCAGCGAGCAGAAGCGCATCGAGCTGCCGCAGATGACCGAACCGGTGAAAGCCATCTTTGTCGACCCACGCCAGCAATGGCTTTACGTGATCAACGGTCGCGCCCTGGCCGATGTGTTCAGCCTGCGCGACAACAGCCTCAACGGTCGCTACAAACTCCTGGAAGACGGCGCAGCCGAAGTCACCGCCAGCACTCAGTTGGTGGGCGGTATCTCGCTGATCGTCGGCAACTCCAAGGGCGGCCTGGCCCAGTGGTTCATGGCCCGCGACCCGGATGGCGAGCAACGCCTGAAACAGATCCGCACCTTCCAGATGGGCACTGCGCCCATTGTCGAAATCGGTGCTGAAGAGCGCCGCAAAGGCTTCACCGCGCTCGATGCCTCCGGCCAGTTCGGCGTTTTCCACAGCACCGCTCACCGTACCCTGCTGGTCGACCCGGTGGTCGACGGCCAGGGCCTGTTCGGCATGTCGCCACGGGCCAACCGCGTGATCGTCGAGGCCGGCGGCAAGCTGCAACCGCTGTTGCTCGACAACCCGCACCCGGAAGTCTCGTGGAGCGCGTTGTGGAGCAAGGTCTGGTACGAGAACTACGACGAGCCTAAATACGTCTGGCAGTCCACCGCCGCCAACACCGACTTCGAACCCAAGATGAGCCTGGCCCCGCTGACCTTCGGCACGTTGAAGGCTGCGTTCTACGCCATGCTGCTGGCCGCGCCACTGGCGGTTGCGGCGGCGATCTACACCGCGTACTTCATGGCCCCGAGCCTGCGCCGCAAGGTCAAACCGGTGATCGAACTGATGGAAGCCATGCCGACCGTGATCCTCGGCTTCTTCGCCGGCCTGTTCCTGGCGCCGTACGTGGAAGGGCACTTGCCGGGCATTTTCAGCCTGCTGATGCTATTGCCGATCGGCATCCTGGTCGCCGGTTTTGTCTTCAGTCGCTTGCCCGAGTCGATTCGCCTGCGGGTGCCGGACGGCTGGGAAAGCGCGATCCTGATCCCGGTAATCCTGCTGGTGGGCTGGCTCTCGCTGTACATGAGCCCGTACCTGGAAACCTGGTTCTTTGGCGGCGACATGCGCATGTGGATCTCCCATGACCTGGGGATCACCTACGACCAGCGCAACGCCCTGGTGGTCGGCCTGGCCATGGGCTTTGCGGTGATCCCGAACATCTACTCCATCGCCGAAGACGCCGTGTTCAGTGTGCCACGCGGCCTGACCCTGGGCTCCCTGGCCCTGGGCGCCACGCCGTGGCAGACCATGACCCGCGTGGTCATCCTCACCGCCAGCCCGGGCATCTTCTCTGCACTGATGATCGGCATGGGCCGTGCTGTGGGCGAGACCATGATCGTGCTGATGGCCACCGGTAACACCCCGGTGATGGAGATGAACCTGTTCGAGGGCTTGCGCACTCTGGCGGCCAACGTCGCGGTGGAAATGCCCGAGTCGGAAGTCGGTGGCAGTCACTACCGCGTGCTGTTCCTCTCGGCACTGGTACTGCTGCTGTTCACGTTCATCATGAACACCCTCGCCGAACTGATTCGTCAGCGTCTGCGCAAGAAATACTCGTCGCTTTAAGAAAGGTAGAAGTCTGTGAAACAGAACTCCCTGAATGGATGGTTCAAGAGCGGCGCCCCAGGCGTCTGGATCAGCGGTGGCGCGGTGTCCATCGCGGTCATCATGACCATTGGTTTGCTGGCTGTGATTGCGGTGCGGGGCCTGGGCCATTTCTGGCCGGCCGACCTGATCCAGGCCAACTACAACGTGCCGGGCCAGGCCAACCATATCGTCATCGGCGAAGTGGTACAGAAAGAAGAAGTGCCGCGTGAGCGCCTCAAGAGCGCCGGCCTGCCGGTGCCGGACCAGGGCCCGGAATTCATGACCCGTGAGCTGATCAAGGTCGGCAACCGCGACCTGAACGGCAACGACTTCACCTGGATCGTCGGCGAATGGTTGAAGGACCAGACCAAGCCGGCCAACCTGATGGCCATTGAGCGTCGTGAGTGGGGCAACTTCTACGGCACCCTGGTCAACGTCAAGCAGGACGGCAAGGTCATCGCTGAAGGCGAGGCCGCATGGCCAGAGCTGCAAGCTCGCGTGGACCGTGTCAACAAGCTCGCCGCCCAGCTCAAGACCCTGGAAAAAACCGATATCGGTGCGATCAACGCCGGCCTGGAACGCATCCGCCTGCACGGGCGCAAACTGGAACTGGAAGGCAAGCTCGACGCCGCCGCCCAGGCCGATATGGACGCCGACCGCGCCGAACTCAACGCCCGCTATCAAGATATCGAAGCGCGCCTGGCCGACCTGCACGCTCAGTTCAACCGCGACGCCCTGACTGCCCGCGACGGCAACGGCAAGGAAGTGGAGATCGGCATCGGCAAGGTGGTGCACGCCTACCAGCCTAACGCCATGGGCACCCTGACCAAGATCGGCTTCTACTTCAGCAAGGTCTGGGAGTTCCTCAGTGATGACCCACGGGAAGCCAACACCGAAGGCGGGATTTTCCCGGCCATCTTCGGCACCGTGATGATGACCCTGATCATGGCGATGATCGTGACCCCGTTTGGCGTGCTGGCGGCCGTGTACCTGCGTGAGTACGCCAAGCAGAACACCCTGACGCGGATCATCCGTATCGCCGTGAACAACCTGGCGGGCGTACCGGCCATTGTCTACGGCGTATTCGGCCTGGGCTTCTTCGTCTATGTATTGGGTGGCTCGGTTGACCGTCTGTTCTTCGCCGAAGCCCTGCCGGCACCGACCTTCGGTACCCCGGGCCTGCTATGGGCCTCGCTGACCCTGGCGCTGCTGGCGGTGCCGGTGGTGATTGTGGCCACCGAAGAAGGCCTGGCGCGCATTCCTCGCACCGTGCGCGAAGGCTCCCTGGCACTGGGCGCGACCAAGGCGGAAACGCTGTGGAAGATCGTGCTGCCGATGGCCAGCCCGGCCATGATGACCGGCATGATCCTCGCCGTGGCCCGCGCCGCCGGCGAAGTGGCGCCGCTGATGCTGGTGGGCGTAGTGAAGCTGGCTCCGTCGCTGCCGCTGGACGGCAACTATCCGTACCTGCACCTGGACCAGAAAATCATGCACCTGGGCTTCCATATCTATGACGTCGGCTTCCAGAGCCCTAACGTCGAAGCCGCACGGCCGCTGGTGTACGCCACCGCGTTGCTGCTGGTGCTGGTGATCGCCACGCTCAACCTGTCGGCGGTGTGGATCCGTAACCACCTGCGCGAAAAATACAAGGCGCTGGACAGCTAACACGGCCCCCTGTGGGAGCTGGCTTGCCTGCGATGCAGACGACGCGGTGTATCAGTAAGACCGCAGTGATGCCATCGCAGGCAAGCCAGCTCCCACAGACACAGAATTTGAGTAAGCCGCCCCGGCGGTTCAACGAAACGAATTGGTAGCACAGGGAGCATCCCATGCAACACGAAAACCAACCTCACGGCATCAACATGTCTGCCCTGGGTCGCGACAAACAGAGCCTGAGCCTGGCCCAGGAAACCGTGGCCATCGAAGTCCCGGGCCTGAGCCTGTACTACGGCGAAAAACAAGCGCTGTTCGACGTCAGCATGAACATCCCCAAGCAGCGCGTGACTGCCTTTATCGGCCCGTCCGGCTGCGGCAAGTCGACATTGCTGCGCACGTTCAACCGTATGAATGACCTGGTGGACGGTTGCCGTGTGGAAGGTGCGATCAATCTCTACGGCACCAATATTTACCGCAAGGGTGAGGACGTGGCCGAGTTGCGACGCCGGGTGGGCATGGTGTTCCAGAAGCCCAACCCGTTCCCCAAGACCATTTATGAAAACGTGGTCTATGGCCTGCGCATCCAGGGCATCAACAAGAAGCGCGTTCTCGACGAAGCGGTTGAATGGGCTCTCAAGGGCGCCGCGTTGTGGGACGAGGTCAAGGACCGTCTGCACGAGTCGGCACTTGGCTTGTCCGGCGGCCAGCAGCAGCGTCTGGTGATCGCCCGTACCATCGCCGTAGAGCCGGAAGTGCTGCTGCTCGACGAACCGTGCTCGGCGCTCGACCCGATCTCGACCTTGAAAGTCGAAGAGCTGATCTACGAGCTCAAGTCCAAGTTCACCATCGTTATCGTGACCCACAACATGCAACAGGCGGCGCGGGTTTCGGACTACACCGCGTTCATGTACATGGGCAAGCTGGTGGAGTTCGGCGATACCGATACCCTGTTCACCAATCCGGCGAAGAAGCAGACCGAAGACTACATCACCGGTCGCTACGGCTAGGAAGCTGTGGTTCTGATTGCACTGACGCTGCGGTTCTCCGCACCTTACCGGACGCTCCAAGGACGCCAACATGATTAGCAAAGAAGGCCTTACCCATCACATCTCCGCGCAGTTCAACGCCGAGCTTGAGGAAGTGCGCAGCCACCTCCTGGCGATGGGCGGGCTGGTGGAGAAGCAAGTCAACGATGCCGTCACCGCGCTGATCGAGGCCGACTCGGGCCTGGCCCAGCAGGTGCGCGAGATCGATGACCAGATCAACCAGATGGAACGCAATATCGATGAAGAGTGCCTGCGCATTCTTGCCCGTCGCCAGCCGGCGGCCTCCGACCTGCGTTTGATCATCAGCATCTCCAAGTCGGTGATTGACCTGGAGCGCATTGGCGACGAAGCCACCAAGATCGCCCGCCGTGCCATCCAACTGTGCGAAGAAGGTGAAGCGCCACGCGGTTACGTGGAAGTGCGCCATATCGGCGACCAGGTGCGCAACATGGTGCGCGATGCCCTCGACGCGTTTGCGCGTTTCGATGCAGACCTGGCGTTGTCGGTGGCTCAGTACGACAAGGTCATCGACCGCGAGTACAAGACCGCCTTGCGTGAGCTGGCCACCTACATGATGGAAGATCCACGCTCTATCTCGCGGGTCTTGAGCATTATCTGGGTGCTGCGCTCGCTGGAGCGGATCGGCGATCACGCGCGTAATATCTCGGAACTGGTGATCTACCTGGTGCGCGGCACCGACGTTCGGCACATGGGCCTCAAGCGCATGAAGGCCGAAGTTGAAGGCTCCGCCGATCAAACGCCTAATGTTCCAGGCGAACCTGACGATAAGTAAGGTTGCCCGTGAAATTAACGCCCGGCCATTGGCCGGGCGTTTTCGTTTGTGGCAGCTGAATTTTTTGCGCGGGCGGCGAATAAAGTCCGAACGTGACTGCAAGGTTTTGGCAAAATGCCATCAGTCAGGCGTACTGCCAGCCGAGGTTTTTATAGGATGAAGGGTCGATGAGCAAAGTCAGTGTATTGGTGGTGGATGACGCCTCGTTTATTCGCGATCTGGTGAAGAAGTGCCTGCGCAATTACTTCCCCGGAATCAAGATCGAAGATGCGGTGAACGGCAAAAAGGCGCAATCCATCCTGATGCGCGAAACCTTCGACCTGGTGCTGTGCGACTGGGAAATGCCTGAGATGTCCGGTCTTGAGCTCTTGACCTGGTGCCGCGAGCAAGCGCATCTGAAGGCCATGCCGTTCGTGATGGTGACCAGCCGTGGCGATAAGGAAAACGTGGTTCAGGCGATCCAGGCCGGCGTTTCCGGCTATGTCAGCAAACCGTTCACCAACGAGCAACTGCTCAACAAGGTCAAGCAGGCCCTGCACAAGATTGGCCGCCTCGACGCACTGATCGCCAGCGCGCCGACCAAGATGAACTCGGCCTTCGGCAACGACTCCCTGAGCGCCCTGACCGGCGGCAGACCCGAAGCGGTCAAGCCGGCTCCGATAGCGGCACCCAGTAAAGGTCTGCTCAACACCCCACCCGTGAAGGCCCCAGCAGCAGCGGCGCCGGCTGGCAGTCGCGGTCAGGGCCAGTTGCGCCTCGCAAGCGGCACTCAGCAATGCGTGATCAAGGCTCTGAGCATCAAGGAAGCGTTGCTGGTGGTAAAGCGCGGCGACGTCCTGCCTCAGGTACTGGAAAGCGCCGTGCTCGACCTTGAGCAGGGCGACAACGCCGAAGTCGCACGCCTCAACGGCTACCTGCATGCCATCGTCGCCTACGAGCCCAAGCCCGACAGCGACTGGTTGCAACTGACCTTCCGTTTTATCGACCAGGACGCGCAGAAGCTGGACTACATCTCGCGCCTGATTGCGCGCGGTACGGCGCAGAAGCATTTTGTGCCGGGTGCCTGATGGCCTGAATCAAGCAATCGACCGGTTGTCTGATTCCTGCTGGATGGCTTGATTTATATCTGTACCGATATAGGCTCTCGATAACGCTTCAGTGTTGTCGAGCCTTTGCTATGCCTTGAAACAAAGCTGCACCGCCTTTGGTTGAGTCGTCGATTACGCTTTTTCTTTCCAGGAAAGGAGAAGTCAATGCCAAGGCACAAGGATGTGGTGTTTCTAGGAAGCTCGCTCAAGGATCTCAAGGATTTTCCTCTCGACGCCCGAAGGGCAGCCGGTTTTCAGTTGGATCTGTTGCAACAGGGTGAGCAGCCCTTCGATTGCAAGCCGATGAAAACGATCGGAAGGGGCGTCAATGAGATTCGGATCACTGAAGAGTCGGGAGCGTTTCGAGTGTTCTACGTGGTCAATCGGCCTGAAGCTGTCTATGTGCTGCACGCGTTGCGCAAGACCACACGGAAAACCGAAGGGCGGGATATCGAATTGGCGCGTGCCAGATTGCAGGAATTAGGTTAAGCCCATGACAAATCAAAAGTTACATACCGAACGTTTCAACTCTGTGTGGGATGCTCTGGAGGACACGCCAGCGCAAGCCGCCAATATGCGCCTACGCTCAAAGCTGCTGTTGGAGTTGTGCAACACCATTCGTAGCTGGGAGCTGTCCCAGAAGGATGCGGCGCTAAGGCTGGGTATCAGCCAGCCTCGCCTGAACGACGTACTTAACGGCAAGATCGACAAGTGTTCTCTTGATGCGTTAGTCAATCTGTCGGCCGCGGCGCAGATGAATGTGGATATCTGTTTCAACGCGCTGCCTGCGTGACGATCGTTTAGGTCGTCACGACGCTTGGGATATTGCCCAATTTTGCATTGGGCAATCGAAGGTCAGTCCAGCAGCAAGACCTTGGCCAGTACTATCTTGGGCCCTTTCATCTTCTTGATGATGATCCGCAAGCCTTCCACTTCCAGCACTTCCTCTTCTTCCGGCACGCGCTTGAGGGTGTCGTAGATCAGGCCGGCCAGGGTTTCGGCTTCGATGTGGTCCAGGTCGACGCCCAGCAGGCGTTCGACTTTGAACAACGGCGTGTCGCCACGTACCAGCAATTTGCCGGGCTGGTAGGCGAGGATGCCGCGCTCGGCCTTGCGGTGTTCATCCTGGATATCGCCCACCAGTACTTCCAGCACGTCTTCCATGGTCAGGTAGCCGATGATCTTGCCGTCGGCTTCCTCCACCAGGGCGAAGTGCGCGCCGCCTTTGCGGAACTGCTCCAGCAGTTGCGACAACGGCATGTGCCGCGAGACGCGTTCCAGCGGGCGGGTCAGTTCGGCCAGGTTGAAGGATTCGGGAATATGGTCCAGGGCGGCCAGTTCCAGCAGCAGATCCTTGATGTGCAACAGGCCCACGAACTCATTGCGCACCGCGTCATACACCGGGTACCGGCTGAATTTGTGGCGACGGAACAGCGCAAGAATCTCTTTGAGCGGGGCGTTGAAGTCCAGGGTCACCAGGTCTTCCCGGGAGTTGGCCCAGTCCACCACTTCCAGTTCGCCCATTTCCACCGCAGAGGCCAGTACGCGCATACCTTGGTCGCTCGGGTCCTGGCCACGGCTGGAGTGCAGGATCAGTTTGAGCTCTTCGCGGCTGTAATGGTGCTCATGGTGGGGGCCAGGCTCGCCTTGGCCGGCGATGCGCAGGATGGCGTTGGCGCTGGCGTTGAGCAGGTAGATGGCCGGGTACATCGCCCAGTAGAACAGGTACAGCGGCACTGCCGTCCATAGCGACAGCAGCTCGGGCTTGCGAATCGCCCAGGACTTGGGCGCCAGCTCACCGACCACGATGTGCAGGTAGGAAATCACGAAGAAGGCGGCAAAGAACGACACGCCCTTGATCACTTCCGGCGACTGCACGCCGATTGCGCCCAGCATTGGCTCGAGGATGTGCGCAAAGGCCGGTTCACCGACCCAGCCCAGGCCCAGGGACGCCAGGGTGATACCCAGCTGACAGGCCGACAGGTAGGCGTCGAGCTGGCTGTGTACGGTGCGCAGGATCTGCCCGCGCCAGCCGTTCTTGTGGGCGATGGCCTCGACCCGCGTGGCGCGCAGTTTGACCATGGCAAATTCCGCCGCAACGAAGAAACCGTTGAGCAGTACCAGGATCAGTGCAAAAAGAATCATGCCGAAATCGGCGAAGAGTGTAGCGAGGGTAATGCCAGGGGAAGGGTCCATGATGGGGTTTTGCAGGTTCCGTGTGTTCAATAAGGGATGACAGGTGAGCCTGAAAGGCAGGCGCAAGTCGGCCAATGTAGCGGCTGACGGGGCGCTTGCCTAGTGCCCGCTGCCGGGCGGGGCAAGGAACCTGTTCTCCAAAAGCATACAAATCCAATGTGGGAGGGGGCTTGCCCCCTCCCACATTTAGATTTGTGCTGTATTTGAGTTATTCATCATTGTCGATCACTGGCGAACGCGTTACCTGCGTTGTCGGAAAATGGCAGGTAAACGTACTGCCATGCCCCAGCACGCTGCTGATTTCCAGGCGCGCCCGATGGCGCAACAACACATGCTTGACGATCGCCAGGCCGAGCCCCGTGCCGCCGGTGTTGGAGTTGCGGCTGGAGTCAACGCGGTAGAAACGTTCGGTGAGGCGCGGCAGATGCTTGGCGTCGATGCCGATACCCGAGTCCTGCACGCTCAGGTGCGCGCCCTGTTCGTCGGCCCACCAGCGAATACGGATATTGCCCTTGTCCTGGGTGTACTTCACCGCGTTGAACACCAAATTGGAGAACGCGCTGCGTAACTCGCCCTCACTGCCCTTGAGCAGCACCGTCGGGTCGGCTTCCAGGGTGATCTGCTGGCCGCGTTCGCCGGAGAGCGCCTGGGCGTCATTCTTGATGGTGTGCAGCAGGCTTTGCACTGCCACCGGGTGGTTATCCGAAGGGTAATCGGTGGCTTCAAGCTTGGCCAAAAGCAGCAAGTCGTTGAGCAGGGTCTGCATCCGCGAGCCTTGCTGCTGCATCTGCTGCAGGGCGCGGCTCCAGCGCGGGTTGATCTCGTCGACGTTGTCCAGCAGCGTCTCCAGGTAGCCGCAGATCACCGTCAGCGGTGTGCGAAGCTCGTGGGAGACGTTGGCGACGAAGTCCTTGCGCATCTGTTCAAGCTGATGGATGCGGGTCACATCACGCACCAGCATCAAGTGCTCATTGTTGCCATAGCGCGTCAGGTACAGCTGGATGCGTACGCGGTCGTTGGTGGGCGACGGGATTTCCAGGGCTTCTTCGTAGTTGTCCTGCTCGAAGTATTCCTTGAAGCGCGGGTGGCGCACCAGGTTGGTCACCGGCTGGCCGCTGTCTTGTGGCGTCTTGAGACCCAGCAGGGTTTCGGCGGCGCGGTTCCACCATTCCAGATTGCCGTCGCTGTCGAGCATGATCACGGCGTCCTTGAGCGCCGCGGTGGATTCCTGCACCCGGTCGATCACCGCTTGCAGGCGCCCGCGTACCCGTTGGTCGCGGCGTTGCAGGTGGTAGATGCTGTCGAACACCTCACCCCACAGGCCATAGCCATCGGGCGGCGCCTCGTCGGGTTTGTGCTGGCGCAGCCATTCATGCAGGCGCAGCAATTGTTTGAGGGTCCAGCCCAGGTACAACGCGATGCCGGCGGCCAGGCTCCAGCCGTAATAGCCACTGATCAGCCCGACCAGCAGGCAAGCAGTGATCAACAGAAGCATGTGGCGGATCAGGGTGCCATGCCAGTTCTGGTTCACTTAAACATGCGTCCTTGTCAGCTGTTAAGGGAGGAAGGGGCTGGCTTAGCTTTTGGTGGAAAACCGATAGCCGGTGCCGCGCACGGTTTGTACCAGATTCTCGTACGCGTCGCCCAAGGCTTTGCGCAAGCGGCGGATATGCACGTCCACGGTGCGCTCCTCCACATACACATTGCCGCCCCACACCTGGTCCAGCAATTGGCCGCGGGTGTAGGCGCGCTCCTGGTGGGTCATGAAGAATTGCAGCAATCGGTATTCGGTCGGGCCCATCTCGGCGGGCTTGCCGTCGATGGTCACGCGGTGGCTGATCGGGTCCAGAATCAGGCCGTCGACTTCGATCGGCGCTTCGCCATCGGTCGGGCCGGCACGGCGCAATACGGCTTTGAGGCGCGCCACCAGCTCCCGAGGGGAAAAAGGTTTGGTGATGTAGTCATCGGCGCCCACTTCCAGGCCCTGGATCTTGTTGTCCTCTTCACCCTTGGCGGTGAGCATGATGATTGGGATATCCCCGGTCAGTTCGTCACGCTTGAGGCGCCGGGCCAACTCGATGCCGGACGTGCCGGGCAGCATCCAGTCGAGCAGGATCAGGTCCGGCTTGCGGTCGACGATAATGGCGTGGGCCTGCTGGGAGTTTTCCGCCTCCAGGCAGTCATAGCCGGCCATTTCCAACGCAACGGCGATCATCTCGCGAATGGGCGCTTCGTCGTCAACAATCAGAATGCTCCTGCCAACCATGCTCAAAATCCTCTTGTCATTTAACTGTCTTGCGCCGCATTAGATAACGGAATTATTGCAGTCGTGTGACAGTAATTTAGTCGCTTGGGCAATTCAGGGCACTCTGGACTACCCTTTGGGTCCGAATCCTGACAACCACAAAAGGAAGGTTCCGATGACTTACAGCACGATTTCCTGGAAAGCCCTGCTGCTATCCGCAGCCTTGGCGCTGCCAGGCCTGGCGTTTGCGGCAGAGCCTGCGATGACTAAAGACGGAATGTTGGTGGATCACAAGGGCATGACGCTCTACACCTTCGACAAGGACGCCGATGGCAAGTCAGTGTGCAAGGACCAGTGCGCGACCAACTGGCCACCGCTGAAGGCAGAATCCACCGACACCACGACCGGTGACGGTGATTGGACGGTGATCACCCGCGACGACCAGACCAGCCAGTGGGCCTACAAAGGCAAGCCGGTCTACACCTACAAGGACGACAAGAAAGCCGGTGACAAGACCGGGGATGGCAAGGGTGGCGCCTGGCACATCATCAAGCCTTAAGTCTGCGGTGCTGCTGAATCCATCGGGGGCAAGCCCCCTCCCACACTTGAATGTATTCACACATCAAAATGTGGGAGGGGGCTTGCCCCCGATGGCGTCAGTCCTGCACTACCGAACCGCGTAATCCACCACAATCCCGACAAAAATCGCCAACCCGGCCCAATGGTTATGCAAGAACGCCCTGAAGCACTTCATGCGGTCCCTGTCCCGCGTGTACCAGAACTCCCAGGCAAAACAGCCCGCCGCCGCCAGCAACCCCAGTTGGAACCAACCCCCCAGTTCAAACCGCGTGCCGGCCAGCAACAGGCACACCAGCGACAGCCCTTGCAGGGTCAGGATGATCACGCGATCAGCATCACCAAACAGAATGGCGGTGGATTTCACCCCGATCTTCAAGTCGTCATCACGGTCGGTCATGGCGTAATAGGTGTCGTAGCCCACGGTCCACAACAGGTTGGCGATATACAGCAACCACGCAGTAGCGGGCAGATGGCCGGTCTCGGCGGTAAACGCCATCGGCATGCCCCAGGAAAACGCCGCGCCCAGCACTACCTGCGGGTAATAGGTGTAGCGCTTCATGAACGGGTAGCTGGCTGCCAGCGCCAGGCCGCCCAGGGATAGCAGGATAGTGCTGGCGTTAGTCAGCAGCACCAGCAGGAAGCTGATACCCATCAACACGGCAAAAAACACCAATGCCTCTTTCGAGCTGATCTTGCCGCTCACCAGTGGGCGTTGCTCGGTGCGCTTCACATGGCCATCGACCTTGCGGTCAGCCCAATCATTGATCACGCAGCCACCGGCGCGGGTCAGCACCACGCCCAACACGAAAATCACGATATTAAGCAGCGACGGCGAGCCCTTGCCGGCGATCCACAGTGCCCACAATGTCGGCCACAGCAACAGGTAGATGCCAATGGGCTTGTCCATGCGCGTCAACTGAATGAAATCCCAGGCCCTGGGGTTCAGGCGGTTCAAGGACTTGAGCAGACGTTGATACATCAGCAGTTCTCCGGATGGTCATGCAGCGCGTGCCAGAAACTCGGCAGGAAGACTTCTGCCACCAGCACGCTCAGCGCGCCGCGATCGAAGCGAGAGCGGCGCGCCCACAAACCGTCGGTCTGGTCCGCTGCCGGCAGGCATGGGCGAGGGTAATGGCACACTTCGATGGCCTGGCGGGTAAAGGCGCGGTCGCAGAACAACAGCTCCCCCAGCGAGCGACTGCCCAGCTCGTCCATGTGCAGCCCGTCGCCCTGCAAGGCACTGCGCGCCGCCACGCTGCGGGCAAACACCCACGGCTGGTCATGCCCACGCAGGTACACCTCGCGCACCCAGCCGATGCTGGCCGGGGCCAGGCCCAGGGCGGCACATTCATCGTCGCGCAATGGCTGCCAGCCTTCGAACAGCGGCGTCACGCTGAAACCGTCGTTGGACAGCCCTGTCAGCCGTCGCGTCAGCGAGCCTTCGTCAAACAGCCAATCGAGGGTCAAGGGCGTGGGCAAGGGACTCAGAAGGCTCTGGGTCAGCCATTGGCAAGCATCGGAAGGGGCGATTGAGTGCGGCACGGTGAGTCAGTATTGGCAGCAAAAGAGGCGGCGAGCTTACCATGGCACCCTGAACTTTTGCCGCGCCAAACCGGCCGTTTGCGTCGATCGTGCTTGCATCTGCCGGCCTCGATCAGTACAAAACGCCCTGAGCCGTGCGGCAACGCTGGATCCATCGACCGCCGGCCAACATGCCTGGACTTGAGGAAGCACGTAATGAAGAAGTGGCAATGTATCGTCTGTGGCTTGATCTACAACGAAGCGGACGGCTGGCCGGATGACGGAATAGCTCCGGGCACGCTGTGGCAAGACGTCCCGGAAGACTGGCTGTGCCCGGACTGCGGCGTGGGCAAAATGGATTTCGAAATGATCGAAATCGGCTAATTCTTAGTTTAAGACACGTACTACAAGGAGAAAGGAATGAACGCACCCGTCGTGATCATCGGCACAGGATTGGCCGGTTACAACGTAGCCCGGGAGTTTCGCAAGCTCGACAGCGAGACCCCATTGCTGCTGATCACCGCGGATGACGGGCGCTCCTACTCCAAGCCCATGCTCTCCACCGGCTTTGGCAAGAACAAGGAAGCCGATGGCCTGAGCATGGCCGAACCCGGCGCCATGGCCGAGCAGCTCAAGGCCGAAGTGCGCACCCATACACGTGTCAGCGGCATCGACGCAGGCCACAAGCGCCTGTGGATCGGCGAGGAAGCGGTGGCCTACCGCGACCTGGTCCTGGCCTGGGGCGCAGAAACCGTGCGCGTACCGGTTGAAGGCGATGGGGCTGAACTGATTTTTCCGATCAACGACCTGGAAGACTACGCGCGCTTTCGCGCCGCGGCTGCCGGCAAACGTCGCGTGTTGTTGCTTGGCGCTGGCCTGATCGGCTGCGAATTTGCCAACGACCTGATCCTCGGCGGCTATGAAATCGACCTGGTCGCACCCTGTGAGCAGGTCATGCCGACCCTGCTGCACCCGGCGGCTGCCGCAGCGGTGCAAGCCGGGCTGGAAGGCATCGGCGCGCGTTTCCACCTGGGGCCGGTGCTCAATCGCCTGCAACGCACGGCTGATGGCCTTGAGGCGCACCTGTCGGACGGTGATGTGATCCACTGTGACCTGGTGGTGTCCGCCATCGGCCTGCGTCCTCGTGTAGACCTGGCCGCCGCCGCCGGCCTGCAAATCAATCGCGGGATCATGGTGGACCGTCACCTCAAGACGTCCCACGCCAACATCTACGCCCTGGGCGACTGCGCCGAGGTCGACGGCTTGAACCTGCTGTACGTGATGCCACTGATGAGCTGCGCCCGTGCCCTGGCGCAAACCTTGGCCGGCAACGCCACGGCGGTGAGCTATGGGCCTATGCCGATCACCGTGAAAACCCCGGTCTGCCCGCTGGTGGTGTCACCTGCGCCACGGGGCACCGAAGGTGTGTGGAGCGTCGAAGGGCAGGGCGCCGACATCAAGGCCCTGTGTCGCGACGCCAGCGGCCGCCTGCTGGGATACGCGCTGACCGGCAGCGCCGTCATGGAAAAACTGGCCCTGAACAAAGAACTTCCGCCATTGCTGGCGTAAATGCCAGCTGTTCTGTCGGAATCAGCACCGTTTCGCCTGTAGAAAGGTCGCCGGGAGACTGGCGGAGCGTGCGAGGGCGTGCCATCCTCACTCCCGTCTGCCGCAGAGTAGAGCCTGCGGCGCCTTGGGCGCTGCTCCACCAGAGAGCAGCACGGACATAACAACAAAAAACCGTCAAAGAGGCTTCATTTATGCGTAAACCAGATCTCGCAGCCGCCATCGCTGAAAAAGCAGACCTCACCAAAGAGCAGGCCAACCGCGTCCTTAACGCCGTACTCGAAGAAATCACCGGCGCCCTGCACCGCAAGGACAGCGTCACCCTGGTGGGTTTCGGCACCTTCCTGCAACGCCATCGCGGCGCCCGCACCGGCAAAAACCCGCAAACCGGTGAGCCTGTGAAGATCAAGGCAAGCAACACCGTCGCGTTCAAACCGGGCAAGTCGCTCAAAGACAGCGTCAACCCGTAAGTTAAGCGGTACCGTCTCGAAGGGAGGCGGGGCGGTAAAGAAAATGGGCACGCCGACTGGGTCGGGTGCCCATTTTTGTTGGGTGCCGATACGTATGCCAGATTAAGCCAGCTCGCCTAATCGCATTTTCAGAGCGTCGATTTGTTCCTCCACGGCGTTGATAACATCGGCGCTGTCGCCCCACATATCAAGAAACCCCCATTCGTCATTGGGCGGGTCAATCAGTTGGGTCAGAATTGAAATAGCCTGCTCGATCAGGGGTTTGAGTTCTGCCAGATACTCGGCTGGCCATATATAGGGGTTGCCTAGGGTTTGTAATAGATAACAGGCAGCCCTAAAGGCGTCATAACGTTCTTCAGCGGGATTAAACTGGCTGATTTCGTTGATCAAGACCGCAAAATTTTGTTGTTTCCAGAATTCCTGAAACCAGTCCGCGGCTTCATCGTTTTCCCAAGGGTTGTAATTCCAGGCGCCCATTTTTGACTCCTTAGCCACATTTTCCGAATCGTGATGGTTTAGATTTTTCTGTTGCGACCCAGTTGGGGTTTTTGAATAGCTCACGTGTACCGGCAGGCGCTCGAAGGTTAGAGGTTTTCCCGCCGTCTACGCTCCTGCCGCCATTTCGCACAATTTCACTGGCTTCGACCTTGTAGATTTCCTGGGCGGTGGCCCCGTTCATACTGTGTAACTGTACCGAGCTGATTTTGTCAGCCGGCAGTTTTCCGGAAGCGACATGCTGACTCAGTCTTGAGCCGAAGGTTTGATCAGTAGTGGAACCTACGTAGTGGTTAAAGGGGACGGATTTATTTGATTTTTAGCATTTGCGAGACTAGGTACTTATCAAATAAAGCCGTCTTCTTGTTTGCCACAATTACCCGATAAGCTTGTAGTAGGCGCTTCCGTTCGTTGCAATAAATTCTTGCAGTTCAACATCATCAACTAACGAACCTCCCTGAGATGTCATCCATGCGTTGTCTTCTATCCAAAACGAATCATCACTGGCTTGAATGAGGATCTGAATTTCAGCTATGAACTTCCTCATAAAAAGCTCAAAGCACGACGAGATAACAGTGACTTGCTCGGGTTGGTCGGGGGTGTAGTAAGCGATGAAGTGGGATCCTTTTTTATTTTTTAAATCCAGATAGCCGAAAGCATCTCCGGCACTGGTGCCCGCAAATGCCCAGAATTTCATGGCTAATGAATTGTCTGCTTGCCAGAAATCCATAATATTTTCATAAAGGTTCAAGCCCAGTTCGCGGTTTTTGAAACCTAAAAAACAGTAATCAAGAATAGACGCCCCGTTGGTCTCCATCAGGAACGACATGTACTCCTTGTCAAGCCCTCCCGTGACTTTTCCCATGTTTTTCAGAACAACCATAGTGCCATATGATCTGAATAACTTAATCTTTTCAGGGTCAGTTGAGAGGTTTTCAATGCTTGAGACTATGTCTTTCATGGTTAATTGACCTTGTTAATATGTTCGGCGATGACTTTGTCGATTTCCATCGCTTTTTTCACGATCTGGGCACGGGTTGGCTTAGGGTTATTTTTCCTAAAGCTTGCCCACATTGGACTCACTATTTTTCTGTGAACATTTCTTGGCAACCCTTGCAGGTTTGACAACGAAGTTCGCATGGATTCAGGGAACAATTTTTTAACGCCTATATACATCTGAGGAATTCGATGATGCACTTCCATTTTCAGGCGCCCTCTGAATTTCTTCATTCGGGCGTATGCTTTGAAATAAGGCCGCAGGTGACATTTAAGACCCTCAGGGTCTATCCAAGCAATAGGGTTGGGCGCATAGACGTATAGATTCTGCCCACCCAACAGACCAATCGGGTCAGGAGTCGTAAATCGTCCTATATCGGGATCATAAAACCTGAACGTGTTGAAATGCAGCCCTGTCTCCCGGTCCAGATACTGTCCTTGGAACCGCAGGTTCTGCTCTTCAATGTAGTAAGGCTCGCGCACCTCCTCCACCGTGTTGCCCCATACCGTATACGTCGCACGCCAAGTGTCACGTCCGTCTGCTTCTGTCAGACGTTCGGGTAAACCATTGAGGTCGTTGTGGTAATAGCGAATTTTTTGCGACGGGCCGACACCGTCCACGCGGGCTAAAGGCTCGCTTCCTTCTTCCTCATAGACATAAAGGCTGGTCTGGCTATGTTTGTGCTCCTGCAACAACCTCAATCCATCCCAGGTAAATCGCGTCACGCCCAATCGATAGCCGTCGTTGCCATGCTCGGTTTTTTCGACGCGACGGCCCAACGGATCGTATGTCATTCTGACTACACTGCCGTTTGCATTGTGCACTTCGACCAGTCGGCTTTCTGCGTCGTAGGCAAAACGCTGGAAGCCACGCGCAGCGCTACGCTTTTCAATCATTCGTCCAAGAGCGTCGTACGTGTAACGCTTATCCTGAAATGTCAGCAGGCGGTTATGTCGTACCAGACCGCTTTGTTGCGATCCGTCCAGCAGGTTGGCCGCAGCATCATAGGCATAGGTCTCGCTCCGTCCGCCCCGTTGGCTGACGAGGATACGTCCGGTACTGTCGTAGCCCAGATACTCTTGACGATCGTGCTGGCGGTCAACACGGCGGCGTCCGATCAGGTTGTCGCTGGAGTCGTAGCTGTAATCGGTCTCGACCAATGGAGGCAGCTGCCATGGTTGGTCGATGCTGCGCCGCTGACGCGAGCGGACCCTTCCACTTCGATCATAGGCGGTACTTGTCTTGAGTTGACCCTGGGTACGCTGCACTTCGCGATGCAAGCGATCACGCTCGAAGTCGCTGATAACCTTTCCATCGAGATTCAACTGATGCAGGTGGCCACTGCCGTAGTACAGGCGGTTCAGCCATCGACCATCAGGCAAACCGGTTTGAATCAGATTTCCCAGTTCGTCGTAACGATGCTGCACAGACCCTGCCGAGCTTTTCTCCTCAAGGAGCTGCCCCATGGCGTCATAGCTGAAGCCAAGTGATTGCTCACTACCATCAGGCGCCGTGAAAGTAACACCGACCAGTTGGTCGTTGAGGTCGTGCTCGTAGCTGGTGGTACCGTCCGCAGTTATTTTGCTGACCAGGCGTCCCACGGGATCTCGCTGAAACTGATGTGACAGCGGCGCTATCGGCTCACCTTCCGCCCCCGGCAGGTAGTCCACGGCTACGACATCATCCAGCGAATCATAGGTGTAGCAGCGCCGACTCTGGTCGAGGTCTTGCTGCTGCACCATACGGTCGGCCGCGTCCCATTCAAAACGGTAGCTTTCGCCGTTCTCGTTAGTCAGCTTGCGCAGTCGCCCGTAGGCGTCATGGTCGAACATGATCGTGCGGTTGTGCGCATCCCAGCGTTGCTTGACCAGGCCGCGTACGTCATAGGCATAGCGCGTGGTGCTACCGGCCGGGTCGATATAAACCGTCAGATAACCACTGGTGCTACGTTGAAATTGCTCCACGCGACCGTCGGGAAGCTGGCATTCCAGCAATAGTCCCTGAGGTCCGTATCGGTAGCGCACCGACTCACCTTCGGCATTGGTCTGCACTACCAGATTGCCAAACGCATCGTATTGATAACGAGTCGGATAACCCGAGCAATCCACTTCTTCGACCAGTTGGCTCCACTCGTTCCAATGCAACGTTCTGGTCTTTTCCGTGGCGTCGATGATTTGCACCGGCTGACCGAAACCGTCATAGACGTAACGCGTACGGTTTCCCAAGGGGTCGATTTCTTCGATGCAGTTGCCACGCTGGTCGTAGCGATAATGCCAACTGTTGCCTGCCGGATCGGTTTCCACTTGGGGCAATGCCCAGTGTTCCAGCCACTGCGTGCCGCGGGTTCTGGACCGCGGATCGATGACGGCGCTCAGGTTGCCGGATGCGTCATAGTTGAAACGCCACTGGCCGTTTTGCGGGTCAATCGCGCCGAGCAACTGGCGATCTTCGCTCCATTCAAACTGCCACGTATGGCCCAGGTTATCGACGTAGCGAGTGATCTGGAACTGCGGGTTCCAATGCCGCGTGCTGACCCGCATCAGGCCGTCGGTCACGCGGGTAATGCCGGCGTCCAGATCGTAATCGAAGCGGTATTCATCGCCCGCGTCGGTCCAGTGCCGGCTGACGCGCCATTCCGGGCCGTCTGGCCCTGGTACTTCAGCCCATTGGTAGAAACAGCGCAAACCACTCGGCAATTGGTGCTCGGCCATGCGCCTGCCGCTGTCGTAGGCAAAGCGCCGTAGGGTTGTGCCTTGGGCATCCAATACTTCGGCAAGATCGCCGTTGTTGTCATAGCGATAACTGACAAGTACGTCGCTGCGTGCATCGAAATGGTCCTGGCGCAGGTAACGCCGCTCGATGTGGCTCACACGCCGTGGATGTTCTATTGAATAACTCAGGTCCACATGCATCAAGTCATGCGTGTCGCGTAGGCGGCACAGCCGTCCTTGGGCATCGTAATCAAGGAAGATCCGACCTTCATTGCGATCACCCAGCAGGTGCAAGCGCATCCGTGAGTTGTTCTGCGGGTCGATTTCGAACAGCCGATACAGGCCGTCGATGCTCTCGATCAATACCGCGCCTTCACCGCTGCGTCTCACCGCAAGGCCTTCGCCCGGGTCGAACGCTCCACCGGACAACGGGATGTAACCGATCTCCAGGCGTCGCCCCTGCTCATCGATATAGAACAGGTTTTCGTCGGCATCTATTTCGACCGACACCTCATAGTCGACGCTCCAGCCGGCGCCGAAGAGGCCATCGCAACGCGTATCGAGACTGTTGTAGAAACGTTGCCAATCGATAGGGAGCAGGCCGGGCAGAACAAAGTCCAATTCTTCCTCTTCGCCCAAGACCTTGGCCCCCGTCGAACTGTGCACCGGATTGGGCGAGCCATTCATGGCGTTCTTGAGTGCCGAGGTGACCTTGGCAGTTCCGTAAGAGATTGCGCCGCCCACCAACGCCCCTCCGATCATGCACGGCAGCTTGGTCCAGAAACATTTCAAGTTGCCCCGCAACGCCATCACCACGGCAATGGCCAGCCCCACCCCCGGCGTTTTCCCGCTACGAATCTCCTGCACCACGATGGTCTCGCCACCAATGCGCACATCCGGCGAAATCAGACCCTCAGCCGTTCCAATCTTGGCGTCACAGGTACTGCGATCCCCGCTGCGTGCCGCCGGCTGACCATTGATGAATACCGAACTGGAACCCTCGGCAATGAACTGCAGGGGCATGGGCGGGTGCTTGTTGCACGCCACGGTGTCCAGCGGGCAAGGCTCTGTGCCGGGCGCAGGCGAGGCGACCGTCGGGCGCCACATCTGCGAGAAAAACTCTCCGGCCATATCCAGGAAGCTTGGCGCTGGCGGCTCGCTGGGCGCGACGGGCACAGCCGTCATCTTGCCGGCGGCGCGGGCAGCCTTTTTGCCATTGATGAACACGTTGTGCGAGCCGCTGGTGATGAACGCATCGATCACCGGCGGGAACACCCAGTTGGCGGCGGACTCGCACCAACTGGATATCTTCAAGTCGGCGCCAGTGAGCCCAGCGGTGATGCCGACGACCGCGCCCACCACCAAAACCAATGCAACACCGCCTGTGGCAATGGTTGCACCGGTCGCGAGGAACACCGCTCCGGCAACGGCCAGGCAGCCCACAGTAGTGATCGCCGCATAGGCGGCCACTTCCAGCACACCGCCGAGAATATCGGCCATCACCGAGGTGTGCAGCAGTGCGTCGCCTTCGCGGGCAGCCCAAAGATCGTCACTCATCGCTCAGGCTCGACTCAGGGCGTAGCAGTAAAATTGAGCGTGTTTTTCAGCGTTGCCCAATGAGCCGCCTCGGCAGGGCCCAGGGGCTGGGTCTTGACGTAGCTCAGTGCAATCAGTTGGCGGGTGCCGGGTATCTGCATTGCCAGCTGATATTGGTAAATGTTGTCGCTGCCTTTGTTGAAACGGTTCTGTACTTCAAAGGCGTCGATGTCCTGCGTCGGACCGACCTTGACCGCTTGTGCAGGGGAATAGCGCAGATCCTTGACCTGCTGCTCGAGTTTTTTCAGCTGGCCTTCGAAATTGCTTTGCAGGCTCTCGCCGTCCGCCAACGGGCTGCGGCTCACCACTAGGGTGGTGCCCAGCTTGGCGAACTTGAGGATATTGATCGAGGTGTCCTGTACCTCGGCATCGGGCAGGGTGAATTGGGCTTCGTTGATCAGGTAATTCATGGTGAAGAAGTCTCGTTATTGACCAGCGCCGGGCTTGCCGGGGAATTTTGATTCGACGGCGGACTTGATCGTGTCTTGCACGCCCTGGGCGCCGGGCGATGTGCCCTTGTCACTGCCCAGGTTGATGTCCAGTTTGCCCTTTGTCTGGATCTTGCTGCTGCCGGTGGAAAACAGGTTGAACGAGCCGCAGGTCAGGTTGATATCCCCGCCTGCCTTGAGCTCGATCACACTGTCGCCGCACACCAGGCGAATACTCTCGCCGGCCTCGATGGTGTAGTGCGTGGCGGCGCTGTCGGACTTGGCGCCACCCACGATCACCGTGTCGTTGTTGCGCACAACCCGCAGACGATTGCTGCCGATGGTCACCGTCTCGTTATGGCCAATACTCTTGTTGCGGTCATGCCCCACCGAGTGGCTTTCATCCACCTCCACCACGATGTCCTGATTGCGCTCGGCATGGATATACAACTGCTCCAGACCCTTCTTGTCCTCCATGCGGATTTCATTGAAGTTGGCCGGCGTGCCGCCTTTGCTGGAGCGGCTTTTCATGCCGCTCTGGGTGGCGTTTTCCGGTAGGTCGTAAGGCACAGTCTGCTCGGCGTTGTACACCCGCCCGGTGATGATCGGGCGGTCCGGATCGCCTTCAAGGAAGCTGACGATCACTTCCTGGCCGATTCGTGGAATCTGCATCGAGCCCCAGTTCTTGCCGGCCCAGGATTGCGACACACGGATCCAGCACGAGCTGTTCTCGTTGGATTGGTCGTGGCGGTCCCAGTAGAAATGCACCTTCACGCGGCCGTACTGGTCGGTCCAGATTTCCTCGCCTTTGGGGCCCACCACCAATGCAGTCTGCGGGCCTTTGACGATAGGGCGATGGGTGTTGGCCAGTGGGCGGAAACTCTGTTGGGCGTCGATGCAGGTCAGGCTGCTTTCGAATTGCGCCGAACCGGAGCCGCCGCCGCTCTCCAGGCTTTCCTGGACGATGTAGTAGCGACAGCCGACGATCAGGTATTCGCGGTTCTGATCCTGACGACTGAAGCCGGTGAGGCTGAACAGGTGGCCCGACCCCAGGCCACGCGCATTGCCGGCGAACTCGATCTGCTCGTGCAGGGTTTGCAGGGCTTCGATGCGGGTACGTGCGTAGTGTTCGCCGTCGGCGCTTTGCACGTAGGTGCCGGGGTAGTCGTACAGCGGATAGTCGCCGCCGGTGTGTGGGCGCGGCATGGCCGAGCGCACGTCGATGCTCGCGCTGGGGCGTTGGAAGTCGTAGTCGTTGAGCTCCAGCGAACCCGGCTGCACCTCCTGCGCCAAGTGCCAGTTGTGCATATGGTCGCGTTCGCGTTGCTGCTCGTCCTTGGGGTAGTAGGGGATCGATCCGTAGCCCGGCACCGTGGTGTGGGCGCCATAGGCGTCGGCCAGCACCAGCACGTGGCGATCCTGTTCATGGCGAAAGAAGTAGTAGATGCCTTCTTGTTCCATCAGGCGGCTGACGAAATCGAAGCTGGTCTCGCGGTACTGCACGCAGTATTCCCACTCGCGATACGGTCGGCTCAGGGCGTCTTCGAAATCGGAAAAACCCAGGTCGCGGAACACCTGCTTGATGATCTGCGGGATGCTCAGGTTCTGGAAAATCCGGCAATCGGAGGTGCGGCTGAGCAACCACAGCCATGGGCGCAGGGTGACCTGGTAACTGGCGAACTGACCCTGGTCGATGTTCTGGCTGCAACGCGCGACGATGCCGTGAAAGTGCCGCTCGCCACCGTCCGCCAGTTGCAGGCCCACGCTCATGGGCTTGCCGAGCAACTGGTTGAGGTCGATGTTGGCGTCCAGGGACGTCAGTTGCAGCTCATAGTTGAACAGCCTTCCTAACTCTTCACCGCCGCCCATTTCGTTGAGCAACAGCACATCCGGCCCGAGAGGGCTGGTGATCTTGGCCAGGCGTGAGGCTTGGTTGAATAGCATCGGTTAACCCGTAAGTGTCGTAATAACTGAAGAAACCGAATCCAATGTGGGAGGGGGCTTGCTCCCGATAGCAGTGTGTCAGTTATGCATTGGGTGACTGATTCACCGCTATCGGGAGCAAGCCCCCTCCCACAATTTTTATCGCATTCCGTCAGGTCAATCGTTGAACTGGTAGTGCAATTCATTACCCCGGCTGCTGACCCGCCCCCCCGCCAGCGCCTTGCCTTCCAACATGCGCGTCAGAAATTCCCGGCTCATGTCCGGCAGCAGGCTGTTGGTGAGGATAGTGTCGATCATGCGCCCACCGCTTTCGGTTTCAGTGCAGCGCGAGACGATCAAATCGACCACCGCATCGTCGTAGTCAAAGGCGACTTTGTGGGTGTTCTCCACGCGCTTCTTGATGCGGTTCAGTTGCAGGCGCGTGATCGCCTTGAGCATCTCGTCGCTCAGCGGGTAGTAGGGAATGGTCACCAAACGTCCCAGCAGCGCCGGTGGGAAAATCTCCAGCAACGGCTGGCGCAGGGCCTTGGCGATTTCTTCCGGCTCGGGAATGTTCGCCGGGTCCTTGCAGACGTGGGAGATCAGCTCGGTACCGGCGTTGGTAGTCAGCAGGATCAGGGTATTCTTGAAGTCGATCACTCGGCCTTCGCCGTCTTCCATCACGCCCTTGTCGAACACCTGGAAGAAGATCTCATGCACGTCCGGGTGAGCTTTTTCCACCTCGTCCAACAGCACCACGCTGTAGGGCTTGCGCCGCACCGCTTCGGTCAGCACGCCGCCTTCGCCGTAGCCGATATAGCCCGGTGGCGCGCCCTTGAGGGTGGACACGGTGTGGGCTTCCTGGAACTCGCTCATGTTGATGGTGATGACGTTCTGCTCGCCGCCGTACATGGCTTCGGCCAGTGCCAGGGCGGTTTCGGTCTTGCCCACACCCGAGGTGCCGGCCAGCATGAACACGCCAATCGGCTTGCTCGGGTTGTCGAGGCCGGCGCGGGAAGTCTGGATGCGCTTGGCGATCATCTGTAGGGCGTGGTCCTGGCCGATGATGCGTTTTTTCAGGTGCTGGTCGAGGTTGAGCACGGTCTCCAGTTCGTTGCGCGCCATGCGGCCCACCGGGATGCCGGTCCAGTCGGCGACCACCGAGGCCACGGCCTGGTAATCCACGGTCGGCAGGATCAGCGGGGTTTCGCCTTGCAGGGCGGTGAGGCGCTGTTGCAGGTCGATCAGTTGCGTGCGGAGTTCATCGCTGCCGCTATCTACGACGCCGGCCTTTTCGCGCAAGGTGGCACGGGTGGCGAGCAGTTCATCCACCAGGGCTTTCTCTTCGGCCCAACGGTTTTCCAGGGTCGCCAGGCGCTCGCGCTCGGTGCTCAACAGGGCTTCGCTGTTGCTCTGGCGCGTACCAATGGCAATGCCGATGGCCTGTTCGCGGGCGATGATTTGCAGTTCGGTTTCCAGCGCTTCGATGCGGCGACGGCTGTCGTCCACTTCGGCGGGCACTGCGTGCAGGCTGATGGCGACACGGGCGCAGGCGGTGTCCAGCAGGCTCACGGACTTGTCCGGCAACTGGCGCGCCGGGATGTAGCGGTGCGACAGCTTCACCGAGGCTTCCAGGGCTTCATCGAGGATCTGCACCTGGTGGTGTTTTTCCATGGTCGAGGCCACGCCGCGCATCATCAGCAGCGCCTTGTCTTCCGACGGCTCGGCAACCTGTACCACCTGGAAGCGGCGGGTCAGCGCCGGGTCTTTTTCGATGTGCTTCTTGTACTCGGCCCAGGTGGTGGCGGCCACGGTACGCAAGGTGCCACGGGCGAGGGCGGGCTTGAGCAGGTTGGCCGCGTCGCCAGTGCCTGCCGCACCACCGGCACCCACCAGGGTATGGGCTTCGTCGATAAACAGGATGATCGGCTTGGGCGACGCCTGCACGTCTTCAATGACCTGGCGCAGGCGCTGTTCGAACTCGCCCTTCATGCTGGCGCCGGCTTGCAGCAGGCCCACGTCAAGGCTGCGCAGCTCCACATCCTTGAGCGCAGGCGGCACGTCACCGGCGACGATGCGCAGGGCGAAACCTTCGACCACGGCGGTCTTGCCCACCCCGGCTTCACCGGTGAGGATCGGGTTGTTCTGGCGCCGACGCATGAGGATGTCCACCAGTTGGCGGATCTCCTCGTCACGGCCCACGATTGGGTCGAGCTTGCCGCTGCGGGCCTGTTCGGTCAGGTCCACAGTGAAACGCTTGAGCGCTTCCTGCTTGCCCATCGCGCTGGGCGCCATGGCGCCGCTGGCCTCGCCTGGCACACCGGCATTGAAGCCGTCGCTGGCGCTCAAGGCGTTTTCCGGCGAGTCACCGACGTATTCATCAAAACGTTCGCTCAAGGCCTCGGCCTTGATCTTGTCGAACTCGCCGGACAAACCCAGCAACGCATGGCGCAGGCTCGGCGTCTTCAAGATGCCCAGCACCAGATAACCGGTGCGCACCTGGCTTTCGCCGAACATCAGGCTGCCATACACCCAGCCGCGTTCTACGGCCTCTTCCACATGGGAGGACAGGTCGGTGATCGACGTGGAGCCGCGCGGCAGGCGGTCCAGGGCTTCGGTGAGGTCGCGGGCCAGGCGTGCCGGCTCCACGTTGAACTGGCGGATGATGCGGTGCAGGTCGGAGTCCTGCAGTTGCAGCAACTGGTGGAACCAGTGGGCCAGTTCCACATACGGATTGCCCCGTAATTTGCAGAACACGGTGGCGGCTTCGATGGCCTTGTAGGCCACGCTGTTGAGTTTGCCGAACAGTGCGGCGCGACTGATTTCACCCATGCTCTGGATTCCTTGAGGTGGTGGCGTGGTCGGCGTAATGCCGGGCCAGGATTAGGTCGTTGGCGTCATGCGCAGGTTGGCCGAGCCAGGTATTGAAGCCCAGGCGGAACTGGCCGTTGAGTTGCAGCGCCGGAACTTCGGGTTGTTGCAAAACCAGGTTCAAGTCCCAGTCCAATTCATGGCCCAGGTACTCGGCCACCCACGCCACCAGCTCGTTGAACGGCTGTTGGCCGGGCAGCATGCCCATGTAGTCATCCAGCGTGAGCGGGCCCAGGCGGATGCGGAATTTGTGCTGGCGGTCCCACACGTGGCTGCCCAGGC
Organism: Pseudomonas sp. NCIMB 10586; assembly: GCF_023127895.1. NCBI lineage: Bacteria > Pseudomonadati > Pseudomonadota > Gammaproteobacteria > Pseudomonadales > Pseudomonadaceae > Pseudomonas > Pseudomonas sp. NCIMB 10586. The sequence continues at coordinate 247,209 of NZ_SPKQ01000007.1, forward strand.
AGAAGTCCACGCCCAACTGGTTGGCGCTGACGCCCACGCGGCTGCGTTCGGGCAGTTCCAGCCATTGGCCGACGTATTCTTCGATCTCTACCGGCAGGCCGAAATACTCGCTGAGGATCGCTTTCAAGCCATCCGGGTAGCGGGTTTGCGCCGACAGATGGCCGCTGTAATGCAGCTTTGCGGTATCGGGGATGAGCCCTTGATTGAGCAGGCTCGGCATCCCGCGACCACTCAGGGCGGCGAGGCGGGCGGACCAGTAGTCATCGTCCGGCCGGTCGTGGCTGACCGTCGGACGTGCCTCGGCCCAGGCTCGGTAGAACAGCGTCAGCAAGCGATGGTGGAACACATCCAGGAACTGCTTGCTGGTGCTGTCGGCGTTATTGCGCTGACGCTCGCGCACGTACTCGGTGATATGCAGCGGCAGCGGGCCGTTGGGGCCGCCGAGACCGAAGAAGAACTGCTCCAGGCGCGCCGGCTTGCCGTCGCCGCCGGGGTCGACCGACGCCAGCGTCGCCGGCGCGAAGGTGCAATCGGCCTGTTGCCCGAGGCGCAAGGGATCATCCGCCAGGCGCAGGGAATGGCCCAGGCGCGGCAGGTCCGGCGATTCGCACTCGATACGTCGCAGCGCCTGGAAGAAGTCATATTCCCAGGGCTCCTGATGCATCGCATCCAGGGTACTCACAGGGTCGGACGCCGTCCGGGCTTGGCTTTCCATCGCATGATCTCGCCGCGTTCGGTGGTACGGATCACCGTCTCGGTAAAACTGTTGATCGACACATAACGTGCCAGGAAGCGCTCCAGCACTGCACCGAGCAGGAACACGCCGGTACCGCGAAACGCGTTTTCATCGAATTGCAGGGTGATTTCCAGGCCGCGGCCAAACACGATCGGGCCGGGCATCGGCAGGCGCCGGGTCACCGCCTTGCTGCTGACTTCGCGCAAGCCTTCGATCTGCAATTGCAGGGCGGCGTCGTTGCTGTCGCCGTACAGGCGCAATAACTCACGCAGGGCGCCGGCACCTTGGCCCTGTTCGCTCAAAGACAGGTAATTGAGCGACAGCTGGCTGATCAGGCGCCAGGCCTTGGCATCATGGGCATGGCTGGCACGTGGGCGGCTGGGGCCTGCGACGCAACGCACAGAAAGCACCGGGGCGCTGTCGGCCAGGGTGAAATCGGTCTTGCCATTGCCCACGCTCATGAACAGCGGCAAGTCGCGGTTGGTGCACAGCGCCGTGACGCCCAACTGGCGCAAGTCATGGCCGTAAGGCGCCTGGCGGCTGTCCACCAGGCTGACGAAGGTTTCGCTGCCCACGTAGGTGGAGCGCGGACCGTTGCGGCGCTGGTCGCTGGACAGCACGCGTGGCTCGCGGCGCACCGTGTAGTAAGCCTGGTCACGGCCATAACGCGACGGATCACGCACCGCATAGAAGGGTAAAAACGGCTGCTCCGGCCCGGTGCCGTGGCCGGTGATGCCGCTCAAGGAGTGAATCTCGAAATCCATCGGCCGCGTGCGGTCGGCGATCACGTGGTGTTCGTTGACCCGGTCAGACAAGTGGATGCGGTCTACACGTTTTGGGAACAGGTTGATCGCGGGGGTGCAGAAGGGCAAAAACTGCGCTGCGCCAACGCTGCCTTCCAGGCTCGGTTCGTGGCGGTCGAACAGCACGATCAGTTCCAGCTCCTGGCCGTCGCAACGCTTGACCGCCCGGCCCAGCTCGGCGAACTCGACGAACAGGAAGCGGTGGGGCAGGGCGAAGTATTCCTGCAACAACCGGTAGCCCTGGAACGCCCGCGCCACTACCGGCATCGCCGCGTCGGCATCGTCAAACCCACGGGAGCGCAACGCGTCTTGGGGCAAACGCTCAACCCAATCGCCGCCGGGTTTGCGTGCAAACACCGCGCAGGCATTGCCCAGCAGTTGTTCGTAGAGGCGGAATGGTTGCTCGTCGGCACCACTGAGGTACAGCGGCAGGTTATCCAGCTCAAGGCTGCTGAACGGCAATTCGGCGCCGGTGCGCAAGGTCAGGCGCAACCCCGCCTTGGCTTTCGGCTCGCTGGCGGCCAGGCGACCGAACACGGCGGCGGGGTTGCCGAAGTATTCGGCGTGACTGACCTGCAAGGGCCACAGCGTCACCGGATGTGCGGTGCGGTACTCGCAGCAGGTCTGGGTTTCGCGGCCCAGGGCGGCGCGCAATACCGTGTCGCGGGGCAGGGGGAAACCGCTGGCCAGGGAGCCTTCATCCGGGTCGGTCTGCAATTGCACCACGGTCATCGACGGGGTGGGCGCCAGGTAGTGCGGGTAGGCGATTTCCAGCAGGTTGTGGGTGAAGGTCGGGTACTCGGCGTCGAGCTTGAGCTGCACCCGGGCCGTGAGGTAGGCAAAGCCTTCAAGCAAGCGTTCGACGTAGGGGTCGGCGCAGTCCATACCGGACAGGGTCAGCCGACTGGCGATCTTCGGGTATTCCTTGGCGAACTCGGCGGCGCTTTCGCGCACGTGGTGCAGTTCCTGGTTGTACAGCTCCAGCAGGCGCGGATTCATGGGCGTCTCCGCTGGTCGGCATTGACCACGCGTACGTGGCCGGACTCCAGGTCCAGGTCGGTTTGCAGCAGCAGGCGCAACGGCACTGGCTGCGCCCACAGGTCACCTTCGATCTCGAAACTCAGGGCGTTGTGGTTCATCTCGCCATGGCCGACACGGGCTTTGACCCGCAGGGTGTGGCGCAGGATGCGTGGCTCGAAGGTGGCGATGGCCTGGTAGATCAGGGCTTCCAGGGCCTTGATGTCGACGCTGGAAACGCTGTTGCCCGCCAGTGCCGGCAGGCCGTAATTGACCACCGAGGTACCGGCCGGGGTGTGCAGCGTCGCATCGGCATCAAGTAACGAGGTGGTGTTGAGCAGCCACGCCAGGTCACGCAGTACCGAGGCTTTCAATTGGGTCAGGGATAGCACGCGTTTGTCGGCGCTTTCCTTGGGATTGGTCGGGTCGTCGTCGGTCAGCCGGTCCAGCAGGGACGGTTGCAGACGGTCGCGGGAAGCGATTTCAGTTACCACCAAAGCAGCTCCACGGACGGGTTGCGAGAGAGACAAGATGCCTGTGGCCGTGGCGCGGGGTCACGGCCACAGGGGCTATCAGCGCTTGGTGTTGGAACGGATGTTCCAGCCAAACTTGATCGCGCCGCCGTCTTTGGTGCCGTCGGCTTTCTGCGGCTGGTAGTCGACCATCACTTGGGCGAAGTTCAGGGTCACGTTCTCGGTCAGGCGATCATCGGTGCCCGAGCCGCCGGTGCTCAGGGAGGTGACCAGCACTTCTTCCAGGTTGATCACCATGTACTCGACCTGGCTTTCGCCACCGGCCTTGCGCACGGTCAGCTTGACCTTGTCGATGTGCTTGCCGCTGGCGCAGTGCATCATCAGGTTGGGCGAAGCCTTGTCGACGTACTTGGTCAGCGACAGGTCCTGGATATTCACCTTGCCCGCACCGCCGCCACCGCCAACGTGCATGTTGCCGGACTGGGCCATGCCCCAGCTCCAGTTCAACACGTCGATTTCGTCCTTGTGGGCCTTGTCCATGGACTCGCCCTTGATGTCGCCGATCTTGATGAAAATATCAACAGCCATGTTTTCTCCCTGTGTGGTCTCAGCCACGATATTGGGTTACCGCCAATGGGGCAGTGCTTTTCTGGGGGGCTGGCTTGCCTGCGATAGCATCACCGCGGTCTGGCTGGCAGACCGCGTCGCCTGCATCGCGGGCAAGCCCGGCTCCCACAGAAGAACCGGTTCAACAGTTACTTATGCGCTCTTGGCAGAAGGCAGCTTCGATACCAGTCGCAACGACACCGTCAGCCCTTCAAGCTGGTAGTGCGGGCGCAGGTAGAACTTGGAGTTGTAATACCCCGGGTTGCCTTCGACTTCTTCCACGATCACTTCGGCAGCCGCCAATGGGTGCTGGGCCTTGGTGGTTTCGGTGGAGTGCGCAGGGTCGCCGTCGACGTAGTTGAGGATCCAGTCCTGCAACCAGCGCTGCATCTCGTCCTTCTCTTTGAAGGAGCCGACCTTGTCGCGCACGATGCACTTCAAGTAGTGGGCGAAACGGCAGGTGGCGAACAGGTACGGCAGGCGCGCGGCCAGGTTGGCGTTGGCGGTGGCGTCCGGATCGTCGTATTCGGCCGGTTTCTGCAACGACTGTGCGCCGATGAACGCGGCAAAGTCGGTGTTTTTCTTGTGCAGCAGCGGCATGAAACCGTTCTTCGCCAGTTCCGCTTCACGGCGGTCGCTGATAGCGATTTCGGTCGGGCACTTCATGTCCACACCACCGTCATCGGTAGGGAAGGTGTGGGCCGGCAGGTTTTCCACTTCACCGCCAGACTCGATACCACGGATGCGCGAGCACCAGCCGTAGTGCTTGAACGAACGGTTGATGTTCACCGCCATCGCGTAGGCGGCGTTGGCCCAGGTGTACTTGGAGCTGTCGGCGCCGTCGGTGTTTTCTTCGAAGGCGAAGGCTTCCACTGGGTCGGTCTTGGCGCCATACGGCAGGCGCGCCAGGAAGCGCGGCATGGTCAGGCCGATGTAGCGCGAGTCTTCCGATTCACGCAGCGAGCGCCAGCCGGCGTATTCCGGGGTGGTGAAAATCTTGGTCAGGTCGCGTGGGTTCGACAGTTCCTGCCAGGAGCCCATGCCCATCACGGTTGGCGATGCGGCCGCGATGAACGGCGAGTGCATGGCGGCGCAGACTTTCGACAGCTCGCCCAGCAGTTCCACGTCGGGTGGCGACTGGTCGAAGTAGTAATCGCCCACCAGGCAGCCGTAGGGTTCGCCGCCGAACTGGCCGTATTCTTCTTCGTACATCTTCTTGAAGATCGGGCTCTGGTCCCACGCGGTGCCCTTGAATTTCTTCAGGGTCTTGTGCAGCTCCGGCTTGGAAATGTTGAGCACGCGAATCTTCAGTTGCTCATCGCTCTCGGTGTTGTTGACCAGATAGTGCAGGCCACGCCAGGCGCTTTCCAACTGTTGGAAATCCTGGTGGTGGATGATCTGGTTGACTTGGGCAGTGAGCTTGGCGTCGATGGCGGCGATGATCGATTCGATCGACTTGATCGCATCGTTGGACACCAAGTCGGTTTGCGCCAGGGCTTGTTCAGCCAGAGTGCGCACCGCGGTTTCCACGGCTTCGCGGGCACGCTCGGTCTTGGGTTTGAATTCTTGCAGCAGCAGGTTGGCGAACTCGCTGGCTTCTTCGGTGGCACCCAGGATCTGGCTGCCTTCGCGGGCGGTATTGTCAGTCATGATTACTGCTCCCCTGCAGGCTTGGGCGCGCTGGCAAGTGCCTGAAGCAGTGCCGGGTCCTTGATCGCCTTCATGATGATTTCTTCAGCGCCGGTCTTGCCGTCCATGTAGGTCAGCAGGTTGGCCAACTGAGTGCGGGCTTCGAGCAACTGGTTCAGCGAGTCAACCTTGCGCGCCACGGCGGCCGGGCTGAAGTCGTCCATGCTTTCGAAGGTGATATCCAGGCTCAGGTTGCCTTCGCCGGTCAGCTCGTTGGGTACGTGGAACGCCACGCGTGGCTGCATGGCCTTGAGGCGTGAGTCGAAGTTGTCGACGTCCACTTCAAGGAACTTGCGGTCGGCCACGGGTGCCAGCGGCTCGGCGGGCTTGCCGGCGAGGTCGGCCATCACGCCCATTACGAAGGGCAGCTGGACCTTTTTCTCGGCGCCGTAGAGCTCGACGTCGTACTCGATCTGCACTCGAGGCGCACGGTTGCGCGCGATGAATTTCTGAGAACTTTGCTTCGCCACGTTGCTGCTCCTGGTCGCTTGAGCGACGGTGTTGTTACTGCACGGTCCGGCGGCTTACTCGCTGTCCGGGCCGCGCAGGTTTTCAAATTGGGACATGCCGTCGGGAATCAGATTGCGCACGATGGCCGCGAAGTCGGCGTGCACCAGATTTTTCGCTCGGTTCAACAACACCGGCAGCGGGCTCGAAGGCTCGTGTCGGGTGTAGTACGCAAGGATCTTGTCGAGGCTGCGCAACACGTCATCGCGAGTAGCGATGTCGCCCGTCGGGCGCGGGGCTGCGGGTGCGGCGGCGAAATCGACCGAGGGGGCATTGTCTTCACTGACGGCCTCGGGTTCGCTGCTGCTGTCGGTGCCGGGCACCGCTTGATTGAGTATTTGCAGGGCCTGCTTGAGCGGCTGCTTCAAGGCGCTGAGGTCCACGCCCTGGGCGGAACCGACCTGGTCATTGACCTGTTGCTCGATGGCTTCGCAGGCCGTACGCGCTGCGATCAACGCGTCGCGGGTGGCTTGCAGCAGCTCGGGGTCGCTGTCGAGGAATGCAGCGTTGAGCTGCTGGTTGCCCAGTTGCTCATCGGCAAAACTCTGCAGGCCGCTGGCGTTGAGCGCGGCGCGCAGGCTCACGGGCCCGAAGGTGCGTGAGCGTGTCAGGATGCTTTCGCGCAACAGGCGAATATTGGTGTCGCAGGTCAGGCCGGTCAGGGCGTTGATGCGCACGGTGGGGTCGTTGTCGTCGTCGGCATCCAGGCGCGGATGCACGTCGGCCCAGTATTCGCGCAGCAAGGCGTTGATCAGGACAAGGACTTCAGCCAGCCCGGCCACGCCCTGCAAGGCGAGGGAACTTTGCAGCAGGAAATGAGTGATGCGCAGGTCTTTGCTGCGCTGCAACAGGTCGAGGCTCTGCTGCTGGATGCTGCGCCACTCCGGCGGCTCGGCGGGCAGGATCGAGTCGCCCATGCTGCGCTCGGGCTGGCCCTTGGCATCACGTTCCAATTGCAGAAATTGCGCGTCATATTCCATGTCTTCGCCACAGGGCGAAGTTGCAGAAACGGCGGTGAGCAGCAACGGCACATCCACTGAGTTCGATCTCCTTATCAGCCCGCTGGAAGGCGGGCAACGCATGCATTAGTTGCGCAATGAACTGTGCATGTTTTCTTGGTCATACAATCAGAGTGCCACTACTGCGCCATCACTGATGTTCAAGAAGTTGTGCATTTTTGGTGTAGTAGTTATGCCTTGTCAAGGTAAGCTATTCGCCCTCTGTGACAGATGTGCGGTGTTTAACAACCTGTGCGACTGGCGGGTCGAAAGGCGCGCCCATGGAGGATTTTTGTCATGCAAGCCAGTTAAGATCAGCGATCATGCTGGTAAAAGCAGATTTTGGCGGTCGTTTTCGCGACCGCGGGCAAATCTTCAGGGAAGCGTGGCCCGTTGGGTAGACCGCGCGCGATGCATCAGCAAGGAGGCAAGATGTCGCTGTGTTTGACTATCACTAGTTATCACAAGATTACCCCAGGGCAATGCGCTGAAAAGTCCATGGATCAGGGCAGGATAGCTATTGGTCGCAGTTCGGATAATGACTGGGTATTGCCTGATCCTGAGCGTCTCGTCTCCTCCCAGCATTGCGTTATTCAATACAAAGATGGCCGTTATTACTTAACCGATAACAGCACCAATGGTGTGGAGTTGGTCAAGGCCGGTATTCGTATGCGCCGGGGTAACAGCGAGCCGCTGCAAGATGGCGAGTTGATCCGCATCGGCGATTACGAAATCCAGGCGCGCATCGACTTCAACGTGCAAGCCGTCGACAGCCAACCGTTTGCCGGTGAGTCGCCAAACAGCTTCGAAGCGCTGATGGGCGCTGTGGCGAGTCCGCCTGCGCCTACGCCGATGATCGCACCGCAATTCCACGGCGCCTCGTCGATGGAAACCCTGCCAGACCTGTTCGACTTCCTCAGCCCCACCGCCGTGCCGCCGCCCACTGTGGCGGACCATGTGCCATCCGAACAACACGATTTCCGCCCGCCGGCTCCGGTTGCTGTACCGATAGTCGAGAAACCGGTGGTGCAAGGCGCTGTCATTCCTGAAGACTGGGACCTGTTTGGCGACGTGCCTGCGCCCGCGCCCGTCGCCAATGCCGCGCCTGCCCCGGCGCCGATTGCCCCAGCACCGATTGCTCCGCCGCCCGTGGTCGAGCCGGTTGCGCTGGCCGTGGCAGACGCTGCGCAACCTACCGACCTCTTGCAAGCCTTCCTGCGTGGCGCCGGTCTCGACCAGTTGCGCCTGGACCAGGCCGACGCCAGCGCCCAGATGGAAAGCATCGGCCGCAGCTACCGGCTGATGGTCGAGGGCCTGATCGACGTATTGCGCGCCCGGGCCAGCCTCAAGGGCGAGTTCCGTATGCAGCAGACGATGATCCGCCCCGCTGAAAACAACCCGTTGAAATTCGCCCCGAATGCCGACGAAGCGTTACTGCTGCTGCTTCGTCATGGCAACCAGGCGTTTATGGCGCCGGACATCGCGGTACGGGACAGTTTCGATGACCTGCGCGCCCACCAGTTGGCCGTGATGGCTGGCGTGGAAGCGGCGATCAAACACCTGCTCGCGCGCTTTGAACCGGCGCAGTTGGAGGAACGCATGGGCAAGCCCGGTGGCCTTTCGAGCATTTTCAACGGCTCGCGCCAGGCCCAGTACTGGCAGCAGTTTACCGAGCTCTACAGCAACATTTCGCGCGAGGCCCAGGAGGATTTCCAGGACCTGTTCGGTCGCGAATTCAGCCGGGCCTACGAAGAGCACAGCGCACGACAGCGACGCTAAAGCGCGTCGCACTTATGGATAAAACGGATAGCTAAACACGTCATTGAGGACGCAGGATGATTCCCAGGTTTTTACTCGCAGCCGCTACCGCGCTGCTGCTGACCGCGTGTGCAAACGACGCGGCCAAACCCGAAGCGGCGGCCGACACGCAAGCCAACAGCGCCGCCGTCGAGTTGCATTTCCACGCGATCGCCGGGCTCAACCCCGGCGCCAATGGCCAGGCTGCGCCGGTGCGGGTGCGTATTTTCGAACTGAAAAACGCTGCGACCTTTTCCCGCTCCGATTACTTCGCCCTGGCTGACCGTGCGCAATCCACCCTCGGCCTCGACCTGCTGGACCAGGATGAAGTGGTGGTGCAACCCGGCCAGCAACTGAGCATTCAGCGTGACCTCAACCCGGCCACGCGCCAGATCGGCGTGCTGGTGGGCTATCGCGAGTTGGACCGCGCGCAATGGCGCGCCGTGATCAACGTAGCGCCGCGCCAATCCAGCGAATACCAGATCAGCCTCGATGTGCGTGCCGTGCGCGCCGACGTCGTGGTTTCCCCCTCCAGCCCAGCCCAATAACAAGCAATCGGAGCCCCCATGTCCTGGAACAATCGCGTGGTCTGGTCGGAAGGCATGTTCATCGCAACGCAGCACTTCCAGCAGCATGACCGTTACCTGGAAAACCTGATCGACGCGCGCAGCCGTCCGTTGTCGGCAGGGGCCTGGGGTTTTTCCGAGTTGCTGATCGACCAGGGCCTGCTGGCCCAGGGCAAGCTGGCGATCGTATCGGCCCGCGGCCTGTTGCCCGATGGCACGCCCTTCAATATCCCCCAGGATGACCTGGCGCCGAGCCCGTTGAGTATCGACGACAACCTGCGCGACGGCTTGGTGTACCTGGCCCTGCCGCTCAAGCGTGCCGGTGCGCGTGACACGGTTGAGGAAGGCGAAGCCCTGGAAGCTGCGCGTTATGTCAGCCAGGTGCGTGAAGTGCGTGACGACAACGCGCCGTTCGAAAACCGCGCCCCGGTAGCCGTGGGGTCGCGGGCATTGCGCCTGCTGACGGCGCAGGACGGCATCAGCGACTATGCCGCCATTGGCCTGGTACGCATCAAGGAAAAACGCGCCGACCGTGCACTGGTGCTCGACGACACCTACATCCCGCCGGTGCTGAATGTGACCGCAAGCAAACCGCTGACTGCGTTTCGCAGTGAACTGCTCGGCCTGCTGCACCAGCGTGGCGAAGCCCTGGCGGGGCGCGTGGTGGCCTCCGGCGCTGGCGGCGCTTCGGAGATTGCCGACTTCATGCTGCTGCAGCTGGTCAATCGCGCCCAGCCGCTGATCCAGCATTTGAGCCAGTTGAGCCCGCTGCACCCGGAGCGCTTCTTCAGCGAACTGGTGAGCCTGGCCGGTGAGTTTTCGACCTTCTCCACTTCAGGTCGCCGCCCGCAGGAATACCCGCAATACCAGCACGATGACTTGGCGCTGAGCTTCACTCCGGTGATGGCGGCCCTGCGTGAAGCGCTGTCGATGCTGATCGACAGCAAGGCCACGCCGATCCCGATTGTGGAGAAGGCCTACGGTATCCACGTGGCGATGCTGGCCGACAAGACCCTGCTCGACAACGCCAGTTTCATCCTCGTGGTGCGTGCCGATGTGCCCGGCGAAACCCTGCGCGCACGCTTTGGCCAGCAGAGCAAAGTCGGTTCGGTGGAGCACATTCGCGACATGGTCAACCTGCAACTGCCAGGCATTGGCTTGCTGCCGTTACCGGTGGCGCCGCGCCAATTGCCGTACCACGCCGGTAGTACCTACTACGAGCTGGACCGAGGCAGCGAGCACTGGCAGCAGTTGAGCAATTCCGGCGGCTTTGCCTTCCATATCGCCGGGCAGTTCCCGGGTTTGAACCTGGCCTTCTGGGCGATCCGAGGATAATCCGCGATGCACCCCAATGATGATGACCGCACCCAGTTCATGCCGCGCCCGGGTGGCCGAGCGCCGGAGCCTGCACGCGCAGAACCGACGCCGCTGTCGATGCCGGCTGCGCCGATCCTCACCGGCAAAAGCCAGGGCCTCAACCCGCTGGAAAGCGCCGCCGGCCCTTTACTGGCGTTGCTGACGCGGCTGCGCAACACCATCGCCCACCCGGCGCCAGCCAGCCTGCGGGCGCAGTTGTTGGCCTATCTGCGTCAGTTCGAAGAGCGCGCCGAAGCGGCTGGTGTGGCGCGCAACGAAGTGCTGCTGGCCCGTTACGCGCTGTGCACCGCCCTGGATGAAGCGGTGTTGAGCACGCCGTGGGGCAGCACCAGTGATTGGGGCAAGCAAAGCCTGCTGATCACCGTGCACAACGAAGCCTGGGGCGGTGAAAAGGTCTTCCAGTTGCTCGACCACTGCCTGCAAAGCCCACGGGAACGCCTGTACCTGTTGGAGCTGTTGTACCTGTGCATGTGCCTGGGTTTCGAAGGCCGCTACCGCGTGATGACCGACGGTCGCAGCCAATTGGAAGCCTTGCGCGAGCGCACCGCCGCAGCGATTCGCAGTGCCCGTGGTGAACACGAGCGTGAGCTGTCGCCGCACTGGCGCGGCGTGACCGTGGCCCGTGATCGCCTGGCGCAGTTCATGCCACCGTGGATCGCCGTGGCGATCGGCGTGGCGCTGCTGCTGGCGTTGCTGTTTGGCCTGCGCATGAAACTGGCCTCGGACGCCGAGCCAGTGTTTAAAAACATTCATGCACTGGGCGAGATCCCGGTGCAGGCCATCGACCGTCCGGTGGCGCAGCCAAAAGTGATCGAGCGGCCGCGCCTGGCCGGCTTCCTGGCCGAAGACATCAAGGCCGGTCGCGTGGCCGTGGAAGACAAGGTTGACCGTTCGGTGGTGACCATTCGTGGCGATGAGCTGTTCGCCTCCGCCAGCTCCAGCATTGTCGATGCTTACCAGCCGCTGATGCTGCGCATCGCTGATGCCATTCGCAAGGTCAAGGGTCAGGTGCGTGTCACCGGCCATAGCGACAACCGCCCGATCGCCACGCTGCGCTTTCCGTCGAACTGGGCGCTGTCCGAAGCCCGGGCCAAGTCGGTGCTGGAGATCCTCGCGGCCAAGACCGGCCAGGCTGATCGCTTCAGCGCCGAAGGCCGTAGCGACACCGAGCCGCTGGCGAGCAACGGGACTGCCGAAGGCCGTGCCCGCAATCGTCGGGTTGAAATCACCGTACTGGCGGAGGGCGTCGAGTGAAGGCGTTTTTCAGTTTCATGATTCGCTGGGTGATCCCCGTTCTGGGCCTGATTGCTCTGAGCCTGATCATCTGGTTTGTCGGGCCGTTGCTCGACGTGTTGATGCCCGAAGGGCGACGTTGGGCGCTGATCATTCTGGTATTTGCGCTGTGGCTCGCCTACCGCGTGTTCCGCATCATCCAGGCCCGCCGTCAGGCCGCCGAAGTGATGCGCAGCCTGGCCGCCGAAACCCCGGCTGATCCCAACAGTGTTGCCACTGCCGAAGAGTTGTCGACCTTGCGCCAGCGCATGGACGAAGCCCTGACGCTGCTGAAAAAAGCCAAGCTGGGCGGTGACGAACGCCGCAACCTTTACGAGCTGCCGTGGTACGTGATCATTGGCCCGCCGGGTTCGGGCAAGACCACCGCACTGGTCAATTCCGGATTGCACTTTCCGCTGGCGGCGCAGTTGGGCGCCGGTGCCGTGCGCGGCGTCGGTGGTACGCGTAACTGCGACTGGTGGTTTACCGATCAGGCCGTTTTGCTTGACACCGCGGGCCGCTACACCACCCAGGACAGCAACTCGACGGTGGATAAAGCCGCGTGGCTGGGCTTTCTTGACCTGCTGAAAAAGCAACGTTCGCGCCGACCCATCGATGGTGCGTTTATCGCCATCAGCCTGTCGGATTTGCTGCTGGGTACAGACGCCGAGCGCGCCGCCCATGCCGCCGCGATTCGCCTGCGTATCCAGGAGCTGTACACCCAGTTGGGCGTGCGTTTCCCCATCTACCTGATGCTGACCAAGCTCGACCTGGTGCCGGGCTTCATGGAGTTCTTCGACAACCTGAGCAAGGAAGAGCGCGCCCAGGTGTGGGGCATGACCTTTGCCCTGGACGACGGCAAAAATAGCGACAGCCCGTTGGCGCACCTGCAAAGCGAATTCGCCGGGCTGGAGCAGCGCCTCAACGAACGCCTGGTCGAGCGTCTGCAACAGGAGCGCGACCCGGCACGCCGCGACCTGATCTACGGTTTCCCGCAGCAGTTCGGCGCGTTGAAGGACTGTCTGCAAAGCTTCCTTGAAGGTGTGTTCAAGCCCAACGCCTTTGAAGAGCGCGTGTTGCTGCGTGGCGTGTATTTCACCAGCGGCACCCAGGAAGGCAGCCCGATTGACCGCCTGATCGGCGCCATGGCCCAGAGCATGAACCTGGACCGCCAGCACCTGGCGCGCCAGAGCGGCACCGGGCGCAGTTACTTCATCGAAAAACTCTTCACCGCAGTGGCTTTCGCCGAGCGTGGCTTGGTGGGGGTGAACCCGAAAATCGAACGGCGCCGCAAGTGGATTGCACGTGGTGTGCTGGCGGCCACCGTTGCGCTGGTCGTGGTGGTCAGCAGCCTGTGGTGGGTGAGTTATCGCGCCAACCAGGCGTATATCGCCCAGGTCGATCAGAAAGTTGCGCCCCTGGGCCAGACCGTGCAGAACCTGAGCCCGGCACAACGAGAAGTGCTCGCGGTGCTACCACTGCTGAACGCGGTGAAGAACCTCGCGGGGGATTCGCCGAGCTGGTCCGAAGGGCTGGGGCTGTATCAGGGCGATATGCTTGAAGCCGAATCCGCCAGTGTCTACCGCAAGCTGTTGATCGCCGTGTTCGCGCCACGCTTGGTGACGCGCATCGAAGAGCAACTGCACGGCGGCGGTAACTCCGACTTTCTCTACGAGGGCCTCAAGGCCTACCTGATGCTCGCCGACACCGAGCATTACGATCCGGACTTTATCAAGGCCTGGATCGCCCTGGACTGGGACCGCAACCTGCCCCGCGACCTTCCGGCCGATCAGCGTCAGGCGCTGGCCGGGCACTTGCAAGCGCTGTTCGGACGGCACCCGCCGAGCGCCCGCCTGGACCCGCGCCTGATCGATGACCTGCGACGCCAGTTGCAGCAACTGCCGGTGGCCCAGCGCGTGTATGACCGGGTCAAGCGCCAGAAACTGCCCGAAGGCATCCCGGACTTTCGTCTCAACGAAGCCGCTGGGCGTGACGCCGCGCTGGTGTTCAGCCGCAAAAGCGGCAAGCCATTGGGTGAGCCGTTGAGTGGTTTCTTCACTGCCAAGGGCTATCGTCAGGCGTTCTTGCTGAGCAGCCTGAACCAGACCGGCACCCTGGCCGAGGAACAATGGGTGCTGGGCCACGAACAGGCCGATCAGCAAAACGTGGTGAGCCTGGCCGCGGATGTGCGTCGCTTGTACTTCCAGGACTACCAGCGTCAGTGGGATGCGCTGCTTGCCGACATCGACTTTGTGCCGATCACCAGCGTGGCCCAGGCCGCCGACGTGCTGCGGGTGATTTCCGGCCCGACCTCGCCGCTGAAAAAGCTGCTGGTGGCGGTCGCCAGGGAAACCGATCTGCAAGCCGAAGAGCGCCAGTTGGCTGCCAAGGGTGTACCGGTGGAAGGTGGCGTCGACAAGCTCAAGGAGCGCCTTGGCAGCTTGCTTGGCCAGGAGCAACCGACGGCGAATGCCCCGGCGGCGTCGGAGGATCCGGTGACCGCGCACTTTGCCGAACTCAACAGCATCGTCAGCAAAAACGAAGGCGAACCGGCGGCCATCGACGGCCTGCTGTCGGACATGAATGCGCTGTATGTGCAGGTCAGCGCCATGGTCGGTGCCAGCGGCGATGCCTTGCTCGGTGAGGCCAAGAACCAGGCGGCGGCTGCGGCCACGCGGGTCAGCCTGAATGCCGAGCGCCAGCCGCCGCTGGTGCAGGGCATGGTCAAGTCGGTGGTCAATTCCACCACCAACAGCATGATGGGCGGGGTGCGTAACCAGCTGAACGCGGCCTGGGTCAGTGAAGTGGTCAACGTGTATCGTCAGTCGTTGGCCGGTCGCTACCCGATGTCGCCGGGCAGTGCGCGGGACGCCACCCTGGATGACTTCGGCCAGTTCTTCGGCGTGGGCGGGGTGATGGATAACTACTTCCGCAAATACTTGCAGCCCTATGTGGATACATCGGCACAGACCTGGCGCTGGCAACCGGGCGCGGCGCAGAAGCTGGGGATTGCCCCGGGCGTGCTGCAAACCTTCCAGCGGGCGGCGACAATTCGCGATGCGTTCTTCAGGTCCGGGGGCACCCAGCCTATCGTGCGTTTCGAGCTCAAGCCGGTGTCGATGGACCCGACCATCACCCAGTTTCTGCTTGATCTGGATGGCCAGCAGTTGAGCTACGACCACGGCCCGAGCCGCCCGGTAGCGATGCAATGGCCGAACCCTGGCAGCATCGGCGTGGTGCGTATTTCCATCATGCCGCCGTCGGCCAGTGGTCGCTCCGGTATCACGCTGGACGGTCCGTGGGCCTGGTTCCGTCTGCTGGAGCAATCGGATCTCACCGCGGGCAACTCGCCGGACCGCTTCAACCTGCGCCTGCGGGTTGATGGTGCGAGCATCGCCTACGAGCTGCGCGCCAACAGTGCCTTCAACCCGTTCAGAAGCCGCGTGCTCAGCGGTTTCAGCCTGCCGGAGCGGCTATGACGACTGTGGGTTTCTACGGCAAGTTGGCCAGTCGCGGGGACTTTGTCAGCCGCGCCTTGCCCCAGAGTTTTATCGGCCCGTGGGACAGCTGGCTGGCGGCGGGTTTGCTCGCCAGCCAGAACAGCCTGGGCGGTGACTGGCTCAACGTGTATCTGGTCAGCCCTTTGTGGCGCTTCGTACTGGCGCCAGGCGTATGCGGGCCCGATGCCGCGGCGGGCGTGGTGATGCCGAGCATTGATCGGGTCGGGCGGTATTTTCCGCTGGCCGTGGTCACCTTGCTGGATCACGACACCAACCCCGCCTCCCTGGTGGGCGGGCCGGACACCTGGTTCGAGCAGGCCGAAGAGCTGTTGCTCAGCACCCTGGACAGTGGCGCTACCTTCGAAAGTTTCAACGCGGGTCTCGACGCCCTGGGCTTTCCGGCGAGTGAGCCGCGTGC
This sequence comes from Pseudomonas sp. NCIMB 10586, assembly GCF_023127895.1. NCBI lineage: Bacteria > Pseudomonadati > Pseudomonadota > Gammaproteobacteria > Pseudomonadales > Pseudomonadaceae > Pseudomonas > Pseudomonas sp. NCIMB 10586. The sequence goes on from NZ_SPKQ01000007.1 coordinate 262,968, forward strand.
GGTCGACAGCCGTTTCGCCGGCCTGCAGCGCGTGGCCGCCATCGTGCCCCATCAGCGCATGACCGCACTGGCCGAACAGGCGTGCGAGGGCGCGAGCCTGTGGTGGGGCCGTGGTTCGCAACGTATTTCACCTGGTTTATTACGGTGCCAGGGCTTGCCTGCCGCCAATGATTTTGCGCAGTTTTTGCTCGGACAAGAAGGTGTGGTGTAGATGGGCGCGACGTACAAATCCGCGAGCAAAAGCCATGTGGGCATGGTTCGCCAAGTCAACGAAGATGCCTTTCTGGACCTGCCGGAAAACCGCCTGTGGGTGGTGGCCGATGGCATGGGCGGGCACGCCGCGGGGGACTATGTCAGCAGCTTGATCGTCGACAGCCTGCGCCATGTACCGCTGGGCCGCTCCCTCGACGAATACACCGCGGCGCTGCGCAATGATCTGCTGCGCATCAACACCGCTGTACGCGAAGAAACCGCCAACCGTGGCGTGACCATGATGGGCAGTACGGTGGTGGTATTCGCCGCCCGCGGCTTGCGCGGTGTGTGCCTGTGGGCCGGCGACAGTCGCTTGTATCGCCTGCGTGACGGCGTGCTGGAAAGCATCTCCCGCGACCACAGCTACGTGCAGGACCTGCAAGACAGCGGCTTGCTCAGCGAAGCTGACGCCCGCACTCATCCGCGCTCCAATATCGTCACCCGCGCTGTCGGCGTGGAAGCGCAACTGGACGTGGCGTCGGTTGAACTGTTGATCGCTCCCGGCGACAGCTACCTGTTGTGCAGCGACGGCCTGAACAAGACCGTCGAAGACCGCGAAATCCGCGACGTGCTCAGCCATGACGCACCGGACGAAATCGTGCGCAGCCTGGTGCACCTGGGGCTCAATCGCGGCGCACCGGACAACATCACCACCCTCGTCGTGAAGGTCTCGTCATGAACATTGTCATTCCAGGTTATGACATCGAAGGCGAGATCGGCGAAGGCGCCATGGCCAGCGTGTACCTGGCGACCCAGCGGTCGCTGGAGCGCAAGGTAGCGTTGAAGGTGATGGCCGCGGCGCTGGCAGCCGATCCGAGTTTCTGCGAGCGCTTCCTGCGTGAGGGCAAGACCCTGGCGCGCCTGTCGCACCCGCACACGGTGACCATCCATGACATCGGCAACGTCGGTGAGCTGTATTACATGGCCATGGAATACCTGCCCAACGGCACGCTCAAGGAGCGCATCGCTGCCGGCCTGACGCCGGAGCAGGGGGTGACGCTGATCCGCCAGATCGCCTCGGCGCTGGGTTATGCCCATGCCCAGGGCTTGGTGCACCGCGACGTCAAGCCGGCGAACATTCTGTTCCGCGCCGATGGCACCGCAGTACTTTCCGACTTTGGTATCGCCAAGTCGCTGGACGACCGCACCCAATTCACCCAGGCCGGGTTTGCCGTGGGTACACCCAGCTACATGAGCCCCGAGCAGGCGCGGGGCCAGGAGATCGACGGGCGCGCCGATCTCTACGCACTCGGTGTGGTGCTGTACGAAATCCTCGTCGGCAAGCTGCCCTACAGCGGCACCGATGCGCTTTCCACTGCGCTGGCGCACCTGACTGAGCCGTTGCCGGAATTGCCTGTGCATCACGGGCGTTACCAGGGTGTGCTGCGCAAGTTGTTGGCCAAAGACCCGGCGCAGCGTTATCCGGATGCGGCAGCGTTGTTGTTGGCGCTGGATCAACTGCCGGCGGATGAATCGGACGCCACGCTGGTACGGCCGCTGCCGATTCCTCTGAGCTTTGATCTGGCGGGCATGACCCCTGTCACCATCGACATTCCGACTGATAAACCGCAGCCGCAGCCAATAGTGCGCCAACCGGTGGTCACGCCGACCCAGCACAGTGCGCCCTCCGAGCAGCGCCGTGGTCCGGTATTGGCCTTGGCCGCCGTGGCGGTCGCCGTCGCGTTGGCCATTGGTGGCGCCAGCTACTGGTGGTTGAGTGGCAGCGATGAACCGGCTCAGCCGCCAGCCGCCGTGGTGCCCACGGTGATGCCACCGGTGGCTGTCGCTGCAGTGGATGGCGGTCAACGTCCGTTGCTGATGGCGGGCAAGAAGACCCTGTTCCAGCGCGTACTCAGCAAGCCCGGCGCCCAGCTTTCAGCAGACGCGGGCAGCGCGCCGGGTAAAGCGTTGCCGGCGTTTTCCGTGCTCTACGTGTACCAGCGCAAGGAAGTGGATGGCAGCCCGTGGGTACGCGTGGGCGCCGCCACCGATGGGCGCAGCGACGGTTGGTTGCCGGCCGCCCAGGTCAGCGACTGGAAACAAAGCCTGGTGCTCAAGTTCACCGAGCGCTCGGGGCGTGCGCCCGTGATGTTCCTGCGCCAATCCGGCGAGGTGGAGAAACTGTTGGCCGATCCTGCCGCCGCGAAAAGCGTGCTGACCAAGGCGCAGAGTAACCCTGAGGACAACCAGCAAGTCCTGGCCCTTGAGCCGACCGCCAGCGCGGTTCCGCAAAACCAGTTCTACCTGTTGCCGATTTTCGACTCAAAAGAGAGCTTCGACGAAAACGGCCAGCCGGTGCAGTTGCTCAACGTGGCCTCTATCGACCCAGGCCGCAGCGCGGCTGCCACACCGGCGACCCCGACACTCAGCGCCAATGCCGATGCATTCCGCACCGCCGTGGTTCTGGTGGTGGATACCACGGTATCGATGCAGCCCTACATCGACCAGATCCGCGACGTCGTACACGAGTTGCAAACCCGTATCGCCGAGCGCGGCGAACTGGACAGCGTCAGCTTCGGCCTGGTCGGCTTTCGCAGCAGCATCAAGAAAACCCCTGGCCTTGAGTACGTCGCCAAGACCCTGATCAGCCTCGACCAGGGGCGCGATCCGCAGCGCTTCCTCGATATGGCGCGCCAGGTCAAAGCCTCAACCGTCTCCAGCCATTCCTTCAACGAAGATGCGTTTGCCGGGGTGATGCAGGCGGTGGATGGCATGGACTGGTCGGGCTATGGCGGGCGCATCATCCTGCTGGTCACCGACGCGGGTGCGCTGCGCAAGAACGACCCGTTCGCCGCTACCCAGATGAACGAAGCCGAAGTGCGACAGGCCGCACTCGGCAAGCAGATCAAGATCTACGCGCTGCATCTGCGCACCGATGTCGGCAAGAAAACCCACGCCGGTGCCGAGAGCCAGTACCGCATCCTTACCGCCGACGCCAACCCGCAGATCGGTGACCTGTACACGCCAGTGCCGGGAGGCGATGTGCGCAAGCTGGGTGAGCGCGTCGATGAGATCGGTACAGTGTTCGCCGACCTGGTGCATCAGGTGCGCAACAACACGCCGCAACCGGTGCCGCTGCTCGGTTCGGCGCCAAGCCTGGCGGACAAATCCACCGCGGTCGGCTATGCCATGCACATGGACTTCCTCGGGCGCAAAACCGCCAGCCAGGCGCCGCAACTGGTCAGCGCCTGGACCGCCGACCGCGACCTGACCAACCCGGCACTGCCAGCGTTCCAGGTGTGCGTGATGCTGACCAAGCTGCAACTCAATGACCTGCAACAGTCGCTGAAGTTGATCGTGGATGCGGCGCGCAAAACCCAAAGCTCGCCCAAGGATTTCTTCCAGGAAATTGCCAGCGCCTCGGCTTACATGAGCCGAGACCCGCAGGCCCTGCGCAAGGGCGGCAACCTGGCCGACGGCGGTCTGCTCGGTGAATACCTGGAGGGCCTGCCGTACCGCAGCAAGTCGCTGAACATGACCCAGGATTTGTGGCTGTCGTTGAGCGTGGCTGAGCAGGAAGACTTTATCGACGAGCTGGATTCGAAAATCCGCCTGTATGAAACCTTCCATAACGACGTGGCCAACTGGGTCCGTTTCGGCGATGCCGAACCGGGTGATGCGTTGTACCGCGTGCCGCTGTCGACGCTGCCGTAATGTTGAACCTGAGCGCAGTGCACAAGAGCCGGGGCGTTGGTAGCCAGCGCTACAGCCTGGTGATTCCGGTGTTGCACCTGCAAGCGGGCGAACAACTGGCGATTGTCGGCCCCAGTGGTTGCGGCAAAAGCACGTTGCTGGATCTGCTGGCGCTGGTATTGGCGCCGGATCAGGTCGGGCAGTTTGCGTTCAACCAGCAGGACATCGGCGCGCTGTGGCGTGCCGACCGGCAATCCGCCCTGGCCGCGTTGCGCAGCCAGCACTTGGGCTATGTACCGCAAACCGGTGGGCTGCTGGGGTTTCTGGATGTGCGCGGCAATATCGCTTTGTCCCGGCAATTGCTGGGCTTGAAGGACGACGGCAGCGTGGCGCGTCTGGCCGAGCAGTTGCAGGTCAGCGATCAGTTGGCCAAGCGCCCGGCGGCGTTGTCGGTGGGCCAGCGCCAGCGCGTGAGTTGTGCCCGCGCCCTGGCCCATGCGCCGCAACTGGTGCTGGCGGATGAGCCGACCGCTTCCCTCGACCCGCTCAACGCCGAGCGGGTGATGCAGGCGCTGCTGGCCCGGGCCCGTGAACAGCGGGCGGCCTGTGTGATCGCCACCCATGACGAACCCCTGGCCCGCGCCAGTGGCTTGCAGGTGCGGCGTATCGGTTGCCGTCGCGATGCTGACGGCGGCGTCACCGCAACCCTCGGGGAGGCGTGCTGATGCGCATCGGTCTGCTTGCCTCACTCGCCTGGCAGGACTATCGCAACGACGGTTGGCTGTCGGCCTGTTCGGTGCTGGCGCTGGTAGCGGTTATCGCGCCATTGCTGGTGTTATTCAGCCTGAAATTTGGACTGGTTAGCAGTTTGACCGAACGCTTGGAGACCGATCCGGCTACCCGTGAAATTATCCCGTTGGGCGGTGGCCGATTCAGCGCAGCGTTTATCGAGCAGTTGGGGCAGCGCAGCGATGTGGCGTTTGCTTTGCCGCGCACACGGCAGATTGCGGCAACGGCCCAAGTGGGCGCGCTGACCCTGGAAATGTTGCCAACCGCAGCGGGTGATCCGTTGTTGGCAGGCTTACCGATGCCTCACGGTTTGGATCAGATTGTGCTCAGCCATACCGCTGCCGAAAAGCTTGCGGCAAGGCCCGGTGACTGGCTGGAAACCAGCTTTGCGCGGCAAGTGGCGGGGCGCGTCGAGGCCCAGCGCACGCGGTTGCAAGTGCTGGCGGTGTTGCCGTTGGAAGCCTTTGCCCGTGATGGACTGTTGACTGATTTAGCGTTGCTGGAAGCGGCGGAAGATTATCGCGATGGCCGTGCGGTGCCGGCGTTGCATTGGGACGGCGAGGTGGCGGGCGTGAGCGAACAGCGTATCTATCCGGCGTTTCGCCTGTATGCGCGCAGCCTCAGTGATGTGGAACCGCTGCGGGTGTATTTCGCCGGGCAGAACCTGCTGGTGTCGACCCAGGCGCACACTATCGCCCAAGTGCAGTCGTTGAGCCGCAACCTGTCGATTGTATTCTGGATCATCGCCGGGTTGGCCCTGGCCGGAGCCTTTGCGGCGATATTTGCCGGCGCGTTGGCGGCGGTCGCGCGCAAGCGGCGGGAATTGTCAGTGTTGCGCCTGCTGGGGTTTTCCACCGGCGCGCTGTTGCTGTTCGTGCTGTTGCAGGCGCTGTACAGCGCCGGTTTTGCGGGCTTGCTCAGTGTTGGGCTCTATGGCCTGGCCGAAGCGGGTTTGAATCAACTCTTCGTGCAGGTGCCGGGCGAGTACGCCAGCCATCTGTTGGCGCGTCACTACGGCCTGGCCCTGGCTGCCGTGCTCGGCGTCAGCGCCGTGGCGGCGGCCTGTGGGGGGTGGCGGGTGGCGCGTATCCAGGCTTCTGAAGGAATCAGAGATGTATAAGTTACTGGGCGCCTGCGTGGCGCTGAGCCTGGCCTCGCTGGCCTGGGCGGATGAGGCAAGCGACAAGCTCGACAACCCGAAACCGTTGCCGGATGACGTGAGCTTGCCGCTGCCGTGCGAAGGCAACATGGTGTTCCGCTATGCCTACGTGCTGGCCCAGGGCACCCTGGATGACCGCGAAGTCAGCCTCGGCTACCCCTTTGCCGAAGGCGAGGCCGGTTACCAGCAGTCGTTTATTTCCGGTTATCGCCGCGACTTCATCAACGGCCAGTTCACCCTCAAGGACTTGCCCAAGGCCTGGAACAAGGTCATCGCGCCGCTGATGCCCAAGACCGACGCCAAGACCCCACTCAAGCCCATGCTGTACTTCATCGGCAAGTACGAAGTGACTGCACGCCAATATGCCCAGGTGATGGGCCAGGCGCAGTCCCTGGCCAGCGGTGAACCGGCACCGGCGTGTGACGCGCCCACCGGCATGGCCGGGCGGTTGCCCAAGGTGAAGCTGTCGCGTTTTGAAGCCGAGCATTTTTCGGCGGTGTACAGCGCCTGGCTGATGAAGTACCACCGCGAGTTGTTGCCGGTGAGCGGGCGCGGTTCGTTAGCCGAAGACGGCGGCCTGGGCTTTGTGCGCCTGCCTACCGAGGTTGAGTGGGAATACGCCGCACGCGGCGGCCAGGCGGTGAGCCGTCAGGACCTGGAAAGCCGCTTGTATCCACGGCGCGCCGAGGGCAGCGAAAGCGATGGCCCGCTGGCTGATTACGCGGTGTTCAACCAGGTCGCCGGCGGCACCGGTCAGGCGGCACGGCTGATGCCCATCGGCACCAAATTGCCCAACCCCATCGGCCTGTTCGACGTGATCGGCAACGCTGCGGAAATGGTCCAGGAATCGTTCCAGCTGGTACATGCCGGCCGACGCCAGGGCACCTATGGCGGCTTTGTGGTCAAGGGCGGCAATTACCTGGAAGGCGAGGGCACCTTGTTTACCGGTATGCGCCGCGAATACCCATTGTTTGCAGCCGATGGCACCGAGCAAAGCAACGAGACCACCGGCTTTCGCGTGGCGATCGGCGCGTTGTCGGCGCCGCGTTCGCGCTACAAGGAGTTGTTTGCCCAATGGCAGAAGGAAGGCCGCCTCGCTGCGCTGACCGACGCCATCGACGACGCCCAGGACCCGACCAAGCGCCTGGACAGCATCATCGCCGCCAGCGTCGACCTCAAGCTGCAGGCCGAGCTGGGTCTGGTCAACGAAGAGCTCAAGCGCAACGTTTCGCTGATCGCCCAGCAGCGCGAAGAGGCCGCGGGCAACCTGATCCAGTCGGCGGCGTTGGTGGCCGAGACCATCAGCAACTACAACATTCGCCTGGCCAACCTGCAGAAGAGTCGCCAGCAGGCCGTCGACAGCAAGGACGAAGCCAGCGCGCAGCTGTTCGCCACCGCCATTGCCAATGGACGCAGCGCCCTCGACGGCGCGGTGGCGATTTATATCGACAACCTGGCCACCGGCACGCGCTACACCGATGCGGTGATCCAGGCGCAGTTTCAACGGGTCAAGGAAGAGTTGGATCGCAAGCCAGTGCTCGGCAAGAGCCTGGTGACGCGCGCGACACTGTTCGTTCGCCATGTCGGCAACTACCGCAAGCAACAGCGGGCCGACCCGGCAACGATCTTGAAGGAATTGCTCGCAGCGAGCGGTCAGCGGTCTTGATCGTTGGCTGTCTAGCGAGCTTGGAAGGGACTCAGGCGGCGGTGGGCCGTGCTGGGCAAGTCAAACTTAACAGAGATCACATCTATGCTTTTTTCCCGTAAGTCGGTTTCCAAGCGTCACCTGCTGCTGATCGCGGCCGGTTTCAGCACCGTGTTGACCGGTTGCGCTACGTCGCCTGCGTCCAAGGTCGCGTCGAGCACCAAGGTCGAGTACTACCCCAACTGCTACGAGCCGGTGCAGCATCTGCGTGCCACCGACTCGAACATGACCAAGTCGGTGGTGACCGGTGCCGCCATCGGCGCGGCCGGCGGTGCGTTGCTGGGCGCGCTGACCGGCGACAAGGAAAAACGTGGCCGTAATGCCGCCATCGGTGCTGCCGGTGGCGCCCTGGCCGGCGGCGCGGCGGGTTACTACACCGAACGTCAGAAGCAGATCGCCGATGACAACCAGCGCATCGCCTCCTATGCCGCTGACGTGAATAAAAGCGTCTCCGACATCGACCGCAGCACCGCCTACGCCAAGGCGTCGCAGCAGTGCTACCAGAGTGCGTTCACCAAGCTTGTGGCCGACCGCAAGGCCAAGACCGTCAACGATACCGAAGGCCGCAAGCGCCTGGCGGAAATCGTCTCGGGCTTGAAGGAATCCAATGACCTGATCGTCGCAGTCAACGGCAAAGCCAGCGAAGACCTGAACAACTACACTCAGGCTTACGAAAAAGACCTGCAGCAAGTCGGCGTGCAGCGTGCCGACGTGGTCACCGTGGCCCAGGCCGATGCGGCGCCTGTCGTGACGCCGACCAAGAAGAAAGGCGCGGGCACCAAGCCACCGAAAAAGCCGGTGCTGCCAACCGTGCCGAAAGAAGCGGTCACCACCGAGAAGACCTTGCAAACGGCCCAGGCCAAGCAAGCTGAAAGCAAGCAGGTAGCCAACGCGGGTGATTCCCAGCTCAAGCTCAACTGCACCAACCCGAACCTGGTTGACTGGGCGCCGGTACCTTGCCCTAACGTCTAAGCACTTGTTGCTATAAGCGTTAAACGCCAGCCGATCTGCGCCTAAAGCGCAAGATCGGTGGCGTTCTATTTGCAAATCGTTACACTGCTGCGGCCACTCCAATAAATACACCGAGGCCGTGTGCATGAAATTTCGTCTTCTTCTGTGGGTGCTTGGCCTGATGATGGGCAAAGCCAGCCGCACCAATCCCGCCTTCCAGCAGCAACTGGGTGACAAAGACCTGGCCTTCCAGCTGCAGACCCTCGACGGCAAGGTTGCCCGTCACTTCATTGTCAAAGACCAGCGCATCACCAGCCGTTCAGGTGTTCACCCTGAGCCTGCCTTTGCGATTGCTTTCAAGGATGCCGCCTACGGTTTTGCCACGATGCAGGCGAAGAACAAGCAACTGGCGTTCATGACGGGGATTCAGGACAAGTCGATTCAGATCAAGGGCAACCCGGCGCTGGTGATCTGGTTTCAAGGGCTGACCAAGTATTTGAAGCCGAAGAAAAAGAAGTAGGGTTTTCAGGTATACCGAGTTGGATTCATCGCAGGCAAGCCAGCTCCCACAGTCTGGCTGCGTTCCAACGCTGGAACTCGATCAACTGTGGGAGCTGGCTTGCCTGCGATAGCGGTTTATCAGGTGAAAGATTTAGCCCTGGCTGAACTGCGATGCCAACTCGCGCAACAGCACCTCGGCATCCAACACCTTGGCGACCACTTCCTCAGCTTTTTCCCGGCTCAAGCCCAAACGCTCCAGCAACGCATCCGGAATCGCCTCATCTGGCCCCGATCCAATCCCCCGGCTACGCAACAATCGCACCGCCAGACACACCAAGTTCGGATACTCGGCATATTGCCCGTCATAGGTCGGATCGTGCTGAAAGCGCAGGGCTGTGGACAGTTCGTCCGGCATGTCCCAGTAGCGCATCAGCCACGCACCAATCTGTTCGCGGCTGATCCCCAGCAAATGTTGCTCGACATAGCTGTGGCACAGGTGCGGGTTGACCTCCAGGTGTCGGCAGATCAGCGAGAAATGCGGTGGGAACACATGGGCCAGCAGCAGGTAGCCGAAGTTGTGCAACAGCCCGGCCAGGTAGGTCAGGCCGGCTTCCGGGCGCTGGGCACGGGGCATGGCGCGGGTCAGCCCCTCGATCACGGCAGCGGTGTAGATCGACTGATGCCAGTACGGGGTGGACTGATGCGGACGGTCTTTGGGCAGGCTCAGGGTTTTGCCCAGTGCCAGGCCGAGCGCCAGGTTGATCACCAGATCGAAGCCCAGTACGCGCACGATGGCGTCTTCGACTGAACGGATCTTGCCCGGCGAGGCGTAGTAGGGCGACGCGGCCCAACTCACCACCTGGGCGGCCAGCGCCGGGTCGGTTTCCACCACGCCGGTGATGTCATCGATGGTGGCGTTGGGATCTACGCGCAGCTTGATGATCTTTTGCGCCGTGTCGGCCAGCGGTGGAATCTCGATGGTCGCTTCCAGGCGTTGCTGAATGCGGCGGGCTGTGAACGCCTGCATCGCCTGGGTGATTTCCTCGCGGTCATCATTGGGGCGGTCCAGGTTCGGGCGAATGTTGCTCAATGGCTCGCCGAACTGGGCGGCACTGGCCTTGGTGAGCAGGCTCTTGAAGGCGTCACTGGGGATTTCCAGCAACAACCCGGCTTCGCCCGAATGCACCAGCAGGCTCGGCTCGTTGAGCAGGCTGCCTTCATACAGGCAAGGTGAACTGGTGAGCGGCGGCAGCCCGGGCAGCAGGCTCAGGTCATGCTTGCCAAGCATACGCTCGACCCGCTCCGGGGCTACGGCCGTGAGACGGCGACCAGTGAGTTCGGTGAGGCGGTTGAGGTCAAGCAACTGGCTTTGAGGGAACAGCACCATGAGTGCACCGACCGCATCCTCAAGCAACACCGCCTGGACCTTTCGCGCAGGGTTCAGGCCCGCGTGTTCGGCGACTTCCGTGTAGGGGACGGCGAGCTTTGCGAGCAGCGCCCGAATGACCGGCGGGGCGGTCAGTGGGGCTGTGGCGAGGGCAACTTCTGACATGGCCTGATCCAATTTCTTACAGTCATTGGAGTATAACCAGCTTGATACGGGTGATGGTCGGATAAGTGCGTCGGGCGTCACACTTGGCCGTATTGCTGCCCGTGCCGCAGCCAGCGATCCAGCAGCGGGCTGACATGTTCGGGCCAGCGTTCCAACAAGGCTTGCGCGGCGTCGCGCACAGCAGGCAACAAGTCGGCGTCACGCATCAGGTCAGCGACCTTGAATTGCAGCAGACCGGTCTGGCGTGTGCCGAGCATTTCACCCGGGCCGCGCAGTTCGAGGTCTTTTTCGGCGATGACAAACCCGTCGTTGGTTTCACGCATGATGCCCAGGCGCTGGCGGCCGATCTGCGACAGCGGCGGGTGATACAACAGCACGCAATGGCTGGCAGCGCTGCCCCGGCCGACCCGGCCGCGCAATTGGTGCAGTTGCGCCAGGCCCAGGCGTTCGGGGTTTTCGATGATCATCAGGCTGGCGTTGGGCACGTCCACGCCCACTTCGATCACCGTGGTAGCCACCAGCAATTGCAGGTTGCCGGCCTTGAACTCGGCCATCACTGCGGCTTTCTCTGCCGGTTTCATGCGGCCATGGATCAGCCCGACCTTGAGTTCGCCCAGGGCGCTGGTGAGGTCTTCGTAAGTGGTTTCGGCGGCTTGGCAGGTCAGCTCTTCGGACTCTTCAATCAAGGTACAGACCCAGTACGCCTGCCGGCCTTCGGCGCAGGCGCCGCGCACGCGCTCGATCACCTCCACGCGCCGGGTGTCGGTGACCAGCACGGTGTTGACCGGCGTACGCCCGGGCGGCAATTCATCGAGGATCGAGGTGTCGAGATCGGCGTAGGCGCTCATGGCCAGGGTGCGCGGGATCGGGGTGGCGGTCATGATCAACTGGTGCGGGTTCATGCGCCCGCCCACGCCTTTCTGGCGCAGGGCCAGGCGCTGTTGCACGCCGAAGCGATGCTGCTCGTCGATGATCACCAGCGCGAGGTTCTTGAACTGCACTTCGTCCTGGAACAGCGCATGGGTGCCCACCACCATCGGCGCGCCGGCAGCGATTTGCTCCAGGGCGCTCGCACGGTTCTTGCCTTTGAGCTTGCCGGCCAGCCACGCCACTTCCAGGCCCAGCGGCTCGAGCCAGCGCTTGAAGGTGATGAAGTGTTGTTCGGCGAGAATTTCTGTCGGCGCCATCAGCGCGACTTGGTAACCCGCCTCCAGTGCTTGCAAGGCGGCGAGGGCGGCGACCACGGTTTTGCCTGCGCCCACGTCGCCCTGGATCAGGCGCAGCATGGGTTCTTGCTGGCTGAGGTCGTAGGCGATCTCATTGCCCACGCGCTGCTGTGCTCCGGTCGGCGCAAAGCCGAGGTTGGCCAGGTATTGCGCGGGCAGCCGCGTAGCCTTGGGCATCGCCGGCGCACGCAGGGAACGCATGCTTTCACGCAGGCGCTGCTGGGACAGTTGGTGGGTCAACAGCTCTTCGAAGGCCAGGCGATGCTGGGCCCAGTGATGGCCGAGGGCGAGTTCGTCCACATCGGCATCGGCGGGCGGGTGATGCAGGTAGCGGATCGCATCGGCCAGGGGCGCCAGTTGATAGTCGCGGGCCAGCTCCAGGGGCAGCCAGTCGGGCAGGCTTTGCGGGCCGAGCATGGTCAGGGTTTGCATGCACAGTTGGCGCAGGCGTTGCTGGGTCAGGCCCTCGGTCAGCGGGTAGATCGGCGTGAGGGTGGTGTCCACCGGTGGCGGTTCGTCGCCGGTGATGGCGCGGTATTCCGGGTGGTAGATCTCCAGGCCCGATGCACCGGGACGTGCCTCACCGTAGCAGCGCACACGGGTGCCACGCTTGAGGCCTTCTTTCTGCGCGTTGCTGAAATGGTAGAAGCGCAGGCTCAAGCCGCCAGTACCATCCTGCAGGCGCACCACCAGGCTGCGGCGCTTGCCCATCACCACGTCAGCGCCGCTGACAGTGCCTTCGACCACCGCATCCTGGCCTGGGCGCAAATGGCCGATGGGCACGACGCGGGTGCGGTCCTGATAACGCAGGGGCAAGTGGAACAGCACGTCCTGGAGGTTTTCCAGGCCGACCTTGGCCAACTTCTCGGCCATGGCGTCACCGACACCCTTGAGTGCCGTCACCGACACCTGCGACAGCTCAGTCATACGGTTGCTTAGCTCGCAGCGGGCGGCTTGGCCACCGAACACAGGCGAATCGAGTCGGCGAGGATCTCAATTGCCTTGGGGCGTGGGAAGCTGGCGCGCCAGGCGATCGCCACGGTACGGAACGGCACCGGAGGCGTGAGTGGGCGAACTTCGATCACGCCTTGAGCGTAGTGATGGCTGTCCACCGCTGACAGCGGCAGGATCGAAATACCCAGGCCGGAAGCGACCATATGGCGAATGGTTTCCAGGGAGCTGGATTCCACCGTGGTGTGCTTGGCGCCGTCGTTGCCCTTGGTCAGGGTCGGGCAGGCTTCCAGTACCTGGTCGCGGAAGCAGTGGCCTTCGCCGAGCAGCAGCAGGCTCTTGTCGTTGAGCAGGCCGGCATCGATGGTGTCCTTTTTGGTCCACGGGTGCGAGGCCGGCATCAGCACGTAGAACGGCTCGTCGTAGAGCGGCAGGGTCAGCACGTCCGCCTCGTTGAACGGCAGGGCGATGATGATCGCGTCCAACTCGCCGTTGCGCAGTTTGTCGCGCAGCACGTGAGTGAAGTTTTCTTCGATATACAGCGGCATCTGCGGCGCGACGCGGTGCAGTTGCGGGATCAGGTGCGGGAACAGGTAAGGGCCGACAGTGTAGATCGCGCCGACTTTGAGCGGTGCGGTCAGCTGGTTCTTGCCGGCCTGGGCCAGCTCGCGAATGCTTTGCGCCTGCTCCAGGACCTTCTGGGCCTGGGCAACGATGCCTTCGCCCACTGGGGTGAGGCGCACGGCGCTCTTGCTGCGCTCGAAAATCAGCACACCGAGTTCGTCTTCAAGCTTTTTCACGCCCACCGACAGCGTCGGCTGGCTGACGTGGCAACGCTCGGCGGCATGGCCGAAGTGCTGTTCTTGGGCGAGGGTCACGATGTAGCGTAATTCTGTAAGAGTCATAGCAGGCGTCCATGAAGTTGCGGGCCAAGCATACCGGCTGCAATCGATAGACGCACGTTATCAGAACTTTGCTGGGGATTGAGTGGGGAATGTCGGAAATTGTTGTCGCGGTGAAAGACGATGCGGGAGGGGGCGAGCCCCTCCCACATTGCTCCGCTAGCGGCGACGTTTATCGATGTTGTAAACGAAGGGTGCGACCAGTTCGACACTGCCGTTTTTCAACAAGTCGGCTGGCGGTTTGGGCAAGGGTTGAGCCTTGCGGATCATCTCCAGAGTCGCGCGATCCAGGTCGGCGTTGCCGGAGCGGCCTTCCAGTTCGTAGGACAGTACATTGCCTTCGCCATCGACCACGAAACGCAAGCGGTTCATGCCTTCCTTGCCACGTTGCTGGGCGCCCGGCGGGTACTTCTTGTACTTCTGCAGGTGCGCCAGCAGGGTACTTTGCCAGGATGCCTGGGCAGCAAGCTGCTGTGCCGATGGCCCGGGCGCAGGCTGGGCGGATTTTTGCGCAGGCGCGTTGCTCGGCGGCGTTTCGCTTGGAGGCTCCTCGGAAGGTTTCTCCTTGGGCGGATCGGGCTTCTTCTCTACTGGCTTGGGCGGTTGCGGCTTGGGTTTGGGCTTGACCGGCTTGGGCACCTGGATCGTTGGTTTGGGCGCCTCGGCCAATTTCGGCAGCGGCAGCTCCTCAACTGGCGGCGGCGGTGGCGCCACGACCTTGGGCGGTGCCGGAGGCGGCGGTGGCGCTGGCAGCGGCGCCAGGTCGATGACCATCGCGGCAGGCGGTAACTGGATCACCTGCGGCGCGGACCATTGGAGCGCGATGATGATCGCGACGGCATGCACGCCCAGCACGACGGCGAGGCTGGTGCCGTAACGCGTCAGTTTGTGGCGCGTCGTGATCATTTCTTGGCTGCCGTCTCAAGTCCGACCAGGCCTACCTTGAGGTAGCCGGCTGCCCGCAGGGCATCCATCACACTCATCAGGTCGCCGTAGTCCACGCCCTTGTCGGCCTGGAAGAAGATTGTCGTGTCTTTCTTGCCCTGGGTCTTGGCGTCGAGCACCGGCCCCAGGGTTTCAGCCTTGACTTCTTCTTCGCCCAGGAACAGGCGTTGGTCCGCCTTGACGCTGAGGAAAATCGGCTTCTCCGGCCGCGGCGCCGGCTTGGCGCTGGAGGCGGGCAGGTCAACCTTGATGTCCACGGTGGCCAACGGTGCAGCCACCATGAAGATGATCAGCAGCACCAGCATCACGTCGATAAACGGCGTAACGTTGATTTCGTGGTTCTCGACGAGTTCGTCGTCGCCTTGATTCAAATGCAGGCCCATGGCCGATTACCCCACTTTCACCATGTGCGGTTGCGAGCTGCGCTCGGTAGGCAGGTGATCGAGGTCACGGCTGACCAGCAGCAGGACTTCTGCCGACGCATCCGATACCTGAGCCTTGTAGCCGGCGATCGAACGGGCGAAGACGTTGTAGATCACCACCGCAGGGATCGCGGCAACCAGGCCCAGGGCAGTAGCCAGCAGGGCTTCGGCGATGCCGGGGGCAACGACGGCGAGGTTGGTGGTCTGGGTTTTGGCGATGCCGATGAAGCTGTTCATGATGCCCCATACGGTGCCGAACAGGCCGACAAACGGCGCGGTGGAACCGATGGTGGCGAGTACGCCGGTGCCGCTGCTCATGTTACGGCCGCAGGCGGCAACCAGGCGCTCCAGGCGGAAAGCCACGCGTTCCTTGATGCCTTCTTTTTCGCGGGTGTTGGCCGACAGGCGCATTTCTTCCAGCGCGTCGTGCACCAGGGTGTTGGCCAGGGTGCCCTTTTTGGTTGCGGTTTCGCTCGCTTCCTTGAGGGTAGTGGCTTTTTTCAGGTGGACGATTTCAGCGCGCAGACGACGCTTGGCGCCCAGCAGCTCGAAGCCTTTGGCAATCCAGATGGTCCAGGTGATGATCGAGGCGATGGCCAGGCCGATCATCACAGCCTTCACCACTACGTCGGCATTCTGGTACATGCCCCATGGCGACAGGTCATGGGCCATACCCAGGGTGTTGTCTTCTTCCAGCACAACGCCGGTTTCGTTGGCAGGTGCGGCGTCGCCCGTGGCCTGGGCCGGGTCGGTAGCCACTGGAGCAACGGCAGGTGTCGTCGGGGTCGCAGCATTCTGCTCGGTAGCCGCCGGAGTGGCGGGGGCGGTGGCATCAGCGAATGCGGCGGTCGGTGCCAGCAGGACGCTGAACAGCATCGCAGCAATCGCACGCCAGGCGCGGGATGGGCTGTGAGGCTTGGTTGGCGAAGCGGGGGTTGTATTACATGTCATGCTGGCCGGACCTGAGAGAAAAAATGGGTGATCGTCCTTCCAGACCGAGGGGGGTCGAGGACAAATGGGTGGTTATTATTGCAAGTAATTCTTGTTAACTAAAGTGGCACTGTTACTTTATTTCGCTTTTCACTGGCCGTTGATCCACTCGCGCGGCTAATCTGCGCCTTTGAGAATGGAGTTTTATGATGTCTGCGCCTTCTGTTGTGATTGCCGGTTGCGGTGATGTGGGTAGTCGGCTGGCTAGCCAATTGCTGGCCTCGGAATGGGAGGTCCACGGCCTGCGCCGCGATGTTTCACGCTTGCCCGACGGCGTGATCGGCATTGCCGGCGATCTGTTCAAAAAGGACTGTCCGGACACCTGGCCAATCGGCGGGGTGGATTATCTGGTGTACAGCGCCGCTGCCACCGACCACGACGAGGCCGGCTATCGCGCCGCCTACGTGCAAGGGTTGCAGCATGTACTGGAGTGGCTGGACGACTACGGCCAGGCGCCCAAGCATTTGCTGTTTGTCTCCAGCAGCAGTGTGTATGGGCAGCAGAACGGCGAGTGGGTCGACGAAACGTCAGAGACGCAAGCGAAGGGTTATTCCGGGCAGGTGATGCTGGAAGCTGAGCAAGTGGCGCTCAATAGTGGTATTCCGGCCACCATCGTGCGGCTGACCGGGATTTACGGCCCGGGTCGTGAATGGCTGCTGACCCAGGTGCGTCAAGGCTACCGCGTAGCGGTTGACCCGCCTTTATATGGCAACCGGATTCACGCTGATGATGCGGCCGGGCTGCTGGCGTTTTTACTGCGGCACGTAGAGCAGGGCGGTACATTGGACAAAGTCTACATCGGTGTCGACGATGCGCCGGCGCCATTGGCCGAGGTGGTGGGCTGGTTGCGCGAGTACCTGGGTGTGACCGAATGGGCTGATGACGCCAGTGTGCGGCGTGCGGGGAGCAAGCAGTGCAGTAATGCGCGTATCAAGGCGTTGGGCTGGGTGCCGACTTACCCGACTTACCGGGAAGGCTATGCCGCCATCCTGAAAGAATGAAACCCGGTCAAAAATGTGGGAGGGGGCTTGCTCCCGATAGCGGTGAGTCAGCCAAGGAAATATTGACTGGTGTGATGCTATCGGGGGCAAGCCCCCTCCCACCTTTAGATCCAGGTGACGTTGTTATTACTTTTCAAGCAGCCATTGGCGCGGGCCTGGGGTAAACGAAGGCACTTCATCGGCCTGGGCGGTGTTGATCGCCTGGAAGATTTCCAGTTGCTCACCCTTGCGTACGAAGATCCATGGGTTGCCCTGGCCGTTCAGTTGCAGCCAGATGCTGTCGTAGCCGCCGCTCATGGAGGCGCAATCACCCGCCAGGCACAGTGAGTAACGGTCAACGCCAGGCAGACCGGCGATCTTGCCGTCAGCCTGGAACTGCACTGTGGCGCCGTTGCCGGTGCCGTCGGTTATCTTCCAGTCGCCGCCCATGTAGGCCGCATACAGCGCCCGTTCGAAGTTGGCACCCAGTGGTGCGCCTTCGGGGGCCGGGTCTTTGGCGCGGGCGAACAGCTGCTCTGGCTCATTGTCGTTGGCCACTTGCAGCAATTGTTTGCCTTTGCGCTTGAGTTCGGTGGCGGAGCTGCCGTAGAAGTCCACGCTCCACGCGCCGGGTTTTTCACCCGACAACTTGCCTTCCGCTACTTCAAAACCGTTGTAGTAGCGCGCCTGCAACGCCTTGGTGTTGACCTCCCACTCAAGGTTGGGGCCATAGGATTGCAGGGCTTCACGCAAAGGGCCGCCCTTGGCTGCCGCGTCGATGGCGGCCTGGTTGATCCAGGTACCGCTTACGTCCAGATCGGCCGGGTTGCTGGCACAACCGCCGAGCAACAGTGCGAGCAACGAAGAGGCTACAAGCGCTTTGCGCATTACGAAATCCTTATGAAGCGAAGCCGGCGCAGCCTTTTGGGGCTGCGCCGGGTGTTTTACTCGATGACCAGAATGGCGTCCATCTCAACCTGTGCGCCCTTTGGCAGGGCGGCAACGCCGATGGCGGCGCGGGCTGGGTAGGGTTGTTCGAAGTACTTGCCCATGATCTCGTTGACCTTGGCAAAATGGCTCAAGTCGGTGAGGAAGATGTTCAGCTTGACGATGTCCTTGAACGAACCACCGGCAGCTTCAGCCACGGACTTGAGGTTTTCGAAGACTTGTACGGTCTGGGCTTCGAAGCCTTCAACCAGTTCCATGGTCTTTGGGTCCAGCGGAATCTGGCCGGACATGTAGACGGTGTTGCCCGCCTTGATCGCCTGGGAGTAGGTGCCGATGGCGGCTGGGGCTTTATCGCTGGTGATAACTGTCTTGGTCATGAATGACTCCTTGTAATGGATCGGTTATGCACGCATACGGGTGATGCGGATCACACCGGTCAAGGCGCGCAGTTTCTTGATCACGCGGGCCAGGTGCACGCGGTCGTGCACACTGACCACCAGTTGGACCACGCTGATGCGACCATCACGTTCGTCCATGCTGATTTTCTCGATATTGCCGTCGGCCGCGTTGACGCTGCTGGCCAGCAGGGCGATCAGGCCGCGCTGGTGTTCCAGCTCCACCCGCAGCTCGACGTTGAACTCGCCGGTGACATCCTTGGCCCACGAGAGCTGGATGCATTTTTCCGGGTTGTGGCGGATTTCGGTGATATTGCGGCAGTTGTCCAGGTGCACCACCATGCCCTTGCCTGCGGACAGGTGGCCGACAATCGGGTCGCCCGGAATCGGTGTGCAACATTTTGCGTAACTGAGCACCAGACCCTCGGTGCCGCGAATCGCCAGCGGGCCTTCCGGGCTCGGCAGTTGTTCGCCTTCGCCAAGCAAGCGACGGGCGACCACGTAGGCCATGCGGTTGCCCAGGCCGATATCTTCGAGCAGGTCTTCGACGGTTTCCTGGCGATACTCATGAAGCATCGCCTGCACGCGCTCTTGCGCAATCTTGTCCAGGGCGCTGTCGAAGCCGTTGAGCACCTTGTTCAGCAGGCGCTCGCCCAGGCTGATGGACTCGGAGCGACGCTGCAGTTTCAGGGCGTGGCGAATATGTGTACGGGCCTTGCCGGTGACCACGAAGTTCAGCCATGCCGGGTTGGGGCGTGCGCCTGGAGCACTGACGATCTCGACCGTGGAGCCGCTTTGCAGGGGCTCGGACAGCGGCGCGAGACGACGATTGATCCGACAGGCAATGCAGCTGTTGCCGACGTCGGTGTGTACCGCGTAGGCGAAGTCGACCGCTGTGGAGCCCTTGGGCAGCTCCATGATCCGGCCCTTGGGCGTGAACACGTAGACCTCGTCCGGGAACAGGTCGATCTTCACGCTTTCGATGAATTCCAGTGAGTTGCCGGCACGTTGCTGCATTTCCAGCACGCCCTTGACCCACTGGCGGGCGCGGGCATGGGTGCCTTTGGGCTGCTCGTCGCCACTGGACTTGTACAGCCAATGGGCGGCGATGCCGTTGTTGGCCATCTCTTCCATTTCGCGGGTACGGATCTGAATCTCGATCGGCACGCCATGCATACCGAACAGCGTGGTATGCAGCGACTGATAGCCGTTGGCCTTGGGGATCGCGATGTAGTCCTTGAAGCGGCCCGGCAAGGGCTTGTACAAATTATGTACAGCGCCCAGCACGCGGTAGCAGGTATCGACCTTGTCGACGATGATCCGGAACGCGTACACGTCCATGATCTCGTTGAAGGCCCGGCGCTTGCCGCGCATCTTCTTGTAGATGCCGTAGATGTGCTTCTGGCGGCCACTGACCTCGCCTTCGATTTCGTCGATTGCCAGGCAATGGCTCAGGGATTCTTCGATCTTGTTGACGATTTCCTTGCGATTGCCCCGGGCGCGTTTGACCGCCTGGTAGATGCGCGCCGAACGCATCGGGTGCATGGCTTTGAAACCAAGGTCTTCGAATTCGATACGAATAGCGTGCATGCCCAGCCGGTTGGCGATGGGCGCGTAGATTTCCAGGGTTTCCTTGGCGATGCGCCGACGCTTTTCGCCGGACAGCACTTCCAGCGTGCGCATGTTGTGCAGCCGGTCGGCCAGCTTGACCAGGATCACCCGAATGTCTCGGGCCATGGCCATGGCCATCTTCTGGAAGTTTTCCGCCTGGGCTTCGGCCTTGGTCTCGAAGTTCATCTGGGTCAGTTTGCTGACCCCGTCGACCAGTTCGGCCACGGTTTCGCCAAATTGCGCGCTGAGCGCTTCCTTGGCAATGCCGGTGTCTTCGATCACGTCATGCAGCATAGCGGCCATCAGGCTCTGATGGTCCATGTGCATGTCGGCCAGGATATTTGCCACCGCAAGGGGATGGGTGACGTACGCCTCACCGCTACGTCGGCGTTGGCCGTCGTGGGCTTGTTCGGCGTAGAAATACGCTCGGCGGACCAGGTTGACCTGGTCGGGGCCGAGGTAGGCCGATAAGCGATCGGCGAGGGCGTCTATGCTCGGCAAAGTGTGAACTCCTGCCGATGACTGTGACCCTGCGCCGTGCTACGTCGACCTGGCATAGGCTTAGACGGCCTCGTTGGACTCGTCCTCGAACGCTGCAAACAGCGGTTCGTCTTCAACGATTTCGGCGTTGGCAATGAACTCGTAGCTCATCAGGCCTTCAGCGATTTCACGCAGAGCTACAACGGTAGGCTTGTCGTTTTCCCACTGGACCAGGGGCTCTTTGCCGCCAGTGGCCAGTTGACGGGCACGCTTGGTAGAGAGCATGACCAGCTCAAAGCGGTTATCCACGTGTTCTAGGCAGTCTTCAACGGTTACGCGGGCCATGGTATTCCTCGGAGCGAATGCAAGATGCGCGCTGCCCGGTTGGGCGAGCGGACTGAGCAGTTTAAAAAATCACCAGCGTTTAGGGAAGCGCTGATTTTTCGCAGGCTCTCGCAAAACCGCTACAAGTGCCAATGTAAGGCCCTTGCAGCGGTTTTGGGAAGAGCCAATCAGCCGAGCAGTTCGGCGAGTAATTTGCCGAAACGCTGCTGTTGACGCTTTTGCTGGAGCTGATTGGCACGGAAAATCGCCTTCAAATCATCCAAGGCGTGGGCAAAATCGTCATTGATGATCAGGTAGTCGTAGTCGACATAGTGGCTCATTTCGCTGACGGCTTCACGCATACGCCCTTCGATGATCTCGTCGCTGTCCTGGCCACGGTTGGTCAGGCGCTGGTGCAAGGCTTCAAGCGACGGCGGCAGGATAAAGATCGAGCGTGCCTTGGGCATCAATTGGCGCACTTGCTCGGCGCCCTGCCAATCGATTTCCAGAATCAGGTCGTGGCCTTCGTCCAGGGTCTGCTGCAGATGACTTTGGGAGGTGCCGTAGAGGTTGCCGAAGACTTCGGCGCGCTCCAGGAAGTCGCCGTGTTCGATCATCTTGACGAATTCGGTACGCTCGACGAAGTGATAGTGCACGCCGTTCACTTCGCCCGGGCGCATGGCGCGGGTGGTGTGCGACACCGAAATGCGGATCTGCTCGTCAGCGTCGGTCAAGGCTTTGACCAGGCTGCTTTTGCCCGCGCCCGAAGGGGCGGAAATGATGTAAAGGGTGCCGGTGCTGTGGGTCATGGAGGTTGCCTTACTCAATATTCTGTACTTGTTCGCGCATTTGCTCGATCAACACTTTGAGGTTGACCGCCGCCGTGGTGCTGCGCGGATCGAACGCCTTGGAGCCCAGTGTATTGGCTTCGCGGTTGAGTTCCTGCATCAGGAAGTCCAGGCGCCGACCGGCGGCGCCACCGGACTTGAGCACGCGGCGTACTTCAAGAATGTGGGTGCTCAGGCGGTCGAGTTCTTCGGCCACGTCGCTTTTCTGGGCAAGCAGGACCATTTCCTGTTCCAGACGCGTCGGGTCAAGGTCGGCTTTCATGTCGGTGAAGCGGTCGAGGATCTTCTGGCGTTGGGTAGCAAGCATCTGCGGCACCAGTTCGCGCAGGGTGACCACATCGGCTTCGATCGATGTCAGACGCTCGTTGATCAGGCGCGCCAGTTCAGCGCCTTCGCGCTCACGGCCGGCCTTGAGCTCCTTCAGGCCCTGGTTGAACAGCGCGAGGGCTTCGGCGTTCAGGGCCTGCGGGTCGGTTGCGTCGCCCACCAGTACGCCGGGCCAGGCCAGGACTTCCAGAGGGTTCAGCGCGGCCGGTTGCTTGATCAGGCCGGCGATGGTTTCGGCGGCGGCAACCAGTTGTGCGGCGCGGTCGCGGTCCAGCTGCAGCGGTTTACCGGTGGTTTCTTCGGTAAAACGCAGGGTGCATTCCAGCTTGCCACGGGAAATGCCCTGGCGCAGCGCTTCACGAACGGCGCCTTCGAGGTCGCGGAACGACTCGGGCAGGCGCAGGTGTGGCTCCAGGTAACGGCTGTTGACCGAGCGCAATTCCCAGCTGAGGGTGCCTTGAACCCCGGCTTTTTCGACACGGGCGAAGGCGGTCATGCTGTGCACCATGGAGGTACCTCGTGTTGGATAGATAGAGATTGGCCAGGCCGACCTGTAGGAGCGAGCAAGCTCGCTCCTACGGTCGAGAGGCGCAGGATTGTAGCGCAGTGCGCAGGAGGCGCCCAAACATGCGCATTCGTAACCGAATTTTTAGAAGTGCCCCGAATCGGCTCGCGGCTCTATAATGCTCGGCAGTTTTTCGTCCTCAGTACAGGTATCCCCTATGAAACGTCCAAGTGGTCGCGCTGCCGATCAGCTCCGCTCGATCCGCATCACCCGCAACTACACCAAACACGCCGAGGGATCCGTACTGGTCGAGTTTGGCGATACCAAGGTGATTTGCACCGTCAGCGTCGAAAACGGCGTGCCGCGCTTCCTCAAGGGCCAGGGCCAGGGCTGGTTGACCGCAGAGTACGGCATGTTGCCGCGCGCCACCGGTGAGCGTAACCAGCGTGAAGCCAGCCGTGGCAAGCAAGGCGGGCGTACCCTGGAAATCCAGCGCCTGATTGGCCGTTCCCTGCGTGCCGCGCTGGACATGTCCAAATTGGGCGACGTGACCCTTTACGTCGACTGCGACGTGATCCAGGCTGATGGCGGTACCCGTACTGCATCCATCACTGGCGCCATGGTAGCCCTGGTCGACGCATTGAAAGTGATCAAGAAGCGCGGCGGCCTCAAGGCGGGTGACCCGCTCAAGCAGATGATCGCAGCTGTGTCGGTCGGCATGTACCAGGGCGAGCCTGTGCTGGACCTGGATTACCTGGAAGACTCGGCCGCCGAGACCGATCTGAACGTGGTCATGACCAGCACCGGTGGTTTCATCGAAGTGCAGGGCACCGCCGAAGGCGCGCCATTCCAGCCGGCTGAGCTGAACGCGATGCTGGCCCTGGCCCAGAAGGGCATGACCGAAATCTTTGCACTGCAAACCGCTGCACTCGCTGACTAAGCCCGCCCCAAGGAGAAGCGCCATGAATGACAGCCAATTGCCGGTTCCGGCACCGTCCAAGGAAGTACGCCAGTTGGCAATGCTGTGTCATTTCGCGGCGTTTGCAGGGTTGGTGTTCCCCTTCGGCAGCGTGTTGGGGCCGCTGATCCTGTGGCAGTTCAAGAAGGATGTGGACCCGCTTATCGATGATCAGGGCAAGGAAGCCCTGAATTTTCAGATCACCGTGGCCATCGCCTGGTTGGTGTGTCTGGTGCTGGGCTTCGTGGTGGTCGGCTTTTTGCTGATGACCGTACTGGTGATAGGGGCGTTGATACTGACGATCATTGCCGGGATCAAGGCCAACAAGGGCATTGCCTATCGCTATCCGTGGACTTGGCGTCTGGTCAAGTAACCGAGCGGCCACAAAAAAACCGACATTGCTGTCGGTTTTTTTTTGTGCCTGGAAAAAGACCTCAGATGGTCAAGGTCCAGTCGTAGTCCACGATCAGCGGCGCGTGCTGCGAGAAGCGCGGCTGGCGCGGCAGGCGTGCACTGCGTACGAACCGGCGCAGGCCCGGGGTCAGCAGCTGGTAGTCGAAACGCCAGCCCAGGTTGAGCATCTCAGCCTGTTCGTTATCCGGCCACCAGCTGTACTGATCGCCTTCGCGGCTGACTTCGCGCAGGGCATCAACATAGCCCATGTTGCCGACAATCTCGTCCATCCAGGCCCGTTCCGGCGCCAGGAAGCCCGGTGATTGCTGGCTGTCGCGCCAGTTCTTGATATCCAGCTTCTGTTGCGCCACGTACAGCGAGCCACAATAAATGTACTCGCGACGTTTGCGTCGCTGTTTATCCAGGTAACGGGCGAAGTCGTCCATTAGCTTGAACTTCTGGTTCAAGTCTTCATCGCCGTTCTGCCCCGAAGGAAGCAGCAAGGTCGCGATGCTGACCTTGTCGAAATCGGCTTGCAGGTAGCGCCCGTAGCGGTCGGCTGTCTCGAAGCCGAGGCCGCTGATGACCGCCTTGGGTTGCAACCGCGAGTACAAAGCCACGCCACCTTGGGTGGGCACTTCGGCATCGCAGGCATAAAGGAAGTAGCCATCCAGTTGGAAGGCTGGGTCGTCCAGTTCAAAGGCGGAGGCGCGGGTGTCCTGCAGGCAGATGACGTCGGCATTCTGGGCTTGCAGCCAACTGAGCAAACCACGCTCGACTGCAGCCTGAATACCATTAACGTTCACACTGATGATCCGCATAAATGGCCCCAAAAATCGCGTGCGTGTATGATACACGCCGTCCACCTAATTAGCTAAATCCGTGGTATCTGAGGCTTTTTTCATGCAGGCGTATCAACGCGATTTCATTCGTTTTGCCATCGATCGCGGCGTTTTACGCTTCGGTGAGTTCACTCTCAAGTCCGGGCGCACCAGCCCGTACTTCTTCAATGCGGGCCTGTTCAACTCAGGTTCGGCCCTGGCTCAGCTGGGCCGTTTCTATGCGGCAGCCATCGTTGAGAGCGGTATTTCCTTCGACGTACTCTTTGGCCCGGCCTACAAGGGTATTCCCCTGGCAGCGGCGACGGCGGTCGCCCTGGCGGAGCATCACGGGCAGGACTTGCCGTGGTGTTTCAACCGTAAGGAAGCCAAGGCCCATGGTGAAGGTGGCAGCCTGGTCGGCGCGCCATTGACCGGCGATGTGCTGATCATCGATGACGTGATCACCGCAGGCACCGCGATCCGTGAAGTGATGCAGATCATCGCTTCCCAGGACGGCGCAAAAGCTGCTGGTGTGCTGATCGCCTTGAACCGCCAGGAGCGCGGCAACGGTGAGTTGTCGGCGATCCAGGAAGTGGAGCGTGACTTCGGCATCCCGGTGGTGAGCATCGTGTCGTTGAACCAGGTGTTGCAGTTCCTGGAAGATGACCCGCAGCTCAAGCAGCATTTGCCGGCGGTGCGTGCCTACCGCGAGCAGTTTGGCGTCTGACACTGAATCCTGTGGGAGCGGGCTTGCCCGCGATAGCGGTGTGTCAGGCGGTGCATTTTTGCATGTACTGCCGTCATCGCAGGCAAGCCAGCTCCCACATGTGAACGGTGTACAAACAAAAGGCCCCGTTCGATTGGATCGAGCGGGGCCTTTTTAATTGCAGCGATCAAGGACGCTTGCGGTTACTGATCAGCGTGCCCACACCAGTATCGGTGAAGATTTCCAGCAGGATTGCATTTGGCACGCGGCCATCCAGGATCAGCGAGCTGCCGACGCCGCCCTGCACCGCTTCCAGTGCGCAACGGATCTTCGGCAACATGCCGCCGTAGATGGTGCCGTCGGCGATCAGGTCGTCTACCTGCTGGGTGGTCAGGCCGGTGAGTACCTTGCCTTCCTTGTCCATCAAGCCGGCGATATTGGTCAGTAGCATCAGCTTTTCAGCCTTCAGTGCTTCCGCCACCTTACCGGCTACCAGATCGGCGTTGATGTTATAGGACTCGCCATTGGCACCCACGCCGATCGGCGCAATCACCGGGATGAAGTCGCCCTTGACCAGCAGGTTGAGCAAATCGGTGTTGATGCCGATCACTTCGCCCACCTGGCCGATGTCGATGATTTCCGGCTGGGTCATCTCCGGCGTCTTGCGGGTCACGGTAAGTTTCTTGGCGCGGATCAGCTCTGCATCCTTGCCGGTCAGGCCGATGGCGCTGCCGCCGTGGCGGTTGATCAGGTTGACGATGTCTTTGTTGACCTGGCCGCCGAGGACCATCTCCACCACGTCCATGGTCTGCGCGTCAGTGACACGCATACCATCGATGAAGTGACTCTCGATCGACAGACGCTTGAGCAGGTCGCCGATTTGCGGGCCGCCACCGTGGACGACCACCGGGTTGATCCCCACGGCTTTCATCAGCACGATGTCGCGGGCAAAGCCGGTTTTCAGCTCGTCGCTTTCCATGGCATTGCCACCGTACTTGATCACCAGCGTCTTGCCGACGTAGCGTCGAATATAAGGCAACGCTTCGGACAGGACCTTGGCGGTGTTGGCAGCGGCTTCGCGTTCGAGGGTCATTCAGGGCTCCGGGCAAAAAATCAGAACGGTAATTGGAGATCAGGGGCAACACGTTTCAACTGGGCGTGGAACACGTCCTTGATGCGCTGCAACTCGGCCTCGGTATCCGCCTCGAAACGCAGGACCAGCACCGGTGTGGTGTTGGACGCGCGAACCAGGCCCCAGCCTTTGGCGTAATCGACTCGCACACCATCAATGGAGGTCAGGTTGGCGCCTTCACCCCATTGCGCATCGTGCAATGCGTCAATGATGCTGAATTTGCTCTCCTCGGTCACATGGATATTGATCTCTGGCGTAGAAATATCATTCGGGAAGGTCTGAAACAGTTCTTCGGCGGTGGATTTTTCCTTGCTGAGGATCTCCAGCAGACGAGCGGCGCTGTAAATGCCGTCGTCAAACCCGAACCAGCGTTCCTTGAAGAACACGTGGCCGCTCATTTCGCCGGCCAATAGTGCACCGGTTTCCTTCATTTTCTTTTTGATCAACGAATGACCGGTCTTCCACATTAGCGGGCGACCGCCGTACTCCTTGATCAGTGGCGTCAGGCGGCGGGTGCATTTCACGTCGAAGATGATCTCGGCGTTGGGGTTGCGCGCCACGACGTCACGGGCAAACAGCATCAGCAGGCGGTCGGGGAATACGATCTCGCCGGTTTCGGTCACCACGCCTACGCGGTCACCGTCGCCATCGAAGGCCAGGCCGACGTCGGCGCCCACTTCCTTGACCTTGGCGATCAGGTCCTCCAGGTTTTCCGGCTTGCCCGGGTCCGGGTGGTGGTTGGGGAAGTTGCCGTCGACGTCGCAGAACAGCGGGATTACTTCGCAGTTCAGCGCTTCGAGCAATTGCGGGGCTATCACGCCAGCCGCGCCGTTTCCGCAATCCACCACCACTTTGAGGCGGCGCGCGAGTTTGACGTCGCGGGTGATTTCATCGGAGTAGCGCTGCAGGATGTCGACCTTGGTGATGGTGCCGGTGCCGCTGGTCAGGTCGTTGGTCTTCAGGCGGGTGTGCAGGGCCTGGATCTGTTCATTGGCCAGCGTATCGCCAGCGATGACGATCTTGAAGCCGTTGTAGTCCGAAGGGTTATGGCTGCCGGTGAGCATCACCCCGGATTTACCGGCCAGTACGTTGGCCGCGTAGTACAACGCGGGTGTCGGCACCAGGCCGACGTCGCTGACGTGGCAACCGCTGTCGGCCAGCCCCTGGATCAGTTGCTCGACCAGCTCGGGGCCGGACAAACGGCCGTCACGACCCACCGAGACGTTGGGTTCGCCCTGGGCAAGGCTCTGCGAACCGATGGCGCGGCCGATCCAGTAGGCGGTTTCGGCGGTCAGGGTCTTGGGTACCACGCCACGAATGTCATAGGCGCGAAAAATGCTGTCGGGAAAGGTCGGGGCTACGCGGGCTGCGGTACTCATCGCGGGGGAAACTCCATCTGAAAGGGGGCAAGGCGGGCCTGATGTGGCTGGCCGGCAGGCTCAAACTGAAGGGTATGACGGCGTTTTCGGCAGAGAGTTCGTGGTGTAAAAATGCCATCGGCGCATTGGCGCTAGCATTATTTTTACGTAGTTCTTTGATTTCATTGGAGAAATCTCGATGATTATTTCCGCGCATTCTTCATCCTGAAAAGCCGGGCGGTGGCGCGTGGCCGGACGATTGCATCCGGCCACGTTCAGCTTAGTCAGTGACTGCCGGAATGCCCAAAACCGCCTGCGCCGCGCTGGGTTTCGTCGAATTCCTGCACCAATTCAAAATGCGCCTGCACCACCGGCACCAGGACCAGTTGGGCGATGCGCTCGCCGACGGCGATGTTGAAAGCAGTCTGGCCACGGTTCCAGCACGACACCATCAGCTCGCCCTGGTAGTCGGAGTCGATCAGGCCGACCAGGTTACCGAGCACGATGCCGTGTTTGTGGCCCAGGCCGGAGCGCGGCAGGATCAGCGCCGCCAGGCC
The DNA here is from genome assembly GCF_023127895.1 of Pseudomonas sp. NCIMB 10586. Lineage (NCBI taxonomy): Bacteria > Pseudomonadati > Pseudomonadota > Gammaproteobacteria > Pseudomonadales > Pseudomonadaceae > Pseudomonas > Pseudomonas sp. NCIMB 10586. Next base: position 291,289 of record NZ_SPKQ01000007.1, read on the forward strand.
CGGGTCGCCGACATAGATCGACAGGCCGGTCGGGATCAGGATGGTCTGGCCCGGCTCAAGGATGGTGTCTTCCTTGAGCATGGCGCGCAGGTCCAGGCCGGCGGAGCCTGGTGTGGCGTAGGCCGGCAGGGGGAATTCGTTGCCGATGCGGGGGTCGAGGATCTTGGCTTGCAAAGCGTGCATGAAAATTAAACCTGGTTCAGCCGTTGGGCGATAAAAGAGATCAGTTGGCGGGCAATCTTGCCCTTGCTGGTCTGGGCGAAAAGGGTGGCGTGCAGCTCGCGGTCGATCACGCTGCAGGCATTTTCCTCGCTGTTGAAGCCGATGCTCGGGTTGGCGACATCATTGGCAACGATCAAGTCGAGGTTTTTGTCTTTCAGTTTGCGCGCGGCGTAGTCCAGAAGGTGCTCGGTCTCGGCAGCGAAACCGACACTGAACGGACGGTCCGGACGGGTGGCGATGGTGGCCAGGATGTCCGGGTTGCGCACCATTTGCAGGAGCAGGCCGTCACCGTTTGTAGGGTCTTTCTTGAGCTTTTGCGGGGCTACGACTTCAGGGCGGTAATCCGCCACCGCTGCCGAGGCGATGAACAGGTCACAGGGAATGGCGGCTTCACAGGCCGCCAGCATGTCCCGGGCGCTGACTACGTCGATTCGAGTGACGCGGTCAGGGGTCGGCAAATGCACGGGACCTGTGATCAGGGTCACCCGTGCGCCTGCCTCGACCGCAGCTTCTGCCAACGCAAAGCCCATTTTTCCTGAGCTATGGTTGGTGATGTAGCGCACCGGGTCGATGTTTTCCTGGGTCGGGCCTGCGGTGATCAGCACGTGCTTGCCGGTCAGGGCCAGGTGCTGGAAGCACTCGGCGGCGCATAGCGCAAGGTCGGTGGCTTCGAGCATCCGGCCCATGCCGACGTCGCCACAGGCCTGGCTGCCGGATGCGGGGCCAAACACCTTGAGGCCGCGGCTTTGCAGGAGTTGGGTATTGGCTTGGGTGGCCGGGTCGCGCCACATGGCCTGGTTCATGGCCGGGGCGATCGCGACGGTGGCGTCGGTGGCCAATACCAGGGTGGTCAGCAGGTCATCGGCGATGCCCTGGGCCAGGCGGGCGATCAGGTCGGCGGTGGCCGGGGCGATCAGCACCAGGTCGGCCCATTTGGCCAGTTCGATATGGCCCATGGCGGCTTCGGCCGCCGGGTCCAGCAGGTCGAGGTGAACCGGGTGGCCGGACAGGGCCTGCATGGTCAACGGGGTGATGAACTCACTGCCACCACGGGTCATGACCACGCGCACTTCCGCGCCCTGGTCCAGGAGCCTGCGAACCAACTCTGCGCTCTTGTAGGCGGCAATGCCGCCGCCGACGCCGAGAACGATGCGTTTCCGATACAGACGCTGCATTGGTTTGCCTTTCCAGTTCAGTGATGCCAGTTCAGTGACGCCTGCGATGACCCCTCCCCAGGTGAAATCGCATGCAAAAAAGAGGGCCTACGATAACACAGCGTCTGCCGCGCAACAGCGCAGCAGATACAGACGGAGGTGGGATGAGTATTCGTGATTGGCCCGTGGCGGAGCGTCCACGGGAGAAGCTGTTGGAAGGTGGCGCGGCGAGCCTGTCCGATGCCGAATTGTTGGCGATCTTCCTGCGTACTGGCGTTTCCGGTCGAAGTGCGGTGGATCTGGCGCGTGATCTGCTGGTGCAGTTTGGCGGCCTGCGCCCGCTGTTGGAGGCCAGCCAGGCGCTGTTCAGCCAGCATATGGGGCTGGGGCCGGCGAAGTTCGCCCAATTGCAGGCGGTGCTGGAAATGTCCCGGCGCCATCTGGCCGAACGCTTGCGCGACGACTCGGTAGTGGAGAGCCCGCTGGCTGTGCGTCAATACCTCAAGGCGCTGTTGCGCCATGAGCCTCATGAGATATTCGGCTGTCTGTTCCTGGACTCAAAGCATCGTGTACTGGGGTTCGAGGCGTTGTTTCAGGGCACCATCGACACTGCGATTGTTTACCCGCGGCAGGTGGTCAAGCGTGCCTTGGCTCATAACGCGGCAGCGGTGATTTTGTGCCACAACCATCCCTCCGGGAATGCGGAGCCCAGTGCATCTGATCGCAGATTGACCAAAATGCTGCAAAAGGCGTTGGAAGTGGTGGATGTGCGGGTGCTGGATCACATCATTGTGGGAGATGGTGATCCGCTGTCGATGGCTGAATACGGATGGGTATAGCCACCTCTGTTCCTGTAGGAGCGAACAAGCTCGTTCCTACAGGGAAGGGGTTGCGCCCTAGGGCTTGAGGCTGATTTTCGAATAATCCTGGCGGCCGAACGGGCTTACCTGGTAACCCTCGACATTCTTGCGCGTCAATGCAAACGCCGTCGGGTGCGCCAGCGGCAGCCACAGCGCCTGCTGCTGGATCTGCGCCTGGGCCTGCTGGTACAGCTTGGTGCGTACGCCTTGCTCGCTGGTGGTCTTGCCGGCACTGATCAACTTATCCAGAGCGGGGTCGCAGTAGCGGGCGAAGTTGGTGCCGGATTTCAGCGCTGCGCAGGAAAACTGCGGGGTCAGGAAGTTGTCCGGGTCGCCGTTGTCGCCGGCCCAGCCCATGAACAGCAAGTCGTGCTCGCCGGCCTTGGCACGGCGAATCAATTCGCCCCATTCGATCACACGAATTTCAGCCTGGATGCCAACCTTGGCCAGGTCGGCCTGTAGCAGTTGGGCGCCGAGGTTCGGGTTGGGGTTCAGCAGGCTGCCGGTAGGGCGCGTCCATATTGTGGTCTTGAAACCGTCCTTGAGCCCGGCACGTTCCAGCAGCGCCTTGGCCTTGGCCAGATCCTGTGGGTAGCCTGGCAAATCCTTGGCATAGCTCCAGGTATTGGGCGGGTACACACCGTTGGCTGCTTCGGCGGTGCCCTCGAAGACGGCCTTGAGGTAGCTACTCTTGTCAAAGGCCAGGTTGATCGCCTGGCGTACTTCGGGTTTGTCCAGCGGTGGGTGCTGGCTGTTGATGGCGACGAAAGCGGTCATGAAGGCAGCGGTTTTTTCCACCTTCAGCGCCGGGTCTTTTTCGGCTTCGCCTACATCCAGGGGCTTGGGCGACAGGGCAATCTGACATTCGTTGCGATGCAGTTTCTGCAACCGTACGTTGGCGTCCGGGGTGATGGCAAAGATCAAGTTATCCACAGCCGGTTTGCCCGCGAAATAGTCCGGGTTGGCCTTGTAGCGCACCACGGCATCTTTCTGGAAGCGCATGAATACGAACGGGCCGGTGCCGATGGGCTGACTGTTGAGTTTCTCAGGCGTGCCGGCCTTGAGTAGTTTGTCGGCATATTCAGCCGGGTAGATCGAGGCAAAGCCCATGCTCAACGCCGGGAGAAAGGTGGAGTCGGCGTGGTCGAGGGTGAAACGCACCGTCAGCGGATCGAGGGCATCGATCTTCTTGACCAGTGCCGGCAATTGCAGGGACTGGGCGTGGGGGAAGCCGCTCTGGGCGATCTTGTGCCACGGGTTGGCCGGATCGAGCATGCGCTCGAAGCTGAAGCGCACGTCTTCGGCGGTCAGCGTGCGGCTTGGGCTGAAATAATCGGTACGGTGAAATTTCACGCCCGGGTGCAGCTTGAAGGTGTAGGTCAGACCATCGGGGGAAACTTCCCAGCTGTCTGCCAGGCTCGGTACCAGCTTGCCGCTGGCCGCATCAAAGTCCACCAGGCGGTTCATCAGCACGTCCGCCGAGGCGTTGGTGGTGGTCAGCGAGTTGTACTGCACCACATCGAACCCTTCGGGGCTGGCCTCGGTGCAGACGCTCAAGTTGGTGGCTGCAACGGCCATCGGTGCGATAAAGAAGGGGGCAAGCAGTAGTGGTAGGGCAGCGAGGCGCATATTCGGTTTCCTGTGCAGATCGAAGGCCCATCTGCGAGTGCAGTCTGGAAAAAGACTACCGTAGAGGTCTGATTGATAAATGACTAGCCCATTTTTGCCTGTGCTTTTGGCCAAAATGCTGTTTTGATGGCGCCTCAGCGCGTTTCGCCGTGCACTTCTCTGTGCCTGCGAGCGCTGTAAATCATTCTGTGCGACGAGCGGTCGGCTGTTACAGCGGCCCCTCCTGGCAGCGGTTCGGGCGTCCGGCACCAAGATTTACGCTGGTAAAAACACACGGGCTGTTGTTGCACTGGGGTCTTTCTGGTATAAAGCAGCGCTCTTTTCTAGGGGCCCGGTTCCTTCGCTTGTAGGTGTAGCCGGTAAGACCCTAAAGAAACGCGGCGCCTGGCGCCAAATGACTGAGAGATTAAGCGGCCAACCCATGCCGGGTTGGGCATGTGGTTTTAGAGGGCTGAGGCATGTCGAGAGTCTGTCAAGTTACCGGTAAGGGTCCGGTGACTGGGAATAACATTTCCCACGCAAATAACAAAACCCGTCGTCGTTTCCTGCCGAACCTGCAGCATCACCGCTTCTGGGTTGAAGAAGAGAAACGTTTTGTTCGCCTGCGTGTATCTGCCAAAGGCATGCGTATTATCGACAAGCGTGGCATCACTGTCGTGCTGGCCGAAATCCGCGCCGCTGGCAAGATCTAAGGAGCTCTATCATGCGTGAATTGATTCGAATGATCTCTAGCGCCGGTACTGGTCACTTCTACACTACCGACAAGAACAAGCGTACTACCCCGGACAAGCTCGAAAAGAAAATGTTCGACCCGCGCGTTCGCAAGCACGTGATCTACAAAGAAGGCAAAATCAAGTAATTGATTTTCTTCCTTGTGAAAAAAAGCCCGTATCTCACGATGCGGGCTTTTTTTTGCCTGGGATTTGCTGATCAGGCTTTCTGCTCGAACACCACGTAGATCTTGCGGCACGCTTCCAGCACTTCCCAGGTGCCCTTGAAGCCAGCGGGGATCACGAAGCGGTCGCCGGCGCGCAAGGTCTTGGCGTTGCCTTCGGCGTCACGCAGTACGGAAACCCCCTGCACAATCTCGCAGTATTCATGCTCGGTATAGCTGACCGTCCACTGCCCGACCTCACCTTCCCATACCCCTGCATTCATCTGGCCGCACGGGCTGTTGTAGTGGTTGTAGATCGTTTGCTCGGGATCGCCCTTGAGGATTTTTTCTGCGGCAGGGCGGTAGCGTTCGGGGGCCGTGTTGGCTTGGCTGAAGTCGACGATATCCTGGATGCTCATGTGCGTGTCCCGTCTGGCCTGCGGTTGGAGAGCCCAAAGTCTATGTTTATTAAAATGAACATCGCAAGGGCGTTTACCGCCGTTATGTCAAATATATTGAAACATCCCCAGCCGCTGGTTTAGGGTGGCAGCTGCCTTGCGCCGAACAGCTGGCTGGCGGGCAAGAATTCTTTGAGGCTGCCGGGGGGACACCCGCCTGGCCCTCTATTCAATAAGAGGAGGACACTCGCATGACCACCCTGACCCGTGCCGACTGGGAACAACGCGCCAAGGATCTGAAGATCGAAGGCCGCGCCTACATCAATGGCGAATACACCGCCGCCGTTTCCGGTGACACCTTCGAATGCATCAGCCCGGTCGACGGTCGTCTGCTGGCCACTGTCGCCAGCTGTGACGCGGCTGACGCCCAGCGCGCCGTGGAAAACGCCCGCGCCACCTTCAATTCCGGCGTCTGGTCGCGCCTGGCGCCGGCCAAGCGCAAAGCCACCATGATCCGTTTCGCCGCGCTGCTCAAGGCCAATGCCGAAGAGTTGGCACTGCTTGAAACCCTGGACATGGGCAAGCCGATCAGCGACTCCCTGAACATCGACGTTCCCGGTGCGGCAAATGCCCTGAGCTGGAGCGGTGAGGCAATCGACAAGATCTACGACGAAGTCGCGGCCACCCCTCATGATCAACTGGGCCTGGTGACCCGCGAGCCAGTCGGCGTGGTCGGCGCCATCGTGCCGTGGAACTTCCCATTGATGATGGCCTGCTGGAAACTCGGCCCGGCGTTGTCCACCGGTAACTCGGTGATCCTCAAACCGTCCGAAAAATCCCCGCTGACCGCCATCCGTATCGCCGCCCTGGCCGTCGAAGCCGGCATTCCAAAAGGCGTGTTCAACGTATTGCCAGGCTATGGCCACACGGTGGGTAACGCCCTGGCGGTGCATATGGACGTGGATACGTTGGTGTTCACTGGCTCCACCAAGATCGCCAAGCAACTGCTGATCCGCTCCGGCGAATCGAACATGAAGCGCGTGTGGCTGGAAGCGGGCGGCAAGAGCCCTAATATTGTGTTTGCCGATGCGCCGGATCTGCAAGCCGCCGCAGAATCTGCGGCCAGTGCCATCGCCTTCAACCAGGGTGAAGTCTGCACTGCCGGTTCGCGCCTGCTCGTGGAGCGTTCCATCAAGGACACCTTCCTGCCGCTGGTGATCGAGGCGCTCAAAGGCTGGAAGCCGGGCAACCCACTGGACCCAGCCACCAACGTGGGTGCGCTGGTGGATACGCAGCAGATGAACAACGTGCTGTCCTACATTGAGTCCGGTCATGCCGACGGTGCCAAACTGGTCGCTGGCGGTAAGCGCACACTGGAAGAAACCGGTGGCACCTACGTCGAGCCAACTATTTTCGATGGCGTGACCAATGCCATGAAGATCGCTCAGGAAGAGATCTTTGGCCCGGTCCTGTCGGTGCTCACTTTCGACAGCGCCGAAGAAGCCATCGCCATTGCCAACGACACCCAATACGGCCTGGCCGCAGCGGTATGGACGGCGGATATCTCCAAGGCGCACCTGACGGCCAAGGCCCTGCGTGCCGGCAGCGTCTGGGTTAACCAGTACGACGGCGGCGACATGACCGCACCGTTTGGTGGTTTCAAGCAGTCGGGTAATGGCCGCGACAAGTCGCTGCATGCGTTCGACAAGTACACCGAGCTGAAGGCGACCTGGATCAAACTCTAAGCAGCACTGCAGGCCAAACGTGGGAGGGGGCTTGCCCCCGATAGCTGGGTGTCAGCCACTGCATGTGGTGACTGGCCCACCGTTATCGGGAGCAAGCCCCCTCCCACACTGTTTTGTGCGACCCCGTAAATTATCCACAGGAGCGTGGCAATGCGTTGGGCGACTTATTTCGCCGTGCTGGCATCGGTACTCAGCGTTGGCCTGGCCTTGGGCGTGAGTATGCCGTTGGTATCCATGCGTCTTGAAGGCTGGGGCTACGGCAGCTTCGCCATTGGCGTGATGGCGGCGATGCCGGCATTCGGCGTATTGCTGGGTGCCAAGGTCTCCAGCCGAATGGCGTCCTGGCTCGGCACTGCCAACCTGATGCGCCTGTGCCTGTGGGCCGGGGCGCTGTCTATCGGTTTGCTGGCGATCCTGCCCAGCTACCCGGTGTGGCTGGTGCTGCGGTTGATGATCGGGGTGATCCTGACCATCGTATTTATCCTGGGTGAAAGCTGGATCAACCAACTGGTGATCGAGCAGTGGCGCGGCCGCCTGGTGGCGCTGTATGGCTGCACTTATGCCTTGAGCCAGCTGTCGGGACCCTTGCTGCTGGGCCTGATGGGCACCGATCATGATTACGGGTTCTGGGTGGGCGTCGGCCTTTTGGTAGTGGCGCCGCTGCTGTTGCTGGGGCGATCCGGGGCGCCGACGGCTGATGCGTTCAGCGTCACGTTCAGCGAGCTGTGGCGCTTTTGCCTGAGCTTGCCGGCGATTGCCTGGGCGGTGGCGTTATTCGCCGCATTCGAAGCGATGATTCTGACGCTGTTGCCGGTGTACTGCCTGCAACAGGGCTTCACTGCCGAGATTGCCTTGGCGATGGTCAGCACAGTGGTCGTGGGTGATGCGCTGCTGCAATTGCCCATTGGCGCCCTGGCCGATTACTTGCCGCGCCGCACGTTGTTCCTGGGGTGTGCGCTGCTGTTGCTGGCGTCGAGCCTGGCGGTGCCGTTGTTGATGCACACACTGCTGATCTGGCCGGTGTGGGTGCTGTTCGGCGCCAGCGCGGGTGGGTTGTTTACCCTGTCGCTGATTTTGATTGGCGAGCGCTACCGTGATGATGCGTTGGTGCGTGCCAACGCCCACGTGGCGCAGCTGTGGGGCATTGGCTGCCTGATCGGGCCGCTGGTGGCGGGTGCGGGCAGCCAATGGGTCAGCGGTCATGCACTGCCATTGCTGATGGCGGCGGGGGCGTTGGGGCTGGTGGTGCTGTTGCTGCGCCAAGGGGCGTTTGGAGCAGCGCAGCCTGCCTGAACTTCTTTGGCTTAAAGCATACGTTCCAGGCCAACTGACGTGGCGAACCAAGCATTGAAACGGCGCCACCAACTGCCGGGCTCGCGGGTCAGGGTGTGCAATTGCCCGTTGTCCTCGGTGACCCACACCACATTGCCATCCTGCAATTTCGCCTCGTAGCTCAGCGTCGGCGCCATACCTTCCAGCGCCAGGTTGCGCACATGCTCCGCCAGTTCAGGGCTGTCCACCAGCACGCCGACTTCGGTGTTCCACAGCACCGAGCGCGGGTCGAAATTGAACGAGCCGATAAATGACTTCTCGCGATCGAAGATCATTGCCTTGCTGTGCAGGCTCGAATCGGAGCCGTAGAGGCTGCCTCGACGAAACAGGTGCGGGCCACTGCTGGCACTGGGGTCGCCTGGTTGTCGGCGCAGCTCATAAAGTTTGACCCCATGCTCCAGCAGTGCCTTGCGATAGGGCGCGTAACCGCCGTGCACGGCCGGTACGTCAGTGGCTTCAAGGGAATTGGTCAGCAGGCTCACTGACACCCCTGCGTCGGCCCGACCTGTCAGGTACACCAGCCCGGGCGACCCCGGAACGAAGTACGCCGAAATCATGATCAGTTCACGGCTGACCCCTTCCAGCTCCGGGGCCAGTTGGGTGGTGAGCAGCAACTGCGGGTCCGGATCAGCCTTGGCCAGCACCTTGCTCGGTGCGTCCCACAGCGCCTGATTCCAGGCCCAGATCAGCTCACGGCGCCAGATGTCCATACGTGGTCGGGTCTGGTAGGTACGCAGGCGGTTATACAGGGCGTGGTTCTGCTGACGCGATTGCGCCAATGAAGCTTCCAGGCGCCCGCGGGCGACGGCCAGATCGATTTTGGAGGGCATCTTCGAGACAAACTCATCAATAGGTTTGCTCAGTGCGCTGTTCCAGTACTGATCGAAACTGTGACCCAGTTGCTCTGCCACCGGTCCGACGCTGAGCATGTCGATATCGGTGAAGTTCAGGTTGGGCTCGGCGTCGAAATATTCGTCCCCCAGATTGCGCCCGCCCACAATGGCCACGCTGTTATCCGCCAGCCACAGTTTGTTGTGCATGCGCCGATGTTGCAGCGACAGGTTGAATACACGGCCCATGGCGCGTGTAACGCCGGTGCTGCGGCCCAAATGCAGGGGGTTGAACAGGCGAATTTCGATTTTGGGGTGGGCGGCGAGGGTGGCGATGATTTGGTCGAGGCCGTCGCTGGTGGTGTCGTCCAGCAGGATGCGCACACGCACACCGCGGTCGGCGGCCTTGAGCAGTTCGTCCACAAGCATACGCGTGCTGATGCCGTCGTGAACGATGTAGTACTGCAAATCGAGGCTGGATTGGGCGTTGCGGATCAGCTCGGCGCGAGCCATGAAGGCTTCACTGCTGTTGGGCAGCAAGCGAAAACCCGAGCGCCCTTGGTGCGGCGCCGCCTGGGCCTGGATCGAGCGACCGAACGAGGAGCCGTTCGCCGGCAGGGCATCGCTGGGAATACGCGGTGTGTCGACCGTGGCGCAGCCGCCCAGGGCCAAGGTGCCCAACAGCAAAAACGGTAATAGCCGTCGAATTATCAAGGGAGCTGCTTCCAGGTCAGGGCGGTTATCGATATATGACGGCCTTTTCCGGCGAAAGGTCAGTGCAGCGTCTCTGCCAGCATCTTGAGCGCGGCGGCGCCGACCTTGCGCACTGCTTCTTCAATCTGTGGGGTTGGCTTGGCGGCATAGTTCATACGCAGGCAGTTACGGTATTTGCCGGAGGCAGAAAAGATGCTGCCTACGGCCACTTGCACGCCTTGTTCCACCAACACGCGATTGAGCTTCAAGGTGTCGAAGCCCTCCGGCAGTTCGATCCACAGCAGGAAGCTGCCTTGGGGCCGACTGGCGCGCGTGCCTGCCGGGAAGTAGCGGCTCACCCAGTCGAGCATCAAGTCGCGATTGCGCTGGTATTGCGTGCGCATCCGGCGCAAATGCGGTTCGAAATGGCCGTTTTTGAGAAATTCGGCAATCGCAATCTGCGGCTGGGTGGCGGTAGAGCCGGTGCTGATGTATTTCATGTGCAACACCCGGTCCAGGTAGCGCCCCGGCGCGACCCAGCCAATACGTAGCCCGGGTGCCAGGGTTTTCGAGAATGAGCTGCAGAGCAGCACGCGGCCATCGTCATCGAAGGATTTAATGGTGCGCGGGCGTGGGTAGCTGTAGGCCAGTTCGCCATACACATCGTCTTCGATGATTGCCACGTCATAGCGCTGCGCGAGTGTCAGCAGTGCGCGTTTGCGCGCCTCCGGCATGATGTAGCCCAACGGGTTGTTGCAGTTGGGTGTGAGCTGGATGACTTTGATCGGCCACTGTTCCAGCGCCAGTTCCAGCGCTTCCAGGCTAATGCCGGTGATTGGGTCGGTGGGGATTTCCAGGGCTTTCATGCCCAGGCCCTTGAGGGTCTGCATGGCGCCGTGGAAGCTGGGCGAGTCCACCGCAACAATATCGCCGGGCTCGCAGATCGCCCGGATGCTGGCCGACAGCGCCTCATGGCAGCCGGTGGTGATCACAATGTCTTCAGCGGTCAGTTGGCAGCCGGAGTCCAGCGACAGTCGAGCGATTTGCTCGCGCAATTCCATACAGCCAAGGATGTTGTCGTAATACAGGCCCGGCAGATCCTGGCGACGACTCACCCGCGCCAGGCTGCGCAGCAAAGGTTTCAGGGTGGGTGACAATACATCTGGCATACCACGGCCCATCTGTATGACGTCTTTGCGGGGTACCGCGCGAATCAGCTCAAGCACCTGGTCCCACTGGGAGATCTCTACCGGCCGTTGGGCCGGGCGGCCTACCTCGGGCAGGGCCGGCAGCTCGCGACCGGCGGGTACAAAGTAACCGGACTTGGGCTTGGGCATTGCCAGGCCGTTGTCTTCCAGCAACCGATAGGCCTGCTGCACGGTACTCAGGCTGACCCCGTGCTCCACGCTCAAGGCTCGCACCGAGGGCAAGCGATCGCCGGGGCGATAGAAGCCTTGTTCGATGCGAGTGCCGAGCAATTCAGCGAGGTTGACGTAAAGGGTCATGGCGGCCGCTCCTGATAGACCAGTACAGATAGAGTGAAAATACAGGATTCAGCCATCCATAGGCAGTATCTGTATGGATTTAATAAAAACAGGCTGGATCTGTAATGGTTTTGCCCGTGCCCCCATCCTAGTCACTCAAGGCAACAAGCCAACGAGGGGCAGCAAAATGAACGGCATGAGCGATGTGCGGCTGGCGCTACACAGCCAAGAACTGGAAGCAGGGCAGCAGCGGGCAACGACTGCGCCTGTCGGCAGCCGCTGGAGCCTGTTCTGGCACCGTCGTCACACGCGCAAGGCGTTGCTTACGCTGACCCGCGAGCAGCTGCTGGACGTGGGTTTGACCGCTGAACAGGCGCGCCAGGAAGGCCTGAAGCCGTTCTGGCGCAGTTGATCACACCAGTTCTTTGAGGCGGTGCCAGAGCATCCCCAGCGCCAGCAGCGGTGAACGCAAGTGTTTGCCACCGGGGAAGGTGATGTGCGGCACCTGAGCGAACAGGTCGAAACGCCCCTGCTGCTGGCCGCTGATGGCTTCGCCGAGCAACCTGCCCGCAAGGTGTGTGGCATTCAGGCCATGACCCGCGTAAGCCTGGGCGTAATACACATTGGGTTGATCCGCCAACCGGCCGATCTGCGGCAGGCGGTTGGCGCCGATGCCGATCATGCCGCCCCATTGGTAGTCGATCTTCACGTCGGCCAGTTGCGGGAATACCTGCAACATTTTCGGTCGCATATAGGCGCCGATATCCTTGGGGTCGCGTCCGGAATAGTGGCAGGCGCCGCCGAACAACAGGCGGCGGTCGGCGGACAGGCGGAAGTAGTCCACCGTCACGCGCTGGTCACACACGGCCATGTTCTGCGGCAGCAGGCGGGTCGCTTGGGCTTCACTCAAGGGCTCGGTGGCGATGATGTAGCTGCCGGCCGGTAGGACCTTGCCACTCAACTGCGGGTTGAGCCCATTCAGGTAGGCGTTGCAGCACAGCACCAGGGTCTTGGCACGTACGTGGCCCTGGGCGGTGTGCACCTTGACTTCGGGGCCGTAGTCGATGCGCGTCACTTCAGACTGCTCGAACAACTTCACGCCCAACTGCTGCGCGGCGGCCGCCTCGCCCAGCGCCAGGTTCAGTGGGTGCAGGTGACCAGAGCCCATGTCGATCATGCCACCCACATAGCGCTCGGAGCCGATCACGCTGCTCATCTGGCTGGCTTGCAGCAGGCGTACCTCGTGGCGGTAGCCCAGGCTGCGCAGTTCTTCGGCATCTTGCGCCAGGCCCTGCAAATCACGGGGTTTGTTGGCCAGGTCGCAGTAGCCCCAGGTCAGGTCGCAGGGGATCTGGAAGCGTTCTACGCGGTCACGCACGATCTCCACGGCTTCCAGCCCCATCAGCTTCATCTGGCGCACGCCGTCACTGCCGATCACGGACGCGAACTGATCCAGCCCGTGGCCGACGCCGCGAATCAACTGGCCGCCATTACGCCCGCTGGCGCCCCAGCCAACCCTGCGCGCTTCCAGCACCACCACGCTGAAGCCGCGCTCGGCCAGCTCCAAAGCCGTGTTGAGCCCGGAATACCCCGCGCCAATCACGCATACATCGGCGCGCAGCTCGCCTGTCAACGCCGGGTACTCGGGGTGCGGCACGCTGCTGGCGGCGTAGTAGGACGCGGTATGCCGGGCGCTGGCGGTCATGGGGAGCCTCCCTGTTTGGAAAATTTGACGCAGGATACAGCGGTCCGATGAAGCTGTCTGCGCGCTGCGTTTTGCGTCAGAATCCACGCCTATTCGCCGTTGGGTATGTGTATCGATGAGTTGCAACAGTCAGAAAGTCAGCGCGCTGCGCAGACAGATTCCTTCATTTGAATGTGTTCCGGGTTGCCATGACTGCTGTGGGCCGGTGACCACTTCGCCTGAGGAAATGTCGCGCCTGCCACGCAAGACGGCCGCCGAGCAGGAGGCCGCCATGGATGAGCTGAACTGCGTGCACCTGGGGCCCCATGGGTGCACGGTGTATGACGAGCGGCCACTGATCTGTCGCCTGTTCGGCACCACCAAGACCTTGCCATGCCCCAATGGGCGCCGACCGGTTGAGCTGATTCATCCGCGGGTCGAGAAGCAGATCCATGAGTATATGGCGAGTACCCGGCAAGTGCTGGTCTGACTGAGTCAATCGGGGATCGGCAGGTTCAGGCTCTCCTTCACCTCTTCCATCACGATATAGCTCTTGGATTCGCGCACATGGGGCAACTTGAGCAGGATATCGCCCAGGAGTTTGCGGTACGAAGCCATCTCCGAGATACGCGCTTTCACCAGGTAGTCGAAGTCCCCTGATACCAAGTGGCACTCCAGCACATGAGGCAGTTTCAGCACGGCGCGGCGAAATTCCTCAAAGGTGTCGCCAGACTTGTAATCCAGGCTGATCTCGACAAATACCAGCAGGCTGCCTTTCAAATGCTGCGGGTTGAGCCGCGCGTTGTAGCCCATGATGATCCCTTCGCGCTCCAGGCGCCGCACCCGCTCGGTACAGGGAGTGGTGGACAGCCCGACCTTTTCCCCCAGCTCTGTGAACGAAATGCGCCCGTCGGTTTGCAGGATGCGCAGGATATTGCGGTCGATCTTGTCCAGCTCCCGCTTGGTCTGGGTGTTGGTACGCATAGGGGATACGCCTCTGTGAAAAGGGTTTTTGCCAAGAATTGTCGCCAAATATAGGCATTTATATAGTGAAATGCACTGGTGATTGTTTTTTACACTGCGTCCATCATTGCTCGAATAACACACGTCAGCGGCTAAGCCCGTGATGAGGATATAAAAATGCGCGTTCTGGTCTTGGGTAGCGGTGTCATTGGGGTGACCAGTGCCTACTATTTGGCGCGGGCCGGCTTCGATGTCGTGGTGGTCGACCGTCAGCCTGCCGCTGCCATGGAAACCAGTTTCGCCAACGCCGGCCAGGTGTCCCCTGGCTACGCCTCGCCATGGGCCGCGCCGGGTGTGCCGCTCAAGGCTATCAAGTGGTTGCTGCAGCGCCACGCGCCGCTGGCGATCAAGGCAACCGCCGATATCGATCAATACCTGTGGATGGCGCAGATGCTGCGCAACTGCACGGCCAGCCGCTATGCTGTGAACAAGGAGCGCATGGTGCGCCTGTCCGAGTACAGCCGCGACTGCCTAGACGAATTGCGTGCCGAGACCGGCATTGCCTACGAAGGCCGCAGCCTCGGTACGACCCAGCTGTTCCGCACCCAGGCCCAACTTGACGGTGCCGCCAAGGATATCGCGGTGTTGAAAGAGTCCGGCGTGCCGTTCGAACTGCTTGATCGCGCCGGTATTGCCCGTGTTGAACCGGCCCTGGCCAGCGTTACGGATATCCTCGCCGGTGCTTTGCGGCTGCCGAATGACCAGACGGGCGACTGCCAGATGTTCACCACGCGCCTGGCCGAGATGTGCAAGCAGTTGGGTGTGGAGTTCCGTTTCGAGCAGGACATCCAGCGCCTCGATTACGCCGGTGATCGCATTAACGGTGTGTGGATCGACGGCAAGCTGGAAACCGCCGACCGCTATGTACTGGCCCTCGGCAGCTACTCGCCGAAGCTGCTCAAGCCCCTGGGGATCAAGGCACCGGTTTACCCGCTCAAGGGCTACTCGCTGACCGTGCCGATCACCAACCCGGCAATGGCGCCCACCTCGACCATTCTCGATGAGACCTACAAGGTCGCGATCACCCGTTTCGACAACCGTATTCGTGTCGGCGGCATGGCTGAAATAGCCGGTTTTGACCTGTCGCTGAATCCACGTCGACGTGAAACCCTGGAGATGATCGTCAACGACCTTTATCCTCAGGGCGGCGATTTGGCCCAAGCCAGTTTCTGGACCGGTCTGCGTCCGACCACACCCGACGGCACGCCGATTGTCGGTGCCACCCCATTCAAGAACCTGTTCCTGAATACCGGTCACGGCACGCTCGGCTGGACCATGGCCTGTGGCTCTGGCCGCTTGCTGGCCGACCTGATGGCAAAGAAAACGCCGCAGATCAGCGCCGCCGGCCTCGATATTTCCCGTTATGGCAATCACCAGGAGTCTGCACAACATGTCAATCCAGCGCCAGCTCACCAATGAGCGCATGAGCCAGATCGTGGTTCACAGCGGTACCGTGTATCTGGCCGGGCAAGTCGGCGACGACCTGAGTGCCGGGATTGAACAGCAGACCCGTGAAACCCTGGTCAATATCGAGCGTTTACTGGACCTGGCCGGTACCGACAAGTCCAGGTTGCTGTCGGTGACCATCTACCTGAAGGATATTGACGCCGACTTCGCCGGCATGAACGCGGTGTGGGACAAGTGGCTGCCCAAAGGCGTCGCTCCGGCCCGTGCCACGGTTGAAGCCAAATTGTGCGAGCCGCAAATCCTGGTAGAGCTGTCCGTCGTGGCGGCGCTGCCTTAGCAACGATCCCTCTCCCGGCGCCGACGTTGTTGGTCGGCACCGGTTTTTCTTCACCTTGCTGCCTAGAAGCCTGCCGCCATGCGTCCAGCCCGTGCCCTGATCGACCTTCAAGCCCTGCGCCACAACTACCAATTGGCCCGTGAAGTCACGGGGGCCAAGGCGCTCGCCGTGATCAAGGCCGATGCCTACGGCCATGGTGCCGTGCGCGTGGCCCAGGCACTGGAAACCGAAGCCGACGGGTTTGCCGTGGCGTGCATCGAGGAAGCCCTGGAACTGCGTGCCGCCGGCATTCGCGCGCCGGTGCTGTTGCTGGAAGGCTTTTTTGAGGCGGACGAGTTGCCGCTGATCATCGAACAGGATTTGTGGTGTGTGGTGCATTCGTTGTGGCAGCTTGAGGCCATCGAACAGGCCAAACTGAGCAAACCGCTGACCGTGTGGCTCAAGCTGGACTCGGGCATGCACCGTGTCGGCTTGCATCCCAAGGATTATCAAGAGGCGTACCAGCGTCTGCTGGCCAGCGGCAAAGTCGCGAAGATCGTGTTGATGAGCCATTTTGCCCGCGCCGATGAGCTCGATTGCGTCAGCAGCAACGAACAAGTCACGGTATTCGAAGCAGCTCGCCAAGGCTTGGCTGCCGAAGTCAGCCTGCGTAACTCCCCGTCTGTATTAGGCTGGCCAGGCGTGGCCAGCGATTGGGTACGCCCAGGCATCATGCTCTACGGCGCAACGCCATTTGGCGAAGACCAGGCCTTTGCCGCACGATTGCAGCCGGTGATGACCCTGGAGTCCAAAATCATTTGTGTACGCGAACTGCCGGCTGGCGAACCCGTGGGCTATGGCGCCAGGTTTGTCACGCCCAAGCCGATGCGCATCGGAGTGGTTGCCATGGGCTATGCCGACGGTTACCCCCGCCACGCGCCAACCGGTACGCCGGTGCTGGTGGCGGGCCAGCGCAGCCAACTGCTGGGGCGCGTGTCCATGGACATGCTGTGTGTCGACCTCACCGACTTACCCCAGGCGGGCCTTGGTTCAACCGTGGAGTTGTGGGGCAAGAACATCCTCGCCAGTGACGTCGCCACTGCTGCCGATACCATTCCCTACCAGATTTTCTGCAACCTGCGCCGGGTGCCAAGGCTCTATTGCGGCGCTTGATGGCCGGATACGAATGCAGCTGCCCGGGATTTAGGCCCAAGTGTTGTAAATACTGAACGCTGTCGCCATGATAACGCTCAATTACAACAAAGCCTGAATCCTAGGAGGCTCCTGCATTGGACGTCGGCGAACGACTGCAATCCATCCGTAAACTCAAAGGTCTTTCCCAGCGCGAGCTTGCCAAGCGCGCGGGCGTCACCAACAGCACCATTTCGATGATCGAGAAAAACAGCGTCAGCCCCTCGATCAGCTCCCTGCGCAAGGTGTTGGGCGGTATCCCCATGTCCATGGTCGAGTTCTTTTCCGAGGAGATCCTCCAGGAAATACCGACGCAGATCGTCTATAAAGCCAATGAGCTGATCGACATCTCTGACGGTGCCGTCACCATGAAACTGGTGGGCCGGGCGCACCCGAGCCGGGCCATCGCCTTTCTCAACGAAATTTACCCGCCGGGCGCCGACACGGGCGAAGAAATGCTCACCCATGAGGGCGAGGAAACCGGGATTCTGCTGGAAGGTCGCCTGGAATTGGTGGTCGGTCTTGAAACTTTTGTGCTCGAAGCTGGCGATAGCTACTACTTTGAAAGCACCAAGCCCCATCGTTTTCGCAACCCGTTCGATGTGCCGGCGCGACTAATCAGCGCAGCCACGCCCGCGAACTTTTAACAAAAGAGGCGCCCTGCCAGCGTTGCAGAGGCTCCCATAGCTGTATCCGTGTGGCCGTATCTCCCTTTATTTAATAGGGTTGTTTCGGCAGCCCGGGCTAACCGTTATACTTTCGCCGCCTGCGAAACCGTGGCCGCAGGCGTGAATAGCCACCATTGAGGGTGAACGCGTGAACCTAATTATGAAAATGCTGGCTGCACCAGCAACCGTACTGGCCCTATGGGCTGTCAGCGCTCAAGCTGCGACCAATGATGACATTGCCAAGCGCCTGGAGCCTGTGGGCCAGGTTTGCGTCCAGGGCCAGGAATGCAAGGGCATGGAAGTGGCCGTGGCAGCGGGCGGTGGCGGTGCGAAAACACCGGACGAGATTATCGCCAAGCACTGTAACGCGTGCCACGGTACTGGCCTCTTGGGTGCGCCGAAAGTTGGCGACACCGCCGCCTGGAAAGAACGCGCCGACCACCAGGGCGGCCTCGATGGCATCCTGGCCAAGGCCATCACCGGTATCAACGCCATGCCACCCAAAGGCACCTGCGCTGATTGCTCGGATGAAGACCTCAAAGGCGCCATCAAGAAGATGTCCGGCCTGTAATCAGACGATCTTCGCCAAAAATGCCGCTTACGGGCGGCTTTTTTGTGCTCGCGATTTGTGTTTCGACACTGTTCATTGCAGCAAAGACCCGGCAAGCTCGGTCCAACTCCAATTCATGGAATGTTCGGGAGCAGTCCGATGGTGCAGTTGTGTTCAATCGAGCAAGCAGTTGACGACGTACTGGTGCGGTTGCCGGCGCATATCCACATGGGCATGCCGCTGGGTCTTGGCAAGCCCAATCTGTTCGCCAACGCGCTGTACCGGCGTATTGCCAAACTGCCGGAGCGGGCGCTGACGATCTACACCGCGTTGAGCCTGGGCCGCCCGACGATGGGCGATGGCTTGCAGAAGCGCTTTCTCGAACCGTTCATCGAGCGGGTGTTTGGTGACTACCCTGAACTGGACTTCCTCGCCGACCTGCACAAGGACAGCCTGCCGAAAAATATCCAAGTGCAACAGTTTTTCATGCAGCCCGGCAGCCTGCTCCACAGCACTTCGGCGCAGCAGGATTACGTCAGCAGCAACTACAGCCATGCCGCCCGCGACATCAATGCCGCCGGCCTGAACCTGGTGGCGCAAATGGTTGCCAGCAGCGCCGAGCATCCTGATCGCCTGAGCCTGAGCTGCAACCCGGATATCACCCTCGACCTGCTGCCGATGATCGCCAAGCGCCGCGAAGCCGGGGAAACCATCCTCGTTGTCGGCCAGGTCCACAGCGATCTGCCCTACATGCCCGGCGACGCCGAGTTGGGCATGGACGCGTTCGACTACCTGCTCGATGAAAAAGACAGCACCACATTGTTTTCCACGCCGAACATGCCGGTGGGCTTCCAGGATCATTTTATTGGCCTGCACGCCAGCACCCTGGTACGTGACGGCGGCACCTTGCAGATTGGCATTGGCTCCATGGGCGATGCGCTGACCGCCGCCTTGCTGGCGCGCCAGGCCGATAACGAAGCCTATCGATTGCTGCTGACGGACCTGGATGTGTATCAGTGGGCGCCACTGATCAGCCGTGAGGGCGGTGTCGAGCCTTTCGCGCGTGGCCTTTACGGATGCAGCGAGATGTTCGTCAACGGGCTGTTGGTTCTGGCCGATGCGGGGATTGTGCGCCGCAAGGTCTACCCGGATGTGGCGACCCAGACGCAGGCCAACGAAGGCACTCTGGACGATGCGGCGCAACCCGATGGCGTGTCGATCCACGGTGGCTTCTTTCTAGGGCCGCGCAGTTTTTACCAGCGCTTGCAGGAAATGACCCACGCCAAGCGTCTCGAATTCAACATGACTGCCATCAGCTATATCAACGAGCTGTACGGCCAGGAAGAACTCAAGCGGCTGCAGCGCCTGGATGCGCGCTTCATCAACAGCGCAATCATGGTCACATTGCTCGGTGCCGGCGTGGCCGACCAGCTGGAAGACGGTCGCGTGCTCAGCGGTGTGGGCGGGCAATACAATTTCGTTGCCCAGGGGCATGCGCTGGACGGTGCGCGTTCAATCCTGATTTTGCGCAGCTGGCGGGAGTCGGCGGGCGAGGTCAGTTCCAATATTGTCTGGGAGTACGGCCACTGCACCATTCCCCGGCACCTGCGGGATATCGTCATTACCGAGTACGGCATTGCCGACTTGCGCGGGCAGACGGATGCCAAGGTGATCGAAGCGCTGCTCAATATCACCGACTCGCGTTTCCAGGGCGACTTGATTGAGCAGGCACAAAAGGCCGGCAAGCTGCCCAAGGACTTCCAGCTGGATCCGCGCTTTGCGGACAACACGCCGGAACGCCTCCAGGCGATTCAGGCCAAGCATCGACGGTTGTTCCCGGAATACCCGTTGGGCAGTGATTTCACGGATGAGGAGCGGGACTTGTTGCGAGCGCTGAACTGGCTCAAGAGCAAATTCAAGCTGACGGAGATTCTGGAGTTGGGCAAGGCGGCACTCGACGCGCCGGAGCCGGAGGCATTTCCCGAGCATTTGAAGCGGATGCGCTTGGATAATCCCGAGGGGTTCAAGGAGGATCTGTATCAGCGCCTGTTACTCGCCGGCCTCCAGGCCACCGCGCACTAACAGGCAATAGAGGGTAAATGTGGGAGGGGGCTTGCTCCCGATAGCAGTGGGTCAGCCAACACATCTGGTGACTGATACACCGCAATCGGGAGCAAGCCCCCTCCCACATTTTAAACTGTGTTCACTTGGTATTTGCTGTGGAGCAAATTACTCGATGAAGGTGACCACACCACCGCTCAAGGACTTCACCCGCGCCAGCGACTCAACCCGATAACCCTGCGCATCCAGCTCCGCACGCCCACCCTGGAACGACTTCTCGATCACGATCCCCAAGCCCGCAACAGTCGCGCCGGCCTGCTTGATGATCGAAATCAGCGCCTGGGACGCTTTGCCGTTGGCCAAAAAGTCATCGATCACCAGCACGCGGTCGCTGCTGGTCAGGTGGCGTGGGGAGATCGCCACAGTGCTTTCGGTTTTCTTGGTGAAGGAATACACCGTTGCCGACAGCAGGTTTTCCGTCAGGGTCAACGACTGCTGCTTACGCGCGAAGATCACCGGTACACCCAGGTTCAGCCCGGTCATGATCGCCGGTGCAATACCTGAGGCTTCGATGGTGACGATCTTGGTGATCCCCGAATCCTTGAACAGCGCGGCGAATTCGTCGCCGATCAGTTTCATCAGTGCCGGGTCGATCTGGTGGTTCAAAAAGGCGTCGACCTTGAGAACCTGATCGGAAAGCACGATGCCTTCTTCGCGAATTTTCTTGTGCAGTGCTTCCACGGAAAGCTTCCTCTGATGGCGCAGCAGGCGCCGAAAGTAGATTGAAAAGTAGTCGATTCTAGCGCTTTAGCATTGCGCGTATATCCGCCAGGGCGGTGTTGCCGCGAACGGCCTTCACCTCGGTGGGGGTGTCGTCATTGCCTTCCCAGGCCAGGTCATCGGGCGGCAGCTCGTCAAGGAACCGGCTGGGGGCACAATCGATGACTTCGCCGTATTGCTTGCGCTTGGCGGCAAAGGTGAAGGCCAGGGTCTGACGTGCGCGGGTGATGCCCACGTAGGCCAGGCGCCGTTCTTCCTCGATGGTGTCGGCTTCGATGCTGGAGCGGTGCGGGAGGATTTCTTCTTCCATGCCCATGATGAACACGTAGGGAAATTCCAGGCCCTTGGAGGCATGCAAGGTCATCATCTGCACGCCTTCGGCGCCGTCTTCCTCTTCCTGCTGGCGCTCAAGCATGTCACGCAACACCAGCTTGCCGATGGCGTCCTCGACGGTCATTTCGCCGTCTTCGTCTTTTTCCAGGGTGTTCTTCAGCGCTTCGATCAGGAACCAGACGTTGCCCATGCGGTAATCCGCGGCCTTGTCGCTGGAACTGTTGGTGCGCAGCCAGTTTTCATAGTCGATGTCCATGACCATGCTGCGCAGGGCGCTGATCGGGTCTTCGCCGGCGCACTGTTCGCGCACCTTGTCCATGAAGCGCTTGAAGCGCGACAGGCGATCTGTGAAGCGCGTGTCCAGGTGTTCGCCCAGGCCGATTTCGTCGGTGGCGGCATACATGGAAATCTTGCGTTCGGTGGCGTAGTTGCCGAGCTTTTCCAGGGTAGTGGAGCCGATTTCCCGGCGCGGTACGTTGATCACCCGCAGGAAGGCGTTGTCGTCGTCCGGGTTCACGATCAGCCGGAAGTAGGCCATCAGGTCTTTTACTTCCTGGCGTCCGAAAAAGCTGTTGCCGCCCGACAGGCGATACGGCACCTGGTGGTGCTGCAGTTTCAGCTCGATCAGCTTGGCCTGGTAGTTGCCGCGATACAGGATCGCAAAGTCGCTGTAGGGCCGGTCGGTGCGCAGGTGCAGGCTGAGGATTTCCACGGCCACGCGTTCGGCTTCGGCGTCTTCGTTGCGGCAGCGGATCACGCGGATCTCATCGCCATGACCCATCTCGCTCCACAGTTGTTTTTCAAACTCGTGGGGGTTGTTGGAGATCAGCACGTTGGCGCAACGCAGGATGCGGCTGGTGGAGCGATAGTTCTGCTCCAGCATCACCACTTTCAGCGACGGGTAGTCTTCCTTGAGCAGCATCAGGTTTTCCGGGCGGGCGCCGCGCCAGGCGTAGATCGACTGGTCGTCGTCGCCCACCACGGTGAACTGGTTGCGCGTACCAATCAGCAACTTCACCAGCAGGTATTGGCTGGCGTTGGTGTCCTGATATTCGTCCACCAGCAGGTAGCGTACCTTGTTTTGCCACTTCTCCAGGATGTCCTTGTGTTCCTGGAACAGCTTGACCGGCAGCAGGATCAGGTCGTCGAAGTCCACTGCGTTGAACGCCTTGAGTGTGCGCTGGTAGTGGGTGTAGACGATGGCGGCGGTCTGCTCCTTGGGGTTGCGTGCAGCTTCCAGGGCTTCGGCGGGCAGGATCAGGTCGTTTTTCCATGAGCCGATCATGTTCTTGATTTCGTCGACGCCGTCGTCGCCTGCGTATTCCTTCTGCATGATGTCGGTCATCAGGGCCTTGACGTCGGTCTCGTCAAAGATCGAGAAGCCGGGCTTGTAGCCCAGTCGCACATGCTCCTTGCGGATGATGTTCAGGCCCAGATTGTGGAAGGTACACACCGTCAGGCCGCGGCCTTCGCCGCCCTTGAGCAGGGTGCCGACCCGCTCTTTCATTTCCCGCGCCGCCTTGTTGGTAAAGGTCATGGCGACGATGTACTGGGCGCGGATGCCGCAGTTCTGGATCAGGTGCGCGATCTTGCGGGTGATCACGCTGGTCTTGCCGGAGCCGGCGCCGGCGAGCACCAATAGAGGGCCGCCGACGTAGTTCACGGCTTCTTGCTGCCGGGGATTGAGTCGGGACATACGGAGTTTTAGGAGTCGTTGTTCAAAAGGGCGGGCATTTTAACAGGCTGGCAAGATTCTGCTGCCTTAGAACGACGGTGTGACGTACCACTCGATCTAAATTTGCCGGTTTTGCTACTTTGCCGCAGGATGTGGGGAATACTCAGACTATTTTTCACAGTCTGCGTGTTTGATAACACCTATCATTTGTCACGCATTTATCATTGCCAGGCCGCACGTCATAATGCCATCGCTCACGAAATTTAGCAGAGTCTAGGGAGTTAGCTTGTCTACGCCTGTCGAACCCTTGCGTTTGCTGCTGCTGGCCGAAGAGCCTGCATGGGCAGCGTTGTTGCGCGAGTGCCTGGTGCCGATGGGCGAAGGGGCTGTGCTGATCAGTGCACCCAACTGGGACTCGGTGAGTCGTCTGTTCGATGACGATCAGGGCGCCGTGCTATTGACCACACCCAGCCTGCAGCCCGGTCCTGGCCGCTGCAGCTTGCCGTGTGTATTGCTGTTGGAGCAGGAGCCGCTGGTGTCGCCGCTCGGTGTCAGCGACTGGTTGATCCTGAATGGGCTGGACCCTGAAACATTGCGCCGCTGCTTGCGCCATGTGCGCGAGCGCGGCGTTCTGGAGAACACCTTGCAGCGCTTGGCCGAGCAGGACCCGCTCACCGGTATCGCCAACCGCCAGGGCTTCCAGACACTGCTGGCGGCGCGGCTGGCGGACAACGAAGGCCGCGGCCTGGCTCTGGGCCATCTGGACCTGGACAACTTCCGTCATGCCAACGACGCCCTCGGCCACCAGGCCGGCGATCGGTTGATCCTGCAAGTGGTGTCGCGGCTCAAGAGCCAGCTCGAAGCCGGGGACCAGCTGGCGCGGCTGGGCAGCGATGAATTTGCCTTGCTGATCGACACCCGTCGCGCGCCCCAGCGTGCCGAGTGGATGGCCGAGCGCATCACCGAAGTGATGGCCGAGCCTTACTGGGTCGATGGCGAAAGCTTGTTGATCGGCTGCAGCCTGGGCGTGGCACATGCGCGCGCCCGCGCCGGCGCTGACCCGTTGATGTGGCACGCCCATATCGCCATGCAGCAGGCCAAAAGCACCCAGGGCTGCACCTTTCACATCTTCAATGAACGCATCAACCGCAACGCTCGCAGCCTGGCCGACCTGGAAAGTGAACTGCGCCGGGCTTTGCGCCGCGATGAGCTGGAGCTGCATTACCAGCCGCGCCTGGACTTGGACGACGGTCATATCGTCGGCCTCGAAGCCCTGGTGCGCTGGCGCCACGGTGAGCGCGGCTTGTTGCCACCCAGCGAATTCGTGCCGCTGGCCGAGCAGAGTGGCCTGATCGTGCCTTTGGGCTACTGGGTGATTTCCCGGGCCCTGCGCGACATGCAAGACCTGCGCGAACGCGGCCTGCCGCCGCTGCACATGGCCGTCAACCTGTCGTTTCGCCAGTTCCAGGACAGCCAATTGCTCTCCACACTCAGTCGGCTGATTGCCGAGCGTGGCGTGGAAGCGCAATGGCTGGAGTTCGAATTGACTGAAACCGCGGTGATGCGCCGCAGCGATCTGGTCAAGCAGACCATGGACGCCCTGGGCCGCCTCGGCGTGCGGTTCTCCCTGGATGACTTCGGCACCGGGTTTTCGTCATTCGTGCACCTCAACAGCCTGCCGATCGCTTTGTTGAAGATCGACAAAAGTTTTGTCGGCGGCATGGAAGAGCGCGAAGAAAACCGCAAATTGGTACACGCGATGATCAACCTGGCCCACAACCTCAACCTGGAAGTGGTGGCCGAAGGCGTGGAGACACCCGAGCAGCTTGAGCTGTTGCGGTTGTTCGGTTGTGACCAGGCCCAGGGGTACCTGATCAGCAAGCCGTTGCCGTTGGCGGAACTGGTGGAGTACCTGATGTTTGGGCAAAGCCAGCAGGCGCTGTTGGGCTGAGCGATCCAGACGTGCAAATACAATTAAAACTGTGGGAGGGGGCTTGCTCCCGATAGCGGTGCGTCAGTCAGCAAATGCAGTGACTGACACTCAGCAATCGGGAGCAAGCCCCCTCCCACAGTTCTGACCGAGCAGGGCTTTATTCTGTCGGTGCGGCCTGAAAGGCAGGCTGCATTTCAGGCTCCTGCCGGATCATCCGCTTCATCTTCGCCTCAAACGCCCATGTCAGGCTCACCGCCGCGCACGCCAGTCCCAGCGCCAAGCCCCACCATACCCCGGTGGGCCCCCAGCCTAAAGTGAACGCCATCAGCCAGGCCGAGGGCGCACCGATCAGCCAGTAGCAACCCAGGCCGACCAGGAAGGTGGTCTTGGCGTCCTTCAAACCACGGATACAGCCCATGGCAATGGTCTGCACACCGTCGAACAATTCAAACCACGCGGCGACGGCCAGCAGGCTGACGGCCAGAACGATGACGTCATGGAACGCCGGGTTGTCATGGTCGAGGAACAGCCCGATCAACGGGTCGGAAAACAGCCACAACACTACGGCAAATCCCAGCATTACCATGGCACCAAAGCCTATGCCGACCCGACCGGCCATGCGTGCCTGCAACAACTGCCCGGCGCCGTAATGCTGGCCGATGCGCATGGTCACCGCGTAGGACATCCCCGCCGGTACCATGAACGCCACCGAGACAATTTGCAGGGCAATCTGATGCGCGGCCAACTGGGTACTGCCCATGGTGCCCATGCACAACGCCGCAAAGGCAAACAGCCCGACCTCTACTGCATAGGTGCCGCCGATCGGCAGGCCCAGGCGCCACAGCTCGCGCAGGTAGTGGGTATTCAAGCGCAGCAGGCCGGTACCCAGCGGGTAGGCGGCGTAGGCGCGGTTGCTGCGGATGTACCACATCAATGCCAGCGCCATGCCGTTGGCGACGATGGCGGTCACCAGGCCAATGCCCATCAGGCCCAGTTTCGGCAGGCCGAACATGCCTTCGATCAAGGCGTGGTTGAGCAGGTAGTTGACCACGGTGCCGCACAGGCTGATCACCATCACCGGCGTCGCCTTGCCGATCGCGCTGGTAAAGCCGCGCAGCGCCATGAAAGTCAGATAGCCGGGCAGGGCGAAAGGCAGGATGGTGAGGAATTGCCCCGCCGCTTGTACGTTGGTTTCGGTCTGGCCGAACATCAGCAGCACCGGCTTCAAGTTCCATAGCAGCAGCGCCGCTGCCAGGGCCATCAACCACGCCAGCCACAGCCCGGCCTGGGTGAGGCGCGTGGCGCCGTCGATATCGCCTGCGCCGTGACGAATGGCGACCAGGGTGCCCACCGCGGCAATCACGCCGATGCAGAAGATCGCCACGAACGAATAGCTCGCCGCGCCCAGGCCGCCGCCGGCCAGGGCTTCGGGGCTCAGGCGCGCCATCATCAGGGTGTCGGTCAGCACCATCAGCATGTGCGCCAACTGTGAGGCAATCAACGGCCCCGACAGCCGCAGAATGGCCCAGAGTTCGGTACGTGCCGGATGTTGCATGATCATCACACTCAAATAGTCAGGAAATGGGGGGAGATTGATTCTCGGCGCTTTGGGCGCTTTGCACAAAAGGATAAAAGCGATCGTTCACATGATTAAAACTCATGCCTGGTTGATTCTGATAGGGTGCCGATATTGCGCCGTCGGAGCTTTCCCAATGTCTCGTCGTCTTCCTCCACTGTATGCCCTGCGTGCATTTGAAGCCGCTTCCCGGCACAACTCCTTCACCCGTGCGGCGCAGGAACTGTCCATCACCCAAAGTGCGGTCAGCCGGCATATCCGCACCCTCGAGGAGCATTTCGCCTGCCGCCTTTTCCAGCGCAGCGGTCGCAATCTGCAGCTCACCGAAGCCGCGCGCCTGTTGCTGCCCGGCGTGCGCGAAGGCTTCGCTGCGTTGGAGCGCGCCTGTCATACCTTGAATACTGAAGATGACATTCTGCGCATGAAGGCACCGTCCACCTTGACCATGCGCTGGCTATTGGCGCGCCTGAGTCGCTTCCGCGCCTTGCAGCCAGGCAATGAGGTGCAACTGACCAGTGCGTGGATGAGCGTGGATGAAGTGGACTTCAACCAGGAACCCTTCGACTGTGCGGTGTTGTTGAGCGATGGGCATTTTCCGGCGGACTGGGAGGCCAGTTACCTGTTCCCCGAATTGCTGATCCCCGTGGGCGCGCCGAACCTGCTGGATGATGGGCCTTGGGACGCTGCCCGCCTGGCGAGTGCCGAGTTGTTGCATCCCACGCCTGATCGTCGCGACTGGCGCAACTGGCTGGAGCGCATGGGGTTGTCGTCCCGGGTGTCTCTCAAGGGCGGGCAGGTGTTCGATACCCTTGAGTTGGGCATGATCGCGGCGGCGCGTGGTTATGGCGTGTCCATGGGCGATTTGTTGATGGTGGCCGAAGATGTCGCCCAGGGACGCCTGAGCCTGCCGTGGCCCAGGGCGGTCGCCAGTGGGGAAAGTTACTACCTGGTGTGGCCGAAAACCCGTCCCGGGGGGGAACGCTTGCGACGGCTGGCGGAGTTTCTTCAAGGTGAAGTCAAAGCGATGGAGTTGCCCCAGGTTGAACGTCTCGATTGAGTAGGTGCCGGCGTTTGATGCAATCGTTTGCGGGATACCCCTGTGATTCGCTCAAGTATTACCAAGTGCCGCCGAAGAAGGTGTGTTGGAACCATCGTGCACCAACGTTTCCCACTAGATAATTTGCCGAGCAGCGCTATGAGATCAGGATGATCCTGGCCTCGGCCAGGAGCTGTCATGTCTCAACCTCGTGCCCGGATTGCCTCCCAGTTAGGTCTCGCCCTTGCAGTGATTCTGGCTGTCGTTATCAGCGGCAGCACTGTGTTTGCCCTGCGTTCCCTCGACTCCGCCAACCTCGACACCCGTGAGGAGCACCTGGCCAGCGAGGCGCGTTTGCTCGCCGACCAACTCAATACCTTCCACAGCACCTTGCGCGAGAGTACCCAGCGTTTGAGCGGGCTGTTTGAAAAACGCTTCGGCGCCGGCCTGAGTGTGCGTGCCGACCAACCCGTGGCCGTGGCCGGTGTACAGACGCCGAGCCTGTACCTGGGTAATGAGGTGCTGAACAACAATTTCGAAGAAGTGGATGAGTTCAAGCAAATGTCCGGCGGTGTGGCCACCGTATTCGTGCGCAGCGGCGACGACTTTATCCGCGTGAGCACTTCCTTGACCAAGCAGGATGGCAACCGTGCCATCGGTACGGTGCTTGACCGCCAGGGCGCGGCTTACCAGCGTGTTGCCGACGGGCAAACCTATATCGGCCGTGCGGTATTGTTCGACCGTTCCTACATGACCCAGTACAGCCCGGTGCGTGACAGCAGCGGCAAGGTCATCGCCGTGCTGTTTATCGGCTTCGATTACACCGACGCGCAGAACGCCCAGTTTGAAAATCTCAAGCGCTTCCGTCTCGGCCAGACCGGCTCCCTGGCGCTGCTGGATGAGCAGAAGCATTGGCTGGTGCCGCCAGCCGGCGTGCAGGCGCCGGACCAGGCCATTGCCGTGATGCTCGACCTGGCAAAGACGCCGGGGGCAGGGCATTTCTGGAGCGACAAGAACGAAGATTTCTATAGCGTCTCGGTGCCGTTCGAAGGCGGACCCTGGGCGGTGGTGGCGAGTATGCCCAAGGCGGAAATACGCGCCGTGACGTGGGAAGTCGGGATTCGCCTGGTGATCGGCAGCGTGCTGGCGATGTTGCTGGCAGTGGGCGCCACGGTGTGGCTGTTGCGCAGCAAGCTGGCGCCATTGAGTGATTTGGTACGCCAGGCGCAAGCTCTGGGCGCAGGCGACTTGAGCGCACGCCTTAACGTGTCCAGCCATGACGAAATCGGGCAGTTGGCGCGCAGCTTCAATCAGATGGGTGAGGCGCTGTCGACCATGGTTTCGCATATCCGCAGTGCTGCCGAACAGGTCAACAGCCGCGCCCAGGCGCTGTCGGGGCTATCCGGTGGCGCCTACGAAGGCATGGAGCAACAGTCCGGCGAGATCACCAGCATGGCCGGCGCGGTGGAAGAGTTCAGCGCTACGTCGTTGAACATCGCCGACAACATGGGCAACACCGAGCGCCTGGCGCAAGAGAATGCCCAGCAGACCCGGATCGGCCGCACCTCGATGCAAGAGGCGTCATCGTCGCTGGAGCATATTGCCACTGCCCTGAACAGCACCGCCACGGTGATCAACACCTTGGGCCAGCGCTCCCAGGAAATCGGCGGGATCGTCGGTGTGATTACCTCCATCGCCGAACAGACCAACCTGCTGGCGCTCAACGCCGCCATCGAAGCCGCCCGCGCCGGTGAGCAAGGCCGCGGTTTTGCCGTGGTCGCCGACGAAGTGCGCAACCTGGCCTCGCGCACCCGCCAGGCCACCGATGAAATTTCGGCGATGATCCAGAGCATCCAGCAGGAAACCGGCAACGCCATCAGCACCATGGAACACGGCAAGGTATTGATGCAGGACGGCCTGTCGCGCAACGCCGACGTCGCCTCGGCCCTGGCGCGTATCGATGAGCAAAGCCGCTCGGCCGGCCAGCAATTCGCTGCGATCACCACCGCCACCCAGGAGCAGAGCAGCACCGCAACCCTGCTCAGCAGTAACTTGCAGAGCATTGCCCTGGCCAACAGCGAGCAGCGCGAAGTGGTGTCGAACCTGGCAGTCACCGCCAAGGAACTGGAAACCTTGGCGGCAGGCTTGCGTCAGGAGGTGGACCGGTTTCGTTGAGGCTTAGTGGTCGCCCAGCCCTGGGTCTACGCGCTTGCCGATGTCCTTGAGCCGCGCCAGTTGGTCGACCATACCTGGCGCTTCATCCATGCTGGTCACGAAGGTCCACAGGTAAGTCATCACCGCGTAGATGTGGCCGGCCTTGACCCCTGGGGACAAGGCCAACTGGCTGATCGCGACCACAAACAGCAAAGCCGCGAGCGTACCGAGAAACAGGTACGCCGCAGCCTCGCGGTCTGAAAGCCAGATGCGCAGGCGCGACAGCACCTGGTAGTGACGTCGCAGGGTCGGCGCGCCGACCTTTTCGACCAGGCCGATTTCTTTCTCCAGGCGGTTATTCAGGCGCTCGTGTAGTTCCTGATTGCGCTGTGCAAAGCGTGGCAACAAGGTCATGCACAGCAGCAGCGCGGCCAGACAGGCCATGCCTACCCATGGCTCAATCACGATCAACATTACCGCCGCGCCCACAATCGACACCAACGCCGTGGCGATGATTGGCACGTGCTTTTCAAAGAAGTCGACAAATTCCCGTGCCAGCACCACCCGTGCCGCTGATTTCGAGGTGCTGTGGTTCTGTTGGCGCTGGTTGAGGATGACTGGCACCGCAAGGTCGGCGTAAATGCGCGTGAACGTGCGTGTATCCAGCGCTCGCCGTGCCGCCCCGACCACCCAGAACGCCATGACCACGGCGGCATAGAACAACGCACTGGTGGCATCGCCGCGGATAATCGAATCCACCGCGAACCCGGCAAACAGCGGATAGGCCAACAACAGTGCGTTCTCCAGCGCCACCAGCGACAAGGTGCAAGACAGCTTGCCGGGATAGGCTTTGGCAATAGCCTTGAGTGTCTGGCTGGCGGACTGCTGGCCGATTTTCTGGCTTTCTTCGATCAGAATTTGGGGGGTGACGGATGTCATGGGTGCACCAAAGGAGTGATAGACGCTATTATTGAGCGACTGCTCAAGTATCTTTGAGCGATCGCTCAAAAAGCAAGCGCCGCTCATCTACCGGCGCCCGAAGGAATTGCCCATGTCGCGTATCGACCGTAAAGACCAGATCATCGCCGCCGCTCTTGAGCTGTTTCGCAGTAAGGGCTTTGCCGCGGTGTCCACCCGTGACTTGGCCGAACATGCCGGGCTGTCACGCAGTCACGTCTATCACTATTTCAGTGACTGGAATGAACTGCGTCGCGAAGCTTTTGTGCGCTTTGCCAATGAGCAATTGGATGAAGTGCGCGAGCCGTTGGCCGATGCTCCACCGCTGGAGGCGCTTATGGGGTTCTTGCGCGACTGCCTGCCCAGCACCGCTGACGCCGCTTGGGCGCTGTGGCTCGACGCCTGGGACGAAGCCATGCACGACCCGCAAATGGCCCAGGCTTACCTGGTGATCAACGCCCAGTGGCAAGGCATGCTTGCCGAAGTGATCGAGCGGGGCGTTGCCGATGGCGTCTTTCGCTGCGAGTCGTGTCAGCGCGCTGCACGGCAGATCTTCGCCCTGGCGATGGGCTATGCCGATGACCTGATGCTCAAGCCTTCCGCAGAGTCGGCAGAAGCGGTGCTGGAAGAGGTGCTGGAAGTGGCGAGGCTGCTGCTGGATTTTGCCTGACAAGTGCTAGCCATGAGCGGCTGGTCGGTACTGCAACGCCTCCGCCAAATGATGGCGGGCGATGCCTTCCACTTGCTCAAGGTCCGCCAGGGTGCGAGCCACCTTGAGCAATCGGTGGGCTGCACGCAGCGATAATGTCAGTCGTTCGCACGCGCTTTCCAGCCAGCTTTCATCGGCTTTGGTCAACTGGCAGTGTTCGCGTAGCCGTGGCAGATCGAGGAATGCATTGGCACAACCCTGGCGCTGGTGCTGGCGTTCACGGGCTTGCGCCACCTGGGCGGACGCTTGCGCGGTGGTGTCACCGGCCTGTTGGGAGGGGCTCAGCGCAGTGACCTCCCGCGCGACTGTCAGGTGCAAATCAATCCGGTCCAGCAGCGGCCCGGATAG
The DNA here is from genome assembly GCF_023127895.1 of Pseudomonas sp. NCIMB 10586. NCBI lineage: Bacteria > Pseudomonadati > Pseudomonadota > Gammaproteobacteria > Pseudomonadales > Pseudomonadaceae > Pseudomonas > Pseudomonas sp. NCIMB 10586. The sequence continues at coordinate 322,911 of NZ_SPKQ01000007.1, forward strand.
CTTGTTGCGATAGCGTTGTATCTGTTCCGGCGTGCACCGACAACGCCCGCTGGGTTCGCCCATGTAGCCGCACGGGCAGGGGTTCATGGCCGCGACCAATTGGAAGCGTGCCGGGAAACTCACCCGGTCCCTGGCTCGGGAGATCACGATATGCCCCGACTCCAATGGCTCGCGCAGCACCTCCAGTACCTTGCGATCAAATTCCGGCAGCTCATCCAGAAACAGCACGCCGTGATGGGCCAGGGTGATTTCCCCCGGCTGCGGCTTCGAGCCGCCACCCACCAGCGCCGGGCCGGATGCCGAGTGGTGCGGCTGGCGGAACGGGCGATTAGGCCAATGGCTCAGGGGGGCCAGGCTGACCACGGATTGGATCGCGGCCACTTCCAGCGCCTCCTGCTCGCTCAGCGGTGGCAGCAAGCCCGGCAGGCGGCTGGCCAACAGGGTTTTGCCGGTACCGGGTGGCCCGCTGAACAGCAGGTTATGTGCGCCGGCCGCCGCAATCAGCAAGGCACGCTTGGCTGCCAGTTGGCCCTGCACTTCACTCAGGTCCGGGTAAGGCTTGTTCAAGTACAGCAAGCCGTCGGACCTGTAGGGCTCAATCGGCACATGCCCATTAAGGTGCGCCACCACTTGCAGCAGGTGGTCCACCGCAATCACTTTGAGCCCCGACGCCAGGCAGGCTTCCTCGGCATTGGCCCTGGGCACTATCACGGTGCGCCCGGCCTTGCGCGCCGCAAGCGCGGCCGGCAACACACCCTTCACCGCCCGTACCTCGCCCGATAACGCCAACTCACCAAGGCACTCCACGTCATCAAGCATCAAGGCCGGCACTTGCACACTGGCCGCCAGGATCCCCAGGGCAATCGCCAGATCAAAGCGCCCGCCGTCCTTGGGCAGGTCGGCGGGCGCGAGATTGAGGGTGATGCGCCGGGCCGGGTATTGCAGCGCCGAGTTGAGAATGGCGCTGCGAACGCGATCCTTGCTTTCCTTCACTGCAGTTTCCGGCAGGCCCACCAGCGTCAGCGATGGCAAGCCATTGGCCATATGCACTTCAACGGTGACGGCGGGGGCTTCAACGCCGACCTGGGCGCGGCTGTGCACGATAGCGAGGGACATGCTCGTTCCTTGAATGGGTGGGCCGCTTCCTGCGGGTTTTTCAAGGGTAGACGAGGTGGGACGGAGCGGGGCGAGGGAGATTTTACAGAACGTATCCGGGCGGCAATGCAAAACAAATGTGGGAGCTGGCTTGCCTGCGATAGCGGTATGTCAGCAAAGAATCATCCGCTGATGCACCGCCATCGCAGGCAAGACAGCTCCCACACTAACCGTGTTTATTCAGCAGAGGATGGCGCCAACCGTGCTTCAAGTTCAGCCACCTTCGCCTCCAGGCTCTCCAACCGCGCACGCGTGCGGGCCAGCACCACCATCTGGCTGTCAAACTCTTCCCGGCTGACCAGGTCGAGCTTGCTGAAACCACTTTGCAGCAATGCCTTGAACTGGCTTTCGATTTCATTGCGGGGCAGCGGGGTGTCGCCGCTGAACAGGCGAGAGGCGTGGCCGCTCAGGGCGTCGAGGAGGTCTTTGGGCGCGAGCATGGGAAACATTCCGGAAAACAGTTGGCCAGCAGTGTATCACGCAGCGTCTATAGTCTTTTTCATGCCGCGTTGCGCACGGTTTTCGCGCATCAAAGCGGGCGGCTGCGCACCGTTTTGATGCGCATTGCGGCCACACGCACGCCCCGTGGGTGGGCACAAGTGAGCAAGGGACTGATTTCAGTGGTTTTTACGGAGCTGGCAAGGTTTCTGCTTAGACGATCATGACCCATGCACTGATGCAGTCGCTGTGACGAATGCAGTGCGCCGACGGATCAGGGGTACAGGTTTCGTCACCAGTGGATCGCTGGCGTCGCAACGGCAAATGCCGAGGCGACGATGCGTTACAAAGCCAGGCACTGCGCTTAGACTTGAGACGGGTTTGTTTTCCTGGGGCAAGTCCACCAATTCGGGAGAGAGTTTTCATGAAGCTAGTCACTGCCATCATCAAGCCGTTCAAGTTGGACGATGTACGCGAGTCACTGTCCGAGATCGGCGTGCAGGGCATTACCGTTACTGAGGTCAAGGGCTTCGGTCGGCAGAAGGGTCATACCGAGCTGTATCGTGGCGCGGAATACGTAGTCGATTTCCTGCCGAAGGTGAAGATTGATGTCGCCATTGACGACAAGGATCTTGACCGGGTTATCGAGGCGATAACCAAGGCGGCCAACACCGGCAAGATCGGTGACGGCAAGATCTTCGTGGTCAATCTGGAACAGGCTATTCGCATCCGTACCGGCGAAACCGATACCGACGCAATCTAAGCCGCCAAACCCCAACGCCCCAGGAGAAAACACTATGACTCTGCGTAAATTCGCAGGGCTCGGAGCCCTGCTGTCCATCGTAATGCCAAGCCTGGCCATGGCGGCAGACGAAGTGGCTGCTCCAGTCCTCAACTCCGGCGACACCGCCTGGATGCTGACCGCCACCGCTTTGGTGCTGTTCATGACCATCCCTGGCCTGGCGCTGTTCTACGGCGGCATGGTCCGCTCCAAGAATATTCTGTCAGTGATGATGCAGTGCTTTGCCATCACCGGCTTGATCAGCATCCTGTGGGTCGTCTACGGCTACAGCATCGCGTTTGATACCACCGGTATGGAACAGGGTGTGGTCAACTTCAACTCCTTCTTCGGCGGCCTGGGCAAGGCGTTCCTGGCGGGTGTCACCCCGGCCAGCATCACCGGGCCTGCGGCGCTGTTTCCGGAAGCCGTGTTCATCACCTTCCAGATGACCTTCGCCATCATCACCCCGGCGCTGATCGTCGGTGCCTTCGCAGAGCGCATGAAGTTCTCCGCGATGCTGATCTTCATGGCTATCTGGTTCACCCTGGTCTACGCGCCGATCGCGCACATGGTCTGGAGCGGCAACGGTGGCCTGATGTGGGACTGGGGCGTGCTGGACTTCGCCGGCGGCACCGTCGTGCACATCAACGCGGGTGTGGCGGGCCTGGTGGCGTGCATCGTGCTGGGCAAGCGTAAAGGCTTCCCGACTACACCAATGGCACCGCACAACCTGGGTTATACCTTGATCGGCGCGGCCATGCTGTGGATCGGCTGGTTTGGCTTCAACGCCGGCTCCGCTGCGGCGGCCAACGGCACGGCGGGCATGGCGATGCTGGTGACCCAGATTGCCACGGCTGCTGCGGCGCTGGGCTGGATGTTCGCCGAGTGGATCACTCACGGCAAGCCAAGTGCACTGGGCATTGCCTCAGGTGTGGTGGCCGGCCTGGTCGCCGTGACGCCAGCCGCTGGCACCGTGGGCCCGATGGGTGCTCTGGTGATCGGGCTGGTTGCCGGTGTGGTGTGCTTCTTCTGCGCCACCAGCCTCAAGCGCAAGCTGGGCTACGACGACTCCCTGGACGCCTTCGGTGTGCACGGTATCGGCGGTATCGTCGGTGCGATCCTCACCGGTGTGTTTGCAGCCCCGGCACTGGGCGGTTTCGGCACCGTGACCGATATCGCTGCCCAGGTCTGGATCCAGTGCAAAGGCGTAGGCTTCACTGTGATCTATACAGCCATCGTGACCTTCGTCATCCTCAAGGTGCTGGACATGGTCATGGGCCTGCGTGTCACTGAGGAAGAAGAGGCTGTGGGCCTCGACCTGGCGCAACACAACGAGCGCGGCTACAACTTGTAAGTACGCGAAAAAAACATGCCCGGCTTGCCGGGCATTTTTTTGTCTGGTGTTTGTCTTTGGCTAAAGGTGTATGGGTTTTTTATCAACTTTGTGATGGGATCCACACGGCACTTTTCAGAGTGCAAATGTCTTACAGGCATGAAGGCGTATTCGGCACTTTGTTTTTTCCCAGAGCGCGCTAGAATGCGCGCCGATGGGCGGAGAACTGTATGTGGCAACAGACCCTGATTACCCTGCGGGCCAAGCCCCGGGGCTTTCATCTGGTAACGGACGAGTTGCTTGCCGGCTTGCCTGAATTGAAGGCTTGCCGTGTGGGCCTGTTGCATTTGTGGCTGCAGCACACCTCGGCCTCGTTGACCGTCAACGAGAATGCCGACCCGGCGGTTCGCCGTGACTTCGAGCGTTTTTTCAACCTGCTGGTGCCACAGGGCCGCGCAGGGTTTGAACACAACGACGAAGGTCCGGATGATCTGCCGGCGCACTTCAAGGCCAGTCTGCTGGGTTGCCAGCTGAGTTTGCCGGTCAAGGCCGGCCGCTTGGCGATGGGGACCTGGCAAGGTGTTTATCTGGGCGAGCACCGTGATCATGGCGGTGCTCGTAAAGTCCTCGCCACCTTGCACGGTGAAGAGGCATAAGCCACTGGAAATCCGGTGGATGTTGATTTTTTTCCGGCGACCTCGACAGAGGGTGAAGCTGGGCTATAACTAATCTGCTTTTCGCAAGTCATGAGGTAGAACATGAGCGACGATGATCTGGAACAAGACGACCTCGAAGTAGGTGATGAAGACGACACCGAAGAAGGTCTTGAAGTAGCGGCGGAAGACGTTGCTGACGATGCCGAGGATGGCGGTGCCGATGACGCGGCTCCCAAAGCCAAAGGCAAAGCCAAGGCTGCTGTTTCGGTAGACGAGCTGCCAAGCGTTGAAGCCAAGAACAAAGAGCGCGATGCCCTGGCCCGTGCGATGGAAGAGTTCCTCGCTAAAGGCGGCAAAGTGGTCGAAGTCGAGGCTAACGTGGTTGCAGACCCACCGAAGAAGCCGGATAACAAGTACGGCAGCCGACCTATCTAAGGTCTGCCTCCTGCTTGTAAGAAAAAGCCCGCCGTCGCTGCGGGCTTTTTCATGCCTGATGATTTATCCGAGCCTTGTGGTGTTCTAAATGTGGGAGGGGGCTTGCTCCCGATTGCAGTGTGTCAGCCAGTACATTGGGTACCTGATACACCGCAATCGGGAGCAAGCCCCCTCCCACAGTTGGATCTCTAGTGTTACTGCCAGCTGAGGAGCAACTCCGGTAGTGCTGTCAGGCTACGAATCTCTGCATCCGGGCGCTTTGGCGCATCCCACACTTTGCCCGTCGGGTTAAACCACACCGCCCGCAACCCGGCCTGCTGTGCCCCGGCGATATCATCCCCAGGGTGATCGCCCACATGCACGGCCGCACTGGCGTCCACCCCGCCACGCTGCAACGCTTCGTCAAACAGCCGCGCGTCCGGCTTGGCGATGCCGATATCTTCAGCGCGCAAGGCAAAATGGAAGTAGTCCGCCAGGCCAACGCGCTGCACATCGGCATTGCCATTGGTGATCACCCCCAGCAGGAAGTGCTGGCGCAGCGCCTTGAGCATCGGCTCGGCTTCCGGGAACACGGTGAGCTGGTGACGTGCATGTATGAACGCTTCGAAGCACACATCCGCCATTTGCGCCGCTTCAGGCTGGGGATAGCCGGCCTCTTCGAATGCCAGCATCAACACCCGATGGCGCAGGATGCTGATGCGGTGCTTGAGCTCGGGATGACGCTGCAATACTTGCTGGCGCAGGCTGGCGAAATGCTCCAGGGGTAGGTCCCCGACCTTGGAGGCGTTGAGCGCCAGCCATTCGCGCATCGACGCTTCGGCGCTGATGATGACGGGTACGTTGTCCCAGAGGGTGTCGTCCAGGTCGAAGGTGATCAGCTTGATACTCATGAGTCGCTGCCTTTGATGCGTTTGGCCCGGGGATGGGCGCTGTCGTACACCGTTGCCAGGTGCTGGAAGTCCAGGTGTGTATAGATCTGAGTGGTCTTGATATCGGCGTGGCCGAGCAGTTCCTGTACGGCGCGCAGATCCTGGGAGGACTCCAGCAGGTGGCTGGCGAAGGAATGGCGCAGCATGTGCGGGTGCAGATTCTGCCCCAGCTCCCGCTCGCCGGCGGCCTTGACCCGAAGCTGGATCGCTCGGGGCCCCAGGCGTCGGCCTTGCTGGCTGACGAACACCGCATCGTCCGCCGGGTTGGTCAAAAGGCGCAGTGGCAGCCATAGCTGCAAGGCTTCGCGGGCTTTTCTGCCCACCGGCAGTACGCGGGTCTTGCTGCCTTTGCCGAGCACTTGTATCAGACCATCGGCGAGGTCCAACTGATCGAGGTTCAGGCTTGTCAGCTCCGACAGGCGCAGGCCCGAAGAATAGAACAGCTCAAGGATTGCCTGGTCGCGATGGGCCAGGAAGTCATCCTCTACCGCACCATCGAGCAGCTGCAAGGCACGATCGGTATCCAGGGTCTTGGGCAGGCGCCGCTCGCCTTTGGGCGGGGACAGGCCATTGGCCGGGTCGTGATCGCACAAGCCTTCGCGATTGAGATAGTGATAGAGGCCGCGCACTGCCGACAGCAGGCGAGACAGGCTGCGCGAGGACTGGCCTTGCTGGTGCAACCGGGCGATCAGGCTGCGCAGGGCCTGGATATCCAGGGCTTTCCAGCTACTGACGTGCTGTTTCTCACAATAGGCCAGGACCTTGTTCAAGTCCCGCCGATAGGCTTCAAGGGTGTGGGGCGACACCTGGCGCTCATTGCGCAGGTGAGCGCAGTAGGCGTCCAGTTGCCGCTCCATGGTCAGCGCACCGCGCGCAGTGTGGTGGTGTGGCGCGGCAGGACGCGGCCCAGTACTTCGGCGATGTAGGTCAGGAACAGCGTGCCCACCGAACTTTTGTAGTGCGCAGGGTCACGGCTGGCGATGGCCAGCACGCCGTGCAAGCCTTGATGGCTGACGGCGATGACGGCGGTAGAACCGATCTGCTTGCGCTGCTCGGCACCAAACAGGAAGTCCAGTTCATGTTCACGCAAGGTGCCGCTGACAGTCTTGCCTTCGGACAGCAAGCCGCCGATGGCTGTCTGTGCTTCACCACCTGTGACCCAGCGACCCACCGGCATCGGGTTGTCGCTGAACAGGATCAGGCTGACAAAGGGCACCTGGAAGTCCTCGCGCAGGCTGTCTTCCACGGCGATCACCGTTTCTTCCAGGCTGGCGGCGTCCATCAGGGTCAGGATCAGGCGGCGGGTCTTGTCGAACAAGCGGTCGTTGTCGCGGGCCACGTCCATCAGGTGGGAAAGCCGATGGCGCATTTCAATATTGCGCTCGCGCAGGATCTTCATCTGTCGTTCCACCAGCGACACGGTATCGCCGCGCTGGTGGGGAATGCGCAAGGCCGGCAGCAGTTCTTCATGCTCGACGAAGAAGTCCGGATTAGCCTCAAGGTACGCCGCGACAGCAGCGGCCTCCAGGCTTTCACTCGGGGTAGCGTGTGCGGGTACTTGAGGCTTATCGGTCATTGGCTTGGCTCACTCATAGACGGACCTGTCCTTCGTATACACGCGAGGCCGGCCCGGTCATCATCACCGGGTGGCCAGGGCCTGCCCATTCGATGGACAAGCGTCCACCGGGCAGGTCGATCAGCAGCGGCGAGTCCATCCACCCCTGGCTGATCGCGGCTACGGCAGCGGCACAAGCGCCGGTACCGCAAGCCTGGGTTTCGCCGGCGCCGCGTTCCCAAACGCGCAATTGCGCGCGGGTACGGTCGATCACCTGCAGGAAGCCCACATTGACCCGCGCTGGAAAGCGCGGGTGATGTTCGATCTTCGGCCCCAGTTCGTGCACCGGGGCGTTATTGATGTCGTTGACCCGCAGTACCGCATGGGGGTTGCCCATGGACACGGCGGCGATATCCACGGTTTTGCCATCCACGTCCAGCGGGTAACTGAGGGCCTGCTCGGTGGCCTGGAACGGAATATCCGCCGGCACCAGGCGTGGCGCGCCCATGTTGACGCTGATCTGGCCGTCACTGCGAATATCCAGTTCGATCACACCGCCCTTGGTTTCGACGCGAATCTGGCGCTTGGCCGTCAGGCGCTTGTCCAGCACAAAGCGTGCAAAGCAGCGCGCACCGTTGCCGCACTGTTCCACTTCGGAACCGTCGGAATTGAAGATCCGGTAGCGGAAGTCCACCTCCGGGTTGCTCGGCGCCTCCACCAGCAGCAACTGGTCGAAACCGATGCCGGTGTGACGATCGCCCCACTGTTTGGCGTGTTTGGGCAGGATGTGCGCGTGCTGGCTGACCAGGTCCAGAACCATGAAATCATTGCCCAGCCCGTGCATCTTGGTAAAACGCAGCAGCATGGCTTACTCCGGCAGCAGGCTTTCGCCAGCATACAACTGGGCTACCGTCTCGCGGCGACGCACTTCAAATGCTTGATCACCGTCCACCAGCACCTCGGCGGCACGGCCGCGAGTGTTGTAGTTGGAACTCATGACAAACCCATAGGCACCCGCCGAATGCACGGCCAGCAGATCACCTTCTTCCAGGGCCAGCTGACGATCCTTGGCCAGGAAGTCGCCGGTCTCGCAGATCGGGCCGACGATGTCATAGGTACGTGCTTCGCTTGCGCGAGGCGTCACGGCGGTGACATCCATCCAGGCCTGGTACAGCGCCGGGCGGATCAGGTCGTTCATCGCCGCATCGACGATGGCGAAGTCCTTGTGTTCGGTGTGCTTGAGGTACTCGACCTGGGTCAACAGCACGCCGGCGTTGGCGACGATATAGCGGCCCGGCTCGAACATCAGCGTCAGGTCGCGGCCTTCGATGCGTTCGCGCACGGCCTGGATATAGTCGCTAATCAACGGTGGCTCTTCGTCTCTATAACGTACGCCGACGCCGCCGCCCAGGTCGATGTGCTGCAGGTAGATGCCGCACTCGCCCAAACGATCGATCAAGGCCAGCAGACGGTCAAGGGCATCCAGAAAGGGTGGCAGTGTGGTCAGTTGCGAGCCGATATGGCAGTCGACACCCAGCACTTCCAGGTTCGGCAGTTGCGCGGCGCGGATGTACACCTCTTCGGCGTCGGCGATGGCGATGCCGAACTTGTTCTCTTTGAGACCGGTGGAAATGTACGGGTGGGTGCCGGCGTCGACATCCGGGTTGACGCGCAGGGAGATCGGCGCACGAACGCCCATCTCGGCGGCAACGACTTGCAGGCGCTCCAGCTCGTCGGTGGATTCGACGTTGAAGCAATGCACGCCGACTTCCAGGGCGCGGCGCATGTCTTCGCGGGTCTTGCCGACGCCGGAGAACACGATTTTCTCAGCCTGGCCGCCGGCGGCCAATACGCGTTCGAGCTCGCCACGGGAGACGATGTCGAAACCGGCGCCCATGCGCGCCAGGACATTCAGCACACCCAGGTTGGAGTTGGCCTTGACCGCGTAGCACACCAGATGCGGCACGCCATCGAGGGCGTCAGTGAACGAGCGGTATTGGGCTTCGATATGCGTACGGGAGTACACGTAGGTCGGGGTACCAAAGCGCTGGGCAATCGCGGACAGCGCCACGCCTTCCGCGAACAGCTCGCCGTCCCGGTAGTTAAAAGCGTCCATAAGTTTCCCTTAGTAGGTGTCGTGCTTATGCGCTTTTGACGGCTTTTGCGACGATTGCGCCTGTTCATTCGGATCTTTGCTGTCATCCGGCAGGTACAACGGGCCTTTCTGGCCACAGGCACTAACGAGGCAAGCGACCGCGACGAGCGCAGCAAGGGAAGAGATCAGGCGCTTCATGGCGAAATCCTTGAATATGCATTAATTGCGCCCGAGTATACCGACCACCCGGCAGCTTGCCTATGCGCCGCACTACCCGTCCGGCGGGGCTTTGCCGAGGAGCACAAGAAGCGGGCTACGCTACTTGATGATATTTCGTACTGCCATCTGTTATGAAATCGGTATCCTTTGCAATCGGCGAAGCGCGTCCGTATTGTGCCCCGCTTGAGCAAAACCAGACACTTTTGAGGTTGCCACAATGAGTTTGACCGAAGCCCGTTTTCACGACCTGGTGGATGCCACCCAGGAGAAGCTGGAAGATATTTTCGACGACAGCGACCTGGATGTGGATCTGGAAAACTCGGCTGGTGTGCTGACCGTCAAGTTCGAGAGCGGCCCGCAACTGATCTTCAGTCGCCAGGAGCCGCTGCGTCAGCTGTGGCTGGCTGCGCGCTCCGGTGGCGTTCACTTCGACTACGACGAAGAAAGCGGCAAATGGCAGTGCGACAAAAGTGAAGAGTTGCTGGGCGAAATGCTCGCGCGCCTCGTCGAGGAATATACCGGCGCCGAGCTGGATTTCGAAGAGATCTGACCGTGACCCAGCCTGTACCTGTACGCCCGCCCAAGCCGCTGTTCAGCAATGTCAGCCCGGCGGTGCCGTCACCTTGTATCAGTTTGTGTCGCCTGGACGAGCAGAAAGTCTGCCTCGGCTGCTTCCGCCACGTGGAAGACATCCGTGAATGGCGCTCCGCCGACGATGCGCGGCGCCGGGTGATCTGCGCGCAAGCTGAGCAGCGCAAGGCCCAAGCCTGACAGCATCTTGTTTATTTGTGACGCTGTGGTAGTGTCCGGGTACACCTCAACTCATCGAGGTCCGTGAGAACCCCGCCTTTTTCTGGCGGGGTTTTGCTTTTTTGTGCAGAAAAAAGGAGTCTGCCTGAATCATGACCGCACCTTCCATCATTCTTACCCGTCTTGACGTGCAGCGTCTTGAGCAACTGATCGACCGCTTGGGCGACGAGTTTCCCGGCGTCGAAGCGTTGCAAGCCGAACTCGACCGCGCCGAAGACGTGGTCGGTCACGATGAAGTGACTGCGGGTGTCGTGACCATGAACTCCAGCGTGCATTGCCGTGAGCAAAGCAGTGGCAAGGACTATCACCTGACGCTGGTCTACCCCAAGGACGCGAACGCCGACGAAGGCAAGATCTCGATCCTGGCTCCGGTAGGCAGTGCTTTGCTGGGGCTGCAAGTGGGCCAGCATATCGACTGGCCTGCACCGGGTGGCAAAACGCTCAAGCTGGAATTGCTCAGTGTCGAAGGCCAGCCCAAGGATGGCGGGGCTTTCTCGCTCTAAATCTGGCCCAGTGCGGCATTGAGGGACTGTTCCAGTTCGGCTTTGTAGCGCAGGTACAAATTGCTCGGGCTTTGCACATCACCGAGCAGTCCTGACAAGTCCAGATCAGTGATGTAGCAACGGTAACGTTCGGTTTCCCGGCGTTGCCCGACGATCTCCCGGGCGACCACGGCAAACAGTTGGTCGCCAAATTCCAGTTCGCAAAATTCCCGCTGATTGCAGTAAAGGGTGATCCCTACCTGGCCAGGCGCGCCTTTGCCGATAATTGCCTGCACGTCATAAAACGGCTTGTTGGCAGGGGTTTGCGGCGCCGGTCGTGGCTCTACGCCGCGCGCGCGGCTGCTGCCCGATGGCAATAACTGATAGTACAAGGTGTGCACTTCACTCAGGGGCTGTCGGGCATCCAGGGACGACAGCGCTTGGCGGCGATAGAGGATCGATTGCAGGAAGCGTTGCAGCGGTGCCAGCAAGCTTTGTTCATCATGAAACGGTAAGCGCTGCTGCCAAAGCGCGTTGAATTCGTCGAGTACATACAGCTGGGCGAAGTGTTCATTGACTCGATAGAACACTTGCACGCAGTCGGCCTGGCCCATAGGCAGGAGCAGCGCCAGGTCATGGTCTTCCAGGGCCATGACGTCAAGGTGCCAAGGGCTGTAGCTGGCCAGTTCCTCGCTGAGGTAGGCAATCAGCGCGTCCTGGGTTGGCAGTGACACATGATTGGCCTGGCCCGGTGTCAGTTCCATGACGTGATAATGCTGTTGCACCTGCAACAGGTAACGATGATTGCCTTGGCCAAGCAGCAGGTGTTGTGCGGTGTCGAACACCTCTTCTACACGCTGGGCAATGAACTGCGCACGGTTGTGACAGAAGCAGCGCACCCGCAGCCGTGGCAGATGCCCCGGCGGTAGTTGGTTGAGGTAGTCGCGCAGGCAGTCGAGCAGGGCGTGGGGCCCGTCGTAGCGGCTGACCATTACCTCGTTCCAGCTGTTGAGCATGACCTGGTCCAGGGTCAGCACCAGGTTTTCGCGTACACCGGCGTAGCTCAGGGAGTCGGTGCGCTCGGTGGTCATCAGGATATTCAGGTCGCGATGATGCTTGAGCGGGTCAACCCCGACGTTGATCAGCAACAGCACCTCTTCGGGCACTGCCGGGCGCAGCAAGCGGCTCTCATCGACACTGGCCAGGGGCAGGGCGATGGTCTGTTGCAGGCTGCCCAGCAGGTTGAACAACTCGAACTCGGTCATGTCGCTGACACCGGGGTGCAGCGCCAGGCGGGTACTGCTGTCGATCACGCCGTTGCGATGGCACCAGGTGAGCATTTCCAGCAGGTCCCGGCTGCGTTTGATCGGCGCGAAGTGCTCCCATTCCAAGGCTGTCAGGTTGCCGTTATACAAACCCCAATGGTGCTGGCCCGGCTCCTTGCGGTTGGGAGACTGCACCAGGGTCAGGGTGTCTTCGGCCAGGTCCGGGGCGATGCCTGGGTTAATGAACTCAACCTTGCCGGCCTTGCGTTCGAACGCCGCATAGAGGCGCCGGCCCAGTACATTGAGGTCGCGTTTGTTGATCAGGCTGGCAGTCTGTTCGCTGCGGGCGAACTGGGTGAGGAAACGGTAGCTGTAGTTCAGTTCATTGACCAGGGCGCGGCGCTCGGAAGCAACCTGACGCACTTTCCACTGGCTGCGACTGTCCAGCAGGGCCAGTTGGCGCTGGTCCCAACCCCATTCCTGGGCCAGGCGTTCCAGCAGCAGTCGCTGCCAAGTGGCGGTGCGCTGGCCGGCGCTGAGCTTGCGGTTGATCTTCAGGTACAGGCTGCGTCGTACCAGTTCCAGACGATCCGGCTCGTTGCGGGCCTTGAGGTACTCCTCGATGCGGCGGTAGACCATGATGTAAGGGTCCAGCTCATCCAGATCGACCTGATTGGCGAACACCGCCCGTTTAAAACGCAGGCTCAGGCATTGCACGTGCGGATGTTCGCTGGCGTAGACCTCGGTCAGCAGCAGCTTGAGCACCGATTTGTACGGGGACTCGATGCCCTTGAACAATTGCCACAGCCCGGCACCTATGAACTCGCCCGGCGGGATATGGGCCAGGTGACCCAGGTCGAGGGTTTCATCGGCGCGGATAAACCGCTTGGAAATCAGGGCGTGGGTAAATTCGGCGTAGCGCTTTTCTTCGTAGACCGGCACCAGCCACCAGATCGGCGTGCGCCCGGCCAGCCAGATGGCTGTGCGGTAGAACTCGTCCAGCAGCAGGTAGTGCTGGGTAGTACCGCAATCGTCGGAGCTTAGTTGCGTATCGCGTTCACCCAGGACAAAGCGCGTAGGTTCGATCAGGAAAAAATGCGCCTCGGCGCCCATGCTCAAGGCCCAGGCTTCCAGCAGTTGGCACTTCTTGCGCAGCTCTGCCAGTTCGCTTTCGTCCAGGTCGGGGGCGTGGCACACCCACACGTCCATATCGCTTTGATCGGCCTGGGCCAGCGTGCCGAGGCTGCCCATCAGGAACAGGCCGTGGATGGGGCGGGGCGGGTTGCCATGGCGCGGTTTATAGGAGAACGAGCGGGTCAGGCGTTGGGCTTCGGCCAGGGCCTGGGCGTCAGGTTCGAAATTCGACAGCCCCGCCGGGGTGCTGCTGGAGACATAGCCCGGCAACAGCGGGTGATTGACGTGGAAAAACAGCGGCAACAAGGTCAATACGCCTTGTTGGCGTGGTGTCAGCCCCTCGACAGCCCGGGCCATGCGGCCCTCATTGAGGGCCATGAAACGCGCGCGCAACTGGGTCAGCACCTTGCGGTCGATGCCTTCGTCCAGATCGGGGCGGATTTCGTGGGTGCGGGTCATGTCGAACTCGGTGGCTCGCTGGGCCCGACGTGGGCAGCCATGCAGGAGTCTACAGACAGTAGCGTAGGAGTTTTAGAGGGAAGTGGCTTTTTGGCGTCAGAATTTTTGCGCCACACAACAGCGCCCTCGGAGTCCGCAACGGGCGGACCCCATGGGCGGGATCAGGTGTCAGGCAGCTTCTTTGGTGCTGGCAGTGGTCAGAATGGTCAGCAGGGTTTGAGCCTGCTCTGCAGCATCCCGGCCAAGGCTCGTCAGGTAGCCCCCGTCCGGCTGATCGATCAGTCCTTTCGCATGGAGGCGCTTGGCAGCGGCGATGGCGGTAGGAGCGGCGGTCTGATGGACTTTCAAGCCCTCCTTGGTGCTGTCCAAGGGGAAGAGTACAAGGATTTCCAGTTCGGCAACCAACTCAGGGGTATACGACATAAGGACTCCAGACTTTCTAAAATTTATTAGAGGCTAGCAGGCCATAAGGTGAACGCACTTTGCCGAACTGTCCAGCGTGTTGCTGCGTACTGGGATTATTCCTTTTCAGGCGGCAACTCCGGCAATGCTCGCAGCGCTGTTTCATACCATTGGGTATCGAATGCGCGGTCTTCGTCCAGCATGGTATCAATCTCGAAGGCCAGCACGTGAGCCATCAGATTCAGGATGTCGTCGCGCTCGTAGCCCACCAGGGTCAGTTTGTTGAACGTTGCCTTGGCCGCTGGCGGGTTGTCGCTTTCGATCTGGTTTTCGATGGCTTCGATCAGCGTGGTTTCGGTGAATTCTTCTTCGTCATTGTCGATATCGGTCGGCTCGCTCATGGCAGGCTCCTCAAGGAAAGGGTGCCAGTCTACCGCCATTCAGGCAGGTGATGCTGCTGGTCAGGCCGGGCGCCTGGAACTATAACTCTTGCAGCCAACCCCACACCCGGCCTGGAGGCATCTGCAATGCTCAAGCTCTACGGATTTTCAGTCAGTAACTACTACAACATGGTCAAGCTTGCACTTCTGGAGAAAGGGCTGGCTTTCGAGGAGGTGCCTTTCTATGCAGGCCAGACCCCCGAAGCCTTGGCGGTGAGCCCGCGAGGCAAAGTGCCGGTGCTGGGCGTCAAGCAAGGGTTTATCAATGAAACCAGCGTGATTCTGGAGTACATCGAACACACTCAGGAAGGCCCTTCATTGCTGCCGGCCGACCCTTTTCAACGGGCTCAGGTGCTGGCGCTGTGCCGTGAAATCGAGCTCTACATCGAACTGCCTGCGCGAGCGTGTTTCGCCGAGGCTTTTTTCGGCATGACGGTGCCGGAGGCGATCAAGGAGAAATCCAGGGCCGAGCTGCTGCTTGGGATCGGTACGTTAGGTCGGCACGGTAAGTTCGCGCCTTATGTGGCTGGGGAGAACTTCACCATTGCGGATTTGTATTTCATGTACAGCCTGAACCTGGCGTGCGGCGTGGGCGAGAAGCTGTTCGGGCTGGACCTGCTGGCGCAGTTGCCGCAGGTGAAGGCCTTGTTGGGGCGCCTGAATGAAATGCCCAACGCGCAGAAGGTCGAGGCGGACAGGCAGGCGGCGATGCCTGCATTCATGGCGATGATTGCGGCCAAAAGGTGAGCAAATGTGGGAGGGGGCTTGCTCCCGATGGTGGTGTATCAGGTAAGAAAATCTTAGCTGACCCACCGCCATCGGGAGCAAGCCCCCTCCCACAGTTTTAGCGGCTGGCGAGCAATTCTTTGCCGCGCACGACCGCTGCCTTGACCTGTGCCGGCGCAGTGCCGCCCACATGGTTGCGGGCATTTACCGAGCCTTCCAGGGTCAGCACGGCAAACACATCCTGTTCGATCTGGTCGCTGAACTGGCGCAGTTCTTCCAGGCTCATTTCCGCCAGGTCCTTGCCGGTGTCCACCCCGTATTTCACCGCGTGGCCGACGATTTCGTGGCAGTCACGGAACGGCAGGCCACGGCGCACCAGGTAGTCCGCCAGGTCGGTTGCCGTGGAGAAACCCCGCAGGGCTGCTTCACGCATGATCGCGTGTTTGGGCTTGATCGCGGGGATCATGTCGGCAAAGGCGCGCAGCGAATCACGCAGGGTGTCCGCGGCGTCGAACAGCGGTTCCTTGTCTTCCTGGTTGTCCTTGTTGTAGGCCAGTGGTTGGCCTTTCATCAGGGTCAACAGGCCCATCAGCGCGCCGAATACACGGCCGCTCTTGCCGCGCACCAACTCAGGCACGTCAGGGTTTTTCTTTTGCGGCATGATCGAGCTGCCGGTGCAGAAGCGGTCCGGCAGGTCGATGAACTGGAATTGGGCGCTGGTCCATAGCACCAGCTCTTCGGAGAAGCGCGACAGGTGCATCATCGCGATGCTGGCAGCGGCGCAGAATTCGATGGCGAAGTCCCGGTCCGAAACGCCGTCCAGGGAGTTGCCGCCCACGGCGTCAAAGCCCAGCAGTTGTGCGGTGTACTCGCGGTCGATCGGGTAGGTGGTGCCAGCCAGCGCAGCGCTGCCCAACGGCATACGGTTGGCGCGCTTGCGGCAATCGACCAGGCGCTCGTAATCGCGACTGAGCATTTCGAACCAGGCCAGCAGATGGTGGCCGAAGGTCACTGGCTGTGCGGTCTGCAAGTGAGTGAAGCCGGGCATGATGGTGTCCGATTCACGCTCGGCCTGCTCCAGCAGACCTTTTTGCAGGCGGGTGATTTCGGCCAGGATCAGGTCGATTTCATCGCGCAGCCACAGGCGAATATCGGTGGCTACCTGATCGTTACGGCTGCGGCCGGTGTGCAGTTTCTTGCCGGTCACGCCGATGCGATCGGTCAGGCGTGCCTCGATGTTCATGTGCACGTCTTCCAGATCGACGCGCCAGTCGAACGTGCCTGCCTCGATTTCACCGCGGATGGTGGTCAGGCCGTCGATGATGCTGTCACGCTCGGCGTCGGTCAGCACGCCGACCTTGGCCAGCATCGTGGCATGGGCGATGGAGCCCATGATGTCGTGGCGGTACAGGCGCTGGTCGAAGGTGACGGAGGCGGTGAAGCGCGCGACGAAGGCGTCGACGGGTTCACTGAAGCGGCCGCCCCAGGACTGGTTGGTCTTGTCGGTGCTCATGGATTCGCTCGTGATCTGCTTGAAAGAGGCATGAAGGTGTACCGGCGATAATAACAGGGTTGCCCGTGAAGGCGGTGCCGCGGGTGATCGGCAATTTTATTTGTGTCGTAGATGGCTAAGTGCCTTGCCGCCGAACGCATCCGGGACGAGACTGGAGATACGTACTTATTGAAACGATATTTGACGATTGAGCAATATCGTCTCAGTGAGCGTCTACAGTTGGACTGCTAGTGTGTGAATGCACCAAAGCCTGGTGATGCGGTCATAACCAGACTATCCATTAAACAGGGGGGTATTCGGATTGTGTATCAGTGAACCCTACGACGATGCCCGAAGGCAGCAGGTCTTGGGCGCTATTGAACAGGTCCGGGTAAATTTGGGTGCCGCTCTCAGGGCACTTTTTGCCGCTCGCGCTAGTCTTAGCGTGGATCGCTGTGACGCAAGTCACCGCACCTGTCTACGCTATCCTTGTGCGAGACTCACGCAGGAATCCAGCGCAATATGAATGTCCTGATCGTTGATGACGAACCCCAAGCCCGCGAGCGACTGAGCCGTCTTGTCAGTGAACTCGAGGGTTATACAGTCCTTGAACCGAGTGCCACCAGCGGTGAGGAGGCGTTGACGCTGATCGACAGCCTCAAGCCGGATGTGGTGCTGCTCGATATCCGTATGCCGGGCTTTGATGGCCTGCAAGTCGCTGCCCGCCTGAGCGAACGCGAATCGCCACCTGCCGTGGTGTTGTGCGCGGCCCAGGAAGAGTTCTCTGCACAGACGCTGGAAGACAGCGGTGTCAGTTTTCTCGTCAAGCCGGTCACCGCCGAGGCCTTGCTCAAAGCCTTGAAAAAAGCCGAGCGTCCCAGCCGTGCCCAACTTGCCGCACTGACCCAGCCTGCGGCCCAAAGTGGTAACGGGCCACGCAGCCACATCAGTGCGCGCACCCGCAAAGGCATCGAGCTGATCCCGCTCAACCAGGTGGTCTACTTTATTGCCGATCACAAGTACGTGACCCTGCGCCATGAAACCGGCGAAGTGCTGCTGGATGAGCCGCTCAAGGCTCTTGAGGATGAATTCGGCGACCGTTTTGTGCGTATCCATCGCAACGCGCTGGTAGCCCGCGAACGTATTGAGCGCTTGCAGCGCACACCCCTGGGGCACTTTCAGCTCTTCCTGAAGGGGCTCAATGGCGATGCGTTGATCGTCAGCCGACGCCATGTCGCCGGCGTGCGCAAGATGATGCAGCAGCTTTAGCCCAAGGGCTGGGGCGCGGTCTGCCTTCCTTATCCCGGTGCGATGTGGCCAGGGAGGCCCCGCACTTGCTGATTCAAATCAAAGCGTATTTGCCTGAGCTGTTATTATCCGCCGTATCTATTCAGTACGGATTGATCCATGTCCTCTCGCGAAATCCGCATCGCCACCCGTAAAAGCGCCTTGGCCTTGTGGCAGGCCGAATACGTCAAAGCACGCCTTGAGCAGGCTCATCCGGGCCTCAAGGTATCCCTGGTGCCCATGGTCAGTCGCGGCGACAAGCTGCTGGACTCACCCCTGTCGAAAATCGGCGGCAAGGGTCTTTTCGTCAAGGAGCTGGAAACTGCGCTGCTGGAAAACGAAGCCGACATCGCTGTGCATTCGATGAAAGACGTGCCCATGGACTTCCCTGAAGGCCTGGGCCTTTTTTGCATCTGCGAGCGCGAAGATCCGCGTGATGCCTTTGTTTCCAATACCTACGCGTCCCTGGATGACTTGCCGCTGGGCAGCATCGTCGGCACCTCCAGCCTGCGTCGCCAGGCTCAGTTGTTGACACGTCGGCCCGACTTGCAGATTCGCTTTTTGCGCGGCAACGTCAATACGCGCCTGGCCAAGCTGGATGCCGGCGAATATGACGCGATCATTCTTGCCGCCGCCGGCTTGATCCGCTTGGGCTTCGAAGATCGCATCACATCGGCCATCAGCGTCGAAGACAGCCTGCCCGCCGGCGGGCAGGGCGCAGTCGGCATCGAATGTCGGACCGTCGACAGCGAAATCCACGCACTGCTCAAGCCCCTCGATCACGCCGATACCGAAGTTCGTGTGACCGCCGAGCGCGCCCTGAACAAACACCTCAATGGCGGCTGCCAAGTCCCCATCGCCTGCTATGCCGTACTCGAAGGTGAGAGCCTGTGGCTGCGTGGCCTGGTGGGGGATCCGGATGGCGGTACCCTGCTGACCGCCCAGGTGCGTGGGCCGCAACGAGATGCCACGGCCTTGGGGATTCAGGTTGCCAAGGAGTTGCTGGACAAAGGCGCCGGTGCCATTTTGCAAAAAGTCTATGGCGAGGCCGGTCCGCAGTGACCGACTGGCGAGTGCTGCTGACGCGGCCTGCCGAGGAGTCGACAGCCCTGGCGGCTTTATTGTCCCAGGCCGGTATATACAGCAGCTGTCTGCCGTTGCTGGAGACGCAAGCGTTAGCGGTCACGGCTGAGCAACAAGCGGTGTTTGACGCGTTGCAGCGTTATTGCGCGGTCATTGTTGTGAGCAAGCCGGCCGCGCGCCTGGCGCTGCAACGGTTGGGGAATGCCGTGCCGCCAATGCCGTGGTTCAGCGTCGGTGCGGCGACGGCGCAGATCCTCGCCGGTCATGGCCTCGACGTTCATTATCCCGCCACTGGCGATGACAGCGAGGCCTTGCTTCAATTGCCTGCATTGCGCGAGGCTATTGCACGGCCGGGCGCCAAGGTGCTGATCCTGCGTGGCCAGGGCGGTCGCGAGTTGCTGGCAGAGCGTTTGCGCGAGCAAGGTGCTAGTGTCGACTATCTGGAATTGTATCGGCGTTTTCTCCCAGTCTACGAGACGGGTGCGCTGATGCAACGCATCCGGTTTGAACGCTTGAACGGCCTGGTGGTCAGCAGTGGGCAGGGTTTTTTACACCTGCAGGCCCTGGCGGGCACCGATTGGCCACAGGTGGCACAGCTGCCGTTGTTCGTGCCCAGCCCGCGCGTCTATGAGATGGCGCGGGCTGCTGGCGCAAAAAAAGTTGTGGATTGTCGCGGCGCGAGTGCCGCGGCTTTGTTAGTGGCGTTGGGGAGCTATCCCGTTCCCACTCTCTGATACGCAAAGGACGGATACGTGAGCGAAACAGCCTTGCCTAAAGATGAAGCTCAGCCCGCGCTTGATGCGCCGGTCGAGACACCGGTCACCGCGCCGCGCCGTGGCAATGGCCTGGCGGTCGTCGCCTTGCTGCTAGGGGCTGCTGGCGTAGCTGCTGGCGGCTGGGGGATCTGGCAGGTCCGCGCCCTCCAAGCCAGCAGCCAACATCAATTGAGCCAAGTGCAGACCCTGGATGACCAATCCCAGAGCCTCAAGCAAAGCCAGCAACAGTTGGCCGCCCGTCTGGCGCAATTGCCGGGTGCGGACGAGCTGGAAGAGCGCCGCCGCCTGGTTGCCCAGTTGCAGGGCGATCAGCAACGCCTGAGCCAGCGCCTCGAAACGGTGTTGGGCGCCAGCCGCAAGGATTGGCGCCTGGCCGAGGCGGAGCATCTGATCCGTCTGGCCAGTTTGCGTTTGTCTGCCTTGCAAGACATCAACAGTGCGCAGTCGCTGGTCCAGGGCGCCGACGAGATTCTTCGCGAGCAGAGCGACCCAGGGGCTTTCACCGCCCGTGAGCAACTGGCCAAGAGCCTTGCCGCATTGCGCAGCACTGAGCAACCAGACCGCACCGGCCTGTACCTGCAATTGGCGGCCTTGCGTGACCAGGTCGTGCAACTGGCGGCGATTGCCCCGGAGTATCAGCTTACGGAACCTGCTTCCCAAGGGCGCCCCACCAGCGATACGCAGAACCAGTTGAGCCAGTGGTGGGAACAGATTTCCCGCTATTTCCGCATCGACTTCAACCCGGATGACAATATCCGGCCATTGTTGGCAGGCCAGGGTTTGAACCAAGTGCGCCTGGCCTTGAGCCTGGCGCTGGAGCAGGCGCAGTGGGCCGCGCTCAACGGCGAGTCGGCGGTATACAGCCGCTCGCTGGGCGAAGCGCGCAGCGTATTGCAAGACAACTTCAATCAGGACAACCCGCAGAGCAAGGCGATGCTGGCGCGTATCGCTGAACTTGAGCCCAAGGCCGTGTCGGTGGTGACGCCGGACCTGGCTGCGAGCCTGGCCGCCGTGCAGGCTTACCTTGAACGTCGTCATCTGTCTGCCGACGAAGCCAAGGCCGCGGCCGGCAAATCGGCGACCCAGGAGTAGAGCTGATGAAGCGTTTCTATGTGATCCTGGTGCTGGCGATTGCAGTCGCCCTCGCACTGGCCGTGGGTATTTCGAAACACACCGGCTACGTGCTGATTACCTATCCGCATTTGCTGCATTACGAGTCAAGCCTGTGGGCTACCCTGGTGGCGGTGTTTGCCATCGGCCTGGCGATCTACCTGGTCCGTGTGTTGCTGAGCCTGATCACCACCTCCGGTGGCGTGGTCAATCCATGGTCGCGACGCAACCGCAGCCGCCGTGTGCAGATCGCGATCGAGCAAGGCCAGATGGACCTTGCCGAGGGCCGCTGGGCCAGTGCCGAGCGCCACTTGCACCGTGCTGCCGAAGCAGAGCGTCAGCCGCTGCTCTATTACATCGGTGCTGCCCGTGCGGCCAATGAGCAGGGCCGCTATGAGGAGTCCGACGGCTTGCTGGAGCGCGCCCTGGAGCGCCAGCCCCAGGCGGAATTGGCCGTAGCCCTGAGCCATGCGCAACTGCAGATGGACCGCGGCGATACTGAAGGCGCCCTGGTTACGCTTCAGGCGATGCACGAGCGTCACCCGCATAACGCGCAGGTACTCAGGCAGCTACAGCGCCTGCATCAGCAGCGTGGCGATTGGTCGTCGGTGATTCGCCTGCTGCCTGAGCTGCGCAAGGACAAAGTCTTGCCCGCCAGTGAGCTGGCCGAGCTGGAACGTCGTGCCTGGGGCGAAAACCTGAGCCTGGCTGCCCAGCGTGAGGAGCAGGGCGAGGCGGGCTTGCAGTCTCTGGAGCGTGCCTGGGAGCAACTGACTTCGGCCCAGCGCCAGCAGCCACAATTGGTGCTGGCCTATGCCGACCAGCTGCGTCGGCTAGGCGCGGATGCAAAGGCCGAGGAAGTGCTGCGTGGTGCCCTCAAGCGCGACTATGACAGCCATCTGATTCGGCTGTATGGCCTGTTGCGTGGCAGTGACCCGGCGCGCCAGTTGAAGTTTGCCGAAGGCTGGCTCAAGGACCATCCGGGCGATGCCAGCTTGCTGCTGACGCTTGGCCGTCTGTGCCTGCAAAACAGCCTGTGGGGCAAGGCGCGGGACTATCTGGAAAGCAGCCTGCAAGTTCAGCGCAACCCCGAAGCCTGTGCCGAATTGGCCCGCCTACTGGCCCAACTGGGCGACACCGAGCGCAGCAACCAGCTGTTTCAGGAAGGTCTGGGGCTGCTCGACAATCGTCTGTTGTCCTCGCCTCTGCCAGTACCCGCGCGTATGTGAAGTAGGAAAGGGTGAATGGATTGGCTCGGATCTATCCGACACCCGATCCTTAAAACCCCAATAAACACTCGGTATAACTGACGTGATGACTAATTCCTACTTGTTGTAACTGGATTTCCGCCATGCCTTGGCGGAATGTCCTTGCTTCTTCGCGGAATTGTCTGCTCCGGGGCGTCTTGAAAGGGGTCGGGCCTTTCCTCTACCGTAGCGACCTATCTCTTGCAGTGCGGATAAACAATGTCTTTGGCCCCTTTACGCTCCTTGTTTTTGCTGGCGTTCATGGCGGGTGCGCTGACGTTGGGCGCGTCCTTCTATCTGGAATACGGCGCGTTGCTACAGCCTTGCTTTCTGTGCCAGGTACAACGTCTGCTTCTGGCCACTTTTGCGCTGATCAACCTGATGGCCGCCCTTCATAATCCCGGGCGTTCCGGCCTTTGCCTGTATGGGCTGGCGAGCACCGTGTGTGCATTATTGGGTGCCATCACTGCCGGGCGCCAAGTGCTATTGCAGAATATTCCGTCAGGTGCGGGCCGGGATTGCTGGCCCAGCCTGCACTACATGATCGAAAACCTGTCGTTCTGGCAGGCGGCGCGGTCAGTGTTCAACGGGACTGTCGATTGCGTTGAAATCAACTGGACGCTATTTGACCTGAGCCTGCCGGAGTGGAGCCTGTTGTTCTTTGTGGCGATGTTGATCCTGGGTGTCATGCAATGCTCGCGGCTGTTGTTCAGTAAGCATTTGCGCATCACAACGTCATGAAAACGGGACGCGCGTTGTAGGAGGGGATTAAACACTTGTATGAACATTCTCTCCTGCGTACCTTGAAGCCATAGTCCTGCGGGCATAATCTGGCCCGCACGCGTATCCAAACCATTTGTCAGACGCGGCTTTGTTCGACTGCTGCTTAATCCTTCAAGTGTTGCGCAGGTACAGAGCAGCAGCGCCCCTATAGGGAAGAGAGATCATCATGCTGGAAAGTTGTCAGAATGCTCAGGAACGTTGGGGTGGGGTGCACAAGCTGATCGACAGCTGGCTGAAGGCACGCCACGAACTGGTTCGGGCCTTTGATGCTCTCGGTGCCAAGCCCGAAGCATTGGGTGAGAATCGCGAGCCATTGCAGGATTTCTGTGGGGTACTGGTTGACTACGTATCGGCAGGCCATTTCGGCGTCTACGAGCAACTGACCAAAGAGGCGCAAGCCTTCGACGACCAGCGTGGCCTCGACCTGGCAGAGACTATTTACCCGCGCATCGATGTGATCACGGAAAAACTGCTGGCGTTCACCGACCTGTGTGACGCAGGGAAATGCGTAGCGGAAAAATTCAAAGAACTGGGCGCGCTGCTGCATGAACGTTTCGAGCTGGAAGACTGCTTGATCGAAGTGCTGCACAACGCCCATAAGGAAGAGGCTGCCACCCAAGTCTGAAGCTTGGTAGGGAGATAAAAAACGGTGCGCATGTCGCACCGTTTTTTATGGGTCAGTGGCGAGTGCCGAGCAGTTCTATCTCGAACACCAGCGGTGTATAGGGCGGGATCAACTCACCTGCGCCGTCTGCGCCATAGGCCTGGGCTGAAGGAATCACCAGACGCCATTTCGCACCCACCGGCATCTGTTGCAATGCACTGTTCCAACCGTTGATCACGCTGTTCAGGCGAAACCATTGCGGTTGCGTACTTTTGTCGAAGACAGTTCCGTCAGGCAGTCGGCCCACGTATTTCACCTGCACTTTATCGCTGGCTAACGGCTTGTTGCCAGTGCCCGGTGCCAGCTCGGTGAGCAGAATCCCATTTGCCAATTCACGAACACCACTGGCGGCTTTTTCCCGAGTTAGAAATTGCTGTTCGGCGGCGAGGGCTTTTTCGCTTTGAGGTAGCTGGGCGTTGGCGGCGTTTTGCGCTTCGTGCTGCGCGAGAATCTGTTCGATGCGCGCGTTGTCGAGCGCCAGCGGCTTGCCTTGATAGGCTTGGTTGAGGCCGTCGAGCAGGGCCTGGATCTGCAGGTCGGGGACTTCCTGGCGCAACCGTTCGCCGAGGCTTGCGCCCAAGCTATAGGCTAGATCATGCGCCTCTGTGGCAGTGTTTTTTGACGGCGATTGCTCGCTCGCATCGGCCACGAAGATCGCCAAGCCAAGCACTAGAAAAAGATAACGCGACATGGACATTCTCCCGGCGAAAGTGCGACGGATTATGCCAGTGTGAGTGAGTAAAAACTGGTGAGCATTTGCGTTATATCGATAAGAATTTTCGTACCGTGCAACGCAAGCCCAACGATACTGTCAACATGCGCTAGCGGCGGTAAGAGCAGAGGGCTAGTATGAGCCGCACCCACGTCAGCCAGGAGGTAAACCATGTCGGCCAAACAGAAGCCTGTAAATACCCCGTTGCACTTGCTCCAACAACTTTCGGGCAGCTTGCTCGAACATCTGGAAAGCGCATGTTCCCAGGCGTTGGCCGATGCAGAAAAACTGCTCGCCAAACTGGAAAAACAACGCGGTAAAGCGCAAGAAAAGCTGCACAAGTCCCGTACCAAACTGCAAGACGCCGCTACTGCCGGCAAGTCCAAGGCGCAAGCCAAAGCCAAGGGCGCTGTCAAAGAACTTGAGGACCTGCTGGATGCCCTCAAGGATCGTCAAGCTGAAACCCGCAGCTACATTTCCCAACTCAAAAAAGACGCTCAAGAAAGCCTGAAGCTGGCCCAAGGCGTTGGTCGTGTGAAGGAAGCCGTAGCTAAAGCGCTGGGGGCTCGTACACCCGCAAAAGTTGCAGCCAAGCCCGCTGCCAAAACCGCTGCTGCCAAGCCAGTTGCTAAAACTGCAGCTGCCAAACCAGCAGCCAAGCCAGCTGCTAGAACCGCTGCCGCCAAACCAGCAGCCAAGCCAGCCGCTAAAACTGCAGCTGCCAAACCAGCAG
>NZ_SPKQ01000008.1:0-263996 GCF_023127895.1 Pseudomonas sp. NCIMB 10586
AGCTAGCGGCGTGAAAACCGAAAAGAATGTCCGAAATCACTGGACCAGTTCATACTGCCTCTCTCCTTGAGACAACCCTTTTCGAGAGCAGCGACAAGGCCTGACTAAGGCGCTCCTCGTTCAGCGCATCAAACTTCGCCCGCCACTCGGAAACAGCTCTATTGAAAGGTCTTTGATGACCTTGAAAGCCGTTGGAGAGCGGCGGTGAGTCGGAAGCCGATACTCCAGACGATGTGCGGGAACTCCTTCAGTCGCAGCGCGGCGAAAGCTCACCGCTGCAGGGATTGTGGTATGAAGCATTCGCACTTTGGGGTGATCAGAAAAGGTCTCGGCTAGCGTGTGATAAATCAGATTTGCGTCATTAGTAGCATCAAGCTTATTGATCACGATATTGAGCAAGGGTGTCGTAGCGCCCAGCGCTGCCAGAGGCTCCACATCTCTATAAAGCTGGAGCATTCCACGCTGAAACTCCCTCGCAGTCAGCATATCGGGAGTGATAGGAGAAATAGCCATCTGAGCGCCTAGCAACGCCATTTCAAGGACAATGGAGCGTGCACCCTGGGTATCTACAAGGATCAAATCGAAATCTTGAGCGAACGCCTGTATCAAATTCTTGAGGCGAAAGCGCCCATCAGCAGCATGAAGCAACAAACTTCCAAGCTGATTTAACGGATCATTCGAATGGATCAGTGAGAGATTAGGGATGCAGGTCTTGGAAATGACCTGATCGGTACGCGTCTCGTTATTGGCGATCAGTTGGTAGGTCCCGCCCGGCGCCTCATGCGTTAGCGTATAGAACGAGGACAGTGACGGCTGGGTATCGAGATCGATGAGTAAGGTACGAAGACCCGCGTCGGCGCAGAACGCGCCCAGATTGGCGCCAACCGTGGTTTTCCCCGGTCCGCCTTTGGTTGAAACGACTGCTGCGACTTTCATTGGCCTTACCTCTGAATCGAAGGATTAGAGATGGCGTCATGCTAAGCGCGCTAAGCGTTTGGATTGCTGGGTCAAATCCCAAGCAAAAAAAAGCCTGTATTTCTACAGGCTTTTCTCTATCTGGCTCCACGACCTGGACTCGAACCAGGGACCCAATGATTAACAGTCATTTGCTCTACCAACTGAGCTATCGCGGAATGCGCCGTATGTTACTGATTAAAAAGAAGAAGTCAAGCTTTGCGTTACATTCGCTTCAATTACCCGCCATGACCGCTTGAAAACGCCGGTTCCGCCGCCAGATCCAGCCAGGCCCGTGCCGCCGGTGGCAGGTGGGCGCTGGCGCGCCAGGCCAGGGCGATGTGCCAGTCGGTGTGGGGTTCGTCCAGGGGGATCAAGGCGATGCCGGCGTGTTGGTGCTTGTGCGCCAGCATTCGCGGCAGGAAGGCAACGCCCAGGCCGGCGGTGACCAGGTCGACGATAAAGTCGATCTGCCCGCTACGGGCGGTGACTTTCGGGGTCACACCTTTGCGCTCACACGCGCTGAGAATCTTGGCGTTGAGGGCGAAACCGGCTTCGAACAGGATGAACGGCGAGTCCGCCAGGTCGGTGAAGTCGATGCGCTTGCGTCGGGCCAGTGGATGGCTGATGGGCAGTACTGCGATCAGGGGTTCGTTGCGTACCGGTTGGTAGTCAAAGCCTTCGTCCACCGGCAACAGCAGTGCGGCCAGATCGACCTCCCCGGCTTCCAGGCATTCACGCAGTTTTTTACTGCCGTACTCGGTCAGTTCAATGTCGATGTCCGGGTAACGGCTGCGGTACGTGGCGAACATGGCGGCAAACAGCACCCCGCACCCCACCGGCGGCAGGCCAATGCGTAGTACGCCGCGTGTAAGACCGCGCAGGTCGTTGATTTCAGCCATCAGGTCGTTGCGTTCGGCGAGTATCACCAAGGCGCGGCGGTAGGCGATTTCACCGGCGGCGGTCAGCTCGTTCTTGTGGCCGAGGCGGTTGAGCAACGGCGTACCCAGCTCGTCTTCCAACGTCTTGATCGCCTTGCTGACGGTAGACTGAGTCAACGCTACCACCTCGGCCGCCTGGGAGAACCCACCCTGGCGCACCACTTCGACAAACGCACGCAATGTTCGCAGGTTCATCAGTATTCCTTTTGCGACTGGATAGCAGTGATAAAAGTTGTTTTTATCATGTCACAACTTTGCTTATCGTGTAGCACTTTGCCCTGTGGAGACACCGTCGATGATCATCTCGTCCGCTTCCGACTACCGCGCTGCGGCCAAGCGCAAGTTGCCGCGCTTTCTGTTCGACTACATCGACGGCGGCGCCTACGCCGAGCACACGTTGCGCGCCAACAGTTCGGACCTGGCCGAGATCAGCCTGCGCCAACGCATCCTGCGCAATGTCGACAGCCTGAGCCTGAGCACCCACTTGTTCGGCACGGAACTGGCGATGCCGGTCATTCTTAGCCCGGTCGGCCTGACCGGCATGTATGCGCGGCGCGGCGAAGTGCAAGCGGCCAAGGCAGCTGCCAACAAAAACATCCCCTTCTGCCTGTCGACGGTGTCGGTGTGTTCAATTGAGGAAGTGGCCTCGCAGAGCCCGCAGTCGATCTGGTTCCAGCTCTATGTGCTCAAGGATCGCGGCTTTATGCGCAATGCGCTGGAGCGAGCGCAGGCGGCCGGCGTGACCACGCTGGTGTTCACCGTGGATATGCCCACACCCGGCGCACGCTATCGCGATGCGCACTCGGGCATGTCCGGGCCGTACGCGGCGCAGCGGCGCATGCTGCAGGCGGTCACCAAGCCGCAATGGGCATTCGATGTGGGCTTGATGGGCCGCCCCCACGACTTGGGCAATATCTCCAAGTACCTGGGCAAACCCACCCATCTGGAGGACTACATTGGCTGGCTTGCCAACAACTTCGACCCGTCGATCAGTTGGAAAGACCTGGAGTGGATCCGCGAATTCTGGAAAGGCCCGATGATCATCAAGGGCATCCTCGACCCTCAGGATGCCAGGGATGCGGTGAGCTTCGGTGCCGACGGTATCGTGGTGTCCAACCATGGCGGCCGCCAACTCGACGGCGTGCTGTCCACCGCCAAGGCGTTGCCGCCGATTGCCGACGCGGTGGGCGATGACTTGACCGTGCTGGTGGACTCCGGCATTCGTTCCGGGCTCGACGTGGTGCGTATGCTCGCCCTGGGTGCGAAGGCGTGCCTGCTGGGGCGCGCGACCACCTATGCGCTGGCCGCCGAAGGCCAACGTGGGGTAGAGAACGTGCTGGATATCTTCGCCAAGGAAATGCGCGTGGCCATGACGCTGACCGGCGTCACTTCCATCGCGCAGATCGACCGCACGACGCTGGTCCAGCCGTGATGAAGGCGGTGTCATTTATGTGAGGTTTATTTCAGACGTTGTTTGTTCGCGACAAACAACGCGAACCACCGTGACATTAAAGTTGAACGGGTCGGCTGCAACGCCGGCCCATACCAGCCAAATAACTGGCGCCATTAATTAAAAGATAATTTTTGCTTTAATTACAGTCTTTTGATTTATAAGAACTTTTTAAAACAAAACGGCTTTGGCACGAATCTCGCTGTAACACTTCCTAAGCAGGTTAAGTGATGACAAGACGTGCGGCACGTGCCCCGGGGTTATAACTCAATGCAAAGCGGTTTAAACTGCTCCCATGTTTTACGGAACTGAAGGAACAGTAAGACGCCTGGCACTTGCCGCCCTCATCTTGCCTGTAAGACAGCCAAGTGCTTAGAGGCCACCCGCTTATGAAAACACCCACCCAGACCAACGCGATTGACTTCGACACTGCCAAATTGCAGCGCCTGGGATTTGGTCAACCTTCCCTGCGTCCACGCCGCCCCGCAACCCTGAGCGAACTGTGCCAGCAACTGAGCCAACAGTTGCAAACCAGCCTGGAGCCGGAGCGCATCCTCGGTCTGTTCTTTCGCGAAATACAACGCCTGGTGCCGCTGGATGCGTTGCAGTATCGCCATGCCGCCAGCGACCTGCGCCTCGAGTTCGGTCATCGTGGCCACCATTCGGTGAGCTACACCTTGAGCCACGAAGGCGAGCACCTTGGGGAACTGGTGTTTCGCCGCAACCAACGGTTGATCGACGAGGAACTGAGCCAGCTCGAATCCCTGCTGGTGACGTTGCTGTATCCGATGCGTAACGCCCTGCTCTACCGTGCAGCCACCCGCAGCGCCCTGCGCGATTCGCTGACCGAAACCGGTAACCGCGTGGCCATGGATCAGACGCTGCAACGGGAAATCGACATGGCCAGGCGGCATCTGCACCCCTTATCCGTGCTGATGCTGGACATCGACCACTTCAAGAGAATCAATGACACCCATGGTCACGCCGCCGGCGATAGCGTGCTGCGCACCGTGGCGGGGGCGATCAAACACCAGTTGCGTAACGTCGACATGGTATTTCGGTTTGGCGGGGAAGAGTTTCTGATCCTGCTGTCCAACACCGGACGCGATGCAGCGAAGATGGTCGGTGAGCGTTTGCGCCAGGCGGCACAAGCCCAGGACTATTGGGTGGAAGGCACGCGGGTCGAATTGACGGTGAGCCTGGGTTGCTCGACGCTGCTGGCGGCCGAATCGGCTGAAAGCCTGCTGCGCCGGGCAGACAACGCTCTGTACGTGGCCAAGCGCGAAGGCCGCAACCGCTTGGCGATGGCGGGGTAAGTCCCCGCCATCACGTTTACATCACGCCTCGCTGGCAACGCGCACCGGGCGCTCGCGAATGGCTGGCGCCTTCTCTTTGTCTTTCTCTACGTTCTCCAGGCGCATGCAGCTTTCCAGGAACAGGTACATGTAGTCGTAGCTTTTGCATACTGCCTGGCGCAACTCTTCCTGCAGGGCCTTGCCAGGGTTGTTCCCGGCCAGGGTGCAGATGATTTCCAGGGCTTCCCACGGGTGGGCGTCGTCGTACTGGGCGTGCATCTTCAGCCACTTCATCGCCCGCTTGCGATCTTCCTCGGGGAAGGCGTCGGCATACACACCGGTAGAGCAGACCACGGCAGACCACTCCCCTGTCGCACCCTCGATCGCATAGTTGGTGGCGGCAATCGCGACGATCAACGAATCCGCCGAGCTGGTGTGCCAGCACCAATGGCTCAGTGCATGCAATTCCGGCGGCACGTCCTGGGCTTGCAGCTCTTCAAGGCTGACACCATGGGCACGCGCCCAATTCACCCAATAATCAGCATGGTTGAGTTCCACGCGAATGTTGCGCATCAGCCAACGTCGCGCCATATCCTCACCCGGGTGGCGGGCGAACTTGGTCTTGGTCAGGTTTTGCGCCATGTACAAAGCAAACTGTTCCACCACCGGCCAACCACCAATGAGGTAGTGGCGCATGGTCTTGGCGCTGAGGGCGTTGTCGCGCATACGCTGATACAGTTCGTGCTCGACAACCCGACGCTTGCTCTCGCTACAGGCCTGGATCAATTGCTGCGCCCAGGCTGGGTAACTAGAGGCTTCCATAAGCGGCCCGGTTCTGTTGAATGTGTCGATCACTGTAGGGCTCCTTTTTAAGTGTGATTTTACAGACCAGCAAATGTTTCAGCGGAATGTGCCGGGCGCCTTGAACACCAAGGGCTGAGGCCGCACGGGTCGACACTGCAAGCTATCAAAGGTAAACAATTGCGGGCGTTCAATCAGGTAGCCCTGAGCGTAATCCACACCGATCTCAAGCAACGCTTGTTCGATCTGGGGTGTTTCAACAAATTCGGCAATTGTGCGCTTACCCATGACGTGGCCGATGTGGTTGATCACTTCGACCATGGCGCGGTTAATCGGGTCGTCCAGCATATCCTTTACGAAACTTCCATCGATCTTCAGGAAGTCTACAGGTAAATGTTTCAAATATGCGAATGAGGACATTCCGGCGCAAAAGTCGTCGAGTGAGAAATGGCAACCTAACGCTTTGAGTTCATTAATAAATCGAATGGCACTACCCAAATTGGCTATAGCGCTGGTTTCAGTTATTTCAAAACAAATCATTTCTGGTGGAATGCTGTAAGCACCGAATTTCTCACGTAAAAAACCTAGAAAATCGTCATCACCGATAGTTATTCCTGACAGATTAATCGCACACATGGCCATAGGACGGCCCGGACGTTCAGTCATGCATCGAGCAATGATCTTGAATACGTTTTCAACCACCCAACGATCCAGCGACGTCATCAAACCGTATCGTTCGGCTGCCGGGATAAAACTGTCGGGCAAAATGATGCGCCCGGCTTCGTCATGCAGGCGTAGAAGAATTTCGATGTGCCCATTGCCGGCTTCGGTGTGGCCCAACGGCGAGATTTCCTGCGCATAGAGGCAAAACCGATCCTCCTCAAGGGCAATGTGCAGGCGCTGCACCCAGGCCATTTCGCCAAAGCGCAGCGACAACTCGGAATCATCGGCGTGATAGACCTGTATGCGGTTGCGCCCTTTTTCCTTAGCCATGTAGCAGGCCATGTCGGCCGCCCGCAGGGAGGTTTCCAGGGTGGTTGGGGTTTGCGAGATATGCACAAGGCCGATGCTGACGGTGGTCATGAACGGTCGGCCTTTCCACACAAAGTGCAGGCTTTGCACCGTATGGCGCAAGCTCTCGGCGATCTTTTCCGCCACCGGCGCCGGGCAGTTCTCCAGCAGAATGCCGAACTCGTCCCCCCCCAGGCGTGCCAACGTATCGCCCTCGCGCAAGTCAGATTGCAACAGCGCGCAGATGTGGCGCAGGAGTTCGTCGCCTGCCGCATGGCCGCAGGTGTCGTTGACCAGCTTGAACTGGTCGAGATCGAGAAACATCAAGGCATGTCGCCCATTTTGCTGGCGTGCCACCTGTTGCAGTACCTGCTCAAGACGGAACTCGAATTCGCGGCGATTGGCCAGGCCAGTCAAGGCGTCATGGGTCGCCTGCCACGAAAGGTTGGCGATGTACTGGCGCTCCTGGGTCATGTCGTGCAGCACCAACACCGCACCGCTGACCTTGCCGGCACTGCGGATCGGCGCGCCCACCAGCGTGACCGAGACGGTGCTGCCGTCCAGGCGCTGGATCAGCTTGGAATGCTCGCTGCCGCCACTGAGTTGGCCCTTGATGATGTGTTCAATCAAGGTAAAGCCGTCGGGCTCGGCGTTTTCATCCAGCAACTTGAATAACGCCGCCAACGGCAAGCCCTGGGCCTGCTCCGACTTCCAGTGGGTCAGCGCTTCGGCCGCGGGGTTCATATAGGCAATGGCGCCGTCGACGTCGGTGGTGATCACCCCGTCACCAATCGACTCCAACGTGATCTGCGCCCGCTCCTTCTCCGCCTGCAGCGCGTCAGCGAAGGCGTGGCGCTGGGCCAGCAACTTGTGGGTACGCAACAGCGCCAGGACGATCAGCCCCAGGGCGGTGGCCAGGTTGGTGATCAACAACAGGCGCAGGATCATTCGCGAACCTTCGCCCAGCGCATCACTGAACGCCTTGGCGGCCGGCGTTACACCCTCGTTGATGGCAATGATGCGCGCTTTCCAGGCGCGCACATCCTGCTCGGTGACCTGATCGGTGCTGATGGCGCTGTGCATCTGCTGGGCCAGTTCATCCAGTTGCTCAAGGTAATCATCGCCCACCGTCCACAGTTCAATGGCTTTTTCCAGGTAGCTGAAATGGCGGAAGTTGAGGTACAGCCAGATCAGGCTGGGGACGTCGTCCGGGTGATTGCCACCCTTGAGGATGCCCAGGCGCGCGGCAGCCAGGTTTGGCGTGGCCCGATCCAGAGCCACACGCAGCTCATGCCCGCCTTGAGGTACGGCAATGGCATGCTGGTATTTGAGATAGGTGGCGTCGTCGCGGCTATCGGCATACAGCGTCAGGTAATAGATGGCATCCTTCTGGCCCTTGGACCACAAGCTTTCGCCAGCCACATAGCCACGCACCGCAGAGAGCACGTAGAGACTGCCACAGCCTAACAATGCCTGGAACAAGACAACGGCAATAAAGGGCCAGACGATACCCAACAACCGTGGCGTTCCGAGAGTCCGCTTTTGCTTCATGAAGTCCCTTACACATGCACAGCTTGATACGCACGCGAAAATCCGCTTCCGATAGCACAGCCTAAGCTAAATCAACGCACTTGTTGCAGGTGTCCGTAAAGTTTGGCGTAGAGCCCGCCGTCGGCGATCAATTGCTGATGATCACCATCCTCGGCGATGTGCCCGCCATCGAACACCAGTACTCGGTCAGCCTGTTTCACCGCGGACAGCCGGTGGGCGATGATCAGTGTAGTACGCCCGCTGAGAAACCGCGCCAATGCCTGGTGCAGGTTGTACTCGGTCGCCGCATCCAGTGCCGAGGTGGCTTCGTCCAGAATCACCACTTTAGGCTCGGCGAGCACCATGCGGGCGATGGCCAGGCGCTGCCGTTGACCACCGGAGAAGCGCACACCCGAGCGCCCCACCACACTGTCCAGGCCCATGGGCAGCGCCCTGACAG
This sequence comes from Pseudomonas sp. NCIMB 10586, assembly GCF_023127895.1. Lineage (NCBI taxonomy): Bacteria > Pseudomonadati > Pseudomonadota > Gammaproteobacteria > Pseudomonadales > Pseudomonadaceae > Pseudomonas > Pseudomonas sp. NCIMB 10586. Next base: position 8,443 of record NZ_SPKQ01000008.1, read on the forward strand.
TAGCATCCAGCTGGGCGATTTCCAGCGCCTGCCAGCAGGCTTGATCGGAGCGAGTGCGGCCCATGGTCAAATTGGCGCGCACGGTGTCGTTGAACAGCGCCGGGTGTTGCAGGACTACGGCGACGTTTTCACGAATGGTTTCCAGGCCGATCTCCTGCTGGGTGGCCCCCCCAAAACGAATGCTGCCGGCCTGTGGTGTGTAGAGCCCCAGCAGCAACTGCACCAGGGTACTTTTGCCGCCACCGCTGGCGCCGACAATCGCCACCTTCTCCCCCGGCGCGATCGCCAGGTTCAATTGGTCGAGCACCAGGTCCTCGCCGTAGCCGAACTCCAGGCCACGCACCTCGATACCGACAGTCTCATGCCCGGTAAACGGGTCGGCACCACCGGCGTACTGCGGCTCATCGGCGCGTGCCAACAGCTCGTTGATCCGCGTCAGCGCGCCGCCCGCGGCGTAGTAGGCGTATTGCAGGTTCAGCAGTTGTTCCACCGGGCCGATCATGAACCACAAGTAGCTGAACACGGCGAGCATCTGGCCGATGGACAGGTCGGAGAACAGCACCGTAAGCATGGCTGCCGCACGGAAAATGTCGATACCGAACTGGAACAGCAACCCACTGGCGCGGCTGGAAGCATCGGTTTTCCATTGGGAATGAATCGCATAGTCGCGCACTTCCTGGGCACGCTGGCCCAGGCGCCCGAGGAAAAAGCCCTGGCGATTGCCGGCGCGCACTTCCTGGATGGCATCGAGGGTTTCGGTCAGTGCCTGGGTAAAGCGCGAGGTGCTGTCGTTCTCCAACTTCTTCAGATGCTTGACGCGCTTGCCCAATTGCACGGTGGCGTAGATCACCAGCGGGTTGAACAACAGGATCAATAGCGCCAGCTGCCAATGCATCCACACCAGGATTGCCGACGTGCCGACCAGGGTGAGCATCGCCACCAGGAAACGGCTGAGGGTTTCGCCGACGAATTTGTCCAGGGTGTCCAGGTCGGTGACCAGGTGGGTAGTGACCGTACCACTACCCAGGCTTTCGTACTCACCCAGGGAGATCCGCTTGAGGCGTTCGATCAGGCGCACGCGGATGCGATAGACGATGTCCTTGGCCAGACGCGCAAACAGCCGCGCCTGCACCACGTTGAACACCAACGCACCACAGCGCAGGGCCAGCGTTACCAATAGCATCAGGCCGATGTAGCCGGCGGCTTTCTGCCACCCCAGGGGCAACGCGTGGTTCATCACCTTGAGCGCGGCATCGCCGTGGCCCAGCAGCACTTCGTCCACCAGCAATGGCAACAGCAGGGGGATCGGCACACTGCACAGCGTCGCCAGCACGGCCACGCCATTGGCGATCCACAGGGCTTTCTTGTGACGCAGCGCCAGACGGCGAATCTCTGCCCAGGTCAGGCGGTCAGTGCGTTGAGGTTGCTCATACACAGGCAGCTCGCTCCAGCCATCGACCCAATAACGGCGACAGCTCGGACAGCGGCTGGTAACCATTGGTCAGCAAGGCCAACTGGCCATTGCGCTCTGCGAGCAACGTCGGGAAACCGGCGATCCCCAGATCCTGCACCCAGGTGAAATCGGCGGCCGTGGCGGCATGCTGCTCGGCGCGGTCGAACTCGCCTGCAAACTCGATACGCGGAATACCGGCCTGCTCGGCCAGGTCCACCAGCACATGGGCGAGGGTCACGTCCTGTCCCTCGACATAGAACGCGCGCTGGATCAGCCCCAGCAGCTTCCAGGCGCAATCCGGCGCCAGGCTGCGCGCGGTGACGATGGCACGGCAGGCAGGCTCGGTGTCGTAGACAAACCCGTCAGGCAATGCGCCCTCACGCTTGAATGGCTGGCCGGTGGCCTCGGTCACCGCTTGCCAGTGCTCAAGAATGTAGCGCCGGGTGGTCGGCTCCAGCGCTGCACCGCTACCGGTACGCAAACCGCCCACCACCAGGTGCACGTCCACGCCGGCCGCCTGGGCCTGCTCAACCAGCGCCTGCGCGACCGGGGCGAAGCCCCAGCACCAGGAACACATCGGATCCATTACATAGAGCAGGCGCGCAGACATGGCTCAGGCCTCGGAAGGAGTTTGCTTGTAGTTGAAACCAATCGGGTGCGGCATGTTGCGGGCCTTGGCCAGCTCGATCTGCTTCTGCCGGTCGATCGCGCTGCGACGGGTCTTCTCCGGCAGCTTATCCCAGCAATGGGGGCAACTGATGCCAGCCACATAATGCTCAGAGGCGCGATCTTCTACGCTCACTGGTGTGCGGCAGGCATGACATTGATCGTAGTCGCCTTCGCTCAAGTCGTGGCGCACGGTCACGCGATTGTCGAACACAAAGCAGTCGCCCTGCCATTTGGTTTCTTCCTGGGGCACCTCTTCGAGGTACTTCAGGATCCCGCCCTTGAGGTGATAAACCTCATCAAAGCCTTCGCTGAGCATATAGCTCGACGCCTTCTCGCAGCGAATGCCGCCGGTGCAGAACATGGCGACTTTCTTGTGCTTGGCCGGGTCGAAGTTGGCTTTGATATAGTCAGGAAATTCGCGAAAACTGGTGGTCTTTGGGTCGATTGCGCCCTCAAAGGTACCGATTGACACCTCATAATCGTTACGGGTGTCGATCAACAGCACTTCAGGATCGCTGATCAGCGCGTTCCAGTCTTGCGGGTCGACGTAGGTGCCGACTTTTTTGTTCGGGTCAACACCTTCGACGCCCAGGGTCACGATCTCTTTCTTGAGCTTGACCTTGGTTCGATAGAACGGCTGGTCGTCGCAGTAGGATTCCTTGTGGTCGATGTCGACCATGCGCGGGTCTTTTTTCAGCCAGGCCATCAGGCCATCGATACCTTCGCGGCTGCCGGAAACGGTGCCGTTGATGCCTTCTTCGGCGATCAGCAAGGTGCCTTTGATGCCGTTGTCGACCATCGCCTGCAGCAGTGGCTCGCGCAGGGCGACGTAATCTTCGAGGGTGACGAACTTATACAGTGCCGCCACAACAATCGGTTGAGTCATGGGTGTTCTCTCCAGGTGGCTACCCTCGTAAGGGGTGAACCGGATGCAAAAAGGCGTCGGTCAGGCGACGCGGCGCGCATTCTAACAAAAGTGCGGCGCCATCGCATCGACACGCAGCCGCTGATATGTCCTCAGCGATGTGGGTTACGTACCCCTTCCACTCGGTACCGCTGGCCGCCGAGATGGCTGAACATCAAACGATAGGCACCGCGTCCACGAGCAGCGGCGTAGCCGTGCAAATCAGCGGACCATAGTTGGTCTCTGTGAGCATGCCAATGAACCGCGCCAAAACGCCCTTCACGCAAGTGGCTGAGGGTAAGGGCAATACTGCGGCGCTCGCGGCCCGATAGTTGGGTATCTACAAGCCTCGCGGTATCGAACTCCATCTGCGGGGTAGCGGCTCTCGCTGCCGCCGGCGCCACCAACGGCACCTGCGCCTGTGCTTGCCGACCACCGCGTGCGCGACTTGAACCAGCCACCGGTGTCGTCACCCCAACCTCGAACGCGCTTGGCCCCGCCTGCTGACCGCTCGCGGCAGCGGACTCACGTGCTGGACTTCGCAGCACTATCACGCCATAGCCCATGCGTTTCAACTCCGGCATCGGGTTACGATTCCCCCCCAGTACGCGTTCGAGGTCTTCCGCCTCGTCCACAGGCCCCACGTAGCCACGGAGGGTCCCCTGACGCCGATGGACCATAAGGGTAATGCCTTTTTCAGCATGACGGCGCGCGTAGGCAAAATTCACCAGCCGCTCCGTTTCTTCGTGACTCAGCCCCGCATCCTCCGCCGCAGCAATCGCCGTCTCCGAAACGGCCCTGGCGAAATTTTCTTCCTGTTGTTGCGCTGCGCTGGCCAGGGCCTGCGGCTGCATGCTTTGATAGGTAATGAAGCGGGCGGTACCAACCAGCAGGCCTCCCACCAGCCCCCCCACGGCAGCTCCCACCCTCGCATCGCCCAGCAACGCTCCCGCCCCCAGGCCCAGCAAGGCCAGAACCAGGATGAGTATGATCTCGTCCTGTATCTGAGGATTTTCCATGTCGGTAGGCTGCAACCCCATTGAATCAACGAACGTGACCGGGTTGTTGAACGCCATGAGATAAGGATTCAGCTGCGTCCCTCCCCCAACGGGGTCGGGGCTTATCCAGCGCTGCAACCATGGGGCGTAATAGCGGAAACCGTAGTAATACAAACCGCTGCCGTCACGCTCCTTGCCTGAATATCGACGGGTTTTGTAACTGCCCTCCACCGCGTTGCGCGATGCCCACCACGCTGTCCCCCCATACGGGAAATAACTCTCCTGACTCAATAACTCGGCCTCTTCGCCCAACTCCAACCCATGGCTCGACTGCTGATCGGTCAGGCAGAAACGCAGGGCTTCATCGTCAGCCCCCTCATCAAGTCCCAGCTCCCATTGCAAGACCTCCACCGCGCAGCGCGCTACGTCAAGGCGCAACACATTCAATCGACGCAATGGCCACTGGCGAATTTCCAGGCCTGGCAGGTAATAGACACGCGCCGTTTGTCGACTGCCGGCAACCTGCTGGTGAGTGAGCTTGAGCACACGCTGGCCGTCGCCTGCATACACATAAGCTTCCTCATCCGAGTCAGCTCCGTCGCGCACAACTGACGTGACCCTGGACAACTGATTACGCACATTCCACGCCATCGCTACACCACGCCCCAGCCGTTGCTGATTGCCATTGGCGTCAAAACCCTGCGCCAACGCGCCAACCGGATGCTCGCTAGACAACGCGCGGTTGCTGCCACTGGCGACCTGCATGTCGCGCGTGTAACCGACGCCACTGGACGGCACATGCCGCAACCGGGTCAGGTTGCCCCCCTCGTCATAAGCATAATGCTGGGTGTAGTTGCGACATAAACCGGCATCGGTCGAACCGAACGAAATACGCGCAGGCAGTGCTGGGGTGATGGCGGCGACGGTACTTTCCCGGCCTGTCGCCTGGGTCAGTTGGTACAGCGAGTCGTATTGATAGCAATAGGCGGCATTCACTTGCGTGTTGTGGCTCCATTGGGCCGGTTGCGCCTGATCCCGCAGCTTCGAAACATTTCCCACGGGATCATAGTCGTAGCGCAAATCCTGTAATGGCGCCGCCGGCTCATTTTGGCGGTACGCCATCAACCGGTTCATACGGCCATCCTCGGGCCGATAGGCGGCCAGACTGCTCACGCCATTGCCCAACCGGGCCGTCTCCACCTGACCGGCGGCATTATAGACGTAGCGATCTATCACGGTTTTGCGTGCGCCACTTTTCAAGGCGAGGTGAATATGTTTCGTCTGTCCGTCCAACCCATAGGCAAACTGCCGACCATTACCCTTGGCGTCGACCTGTTCCAACGTGCCGCCGAGGGCATCAAATATCCAGCGTGTGGTGTAACGCTCGCCGTCCAACTGCGCGTCCTGATCGGCCAGAGCAAGCGGCCAGTCAACATCGCCCGACGCCTCGCGAAATCGCCGCGTCTGCCGAAGCACTTGCCCGCTCATCCCATACGCTTCGAACACTTGGGTGCCAGCCGGGTCGGCATGGCACACCAGACGGCCACCGCGGTTAAGCGCGCGGTGCTCAGACGTTGGGGCGGCATATACCAGGCGTTCGACACACCGGGGTCGCTCTTCGTCGGCAGCCTGTTCGAACACCGCCACCGGACGTTGCAAGTCATCGTAGTCGTGGCGCTGATAGGCCCCCCTACCATCCCAGACCTGCAACAGTTGCCCGGATGGCGCTGCCAGCATCAGCCGCATGCCGGCGTCCACATCGTGGTTGCGGATCAGCGTCCCGGACAGGCTGTACACCGACACCTGATTCGCCTCGATCAATGGTTCATGTGATTTAAGGGTATGCAGGCGAGAGTCCCACTGCTCAAGCATCAGGCCGCTGGCCCCATAGACTTGACGCCTGACACGGGCCGTCGGCGCAGCCTGGGGGGTAGCGCGCAGATAAGCGACACTGCGGACCGTCAACCCACGGGGGTCGAATGCTACAAGCGAGGGCGTATTTCGATGAAGTGAAGCAGACATGATCACATGGCCTGAGTTGCACAATGGTCAGAAAAGCCTAGGGCTCATGTCTTGCACAGAGGTGGTATCGGTGTATAGGCACCTCAACCGGCGTGCACCGACGACGCCTGTAAATACCTATACCTGGCCCCGTTAACCTGCGTGATAGCGTTTTTCATTGCCCGCCGGCACCCTCGGCGGGCGTGAAGGAACGTATGAATATGCAAACCGACAGCAGCCCCTTGCTCGCCAAGCTGATTGATCACTCACGTCCTCCCGCCCCCGGTCGGGACGATTTCAAGACCGCCCTGCAGCGCCTCAACCTCACCTCGGTATTGGACATCGTACGATTGTCCGAAAGAGCCTTTGCCGAGCAACTGGCAACGTACAACGATGACGATGCACACACGGTGTACCTCAAGGCCCAGAGCGTCGCCGCGCAACTGGAAACGCTATTTCGCGAACAGCAAGTCTCGTCCCCCCCTTCTTCACCGCGCAATAAACGCAGTCTCCCCCCCGAGACCAGCGCAACCTACCAGGCCTTGTTCAAGGAAAAGTGGGACCAGTTCTGCTCCAGTTCGTCGATTGCAGCGGTTGATTCACCGACTGCCTACCTGCGGGCGCTCTATTTGTTCGCCCTGCAGCTGGAAGAAAATACCAAGGACGCAAACGCGCTCAAGCTGTCGCAGCGACGCCCGGAACTCAAAGACCAGGTGATCAACCAACATAGCGTTTCGGGCCAGGTTCCCATGTTGTCGATCGTCAACCAGATCTTGCTCAAAAATATCGCGCCGGCCAAAGAAGAAGATACCTATAAGGTGCTGAGTGAAACCTGGTATCCGTTTTCTCTGCCCTATCATTTGCACCATCAGCAATGCCAACAGGGCCTGTCGGGCGACAAGCCGGCGTTGGGTGAGTTGAACTATCGCATCAGTCGCCAATTGCCTCTGGCGGGAGAAACCAGCACTTACGGGCAGGTCGGCGAACAGAACAACGAAGTCCAGTGTCAGTTATCGGGGTTGAGCCCTCAACAACAGACAATGCTGAAAGCTAAATGGGTTACCGAAACAGAGGTGGAAAAAGAGGAAAAGGTGAAAAAGTTCCATCTCCAGTTTTACAACTGGACGATAGATCAGACAGGACCAGAGAAACTCACTGACTTTCTGAACCATACACAACTGGATGCCGACCAACTTCAGGCGCTGCTTGCACAACAGACTCAGTCACCACGCCAATCGCCTAACTGCAAGCAAAACCCCGGCCTCACCTACGGTGCGTGCTATATCAACGGCACGACCACACCCGCTATCAGCCTGGACAACGCCAAGCTGACCCACGTTAGCCTTGAGCGCTTCGACAGGCTGCAACGCATGATTCGTCTACAGCGCTGGCTCGGCCTGCCTTTCGCGCAATTGGACACCCTGATAGTCAGCGCCATGCGCTGTGAAGGCCATCGCAACAGCACGCTGCTGATCACCCATAACACCCTCCGGTCGCTGGGGGTCTTTTGCTATTTGAGCAAACGCTACACGTTGCAAGCCGAAGAATTTGCCGCCCTGCTTCATCAGTTACCCGTCCATGCCTCAGGCGACCGCGTGTCATTGTTCGACCAGGTGTTCAATCGCACGGGTTCCGCCCTGCCTCCCCTGTATCTGGACAGCGCTACGTTCGACGGTACCACCCGGCAACAGCTCTGCGCGGGGTTGGGCCTGCAAGACACCCAGGATTCGCTTCAACTACTGATCAACCCCAACAAACCTGCAACCCGCACGATCGAGACGGTCAGCGAGATCTATCGGCAAGCGAGAGTCGCTCGCCTGTTCGGGTTATCGGTCGTGGAATGCCGACAGTTGGTGCAAATGCTCGGGAATGCGAACTTTCTCATGCAGCTGCGCAACCCAACGTTACGCAACAAACCGAAGGGCACGACTGACTTCCTCGACATACTCATGCACCTGGAGTGGGCCAGCCGTTGGTTTAAAGAAAACGGCAGCAGCCTGACGCTGCTCAGACGCCAGCTATTGCTGGATCGCCAGGTCCAGGACCCGATCATGAATCAGCTATTGAAGGAGTTCGCCAGCTATGACCAAGCGTCTCTTTCCAAAGCGTTGCAACTGCTTGATCTTCCTCAGCAACCCGGTGACGAAAAAGATCGTTTACCCGCCGTTGACTGGGAGTCCTTGGCCTATACGGCGCTGCAACGGATGCGTCCCAATAACAGCATCGAGATGGCGCTCGATCAAGTGCTCTCTTCCGTTCAAATCAGCACGATGCCTGCACGTACGACACAGTTGATCGACCGAGCGAAACCTAAGCTCAGCACACTGCTGAGCAACGCGCGGAATGAGTTGTGGGCTTTATATCTACGCCTTAAAGAAATCACCCAAGCCGACCTCCATGAGCCAAGCAAAGCCAACGGCTATCAAAAATACGACAATGACCAGCATTTCCTGCGGTTATATGCCCCCGCTGCTTCGCCGCTGCAAACGCTCAGTTATCTGATACTGCGGTTACCTCACGCCGCCGATATTCTGCAACTGCCCCTCAGCCCACAAGTACTTCACCAGTTCCTGGTCAATCCGCACTGGCTCGCGAGCAAGTACAAGATGTCTTCGTTGCTTGAACTCACCCCGTACAACCTCTACCTCATGCAGCAGTTCAAACATTGCCTACACCACTGCGGCCTCACGGAAGAGCAACTGCTCAACTACTTCGAACACGCCAATACCCTGCCCAACGGCGCTACGCAAAACACCAGTGAAGAAACGAACGAGCGTCTCGCTCAACTTTTAGGTTGGAATGCCAGTGAAATCGACGTCTTCTGCGACAAACTGAGACCTCCACGCATTACCTCAATGATGCGCCTGGACTGGGTGCTGCGCTGCCGCCAAGCCAGCATCGACACAGGCCTGCCTGCCAACATGCTGATCAAAGCCAGCGAACTGAAAGCCGACTCTACATTTGCTGACTGGAAGAGCGTCGGTGAGGCGATCACAAGTGCGTATTCATAACCCACTCACACCCTACTCACATTCGACCTGCTCAAGGATTGATCATGTCTCACTCGCTTAATCAACAGCTCAATGAAAGCCTGCGCGACGCCATGCTCGCGTACTACCTGACCTACAAGGTACCTACCGACTTAAAGGAAAAGATCACCCATGCCGACGATCTTTACGAATACTGGCTGCTCGACGTACAAGTCAGCCAAGCCGTACCGACCAGCCCGGTAGCCTGTACCATCTCCAGCCTGCAGCAGTACATCACGCGCATCCAACTCGGCCTGGAACCGGGCTATGAAAAGCAGGGCATGACCGCGCAACAGGACACGTTATGGCGCGAACAGTTGCACACCTACGCTCTCTGGAACGCCAACCAACAGTTGCACTATCACCCCGCCAACTACTTGGACCCGACATTACGGCGTGACAAGACCGACAGTTTTGAACACTTGGAAAACGACCTGAGCCAGTATCGAATTCAAGCGGATACCGTCACCACGGCGGTTCACAATTACTTGGCCAGGTTCGAGGAAACCGCCAACATACGCACGATCAACGGTTATATCGACGCCGACTTGAGCAAGCTGCATAGCGGCACCTATTACTTCGTCGGTAAATCGAGTTCCGAAAACACCTATTACTGGCGCTCCCTCGACCTGTCCAAGCGCGCAGGCTCGGTACTTTTTCAGGACGCCTGGTCAGACTGGGAGAGAATCAACTTGTCGGTCTCCGACGCCACCGCCGAGCAAAGTATCCGGCCGGTGTACTTCAATAACCGGTTATTTTTCATCTGGGCCGAATGCATCAAACCCGCCCCCACCAGTTCCGTCCCACCGGCGCAAACGGATTCAGGGGAAAAAAAACAGCTGACCGAATGGATCAACAGCCGCTACGTCAAGTTTCGCCTCAATTTTTCTTATAAAAAGCACGATGGTAGTTGGAGTGCACCCAAAGCCTGCATCGAGGAGCACTGCGCCACCGAAGACGTCAACGCATTGACCTCTGCCTTTCTGAAAACCATTACGCAGACGGTAGCTATCGTCGACAGTAACGGCCCCCCGGTACTGTTTTTAAGTGTGCTGGCCACCAGCCGTAAAGACCCCAAACAGCAGGAGAACTTTATTGGCAAATTTTTCCAGGCTGTCCACGTCGACCAGTCCTTCAACATCACCACCATCGCCGATGGCGGCAGCCCCGAGCGCTACAGCGTGCTGCCCGGCTCACAGGTGGACGAAGAGATAAACCGACTCCTGGAACACTTCGATCCGTCGCAGAAGACAAAAGTGCAGACTGTCGTTCAAGGCAAAGATCAAAGCGTGAGTGGGTACTACAGTGAGTTGCTGCCTGACACCGCCCGGCAATACCTCACGTTCTTTGCTCATAAAAACCAAGGTAACTTGCAGTTCAAGGTGACCCCCCCAAACAAGCACTCGATTTCCCCCAGGGAGGAAACGATTACCGAAAACAACATTCATTGGAACTTTGGAAAAAATCGAGAAAAAATAAAAAACCCAGAAACAAGTGACGTCTCTTTTGATTCAAATACCAATGAACTCGTATTTACTTCCACCCTCAATGAAAATTTCCGGCAATCGTACAGCGTCACATTAACAAAAGAAGCCCCTAAGGATATTAGCATCATACTGATAGTAGACGACGCACTGGATGATCCGAAAGCCACTCAGCTCAAACTGACCAGTGAGTCTAAAATTACCGGCCCAACAGACGAGTTAAAAACTGATTTTTACGCTCTTTATTTTAAAAACACGGCCACGCATGACGAGTTCCCCAACGCTGTACATATCAAAAACGGGTTACTCATTAACGCTAAATCCAAAGACGGGAACACCGTCTCACTCGAAGATCATTATATCGACAAGAATGCGTTCATCAGTTTATACACCGGTACAAAAAACTCCATCCAGGTCGCCCTTGACCGCTACAGCAAATACCCAGACGCAAACAAAAAGACGTCGCTGCACGCACAAAATACGTTGACCATCAAAAGGCCCAACGTGCGCACATCTAATTTACGTGCCTATAAGCACATCATTATGAGAGCCAATTTCAAAGACTACCCATTCACCGAAAAAATCAATGCCAACTCACATCAAATCATCAACTATCAGGACACTACCCACGAAAGCCTCACCGGATCAAATCCCGAATTACCCAGCGGGCATCGGGTCACGGCGCGGATTCCAGTGACCACGGAGGAAATAACGTCGGGCATCACCCTGATACACGGGGTGGTGACGCTTGAGCCTGCCAAAGAAGACGACTCGACAATTCTCGGCTATACCCTGAAAGCGACCACCTTGAAGCTGGCCCCTTCCACCTCTGACACAACGCTCAATCAACAACTGGCGCCGACGATCAAAAGACAGACGTCGGAAAAACTCGGCACCGCCGAATTTATTGATTTCCCAACGAGCACCTCAACCCCGCCTGCCGACACGCCCCCCCGCCTTCGCATGAATACCTGTTTTGCCGGCAACCTGGTCAAGGCGGCCAATGTCAGCCTTGAGCATTTGTTTTCGTTAACACCGAAAACGTGGCAAGAACCTCCACTCACGCCAGGTGGAGCAGCAGAGGACATTGACTTTAACGGGGCTCACGGCAAGTACTTCTGGGAGCTGTTCCTGTACGTGCCCTGGTTGGTTGCCCACCGCCTGAATCAGGAGCAGCAGTATGTCGAAGCCCAAGCCTGGCTCAAACACATCTTCGACCCAGGGCGATTGGCCGATACGGCCAGCGAGCGCCCTGCATTTTGGGGATTCAACGAGCTCGTTCGTACGGGTCCGCTCCCCGGTTCAGTCACTCACGACCCACATAAACTGGCGATTCGCTCACCGGTGCATTTTCGCAAAGCAATCTACCTGCTTTATCTCGACATACTGCTCAATCGTGGCGATGCAGCCTATCGGCAACTCACCCCCGACAGCCTGACCCAGGCCAAACTCTGGTACACGCGAGCCAATCACTTTCTCGGGCCACGCCCCCGCGTCACCACCACTGAACCGTGGGATGAAATCACCCTCGAAAGTTTGACGACGAGCCGCTCTAAAGCCCTGGTAGAACTGGAGCAAGAAAACCCACCAATCAATGTCAACCCTGCGACCGAAAGCACCGCACTGGCTTCGCTCACGGACACCGATAATCTGTGCCTACCCTTCAATACCGATCTGGTGGCGCGCTGGGACAAGCTCGAAAGTCGCCTGCATAACCTGCGCTACAATCTCGATATCACTGGCAAACCCTTGCGCCTGTCGCTGTACGCAACCCCGCTCTCACCTCTGAAGCTGTTGGCCAGCCGCAGCAGCGGTGCCTTCGGCGAAGGAGGCGCGGCGCCGTTCATTGACGCGCAAGTCGGCCATTATCGCTTCCAGATCATGCTGGGCCACGCGCTCACGGCAACCGAGGCGGTGATTCAATTCGGCAACACGGTGCTGAGCCTGATTGAGCGCAAGGAACAGGCTGAATACCTGGAGTTGCAGCAACAACAAGCCTGGGACTTGGCCAATATCGTCGTCACCCAACAACACCAGGCATTGTTGCTCGACGAGAAAAACCGCCAGGCACTCGGCGCCAGTCGTAGCATGATCGAATCCCGGATGCGCCACTACGAACGCCTGCTCACCGAAGGCATCAGCCCCGCAGAAGCACACGCAGGCCAACTCTACCTGATCAGTAGCGGATTCGAGGCCGCAGGTTCCGCCGCCGCCGCAGCGGCCGGCATCGCGATGATCGCGCCGAACATCTTCGATACGAGTACCGGCGGGTCGCGCTGGGAGGGCCCGTTTTATGCAGCCCAAGCCTTGGCTCAAGGCGTCGCGACAGTGTTGCGGGGCACTGCCGCAGACCTGGACCGTTCCGAGCAATTCAACCGTCGGGAGCAAGAGTGGGCGCATGCCCAGGATCAGGCCCGACTCGAATTGGCACAGGTCGATGCCCAGTTACAAGCCTATGCCGAGCAGGAAAAAGCCACGCGCCTGCAATTACGCCTGGCCGAGACCTCCCTGGCCCAGGCCTGGTCGAACTATCAATTGCTGGCCAAGCGCTTTACCAGGGCACAACTGTATGACTGGCTCAATGTACAACTGAGCAAGTTCTACTACCAAGTCTATGACCTTAGCCTTTCCCTGTGCCGCACCGCGCAAGCGTGCTGGCAGTACGAAGTCGCAGACTATGCGAGCACGTTTATCCAGCCCGGTGCCTGGAACAACAACTACCGCGGCTACCTGGCGGGTGAGGCCCTGAAGCTGTCGCTGTTGAAGATGAATGCGGCCTATGTGGACCAGAACGTGCGGGACCTGGAGATCGTCAAGACCATCTCCCTGCGTCATCGCATGATCGATTGCAAAGTCTCCACACCCACAACAGACACAACCGGCACTCAATCATCGAGTACACAAAACACATGGGCCGAGCATAAACGACAACTGGTCGATAACGGCACGCTGTGCTTCAAGTTGCCCGAGGCTCTGTTTGAAGAGGATTACCCCCACCACATCCTGCGGCGAATAAAAAGCATCAGCGTGTCGTTGCCCGCGACGCTAGGCCCCTATGAGGACATCAAGGCGATACTGACCCAAACCCATAACGAAATCGTATTGCCCGCAGGCGAGCGGCGCCGCGACATGCGTGCCCATCAGCAAATCGCACTGTCCACCGGCCTGGATGACAACGGCCTGTTCACCCTCAACTTCGAGAGCCACGATCGCTACTTGCCCTTCGAATACACCGGGGCCATCTCCAACTGGACCCTGGAATTCCCCAATCACAGCCGGCAAGAAGCCGTACTCCAATCAATCAACGATATCGTCATTCACCTGCGTTACACCGCCAGGGTGCCAGTTGCCAGCGGGGGTAAGGTATGAACGACGATACGCCCAACCTCCAAGTCAATACCCCGGCCCTGCCCAAAGGCGGCGGTGCCATTCAAGGCACCGGCAAAGGCTGGGGCGATGTCGGCGCCAGCGGTATGGCCACCTTTGAGATTCCCTTGCCGATCTCTCCCGCGCGCGGTTACGCGCCGGCCATGTCGCTGGCCTATCACAGCGGCGCTGGCAACGGCCCCTTCGGATTGGGTTGGGGGATACCCCTGCCGGCTGTCAGCCGGCGTACCTCCCATGGTGTGCCGGCCTACACGGAGCACGACGTACTGGTGGGCCCCGACGCGCAAATATGGCTACCCGAACGCGACGCCGAAGGTGCGATCGTCAGCCGCGCCGCGACCTCCTTCAATGGTTTGCCACTGACCATCGCCTACACGGCCACCCGGTACTTTCCGCGGGTTGAGAGCCATTTCGACCGTATCGAGCACTGGCACTCGGCAACCGATGCTGCAGGCTTCTGGTTGATACAAAGTGCCGATGGCAGTCAGCACTTTTACGGGAAGACCCCATTGGCCCGAATTGCCGATCCGGACCACCCGCACCATGTGGCGCAATGGTTGTTGCAGGAAAGCCTGAATACCCACGGCGAACACATTTATTATCACTACAAAAAAGAAACTGACTCCTCACGCTACCCGAGGGACTGTCGAGCCCAGCGTTACCTGGAGCGCGTCTGCTACGGCAACTTCACCGCCGAGGAGCAGGAACAACTCTACCTTTGGAAGACCGACGATGAGCCGGGCATGGGCTGGCACTTTCAGTTGCTCTTTGACTATGGCGAACGTGACCTTGAGCTGGATAAGCGGCCGACGTATCAGAAAATCCGGGAGTGGCCGACACGACCCGATCCTTGCTCGGATTTTTCGTTCGGCTTCGAGCTACGCACCCTGCGCTGTTGCAACCAGATTCTGATGTTTCACCACTTCCCCAAGGAAGCGCAAATGGGCACCGACCCGGTGCTGGTCAAACGTCTGCTGCTGGAATACCGCGCGCCCACCCATGTCAGCCTGTTGATTGGGGTCCATGAGCAGGCCTTCGACAGCTCGGGCAATAGTGTGAGCCGCCCGCCGCTGGAGTGTTTTTACCAATCGAGCCAGCTCAAGGTAGACAAGAGCGGCTATAAGCCCTTCAGTTCGCTGCCCGGGCTGCATGACAGCGATCGCTATCAACTGGTCGATCTGTATGGCGAAGGCATACCGGGTGTGTTGTATCGCACTGACAAGAGTTGGTACTACCGTGAACCGCTCAGGCCGCAGCACACGAAAACCAGCGACGAGGTGATTTACGGCGCGGCCCAGGAGTTGGCGCGGGTGCCGGTCGCCGACAGCAGCCGGCCCATCCACCAGGCGCTGGCCGATGTGGACGGCGATGGCCGTTTGGACTGGCTGGTTGCCCACCCAGGAATGAATGGCTTTTTCAGCCTGGATGAACAGCGTAACTGGTCAGCCTATACGTCGTTCGATGCATTCCCCTCGGAGTTCTTCCACCCCCAGGGCATCCTCGCCGACTTGATGGGGACGGGACGCCCTGACGTTGCCATGATCGGCCCCCGTAGCGTACGCCTGTATGCCAATCGCCGAAGAAAAGGCTTCGAACCCGCCATTGAGGTGCCTCATAAGCTCGATGACGTCTTGCCGATCGTTTCCGCCTCGCCTAACGAGCTGGTGGCGTTCAGCGATGTACTCGCCACGGGCCAACAGCATCTGGTGCGTATCCGGCATGACGAAGTGAAATGTTGGCCGAACCTGGGTCGAGGCCGCTTTGCCCGAGGGTTTGTGTTGGCTACGTTGCCACTGCGTTATGAAACGTTCAAGCCGGCCAATGTACTGCTCGTCGACCTCAATGGAGGTGGCGCTACGGACTTGCTGTATTTGAGCGCCGCCCACCTGTGGATTTTCCTCAATAAAGGCGGCAACGGTTTCGAGGCGCAGGCGATCAAGGTCCCGTGGCCAGAGGGTGTGCAGTATGACGACCACTGCCAGGTCAACATCGTCGACGTGAGCGGCCGGGGCTGCCCTAGCCTGATCCTGACCGCCGCCCACCAGACCCCCATCCATTGGCGCTACGACTTTTTCAGCCACAAGCCCTGGCTGCTCATACGCACCGACAACAACATGGGCGCCCAGGCGGCGATCAAATATCGCAGCAGCGCCCAGGAGTGGCTGGACGAAAAACGCGAGCTGCATGCCAAGGGCCAGCCCGCTATCAGCCAGTTACCCTTTGCGCTGCTGCTGGCCAGCCAACAAACCCAACGAGACGAAATTACCGGCAACCAGCTGACCCAGCGCGTGAGCTATCGTCAGGCTTATTACGACCGTGTGGACCGCAAGTTTCGTGGCTTTGGGCTGTTGCTGCAAACCGACACCGACAGCCGCAAAGACGCCCCTCACGCGCCGGGTTCAAGCGCTCCCGTGCTCAGCAAAACCTGGTTTCATACCGGGCGATCCCTTGACATGCCCTGCCTCGGCCAGAGCACTCACGACCCGAACGCCAAGGCTCCCGGCCGCACGCTGGTCAGCCGCTACAGGGGGACAGCTGGGGCACAACCGCTGGATCATCATGACGACTTGATCAGCGACCCCGCACCGGCGCTGGCACGCGACGTGGCCCGTGCACTCAGTGGCGCGGTGCTGCGGGTCGAAGTGATGGCAGCAGACCCGGCGCAAGACGCCGTGCCCTACTCGGTCAAACACCAGCGGTATCTGGTCCGTGAACTGGCCCCCGCCAGTGCTCATACGCCCTACCCCCGGTTGCTGCCATTAGCGCTGGAGTCGATCAGCTATCAATACGAAGGCGTGGAAAACGATCCCGTCTGCCAGCACCAGATCAATCTGCGCTGGGATGCCTATGGTTACCTGGTGCATAGCGTGACCCTGCATTATGCCCGCCGTACCACCACCGACAGCCCGCCGCCCGCCGTGCTGGTGGATGAGCACCAGCAGCGCTGGTGGCACGATACCCATGACAACGCGCAACAATTCTATTACCTGAGCGAAACGCTGGCGCAGCCCATTCATCTGGACGACGCACAGCAGTGGTGCCTGGCCTTGCCCTACCGCCAACGAGACAACGCCCTGGTGCTCGGCAAGGCGCCGGCGCCTGGCGGGCTGGACCCTGCGCGTATCGCCTATGAGGTGTTCATCGATACCAGCGTCGGGCCGCTGGCCGCAGGGGCCAGCCGCACCCTGAGCGGCTTGTCGCTGCAGTACTACCGGCAGGCCGGTAGCTCCGGTAAAACCCTGGAGCCTGGCGTCGCCACCGTCCAGGCATTGACTGACTATCTGGAAATCGCCGAGCTGGATGACCAGGCCATAAGTGCCTACAACGACATTCCGGCCATGCCCAACCAACCCAAGGTGGACCTGGTGCAAAAGCTCACCGACAGCGGCTATCACACCATGGAGTTGTTTTTTCTATTCGACGGCGAGGTGCCGCCCAAGGAAAACCGACTGTGGTCGATTCGCCGGCACTTTCCCCGCTATGGCAAGGCCACCCAGTTTTATCGGATAAGGGCGCTGCGGGCCACCGAGGCCCATGGCGAAACAAAGCTCACCTATGACCCCTACACGTTGCAAACCGTGCGCGTAAAAATGCCCGACGATTGTGTAACCAAGGCCGAATACGACTATCGATTGCTGCTGCCGATAAAAATCGTCGACCCCAATGGCACTATTCAAGAAGCGCTTTATGACGGTTTTGGGCAGTTACTCGCCAACACCTTTTACGGCCACGAACAAAGCCTCAGAGTGGGCTTCGCCGCTCTGGAAAGCTACCGCCCGCGCAAAAATGTAACGCCCGCATTGGCCATCGAACAGGCGCAAAGCGTGCTGCAAGACATGGCCAGCGCGCACTGCTACGCGCCTTTCAGTTGGATGGGCAGCATCGACTTGGCTCTGGTCAAGCCCGAGTGGATTACCAAGGGGTATCTGCTCCCCGGCGGGCATATCCGCATGAGCGCGCGATCGCGGCTGGGTGGTGCTCGCCAGCCCCTCAGTGACAGTGCAAAACAACTCAAGGCGTTGATCGATGAGGCCAGCCGTACGCCGGTACATGGGCTCATATTGCAAGCTGACCGCTACCCCGGCGATGCCGAACAACAGGTTCGCATGACCCTGACCTGCTGGGATGGCTTCGGCCGCTCATTGCAGACCAAGCAGAAGACCGAACCAGGCCCGGCCCATGCCGTCGACGACAAGGGCAACCTGTTGGTCGACGAACTGCCGGATGCAAACGCCACTTTGAAGAAACAGCTGCGCCAAGTGCAAGCCGACCCCCGCTGGCGCATCAGCGAGCGTGTCGAATACAACAACAAGGGCCTGGTCATTCGCGTCTACCGCCCCTACTTCGCCGACAAGCACACCTACGTCAATGATCAATCCATGCGCGAGCTGGGCCACAGCGACCGACAGTTCTACGACCCCCTCGGGCGCCCGACAAAGACATTGACCGCAGGAGGATTTATGCGGCGTAACACCTATTGGGCCTGGTACACCGTCAATGAGGACGAAAACGACACTTATGCAGAGCTGAACTCCGACAACATACTGACTGATACCCCCTAAAGACCTGGGTATCTACAGAACTTTTGCTCCTGCGCCAGACCTGTAGCGGTCTGGCCCCTCCAACGTGAGCCGTTCAAATGTGTGTGAGGCTTGCCTGCAAAGGCAGCCTTGAAGCCGACTGGGATGTTGAATGGGCCGCAGCGACGACCCATTCATGTTCTTGTCAGGATCGCCGGGCTGCGCCCCATCGCGACGCCAAGGTTGTATACCCGCGCCTGGCAAACGTTACGAAAAAGCCGCGCCATTCGGTCAATGATGCAATCACGCCGCGGGCCGCCATGACAATTGTTCGAGTGGTCCGGCCTTGAGCGGCCTGTGGCAGGCCCGTCAGCGCAACGGCCAATGCCTCGACACCGGACGCGGCCCAGTGCGTCCACACCTGATTGAACATTCTGCTCAGCCCACCGTGCGCCGTCGCGACAGGATCCGGCAACTGTACGGTTTGGCCATGGGGATCGTGGACGGCGGTCCGGTGACCGCCACGCATCATCGTTCCCATCGCCCCATCGTAGGCTTCTATTGCAGGTGAGACATTGGGTTGCATCAGCGCAGGCACTTCCCCGCCATAAACAACGTTGGCCACGGTGGCAAGGGCATAGGCGGCCGTCGCTCCGGCGGTGCGCGTGACCCTGCCGCGCAGGGGCGTGCTGCCCCAGGAGATGCCGGTACCGTGCCCACGAAGGACCTGCTGCACCAGTTCTCTGGAGAGCGCGCGCACATGTCCGCCCAACCGCTGGACCGCCACCGGGTCCCAGCTGTGCTCGGCTTGATCACCTATCGAGTCGCCATGCATGGCATACCCCATACCCGCGGCACCTGCAAAAATAGCACCGATCTGTGGCGCATATCGCGTCCAGTTACCGGCGATACCGGTGCTCATATGTGCCGTGGACACTGCATCCAGCACCGCAACGGTAAGGCGCAAGATTTGGTTGCGTTGTGCCGTGGGCTGGACGGTACTGAAGACCGCCAGATCGACGCCCGTCGCAATTGCATTGGCGATATAGGTGGATAAACCATCGCGAATCGCTGCCGCCGAGGCCGGTTGTATCCTCGGGCGCATAACCCTGCCTATATTCGCGAGCCTGCGGCTGATGGAAAGCCTGCGTATTTGTTTATCCTGCGACTCCTCCAAAGCCGGTGTGGCAGCCAGCCCTTGCGCATCGACCTTGCTAACCGGATTACCGCCAACCATGGCGTACAGATTCAAACCATCGGCATCGCCAATCGGGTCCGGGCTGATCCATCGGCATAACCACGGTGCGTAATACCTGAAGCCGTAGTAAGACAACCCACTGGCATCGCGCTCCTTGCCCGAGTAACGGATGAACCTGTAACTCGCCTCACTGGCATTCTTCGCCGCCCACCAGGCAGTCCCGCCGAAGGGGTAATAACTTTCCTGGCTGAGCAGTTGCGCCTGCTCGCCCAGTTCCAGGCTGCTGCTGCCCAAGTGGTCCGACAAGCCGTAACGGATCTGCGCGTCCTGGCGCCCCCCCGAAGGGTGGCGATCCCAAAGCAGGACGCGGACCGTGGTCGTACCAGCATCAAGGTTGAGTACATTCAGTTGCTCACCCGTCGCGCTGTCATGCCGAATTTCCAGCCCCGGCAAGTAGCGCACCTCGGCCCTATGCAGCACGCCCCGGGCCTGGGAGACCCGGCGCTTGAGGATGCGCTGGCCCGTGGCATCGTAGGCGTAACGTTCTTCATCGTCGTTGCCGCCCTCGCGCCGCACCTGCGTGAGGCGCACCAGTTGATTGCGCACATCCCAGCCCATCTTGTGATCGCCTGCCAACGCTTGCAGATTGCCATTGCGGTCAAAGCCCTGGCCCAACCCCGGCGCAGTCTTGCCATCGGCCTGCGGCAAAAAATGATTGCTGCCCGCGGCCACGCTCATCTGCCGCGTGAAGCCCGTGCCGCTGCTGGGCACATGTTGCAACTCAAGCATATTTCCGGCGGCGTCATAGCTGAACCGCTGGGTGTAGCGACGCCATACGCTGTCGTCAGTCGAGCCGAACGTCACACTCGCTGGTAACGCCGGGCCTCCAGTGTTGCCGGCGGTTTCGCGGCCGGTGGCCTTGGTCAGTTGCGATAACGTGTCGTACTCATAAAGGCTGGTCGAACTGATTCGGGTGTTGCTGGACCATTGCGTCGGCTGGGCAAGGTCATCGATCCGCACGACGTTGCCAACGCCGTCATACTCGTAGCGCAGGTCTTGCAGCGCTGCGCCCGGTCGCGCGGGCAGATGGGCAGTCATTTGCCGCAAGCGACCATCGAATTCACGGTAGTGCATGGCACGCACAACGCCGTTGCCGGCGCGTTCGCTGAGCACCTGACCCGCTGCGTTATAGTGCCGCTGGCCCAGTACCTGCGTACGCTCGCCGCCCCTGGGCGTCACAAAGATGCTCGCCGGCTGGCCGTCAATGCCGTAGGCGTAGTCGAAGCGATTGCCCTTGGCGTCCGTGTGATGCAGGCGCTCACCCAGCGCGTTGAACCCAATGGATGTCTGGAATCTCTCGGGCTCTAGGAGCACCTCGCGTTGTGCGTACAGCTGCGGCCAATCCAGCGCGGCATCCGCCTGCCGGAAGCGTCGGGTCTGCTGAGCAACTTCTGCGTGCACCCCATACCGCTCGTGGAACAACGAGCCGCCGCCGTCATCGTGGCGAACCACCCGGCCGCAGCGGTTGCGCGCCGCCTCTTCGTTCGAAGATGCAGCATAGGCAAGACGCTCGACGCACAACGCTTGCCCGTCACTGGCCGCCTGCTCGAAGACCGCCACCGGCCGCAGATATTGATCGTAGCGATGAGCCTGGTGAGCGCCCCGCCCATCCCATTCTTCCAGTAACTGCCCAGCCTCCCCCATCAGCGTCAGCCGCCAGCCGGCATCCACGCTGTCGGTGCGCAACGCTTGTCCACCAAGGCTATAGACCGTGCGTTGATTGGGCGCGGTGTCAGGCTGTGAGCGTGACAACTGCAACAAACGTGGGTCCCACTGTTCAATCATCAAGCCCGTACTGCCATACACCTGACGATGAATGCGCATCTGCGGTTCAACCTCTGTGCTTGAACGGTGGTAATCGATGTTACGAACAATTAACCCACGCGGGTCGACTGCGACCAGGGACGGCGTGTTTCGATGGATGGAATCAGACATGACCTCAGGACCTTATTGCTGAACAAGTAGTCCTGAGAGCCTAGGGATGAGGGGATGAGAAAGGTGGTGCTGGAGGATGCTTTTGTGTATCCAGTTACTGGCATCGCCCCGACCCGCTCACGTGTCAGCGTGCCGCCCGCCCTGACACCCTCGGACGGCTGGGTTTGTAGCGACGCCAAGCTCGCGCGTTTGACTCCCAAGGCGCGTCGACCCGTTGTTGGTGTCGATAGAACGTCACACGGCCTGCCAGTTGCAGACGATGCCGATAAAGCCAACGCAACTCCGAACCTGTGGCGGAAGTCGTGGACTTATGGATCACATCATCCACGTCCAGATTATCAAGGGCAAAATGCACCTGCCGGGTGCTCTGAGGGTCCGTCAGCGTCTTCAACGCCGACTTACTGGCGCGGCTGACCAACTTATGCTGGAACTCACTCAAGTCCACGTCGATATAATCCTTCAGAGTACGCTCGAACGAATACTCACTGGAAGCAAGATCACTGACGAACCGCTTCGCGAACTCCCGGTTGGCGGTGGTCGACGTACAGCCCGAATACTTCGACACAATAGCGCCATAGAACTGTTGTGCAACCGACGAGCCTTGCTCCGTGAGCCTTTGCTCATACTCGTGTTCATCGATCCTGCCGAGCTTGAACTGAATGAACATGGGGGCACTTTCCTTTCTCAGCCTCGCAGTCGCCGGCCCTATCTCCTCGTTCCCGAAATAGGCGGCCATTATGTCCCCACGTGCAGTCAGCTTCGACCAGAAGCTGCGGTAGAGACGCACGGTATCCGCCAAGCCGAAAATGATATCGCCACGACTGGGTTGGAATTGCTCGCCAAACGTCGTTTGCGTGCCATCGGCATCCCTGAACCCTACGGGATTGCCTCGGGCCATCGCATACAGGTTCAAGCCGTCCACATCGCCCATCGGGTCCGGGCTTATCCAGCGCTGCAACCACGGTGCGTAATAACGCGCACCGTAGTAGTACAGGCCCGTGGCGTCGCGCTCCTTGTCGGAGTAACGGCGAATCTTAGGGTGCCCACGAACGATATTGCTGGTTGCCCACCACGCCGTTGCGCCATAAGGATAGTAATGCTCCTGGCTCAACAAGCGAGCCTGCTCGTCCAGTTCCAGCGCACAGCTCTTGAGGTGATCCAGAATGCTGAATCGCAGTGAGTGGGTACTCATCTCGCTGGGTTTGCCCGACTCCCATTGCACCACGGTGACTCGCCCACCGCCCGTATCAATGTCCAGCACATTGAAGCGCTGTGCCCTTTGCTTGTGTACTTGCAGGCCCGGCAGGTAATAGGTTTCCTGGGTGTAAGGTTTTGCACGAGCCTCACGGCTGCGAACCTTGAGTGCGCGCAGGCCTTGACTGTCATACAGGTAACTCTCCACGTCAGGGTCACCGTTCTCACGCTGTACCTGGGTGGTGTAGGTCAATTGATTGCGCACATTCCAGGCCGCCTGCTGTGTGCCGTCGAGCGACAACTGATTGCCATTGGCATCGAACGCCCCATCCCATTGAACCTGCCGCCCTTGCGCTACGGGCACGGCGCGGTTCGTGAGCGCCGCCACTTGCATTTCGCGGGTATAGCCTGTGCCGCTGGAGGGCACGTGTCGAAGGCGCGTCAGATTGCCCGCACCATCATAGGCATAATGCTGGGTGTAATTGCGCCAGAGCCCCTGATCCGTCGCCCCGAACTGCACCTGCGTTGGCAAAGCCCGGCCCCCGGCATTGGCGCTATTTTCCCGACCGCTGGCCTGGATCAACTGATAAAGCGTGTCGTACTGGTAGCGATTAACCGCATCAATCCGGGTGTTGCTGTGCCATCGAGTCGGTTGCGCCAGGTCGCTGAGGCTGAGGATGTTGCCGACCGGATCGTACTCATATACCAGCTGCTGCAGCGGCGTGCCGGCCTGCCCTTGGCGGTACACCTCAAGTTGCTGCAAACGACCGTCGTGCTCGGCGTAACGGGCGACTTTGGTAACGTTATTGCCCGCCCGCTCGGACACGACTTGGCCGCTGGCGTTGTATACCCGCTGATTCATCAACACTTGGCGCTCGCCGGTCTTGAAGATCAGCAGCATTTCCAACACCCAGCCCTGTTGCCCATAGCGCCACTGTAGGCGGTTGCCCTTGGCATCGATCTGCTCCAGCATTGCACCCAGCGCATCGTAACGCCAGGTGGTGGTATAGGCCTGGCGTTCCGTCAGCAGATCCTGTGCCTCATCGCTGTTTGGCCAGTCGACCAGAGCGATATCGGCGCGAAACCGTCTGGTTTGCTTGATGACGCGTTGATCGATCGCGTACGCCTCCACCAGCAGCACACCCGCCGGGTCCGCATGGCGAATCAACCGTCCACAGCGATTGCCGACGACCTCGGCCGAGATTGCGGGCGCGTACGTCATACGCTCGACACAACGGGGTGACGGGTCCTCTGCAGATTGTTCGAACACCGCCACAGGGCGCAGCAAACTGTCATAGTGAAACGCTTGGAGGGCGCCGCGCGAGTCCCAACTGTGCAACCGCTGCCGCGCTGCACCGTACATGACCAAGCGCCAACCGGCATCCATACTCTGGGTTCGCACGGTTTCACCCGACAGGCTGTAAAGGTTCGATTGCGCCGCCACCCCGGTCGAGCCAAGGGCGAACTGACGTGGGTCCCACTGTTCAAGCAAAAAACCACTGGCACTCAACACCTGGCGATTGACCCGCGCCTGAGGGGAGTCCGCGAGCGTTGCACGATGATACTGCACAGTGCGCACGGCTAACCCGCGAGGGTCAATGGCCGTCAAGGTAGGCGTATTTCGATGAAGGGCGTTAGACATGAATTCATGACCTGTTTTGCACTAAGGTCAACAAATCCTAGAGGTACCGGCCTCGATAAAGGGGTATAAAAAGTAGCCTTGTGTAACCAGATTCTGGCACCACCTGTCGAGACCAGCAGGCTTGGCGCCTGCTGGCCTCAAAGGTTTTCAGTGCCCGCCGGCGCAGGTCGGCGAGGCCGGGGCTGCGTCGATCTTCGCCCATTCCTCAGGCGTGTAGGTATGCAGCGCCAACGCATGAAATTCGCTCATCAGGTCACCCAGGGTGGCGTAGACCTTCTGGTGGCGCTTGACGCGGTTGAGCCCTTCGAACTGCGGGCTGACCAGCACGGCCTTGAAGTGGGTCTGCAACCCACGGCTGTGCATGTGGCTTTCATCCAGCACACTCAAGTGTTCCGGGCCCAGGGCGGCGAGCGCCGTTTCGATACGCTGTTGCATGGTCATTGCTGCTTACTTCTTCTTGGCCGGTGCGGCACCTTTTGGCGCCAGCTCATTGGTCATGTCTTCCAACAGCTTGTTCACCACCGGTACGGCGCTTTCCAGTTTGGCCTGGGTCATCTGGGCCGATTGCTGAGTCAGCTGCGGCATTTTTTCCAGGACTTTCTTGCCCAGTGGCGACTGGTAGAACGCTACCAGGTCCTTGAGCTCGGATTCGCTGAAGTTGGTGGTGTAGAGCTTGACCATATCGGGCTTGAGCTTCGGCCAGCCGATGGCCTGGTCCAGGGCGGCGTTGGCCTTGGCCTGGTAGCTGTCCAGTACGGACTGCTTGGCGGCAGGCG
Organism: Pseudomonas sp. NCIMB 10586; assembly: GCF_023127895.1. Lineage (NCBI taxonomy): Bacteria > Pseudomonadati > Pseudomonadota > Gammaproteobacteria > Pseudomonadales > Pseudomonadaceae > Pseudomonas > Pseudomonas sp. NCIMB 10586. The sequence goes on from NZ_SPKQ01000008.1 coordinate 33,693, forward strand.
CCTTGGTCTGTTCGAAACGCTGGGCGAACATTTGCTGCACTTGCATGTACACCGGGGTCCCCAGCTTGTCAGCGTGGGCCAGGGTAAGGAAGGCTTCGGCACTGGCGTTGTGGCTGGCGGTATCGGCAAAAACCTGGCCGCTGGCGCAAACCAGAGCAACCGCGGTACAGATGGCACGAAGACGAGTCATCGAGTTTCCTTTTCTAGCAGGCGAGGTAAGACCCCAAGGGCGCCCATTCTGCGCCTAAAAAACCTCGCGGCTCAACCCCACCCCACGTAGGCCCTGGTTTTGCGGGGCGCAATGGCACAAATGCGGATTTAGGGAACCCACGGCAGCCGCCAGGGCCTAAACTGACCAATCACGACTGGATAAGGAGGGTGCCCGATGAGCCGTATCGAAACCGACAGCCTGGGAGAAGTACAGGTCCCTGATGATGCCTATTGGGGCGCGCAAACCCAGCGCTCGCTGGTCAATTTTGCGATTGGCGAGCAGCGTATGCCGCTGGCGGTATTGCATGCCCTGGCCCTGATCAAGAAGGCCGCCGCCCGGGTCAATGACCGTAACGGCGACCTGCCCGCCGATATCGCCCGGCTGATCGAACAGGCTGCCGACGAAATCCTCGACGGCCAGCATGACGACCAGTTCCCGCTGGTGGTCTGGCAGACCGGCAGTGGCACCCAGAGCAACATGAACGCCAACGAAGTGATCGCCGGCCGCGCCAACGAACTGGCCGGCAACAATCGGGGCGGTAAAAGCCCGGTACACCCCAACGACCATGTGAACCGCTCCCAAAGCTCCAACGACTGCTTCCCAACCGCCATGAGCATTGCTGCGGTGCAAGCGGTGCACCAGCAACTGCTGCCTGCTATCGCGACGCTGTCCGGTGGCCTGGCGGAACTGGCCGCGCGGCATATGAAGCTGGTCAAGACCGGCCGCACCCACATGATGGACGCCACGCCGATCACCTTCGGCCAGGAGCTGTCGGCGTTTATCGCCCAGCTCGATTACGCCGAGCGCGCGATCCGCAGCGCCCTGCCCGCCGTGTGCGAGCTGGCCCAAGGCGGCACTGCTGTCGGCACCGGGCTCAACGCACCCCATGGCTTCGGCGAGGCGATTGCCTCCGAACTGGCGGCGCTGTCGGGCTTGCCCTTCGTGACCGCACCGAACAAATTTGCAGCCCTCTCCGGCCATGAACCGCTGGTCACCTTGCACGGCGCGCTGAAAACCCTGGCCGTGGCCCTGATGAAAATCGCCAACGACCTGCGCCTGCTGGGTTCCGGCCCACGCACAGGGCTGGCCGAAGTGAAGTTGCCGGCCAACGAACCGGGCAGTTCGATCATGCCCGGCAAGGTCAACCCCACACAGTGCGAAGCGCTGTCTATGCTGGCCTGCCAGGTATTGGGCAACGACGTGACCATCGGCATGGCCGCCAGCCAAGGGCACTTGCAGTTGAACGTGTACAAACCGGTGATCATTCACAACCTGCTGGAGTCGATCCGGCTGCTGGCCGATGGCTGCAACAACTTCCAGGAGCATTGCATCGCGGGTCTTGAGCCAGACGCCGCGCAAATGGCCGAACACCTGGAACGCGGGCTGATGCTGGTCACCGCGCTCAACCCGCATATCGGCTACGACAAGTCGGCAGAGATCGCCAAGAAGGCTTACGCCGAAGGGCTGACACTGCGCGAAGCCGCGCTGGAGCTCGGCTACCTCACCGACGCCGAGTTCGACCAGTGGGTCCGCCCGGAAAACATGCTCGGCGCTTAAACCGATATCCGCAGCCGCCGGGCCCTGAGCCCGGCGAGCAGCGAAGGCGCCAACGCCACCATCGCCGACCCCGTCACCACCACCAACGCCCCCACATACCCCAAGGCATTGATCTCTTCGGCCTGCACATAGTCGGGCCACAGCCAGGCCGCCAAGGCCACCGCCACAAAGGTCACCAACGGCGTCAACGCCAGGGACGCACTGACCCGCGAGGCTTCCCAATGCGCCAGGGCTTCGGCAAATGCGCCGTAGGCCACCAGCGTATTCATGCAACACGCCAGCAGCAGCCATCCTTGCAGCGGGCTCAACTGCAACGCCTCCAGCGGATGCGCCCACGGCGTGAGCAACACCGCGCACGACAGGTAGATCACCATCATCACCTGCAACGAATTCCACACTGTCAGCAACTGCTTCTGCCCCAATGCATAGAACACCCAGATGGTGGTGGCGAGCAGGATCGTCAGCACACCGGCGGTGTAGGTGCCCATGGACGTCAGCAACTCCACCAGGCGTTGGTTGAAGAACAAACCAAAGCCGATAATCAGTACCACCAGCCCCACACCCTGCCCCAAGCTGAAGCGCTCCTTGAACACAAACACACTGGCTACCATCAGAAAGATCGGGCCCATCTGCACTACCAACTGCGCGGTGCCTGGGCTGAGCATTTTCAGCCCAACCAGATACAGCACGTAGTTGCCGACCAGGCCGCACACCGCCATGCCCACCAGCCAGCCGCCCCTGGGGCCGAGCACTTTACGGCTGGGCAAGCGCTTGGTGGCAGCCAGATAGACAAACAGGCAAGTACCGGCCACCGTGAGGCGAAACCAGGTGACGGTGATCGGATCCATCACTTGCAGCACTTGCTTGAGCTTGACCGGAAGGATGCCCCACAGAAACGCGGTCAGCAGGGTCAGGAAAAAGCCGTAGACCCAGCGGCCGGAGGAGATGTGCATGAGTGCCCCAGATGCCAGAGGAAGTGGAACCGCATTCTAGGGGCAAGTCACTGGATTGGGATACGCCACAATCCTAAATGTGGGAGGGGGCTTGCCCCAATGCCAGTCAGTTAAGAGCTAGAGCAGACAACTAGTGAGCTGTGGCCCGATGAGGGAGTGTCAGTCAGCACATCTGTGACTGACTCACCGCCATCGGGAGCAAGCCCCCTCCCACATTTGGACCGAGCCGGGTGCAGGCTATTTCTTTTTCTTTTTGTCGTGCTTATCGGTTTTAGCGAACGCATCCTCCAGCGCCCGGTTGATGGTGCGCAACACCTTGACCCGCGCCCAGCGCTTGTCATTGGCTTCTACCAGGGTCCAGGGCGCCACCTCGGTGCTGGTGCGATCAACCATGTCGCCCACCGCCGCGCGGTAGTCGTCCCATTTGTCGCGGTTGCGCCAATCATCTTCAGTGATCTTGAAGCGCTTGAACGGGATTTCCTCGCGGGCCTGGAAGCGCTCCAGTTGGGTGTCCTTGTCGATGGCCAGCCAGAACTTGACCACGATCACCCTCGCATCGCGCAATTGCTCTTCGAAGTCATTGATCTCGCCATAGGCGCGCATCCAGTCCGCCGGGGTGCAAAAGCCTTCGATGCGTTCCACCAGCACGCGGCCGTACCAGGAGCGGTCGAACACGGTGAACATGCCACGCGCCGGGATCTTCTGCCAGAACCGCCATAGATAAGGCTGGGCGCGTTCGTCTTCACTGGGCGCGGCAATCGGCACGATGTGGTACTGGCGCGGGTCCAGTGCTGCCGCCACACGACGGATCGCCCCGCCCTTGCCGGCTGCGTCGTTGCCTTCGAATACGCTCACCAGCGCGTGTTTGCGCATGCGTTTGTCGCGCATCAGACCAGAGAAGCGCGCCTGCTCGGTGATCAGCTGTTCTTCGTAATCGTCCTTGTCCAGGCGCAGGGTCATGTCCAGGCTGTCGAGCAGGCTCTTCTGGTCAACCGAGGCAAGCAACGGCGCCGGGTTCATGCCGCTGGCCTTGACCTTGGCCTGTTTCAAGGCACTTTGCAGTCCATCCAGCAGGATCTTGCCCACGGTCAGCCCACGGTAATGGGGGTCGACGCCTTCGATCACATGCCACGGCGCGTAATCGCGGCTGGTGCGGCGCAGCACACGCTCACCGAAATGCACGAACTTGTCGTAGGTCTCGGACTGCTGCCAATCCAGCGGGCTGATGCGCCAGCTGTGCAGCGGGTCGTCGGCCAGGGCCTTGAGGCGCGCCTTCATCTGTTTTTTGGACAGGTGGAACCAGAACTTGAAGATCAGCGCACCTTCATCGCAGAGCATTTTTTCCAGACGTTCGGCGCCGGCGATGGCCTGGTCCAGGCGCGCATCCTTGATCTGCCCATGCACCCGGCCTTGCAGCATCTGGCTGTACCAGTTACCGAAAAAGATGCCCATGCGACCCTTGGCCGGCAGTTGCCGCCAATAGCGCCAGGCCGGCGGGCGCGCCAGTTCTTCGTCGGTCTGCTGGTCGAAGGTGCGCACTTCGATCAGGCGCGGGTCCATCCATTCATTGAGCAGCTTGACGGTTTCGCCCTTGCCCGCGCCTTCGATGCCATTGATCAGGATGATCACCGGGAAGCGCTTCTGCTGCTGCAACTCGTACTGCACCTCCAACAAGGCTTCACGCAGGGCCGGCACTTCGGCGTCATAGGTGTCTTTGTCGATGGCGTGACCGATTTCGGCGGATTCGAACATGGGCAGCTCCGTTTCAAGATGGCTCAAGACTAGCGGATTGGGCACCACGGCAGGCAAGGAATTTCACTCGGCTTGCCGTGGATCAATCACCGCGGCTACGGTTAATACCCAGGAACGTGACATAGGCCCAGGTCCTGATGCTTCAACATCTGCTGTGTCAGGCGCTCCATCACTGCGGTTATTGCCTGCCGTCGCGGTGCGCGCAGGGCTTCCATTTTTTTGAAATACTCCCCGTCAGTAAGGTCCTGGCGATTCTCAAAAAGTGTTTGCTGCTGCGTATCGAAGGGCTCAGTCACCGATAGGAACTCAGCAGGAAACTGCTGTTTGAGATGGGTTTTCCAGAACGTCAACTGGGTAATAAAACGCAAGAAGGCAGGCGACAGCTCAGCTGTTCGCACCTGGGCTTGCGCCATCGCCAAATCGCTGCTGGGCACCTCGAAAAACGAGTCATAGACCATATGTTTCGGCTGCCCCGGCAGTTGCAGGTCCTTGGCCAACCCGATCCGAAATGCCAGGTTGATTTCCAGCGGATCCGAGGAGGCTTTTTCAACCGCGTATGTCGCCGCAATTTTCTCCAGCTCGCTGAGGCGAAACAAACCTCGACTCAAGTTCAACAGCGCCCCGGAGTTGCTCTGTGCACGACCCGCCTGCAGCGTTGCCTTCTCGACTTCCTTGAGAACCTCAATCTGGCTGAACATCTGCGCCGCCCCATCCTCACAACCAGTCGGATGGGCTGCCAGTTGGAAGACCTGCTCGCGCAGCCCGACATTGTCATGGGTCGCCTGCAATACGTCCCAGACACGTTGCGTCATATCCTCGCGCACACGGCGACTGTCAGCAGCACTGGTCAATTCAGCCAGCAACAGGAACAACTCTGTCGACTCCGGATCATCCCGCAGGTTGGCCCAGACGCTACGCTTGTTGGCATCGCGGGCGGCCACCTCGTCCGGCAACCACCGCGCCCTGGCCTTCAGTTCGCTCATACGAGGCTGATCGTCGTCTACATACCCCATACCAATACCCACGTCAGCGCGGTAACGCTCGAGTGCCTCTACTGTCGTGTCGGATAGCGGATTGCCGCCCAAGTCGATCGACTGGCTGAAAATGCGCGGCACCGTGAACAACCACTCGGGCAGCACGGTGATCAGGTTATCGCGCAGATCCACCTGCTCCAAGTGGGCCAACCGCCCGATGCCCGACGGCAGGTCGACGAGTCTGCTGTCCCGCAGCAACAGCGTGTGCAAGTCACGCATCCTGCTGACATCCACCAGCTTATCCAGTGGGTTATGGCTCAGGTCCAGCAGGCGCAGCGTATTCAGATCAGCCAGTTTCAGCTGGGTATACTCGGTCAGTGCAAGACGGTTATGGGGCATCGACAAGCTTTCGAGGTCGAGCATCCGCGAGAATATTTCCGGCAAGCGCGTCAGGCGGTTACGGTCCAGCGCCAGATGCCGAATGCCTTTGAAACACTTGAGGAAATACGCGACGTCATCGCCCAATCGCATGTTCTTGAGTGACACCTGACGGACATGGTCGAAACGAATGTCGGCAGGCAGCGTCGGCAACGATCCGACGCGCATTCCGTCCAGGTTCAAACTGGCAACCGACATCTGATGTTCATCCAGAGCAAAGCTTTGACGCCGCCAACAAGCTTCAATGCGCTCAGCCACCTGCTCGCGGCTGGTACGAATGTCACTCAGGCCCGGCTGTTTATCCATGCCCTGGGTATCGGTCTTCCAGTGTTTGAGCAGCGCTCGCAGATGAGTAAGCTCTGCCTTCAAACGCTTTACCGCCCTGGCCCGGGAAAGATGGTCAGCACCCAAGGCCATCAGCAGCGAAGACACTTGTGCAGTGCTGAACAAGGGGTACAAACGCTTCACCTTGCGCACCAGCGCGCGAGGGTGCGCCAATGGCCCCGTCGGCGAATCAGCCATTTCACAGGGCATCGCGTCCAGCACCGGCTCGCTGCCCCTGCTGGAAAAAGCCTCGGCGGCCACCTCCCGTTCCCCCTTGGCCTGGGAAGCGCTCATGTAGCGCAGGCGCCAGAGATTGTTGGCCTCGTTGAGCGGCAACCCCATTGCTACGCGCTGACTGTCGGTCAGCGCGCACTCAATCGCCTGAAACAAGCCGTCCGGTCCGGAGTAAGGCCCACCTAGACTCAGGCCGTTGTCGTCGAACGTTGCAAACCCAGCGTCCGAGCTGACCACTATTCGTCGCGCACCGGCGCCATTGCTCGCGCCCAGAACCAATAAATCACCTTGTGACGAACCCTGGCGCAACTCAAGCCGCACCTCCCTGCCCCACCCTGATAAATGCGGCATGGACCTGACTGCCACACGCGCCGTATCCAGGCTGGCCAGCTCAGGCTGCTCAAACCCCATCAGGGCGCGGTCCAGGCGTTGCTCCCCGAGAGCACGCTGGACCGACTCGGCCAATGCCATGGGGATACGTTGATTATCGCGCAGGGTCTCGCGCTGCACCGTTGAGGTCTGGGCCATCAATTCGCGCATCAGCGTACAGGGCAGTTGCGGATAAGTACGCCTGAGCAACGCCCATTCGGGCGGTACAGGTCCGTCATGGGCCTGATACAACTGCTCGAACAACGGCCTGCAGTCAGCCTTGAGGTGTGCGAGCAACCGACGCTCCAATACGCCGCGCTCCTGATCAGCAGCAACCCCCTCTCCAAGCAGGCCGATTTTTTGTGCCTCGTCCAGCTCGGACAACAGCACATCAAACACTTTGCCCTCACGAAGCATCTGCTCAGTGAGCGTCAAACGCAGGCCTGCATTGTCAAACGGCCCACCGGTGGGGTAACGCGCCTTGACGCGGCCCTGTGCATCCAGCACCTCAAAATAGCGCCCCACCGGCCACCCGTCTAACAAGGGCAGGGCATGCATCTGCAAGGTCAAGTTTTCTACACTGGGGGACGCACCGCTTTCCAACTGCCAGATCAGATCACGAATGGACTGGTCCAGCTTGAAACGCTCATACAAATCACGAAAACGTGCGGGAAAGGGCAGGCACTCTTCGGCCTGATAGACGCCCCATTCATGGGGCATATCCATAATGGCCTTGATCTGCACAAGTTTCCTGGGATGCAGCGAAGCACCTGGGCCTGCCGGGTTCAGGCGTGAAAAGAGATACTCCTGATCCTCCCATTCGTCAGGCGTTTCGAACGCAAAACGCCAGCGTCCTTCGCCGTTGTGCAGCAACAGCGGGCGATAAGCCGTCTGCCGCAGCGGGTGACTGGCCCGCCATCGATCCAGTTTCGAGTCAAACGCAACCCGATGTACGCAATCATTGACCTTGACGTATGAATGCCCTCCGACTTTGTAAATTCCCGTAGCGTCCGCAACCTCGTCGTCGACAAGACGCTGATCATGGAAGTACGGCGTGACATTTGCCCGCCACAGCCGCAGATTGCCATCTGTGGGGCGTACCACTTCAAACTGGCGAAAAAAGTTATCCAGGTTAAGACCGCTGCGTTTCATCGCCGAACCGACAACCTTGCTCCCCGCCGCGAACAGCACCATCGAGGTGATGTTTTGCGCTACCGCTGCCAACTGCTTGAACGCCTCTTCTTTATCGCCACGGCGCCAGTCCTCAATGCCCTCATACAGCTCGCCGAGCATCTGGCCCACCGCCACGCCAGTCATCAATAGTCCCAACTCCGGCACAACAAACCCGGCGAGGTTGAGCACTGTCAAACCGGCATCCAGGTACGCTTGCAAGCGCTGCTCGCGGGCCACCTCATCCACGTCGGCCACCGGTACCGCCAGGGTCCGCGCGTCGGCTTGGAGTTTGGCGGCGTAAGTTGCGAAAAAATGCCCCGCCAGGCTAACCGTAATGGGGTTTGCCTCCAGCGCCCCCAAGGTACGGGATTGATCGAAATGGCTGAAGAAGCCGACCCGGTCATCCTGGCTCAGGTACCGGGTAAAGAAACTACGATAAGCCGGCACTTCAAGCTTGCCCTTGAGGTAGACCTGAAAGTCATCAAACGAGGAATACTCAAACAATGGCCGCTCCGGCTCATTGGGCATGTACACCACACAGGGTTCTTGCGGGTATTGCGCAACCGAGCGGCCGGAGAACACCAGGATGCTCCACAGGCAACTGCCCTGTACATTCAGCCATTGCCAAGTGACGGGGCGCCATTCAAACAAAATCCCTGCCGCCTGAGCCTGAGACGCTGTCAGCTTGCGGTCCAACAATTTGCACAACACCTCGTAGACACCTTGGGAAATATCTGCGCGCATCAGGGCAATGTGGGCGTCGATTTTCATATCCAGGGTTTTCATCTGGCCGATATCGGTTGCGACATCATTGAGGTTGGGCTGATCACTCCCCAGCTTGAATACTTCACTGATGTGCTGCTGATACAGGCCACCCAGATCCAGGGCACGGCACCCCTGTGCAAACTCCAGGGGGGTTATGCCAATGACCCCGCGAGCGGCAGCCCCCAAGCGCAGCAGCGAGCCCGTCGGAAAGTGCTGCGCTCGCACTTCATCCTCGGAAAAATTCTGCATCGCCACATGCAGGAGACTGTCCTGAACCAGCCTCACCGTTTTCACATATTTCAATGGCAAGACTTCTTTCTCGTACTCGTTTACAGCACGCACCAAAAGATCTTTTTTCGGCTCCACGGTCAGTTGCCATCGGGTCTGACAGTAAGCCTTGAGCCGCTCACTGCAAAACTCATCCAGTGCTTGCAAAGGCTTCAATTGCTCGGCGACAACTGCCTGGGCATCTGCAACCCGTGCGGCATCCCTGGTCAGTGCGTCCAACACGCCAGGCGGTGCGTTGACCATCCAGCCCGGCAGTTGCTTTTGCAACACCTGGGCCTTGTCCAAATCACCCGTCATTTCCAGTAAGGCGGATTGCAGTTGCCGCTGGGTCAATTGGTTCAGTTTGCTGTTCAAATCGTCCTGCGGGCGCATCAGCAATGTCCTTTATTGCCTATAAATCAAGCTATTACGATACCGCAGCAACTTGCACAGAATTAACGCTGATAGTTGATGGATTGCAGGCCGGACGCAGCAGCTATTTCCATGCAAAACCTATGGGGCTACCACCTGGAATCGGCCCTGCGCGCCGCGATCGGCTAGAATGGCCGCCTTGTCTTTGCCTGCTGTATGTCTATGAGCCGCCCATGACCCCCATCACCCACGCCCAGCTCGACTGGGATGACCAAGGTCGCCCGCATTCGCGGGTGTTCGACGACGTGTACTTCTCCGACCAGTCGGGCCTTGCAGAAACCCGCTATGTGTTCCTGGAGCAGAACCGCTTGCAGGAGCGCTTTGCTGGCTTGCCAGCGGGCGGGCGGCTGGTGATCGGCGAAACCGGCTTCGGCACGGGTTTGAATTTTCTCTGCGCCTGGCAATTGTTTGAGCAACACGCACCGGCCGGCGCGCGCCTGCACTTTGTCAGCGTGGAAAAATATCCGCTGAGCCATGCCGACCTGCAACGCGCCCTCGCCCTCTGGCCTGAACTGCAACCCTTGGCCGAACAACTCTTGGCGCAATACATCGCCATTCACCAAGGCTTCCAACGCCTGGTACTGGATAACGGCCGCGTGGTCCTGACCCTGTTGATCGGCGATGCTCTGGAGCAATTGCCGCAACTGGATGCGCAGATCGACGCCTGGTTTCTGGACGGTTTCGCCCCGGCGAAAAACCCCGATATGTGGACCGCCGAACTGTTCGCTGAACTGGCGCGCCTGGCCGCTCCGGGCTCGACCATCAGCACCTTTACCAGCACCGGCTGGGTACGGCGCCTGATCAACGCCGCGGGCTTCAAGATGAAGCGCACGCCGGGCATCGGGCATAAGTGGGAGATCCTGCGTGGAGAGTTTCTCGGCTGGCCCGACGAGACGCCGCCGCCCGCAAAAAGCAAACCCTGGTTCGCTCGCCCCCCAGCCATCGACGGTGAACGCCACGCCATGGTTATTGGCGGTGGCCTGGCCGGTTGCGCAACGGCTGCCAGCCTGGCCGCCCGTGGTTGGCGCGTCAGCTTGCTGGAACGCCATGCCGGCCTGGCGCAGGAAGCCTCGGGCAACCCTCAGGGCGTGCTGTACCTCAAGCTGTCGGCCCATGGCACCGCATTGTCCCAACTGATACTCAGCGGTTTCGGCCACACCCGCCGCCTGCTGGAGCACTTGCACCGTGGCGTGGATTGGGATGGCTGTGGTGTGTTGCAACTGGCGTTCGACGCCAAGGAAGGCCAGCGCCAGGCCCAACTCGCCGACGCCTTCGCACCGAGCCTGCTGCACCTGCTCGACCGCGAGCAGGCGCAACAACAGGCTGGAATCCAACTGGCCCACGGCGGCCTGTTTTTCCCCGAGGGCGGCTGGGTACATCCACCCGCACTGTGCCAGTGGCAGGCGACGCATCCGCTGATTGAGGTGCTCAGCCACCATGAGGCGCTTGAGCTGGACCGGCGAGACGACCAGTGGCATGCCCGCGCAGGCGATCGCGTGCTGGCCAGCGCCAGCGTGGTGGTGCTCGCCGGGGCGGCCGAGATCAAGCGTTTCCCCTTGAGCGCAGACATGCCGCTCAAGCGTATTCGCGGGCAGATCACCCGGCTCGCACAAACCCCAGCCAGTGAGGCCCTTACTACTGTGGTCTGTGCCGAGGGTTACGTCGCACCAGCCCGCCTTGGTGAACATACCCTGGGCGCCAGTTTTGACTTCAACAACCAAGACCTCACACCCACGCTCGCTGAACACACCGGCAACCTGGAGATGCTGCGCGAGATCTCCACAGACCTGCTGCAGCGCCTGGGCGCCGACCGCCTGGCGGCCGAACAGTTGGAAGGGCGTGCTGCGTTTCGCTGCACCAGCCCCGATTACATGCCGATCGTCGGGCCGCTGGCCGACCATGAAGCGTTCCAGCAGGCTTATGCCGTGCTGGGCAAAGACGCCCGGCAAGTACCGGATACGCCGTGCCCCTGGCTGCCCGGGCTGTACCTCAACAGTGGCCATGGCTCCCGCGGCCTGATCACCGCACCACTGTGCGGCGAACTCCTGGCCGCCTGGCTGAATGGCGAACCGCTGCCGGTACCGGCCAGCGTGGCCGCGGCTTGCCACCCCAACCGGTTTACCCTGCGCGCTCTGGTTCGAGGCCAGGCCGCAGCCCGTAAAGAGCGGGATTGATGGCTAGGCGGCCATCTGCCTTATAACTTATCGGTCTAAAACTCCACGCATAGCACTGGGTCAGTTTCTGGGTACGCGCCGTTTGGCGTATTGAGTATTGACCCCTCCCCAACGGAAAAACCGGTAAGGAACTTATGTGTGGATTAGCTGGCGAGTTACGCTTTGATCATCAACCTGCCGACCTGGCAGCCGTAGAACGCATCACTCATCACCTCGCCCCCCGTGGCCCCGACGCATGGGGCTTCCACGCCCAAGGGCCGATTGCCCTGGGCCACCGCCGCCTGAAAATCATGGACCTGTCGGACGGCTCCGCGCAGCCGATGGTTGACGCCCAACTGGGGTTGTCCCTGGCGTTCAATGGCGCGATCTATAACTTCCCGGAACTACGAGAAGAGCTGGAAGCCCTGGGCTACGCCTTCTATTCCGGCGGTGATACCGAAGTGCTGCTCAAGGGCTACCACGCCTGGGGCGAAGCACTGCTGCCCAAGCTCAACGGCATGTTTGCCTTCGCCATTTGGGAACGTGACGCCCAACGTCTGTTCATCGCCCGTGACCGCTTGGGCGTAAAACCTTTGTACCTGTCGCGCACCGGCCAGCGCCTGCGTTTTGCCTCGGCGTTACCGGCGTTGCTCAGGGGCGGCGACATCAACCCGATCCTCGATCCGGTCGCTCTCAACCACTATCTGAATTTCCACGCCGTGGTCCCCGCGCCGCGCACGCTGTTGGCGGGCATTGAAAAGCTGCCGCCCGCCAGCTGGATGCGCATCGACGCAAGCGGCAAGGCCGAACAGAAAACCTGGTGGACCCTGCCGTACGGGCCCCATGAGGATGAAAAACACCTGACGCTGGAAGACTGGACCGACCGCGTGCTCGACAGCACCCGCGAAGCCGTGGCCATCCGCCAACGCGCCGCCGTGGATGTGGGCGTGCTGCTCTCCGGTGGCGTCGACTCGAGCATGCTCGTCGGCCTGCTGCGTGAAGTCGGTGTGCAGGACCTGTCCACGTTCTCCATCGGTTTTGAAGACGCCGGTGGCGAGCGCGGCGACGAATTCCAGTACTCGGACCTGATCGCCAAGCATTACGGAACTCGCCATCACCAACTGCGCATCGCCGAAAGCGAGATCATCGAGCAACTGCCGGCGGCGTTCCGCGCCATGAGCGAGCCGATGGTCAGCCATGACTGCATCGCGTTCTACCTGTTGTCGCGGGAAGTCGCCAAGCATTGCAAGGTGGTGCAGAGCGGCCAGGGCGCGGACGAATTGTTCGCCGGTTACCACTGGTACCCGCAGGTGGATGGCGCAAGCGACCCGTATGCCGCGTACCGCGAGGCGTTTTTCGACCGCAGCTACGATGACTACGCGGCCACCGTCGCACCGAAATGGCTGACCGCCAACGACGCTGCCGGCGACTTTGTGCGCGAACATTTTGCCATGCCGGGCGCGGAAGCCGCCGTAGACAAGGCCCTGCGCCTGGACAGCACGGTGATGCTGGTGGACGACCCAGTCAAACGCGTCGACAACATGACCATGGCCTGGGGCCTGGAAGCCCGGACACCGTTCCTCGACTACCGCCTGGTGGAACTCTCGGCTCGCGTACCGGGCAAATTCAAATTGCCCGATGGCGGCAAACAGGTGCTCAAAGAGGCCGCGCGCCGGGTGATCCCCAGCGAGGTCATCGACCGTAAAAAAGGCTACTTCCCGGTCCCCGGCCTCAAGCATTTACAAGGCGACACCCTGAACTGGGTGCGCGAGTTGCTGCTGGACCCGAGCCAGGACCGTGGCCTGTTCAACCCGGCCATGCTCGATCGCCTGCTGACGGACCCTCAGGGTCAACTGACCCCATTGCGCGGCTCCAAGCTGTGGCAACTGGCGGCGCTGAACCTGTGGCTCAGCGAACAAGGAATCTGATCCATGAAACCTAACGCCGCGGCGTATAGCCAACGCTTGATCAAAGGCCAGGCGCCGACCTACGAGCGCCTGCAGGCCCGGCTTGCCGAAGACGGCAGCCCGCAAGGCCCCGAACCGATTGCCGTGCATTGCGGTTGGGGGCGCTTGTTGATCGGGCATACGTTTCCCGACCCTGCCAGCCTCGCCCTGGAGCTGCTCAACGAACAGCCCGGCGAACGTGATATCGCCCTGTATGTGGCCGCGCCCCAGCAAATCCTCGGGATCGACCCGCAGCAGTTATTCCTCGACCCGTCAGACACCTTGCGCCTGTGGTTCAGTGACTACCGCCCCGCCACCCGTGTGTTTCGCGGTTTTCGGATCCGTCGGGTACAGAGCGAAGCCGACTGGCACGCCGTCAACTTGCTGTATCAGGGCCGCGGCATGTTGCCCGTCGACGTCGAACGCCTCACACCGCGCCATCAAGGCGGCCCGGTGTATTGGCTGGCGGAAGACGAAGACAGCGGCGCCGTGATCGGCAGCGTGATGGGCCTCAACCATCAGAAAGCCTTTCACGACCCGGAAAACGGTTGCAGCCTGTGGTGCCTGGCGGTAGACCCACAGTGCACCCGCCCAGGCGTGGGTGAAGTGCTGGTGCGCCACCTGGTGGAACACTTCATGAGCCGTGGCTTGAGCTACCTGGACCTGTCGGTGCTGCACGATAACCGCCAGGCCAAGAGCCTTTACGCCAAGCTGGGTTTTCGCGCACTGACCACCTTTGCGATCAAGCACAAGAACGGCATCAACCAGCCGCTGTTTCTCGGCCCGGGGCCGCAGGCGGGGTTCAATCCGTATGCACGAATCATTGTCGAAGAAGCCCATCGGCGCGGTATCGATGTGCAGGTGGATGACGCCGATGCCGGGCTGTTCACCCTCAGCCACGGCGGGCGCCGCGTGCGGTGCCGCGAGTCACTGAGCGATTTGACCAGCGCCATCAGCATGACCCTTTGCCAGGACAAGAGCCTGACCCACAAGGTGCTCAAGGCCGCTGGCCTGAAGTTGCCTGCGCAGCAGTTGGCAGGCAGTGCCGACGACAACCTGGAGTTTCTGGACGAGCACCAGCGAGTGGTGGTCAAGCCGTTGGATGGCGAACAAGGCCAGGGCGTGGCGGTGGACCTGCGAACGATCGAGGAGGTGCAGCAAGCCATCGAAACGGCACGCCAGTTCGACAGCCGCGTACTGCTCGAAAGCTTTCACGAGGGCCTGGACCTGCGCATCCTGGTGATCGGTTTCGACGTAGTCGCCGCCGCGATTCGCCGCCCCGCCGAAGTGATCGGCGACGGTCAGCATTCGATTCGTGCATTGATCCAAGCGCAAAGCCGACGTCGTCAGGCCGCCACCGATGGCGAAAGCAAGATCCCCCTGGACGGCGAGACCGAGCGCACGCTCAAGGCCGCCGGCTACGACTACGACAGCATCCTGCCCCGGGGCCTGACCCTGGCCGTGCGGCGAACTGCCAACCTGCATACCGGCGGTTGTCTGGAAGACGTCACCGCCATCCTGCACCCGACGCTGGTGGACGCCGCCGTGCGCGCCGCCCGTGCCCTGGATATTCCCATGGTCGGCCTGGACCTGATGGTGCCGGCGGCCGACCAACCGGAGTACGTGTTTATCGAAGCCAACGAACGGGCCGGGCTGGCCAACCATGAACCGCAACCGACTGCAGAGAAGTTTGTGGATTTGTTGTTTCCACACAGTCAACCGGCCGCTTGAGGCTTGTGTTGAATGTGAAACCGCTATCGGGGGCAAGCCCCCTCCCACATTTTCCTGTGTTCACACATCAAGGGTGGGAGGGGGCTTGCCCCCGATGAGGCCGGCACTGGCAACGAATCTCTCAACCCTATCATCGAAACCATCGATGCCCTCAACTCATCAGGAGTTTCCATGACCAGAACCATCCCAGAACCCGATCTCGCCTACCTGCAAAAAGTGCTGCTGGAGATGCTCGCCATTCCCAGCCCCACCGGATTTACCGACACCATCGTGCGCTACGTCGCCGAACGCCTGGAAGAACTTGGCATCCCGTTTGAAATGACCCGGCGCGGCACTATTCGCGCCACCCTCAAGGGCCAGAAAAACAGCCCTGACCGTGCCGTCTCTGCGCACCTGGACACCATCGGCGCCGCCGTGCGAGCGATCAAGGACAACGGCCGCCTGACCCTGGCACCGGTGGGCTGCTGGTCGAGCCGCTTTGCCGAAGGCAGCCGGGTCAGCCTGTTCACCGATAACGGTGTCATCCGCGGCAGCGTATTGCCGTTGATGGCGTCCGGGCATGCGTTCAACACCGCAGTGGATGAAATGCCGGTCAGTTGGGACCATGTGGAACTGCGCCTGGACGCCTACTGCGCCACTCGTGCCGACTGTGACTCCCTAGGCATCAGCGTCGGTGACTATGTAGCGTTCGACCCACTGCCGGAGTTCACCGAAAGCGGGCATATCAGCGCCCGTCACCTGGACGACAAAGCTGGGGTCGCCGCCCTGCTCGCCGCGCTCAAGGCAATCGTCGACAGTGGCGAACCGCTGCTGATCGACTGCCACCCGCTGTTCACCATCACCGAGGAAACCGGCAGTGGCGCAGCGGCCGCCCTGCCCTGGGATGTCAGCGAGTTTGTCGGCATCGACATCGCCCCGGTCGCCCCGGGCCAGCACTCCAGCGAACACGCGGTGAGCGTGGCGATGCAGGACTCCGGCGGGCCGTACGACTATCACCTGTCGCGGCACTTGCTGCGCCTGGCCGCCGATAACGACTTGCCGGTGCGCCGCGATCTGTTCCGCTATTACTTCAGCGATGCGCACTCAGCGGTTACCGCCGGCCATGACATTCGCACCGCCCTGCTGGCCTTCGGTTGCGATGCCACCCACGGCTACGAGCGTACCCATATCGACAGCCTGGCCGCCCTGAGTCGCTTGCTGGGCGCCTATATCCTCAGCCCGCCGGTCTTTGCCAGCGATGCGCAACCGGCCCAGGGTTCCCTGGATCGGTTCAGTCATCAGATCGAGCATGAAACGCAAATGGAGAGCGACACCCGCGTGCCGTCGGTGGACAGCCTGGTCGGAAACAAGTCCTGACGCCGGCGACAGCTGCTACTGGCAACATAGGTCCCGGCGCAGTAGCATCGCCGGGACCTGACACCTGAGGCTTGTATGCTGATTCCCTACGATGCACTTGAAGTCGACACCCTGACCCGCCTCATCGAAGACTTCGTCACCCGCGACGGCACCGACAATGGCGACGACACGCCGCTGGAAACGCGTGTGCTGCGCGTACGCCAGGCACTGACCAAGGGCCAGGCGCTGATCGTCTTCGACCCCGAGAGCGAGCAATGCCAACTGATGCTCAAGCACGATGTGCCCAAGCACCTGTTCGACTGAAAACCCCGCCTAAGGATTGGGTACCGACACGGGATGCGTGACGGGCCCCTGGCGTTCGCGGATCTTCTGGTAAACCTCGGCGCGGTGCACATTGACGCCCACGGGGGCTTCGATACCGAATTTCACGTGGGTGCCGTTCACTTCGAGAATATAGACGGTGATGTCATCGCCAATAGCGATGGCTTCGCCTATGGTGCGGCTTAAGACCAGCATGGCGTGTGTCCTTTTCAAGTAGCAGGACCTGGACCATGCGCCCTTGGAAATGGACCGGCAATGGCTTGCTGGAAAATCAGGCATTACCTACACAGGTAGGTAATTTGCCTGACAGACTCCATCCAAATCAGCCCTTAACGACCTGCGCCTTCGCGCGCATCTTGTCGGCCATCAGCGTCATTTCGTCATACAGCAACTGCGGGTTTTTCTGCTTCAGGGCCCAGGCCATGCGCCCTTGCTCATGGGGCAGGATCATGAATTCGCCCGCGGCCACGCGCTGGTAGATGTAATCGGCGATATCGGTCGCCGAAATAGGTGAACTTTCAAGCAACTTGCCCACCTGCGCCTTCATGGCCGGGGTCGGCCCACGGAAGGAGTCGAGCAGGTTGGTCTGGAAAAACGATGGGCACACCACGTGCACGCCCACTTCCTGCTGCTTGAGCTCGACCAGCAGGCTTTCCGACAACGCCACTACGCCGGCCTTGGCCACGTTGTAGTTGCTCATGGCCGGCCCCTGCATCAATGCAGCCATCGACGCGATGTTGATGATCCGGCCCTTGCTCTTCTCCAACAGCGGCAGGAACGCCTTGCAGCCCTTGACCACGCCCATCAGATTGATTGCGATCTGCCAGTCCCAATCCTCCAGGGACAGTTCGGCGAAGAACCCACCCGAGGCCACGCCTGCGTTGTTGACGATCACATCAATGCCGCCGAGCTTGACCTCGCACGCCTGGGCAAACGCGGTGAGCTGGCTGTAGTCGCGCACGTCGCAGCGTTGGATAAACCCTTCACCCCCCGCCTCGCGCACAAGTTTGAGGGTCTCCTGCAAACCGGGCCCACTGACATCCGACAACGCCAACTGCCAGCCCTCACTGGCCCAGCGCAGAGCGATTTCACGACCCAGGCCGGACCCGGCGCCAGTGATCATCATGCGATTTTGCATAGGAAGTAGCCTTGTGGTTTACCGAAGAAGTGACCGGCAGTGTAGCGAAGGTTTTTCCCGCACCCACGCACCATCAGATTGATGAATGCCCCAGGCAAACCGTGGGCCGGGTCGCAGGCACGCATATAGCCCAAGTTCAATTTTTTTCAACTGATTAGTTCAAGTTGCGCACGGGTTAAAAGAAATAAGCAACTAATCAAAATGTTTTAGAAAAACAATGAATTTTCTGCGAAGTGCATGAGTCGGAATGGTTAAGACGTCCCGATGCACATGGACGAGATAACGGTCAAACAGCCGGTTTTTGCACAGAACCTATAAGGAATAAAACCATGAGCCTCATTCTAATCATTATCCTGATCCTTCTGTTGGTCGGCGGCCTGCCAGTGTTCCCGCACTCGCGTAACTGGGGTTACGGACCGTCGGGTATCCTGGGTGTGGTGCTGGTCGTCCTGCTGGTGCTGTTGTTGCTCGGCAAGATATAAAAGCCGGGACAAAAAAAGAGGCCTCGATCGAGGCCTCTTTTTTATTGCCGGTCAGTTAGTCCGGCTTACCATCTACAACACCTGCGGTGTTATCCAGCAGGCTCTTGGTAGCGGTCTGCAGGAACGACTCAAGTTTCTGCTTGAGCGCAGCTTCGTCCGGCGACTCAGGGATCACCTTGCCAGTCGGTTCGGCGCCCAGGGTGTATTCCCACAACTTGGGTGGCATTTCCTTGGGCAATACCAGTACGCGGTCAGCGGTAAGCAAGGCCACGGTCTGGTCGCTGCCCGATGGCTTGATCACGCCGAAGCCCTTGTCGCCTTCCGGCAGGTTCAACAGGTCACGCCCCCAGCACTGGTGCAATGTGTCACCACCCAGGCGGCCCATGATGGTCGGCACGATGTCGATCTGGGTGCCCACGGTGTGGTCACGTACGCCGAACTTTTCCTGCATGCCAGGTGCGATCATCAGCATCGGCACGTTGAAGCGGCCCAGGTCCATTTCGGTGATCTGTTGCTCGTTGCCGAAACCGTGGTCGCCCACAATCACGAACAGCGTTTCCTTGAAGTACGGCTCCTTGCGGGCCTTTTCAAAGAACTGGCCCAGGGCCCAGTCAGAGTAGCGCATGGCCGTCAAATGCTCGTTGAGGCTGCCACGGTCGGTGACTTTTTCAACCGGCAATGGCGTCGGCAACGCGTACGGGGTGTGGTTGGACAAGGTTTGCAGCAATGCGTAGAACGGCTTGCCGCCTTCACGGGCTTTGAGTTCCTCCAGGCCACGGTTGAACATGTCCTGGTCGGACACGCCCCATGTCGGGTCGGAGAACACCGGGTCGACAAAGTCATTACGGCCGATGAAGTTGGTCATGCCCTGGTTGCTGAAGAAGCCCGACTGGTTGTCCCAGGCGAAATCGCCGTTGTAGACATACACATCGTCGAAATCACGCGCACTGAGCAACTGCGGCAGGCCCGACAACTTGTGGCTGCCTTCCGGGGTCTGCATCAGGTATTCGAAGCCCGGCAGGTTCGGGAAGCAGGCCATGGTGGCGAACATACCCTGGTGGGTGTGGGTACCGTTGGAGAAGAAGCGGTCGAACAGCAAGCCTTCCTTGGTCAGCTTGTCGAAGTACGGCGTGATATTGCCCGGACGCCCCAACGCGCCTACCGAGTGACCGGCGAAGCTTTCCATCAGGATCACTACGACGTTCTTGATCGGCAGGGTTTTCTCGGCCGGCGGCGTGAAATCACGGCGCACGGCAGCGGTGTCGGTATCCACCAGTTTTTCGCTCGGCAACACCAGCATGTCGCGCACGGTCTGGGTGGCCAGCGGTTGTTCGAGGGTGGCTTTCCAGATGTTGGCACGGTCTTCACCGAACCGCGCCTTGGCCGCCGCGATCAGCGACAGGGTGCCATTGAGGCCCAACTGGTTGGCGAAGTTCGAATCGGTGGTGTAGACATCCCCCCAACGCAATGGCGGGCCCTGACGCAGGGTGCCGCGAATGGCGACCACGGCGACCAGCAGGCAAACCACGAATACAGCGATGCGGCTGTACCACGGAGCCACCTGGCGCGTGCTGATCGTACCGCCGCTGAACGGGCCACGCGGGCGCGTTGCACGGTCGGCGCCCTTGAAGGCCATGCTCAGGATCAGCGTGCCCACGGCCCAGGCCAGCAGGTAGCGCACCACCGGGAAACCGTACCAGAGCATGCTCATCACGGTTTTCGGGTCTTCCTTCACATACTGGAAGACCAGGCCGTTGAGGCGCTGGTGGAATTCACGGTAGAAGTCCATTTCCATCAGCCCCAGGAACAAGGCGATGCTGGACACGACGGTCAGCCACAAACGGAAGAAACCCCGTGCCGCCATGGCCCGTACACTGAACAACGCCAGCAGCAACGGGATCAGCAGGTACATCACCAAGCGGATATCCAGGCGCAGGCCATTGGCAAACGCTTCCAGGAACGTCGAGGCCGGCGTGTCCAGGATCATCTCGCGGTTGTAGACCAGCAACGCCAGGCGCAGCAGGGAGAACATCACCATCATGACCAGTGCGCAGAGCAGCGTGTACGCCAGATGGGATTTGACGGTCGGTTGCAGCAGGCGATTTGAAGCTCGCTGCTGATTCAGGGCGTCCGGGTTTGCCATGTCGTTTTAGGACCCATTGGAAGTTTAAGTTGCGAAATAATGCAGTGGCGTCCGCCCTCGCCCAGGCTGGCTGGGGTAAGCGGTTTACGCGGTGGCACAAATGGTGCCCGATCAAGGCCGGCAAGGCTATTAATTACTGAACGTGCAACCTTGTCGTGTCTTTAAAGGCCCCAGGGATAGAGCCTTGGCAGGCGAATAAAGCCGGCGAATTGTCTTGGATGGAATGTGAAAATTCTGTACAGCGAATATTTCGATACACAAATTTTTCGAACAAATGTGGGAGGGGGCTTGCTCCCGATAGCGGTGTGTCAGTGAGCTTATTTGTCACTGATCCACCGCTATCGGGAGCAAGCCCCCTCCCACATTGACTGCGCCGACTCCAGGAGGAGTGAGGCGCTCAGATCCGCACGTTACCGCGTGGCCCAGCGATAGCCCAGATAATCAGACCCAGTACCGGCAACAGCAGGATCAACAGGATCCACAGCACTTTGGCGCCCGTACTTGCGCCGCTTTTGAACACGTTGATGATCGCCCAGATATCCAGCGCGAGGATGATCAGGCCAATCAGGCCGTTGAAAGTGGAACCCATGGTGTCGCTCCTAAGTGAGGGCATGCACTTGTAGGATAGTCAGCCTTGGCGGGGGTTCCGTTTTAATTTCAGACGTGCACGGCGATCTTCAATGCCTCAAGCGACGGCTCAGCCTTGATGCCGACTTCAACGCACAGTTGCAGCACGCGCGGCAGGTCGTTGCCGAACACCAATACGGCCTGGATCTCATCATCGAGCAACTGACTGAAGTTCATCAGCACATAACCGCCGTCTTCCGGGCTCAAGGCGCTCATCTGAATCTGGATGCGGTTCAACGCGGTCAGGTCTTCAGTCTTGGTCAATTGCTTGGGCTTGAGATTGAACGCCACGCCCGGACCAAACGAGGCGACGATCTGCGCGAACAGGTCGCCGTAGGTATCAGCCTGAAACAACACCGTGTCGGGCAGGCTGCCGACCACCACCCACTCCCCCAGCGGTATCGGGAAGCTGTCGTCGTAGTTGATATCCGGGTTAGCCGCCAGGAAAGCGGCCGGGTCTGCGTAGGCTTGCGCCGCTTCGTCGGCAATACGTGCCACTTCGTCCTCAGCCATGACGCCGGCGCTGATTTTGCTGATGAGTTCGACGAGGGCGGTTTTCATGGGCGATCCTGTAGCGGGCGGGTTTTCGAGGGCGCGTAGCCTACACCAGTTTCTGCAACTGCGCCGCCGTATCCACCGCGCCCATGGTCTGTGCCGCAGCCAGTGCTGTGGCACCTTGAGCGTCGGTAGCCTTGGGATTGGCGCCTTGACCGAGCAGGTATTCGACCATTTCAACGCGGTTGAACATCGCCGCCATCATCAACGCCGTACGCCCGTCCGATGAGGCCGCCTCAACCGGCGTACCGCCTTCGATCAGGGCCCTAACCACCGGCAGGTTGCCTTTGAACGCCGCGCCGGCAATCGGCAACTGGTTCTTGTCATTGGCGATCAAGGGGTCGGCCTTGAATTCCAGCAGTACTTTTACCGCCTCGGCGTGTCCGTGGTAGGCCGCGAGCATCAACAAGGTGTCGCCATTGTGGTTACGAAAGTTGGCTGGCAAGCCCTTGGTCAACAACGCAGCGAGCATGGCTGCATCGCCGCGGCGGGCCACGTCGAAGACCTGCTCGGCAAATTCGGCGGCTTCGTCTTCGGTCATTTGTTTAGGCTGATCTGACATGGGGGCTCCTTGCTGAGGCGGCTTGTGTAACTGAATAAGGCGCCCAGTGTCGCGATGGAGTTCCCCCCTGTCATGGCTTTTTTGTCAAAAGCCGCCATAGCCAGAATCAATAACGAAAGTGCCCGCCCTGGATCTGCGCCAATAATTGCCCGGTAACCGGCACGTAGCTCTGCGAACCTGGCAGCCAGGCGTACACCGGGTCATTGCCGGCCTTGGCGGGGTCGAATGCTTCCTCTTTGAGTTTCATTTTCTGGTACTTGAAGGTGCCGGTGGTTTCCATTTTTACCTTGATCCGCAGGAACAGCGGCACCGCATAGTGCGGCAACTGGCCGTGGGCAAATTGCAGCAGTTCGCGCATGTCCAGGGCGGCCAGAGACTCACTCGGGGTGATGGCGACCATGCCAGCACGGCCATTGGTGTTCGCGATCTCGACACCATAAGCCACCACTTCGGCGATTTGCGGGTGTTGCAGCAGCACGTTTTCCACTTCGGTGGTCGAGACGTTTTCACCCTTCCATCGGTAGGTGTCCCCCAGGCGATCGACAAATTGCGCATGACCGAAGCCGATGCTGCGTACCAGATCGCCAGTATTGAAATACCGGTCGCCCTTCTCGAACACGTCGCTGATCACCACTTTGCGATTTTTTTGCGGGTCGGTGTAGCCATCGAACGGTGACTTTTCATCGATCTTCGCCAGCAACAAGCCCTGCCCGCCCGTTGAGACCTTGTGCATGAACCCATCACTGCCGCGCAACGGTTCACCTGTGTCAGGGGCGTAATCCACCAATGCCCAATGCTGCAGGCAAAAGCCGATGGTGTTGTCAAAATTCAGCACGTTGGTAAAACCGATATTGCCGTCACTGGCCGCATACAGTTCGCAAATATGCTCCACCTCATAGCGCTGTTTGAACTGCGCCCATACACCGGGGCGCAGGCCATTGCCGACCATCTTGGTCACGCGGTTATCGCGATCCTGTTCGCTGAGGGGCTGGTCGAGCAAATAGCGGCATAACTCACCGACATAGCCGAGGGTGGTTGCGTTGAACTTGCGCGCATCCTCCCAGAACTGGCTGGCGCTGAACTTGCGCCGAATGGCGAAGCCGGACGCGCCGATAATGGCCGAGCCCCAGCACACGCACAAACCGGTGCCGTGGTACAGCGGCAAGGTGCAATAGAGAACGTCGTGCGGTGCCATGTCCAGGGCAATCCTGCCGAAGCTCACAGCGGTTTTGGTCCAGCGCCCATGCTTCATGATGCCGGCCTTGGGCAAGCCGGTGGTGCCGGAGGTGTAGATATAGAAGCAGGGATCGTTGTAGGAAATCTGCGCGCAGATCGCAAGGTTGTCCACCGGGTGCCCGGCACTGGCCGCCATCAGGTCGATGTAGCCCTCAGGAACTGCGCCATCGGGTTGATCCGCCACAAACCAAGTGCGCTCGGCCGGGATCTGCACCTGATCGCGCACCGCTGCGTAGGCGCTCAGCAACTCTGCCCCCACCACAATGGCAACCGGGTCGACCAGCGTCAGGCTGTGCACCAGCGTCCCCTGGGTTTGCGACGTATTGAGCATGGCGCAGACGCCGCCCAGCTTGGCCACGGCCAACACGTTGAGCAGCAACTCGGGGCGATTTTCAATTAACAGCGCTACCACGTCGCCTTTGCGAATGCCCTGGTCATGCAGGTGATGGGCGATGCGATTGGCCTGCTGATTGGCGTCGCGATAGCTGATCACCTGGTCAGCGTAAAGCAGCGCGGCACCGTCAGGATTGCGCAAGGTCGCTTGCTCGAAATGCCAGCCCAGGCCGCAGGATTGCCTGGGGTCGGTGACATTGGCCGCGCGCATGCCGCGTACCACACGCGGGAGCGCCCGAACGATGGCAGGCACCTTTCGCAGCATCATGCCCCAGGTAATCATGTCGTTTTGCCGATGGCTCATGGCGGGACTTCCTTTTTCTTATTTTTGGTCGAGTCCAGATACATGACGAGCCCGTAGGCACTCGCCAATGCGTTACAGGAAAATACGTCAGCCCTTCTTGGGCTGTACACGCGGGATTTGAAAAGTTTTGTATCCCAAAGGGCAGTCGCCGCAGGCAACGGAATTTTCCGGCAAAAAAGGCGGTCAATAGCTGTAAGGCAAGCCCGACACCTTCGCAAAGGCGCCGACTAAATAACGCAAAATGCAGGATGCACGATGGCCTTTCATGCAAATTGCACGAAAATGAAAATTCGATTGTTTTATAAGTATCTGATTTTTAAAGACTTTTTTCTTTAAGCAATACTGGCACAATCACTGCACCTATCACTCCATGCTTGCCAACTTGAGCCAATGGAGCTGATAGACATGAGCCTGATCCAAGATAAATTCGCTTCGGTATTCTCCAACTACGACGTCACCACCCAGCCACGTCCTGACGGTGGGATCCTGTTGACCCTGCGCAACAGCGAAGGTAAACAGGTCAAGCGCTCGATCTCGTACCAGCAATTGCACACCGCCGATCAATTGACCTGGGTCATCAGCGCCATTCGCCGTGACCTGGCCGAACAAGCCAGCGAGCTGCCGCAGATTTCCATGCTGCAAAGCCAGAACCGCTTTGCGCTGCCGACCTACCATTCGGCATAAGCGACAGACATGAAAAGGGCCGCGACGCCGTTGAGCGTCGCGGCCCTTTTTTGTGCCTTCAGCACAAGCCTTGGCGAGTGGCTTCGTTTTTCGCCTGTACCCGGTTGGTCACGTCCAGCTTGCCGTAGATATTGCGCAGATGAAACTTCACCGCCGCTTCGGAGGTGCCGCGAATCTGGCTGATCTCCCAGATGGTCTTGCCCTCGGAAGCCCACCGCAGGATTTCCAGCTCCGTTGGGGTCAGGGGCTTGCCGGACAAGTTCAGGCGTTTTCTGATAGCCGTCGGCACGCTATCGATGGGGGCACACGTCTGCTCTGGGCTGCTCATCGCTCTCTCCTTATATCTGCTGATGCGGCACCGCCTTTCGGACTCCTCCTATTGACAGATGACATAAACATTGGCGCCGCACAGAGAGTTACATAACCAGCGGAGTGAAAGCGTACAACACAGAACAAACAGCTTCGCCCTACGAATATTCAGGCGTTTTCCCACAACAAGTTCCAACTTGCCCGGGTTGAACATTTAGATATTTATGCTTAGTCGTCCAACCCTGGAAAACGCGCGGCAATGTTATCTGCGCTGAACGTCGGCACCTCGCCCTGGGCGGTGTTGAACAAACGCAGCGCCACCAAGTGCGGGTTCTCGCCGATGTCGAGCCAGTGCGACATACCCGCCGGGATAACCAACAGGTCATTTTTCTCGGCGCGCACGCCGTATACATAATCACCCACATGCAGCATGAACAGGCCCTGGCCGGCGATGAAGAAATACGCGTTATCTTCACGATAGGTGCGCTCTACCAGGAACGGGTCACGCAATTCATGCATCTGGGGATGGTCGCCCGTCACGCTGATCACCTTCGCCGTGGCATAGCCGAGCGCATCGATCTGTGGACGGTACGCCGCGATCATTTGCGCGTCACTGGCGCCTTTCTCGATAACGCTGGGCTGCCAACGTTCAAAGCCTATGCGGTGTTCGGCCAGGGTCGACTGGATGTCGTCGAAATGGGTCAGCACCTTGTTGGGTGTGTCCGCGGTGGCGATGTGGTAAACGGCTACGTAACTCATTGCACGGTTCCTTGATTCGGCTCTTGCAATCGAAGGCCAATGATAATGGCGGCGGCCAGCGCAGCGACGCTGGCGATACTGAACGTCAGGGTCGGGCCCAGCAGGTTCCAGCTATAACCGGAATACAGGGCGCCGAGGGCACCGCCAGTACCGGCCAAGGCAGCGTACAGGGCTTGGCCCTGGCCTTGCTGACGGTCGCCGAAGCTGCGCTGCACAAAGGCAATCGCCGCCGCGTGAAAACTGCCGAATGTGGCTGCGTGCAGGAGCTGCGCCAACAGCAACACCCAGAAAAATTCGGCAAAGGAGCCCAGCAGCAACCAGCGCAGCGCCGCCAGCACAAAGCTGGCCAGCAGCACCCGGCGCACCGAAAAACGCGCCAGGATACGGCTCATGGCCAGGAACATCAGGACCTCCGCCACCACCCCCAGGGCCCACAACATCCCGATCACGCCACGGCTGTAGCCCAAGTGTTCCAGGTGCAGGGTGAGGAAGGTGTAATACGGGCCATGGCTCATTTGCATCAATGCCACGCAGGCATAGAACGCCAGCACCCCGGGACTGCGCAATTGCTTGAGGAAACCGTCACCGGCCAAGCGATTGCCATGGCTGGCAGGCTGGGCATTGGGCACCCACAGGCTGGCGCCGATGATGCCGGCCATGATCACTACCACCACGACCGGGTAGATATCCAGGCTCAGCCAGTCGAACAGCCGCCCCATGATCACTACAGTGAGGATAAAGCCGATGGAGCCCCACAGACGGATCTGGCTGTAGCGCGAGGTTTGCTTGTGCAGATGGGCCAGGGTGATGACCTCAAACTGCGGCAGCACCGCGTGCCAGAAGAATGCGTGCAGGGCCATGACCATCGCCAGCCAGGCGTAGGTCTTGCTGACGAAGATCAGGCAGAAACTGGCCAGGGTACAGGCCGCGCCAAATCGCACAATGGCCAGGCGCCGGCCGGTGAAGTCGCCGATCCAGCCCCACAGGTTAGGCGCCACGCAGCGCATCAGCATGGGGATGGCCACCAGTTCGCCGATACGCGCGCTGGAAAAGCCCAGGTGATCGAAGTACAACGCCAGGAACGGCGCCGTCGCCCCGAGCAGGGCGAAGTAGAACAGGTAAAAGCTGGAAAGGCGCCAGTATGGGAGCGGTGGGGTCATTTTATTGGGGCTGCTTCGCAGCCCGGCGCGAGCAAGCTCGCTCGCCACAACAAGCGCACTCACCCTGGCAAGCTCGCTTGCCGGCGGCGATCACAGTTGGCCCAGTACCGGTGTGGTCACGCGCACATCGGCATTTTGCCCACGGTTGCGCAGCAGGTGGTCCATCAACACGATGGCCATCATGGCTTCGGCAATCGGTGTGGCGCGGATGCCGACGCACGGGTCATGACGGCCCTTGGTGATCACGTCCACCGGGTTGCCGTGTACATCGATCGAACGGCCCGGTGTGGTAATGCTTGAGGTCGCCTTGAGCGCCAGGTGCGCAACAATCGGTTGGCCGGAGGAAATACCGCCAAGGATGCCACCCGCATTGTTGCTGAGGAAACCTTCAGGCGTCAGCTCATCGCGATGTTCGGTTCCGCGCTGGGCAACACAGGCGAAGCCTGCGCCGATTTCCACGCCTTTGACCGCGTTGATGCTCATCAGCGCGTGGGCCAGTTCGGCGTCGAGGCGGTCGAAGATCGGCTCGCCCAGGCCCGGCTTGACGCCTTCGGCCACCACGGTGATCTTGGCACCGACGGAGTCCTGGTCGCGGCGCAACTGGTCCATATAGGCCTCCAGCTCCGGCACCTTGTCCGGGTCGGGACAGAAGAAGGCGTTGTCTTGCACGCTGTCCCAGTTCTTGAACGGGATCTCAATCGGACCCAACTGGCTCATGTAGCCACGGATGACGATGCCTTGGGTGGCCAGGTATTTCTTGGCGATGGCACCGGCGGCCACGCGCATGGCGGTTTCACGCGCCGAGCTGCGGCCACCGCCACGGTAGTCGCGCTCGCCGTATTTATGGTGGTAGGTGTAGTCGGCATGGGACGGACGGAACACATCCTTGATTGCCGAGTAGTCCTTGGACTTCTGGTCGGTGTTGCGAATCAACAAGCCAATGGCGCAGCCGGTGGTGCGGCCCTCGAACACCCCGGAAAGGATTTCGACTTCGTCCGGCTCCTGGCGCTGGGTGGTGTGGCGGCTGGTGCCGGGCTTGCGGCGGTCGAGGTCACGCTGCAGGTCGTCCAGGGACAGCTCAAGGCCTGGTGGGCAGCCGTCGACAATGGCGACCAACGCCGGGCCATGGCTTTCGCCCGCGGTGGTGACAGTGAACAGCTTGCCGAAGGTATTGCCGGACATGCAGGGCGCTCCGTGAAATCAGTTGAATCAAGTCAACCGTAATAACTTAAGGCGGCCAGTATACGCAGGCTAACCGACTAGTTCATCCTCGAAACCTTACCGGTAGACATTGGTCCAACCGGCACCTCACTGATGATGGCGCGATGATGCTGCGAGTTCTGCTGTTCACCCTTACCCTGTTTACCGCCGCGGTCCAGGCCGCCTCCCCTGTGGTACTGCAACGCCCTATCAGCCTGGACACCGGCAGCGGCCAACTGTTTGGCTCATTATTGTTGCCGCAGTCCGACAAACCGGTGCCTGTGGTGCTGATCATCGCCGGCTCCGGCCCTACCGACCGCAATGGCAACAGCGCCGACGGCGCCCGCAATGACAGCCTCAAGCGCCTGGCCTGGGTGCTTGCCCGGCATAACATCGCCAGCGTGCGCTACGACAAGCGCGGGGTCGCCGCCAGCCTGGCCGCCACGCCGGATGAGCGCAACCTCACCCTGGACGCCTATGTGTCCGATGCGGTGGCCTGGGGCAAGCTGCTCAAGGCCGACAAGCGCATGGGCCCGTTGATTGTGCTGGGCCATAGCGAAGGCGCGCTGGTAGCCGCCCTCGCCGCGCCGCAACTGGCGCCGGCCGGGGTGATTTCCCTATCGGGCAGCGCCCGCCCGGTAGACCAGGTGATTCGCCAGCAACTGGCCGATCACTTGCCCCCTGCCCTGTTGTTGCGCAGCAATGAAATCCTCGTCCACCTCAAGGCCGGCCAAGTGGATGCCGACGTGCCGCGCCCACTCGAAGGCATCTTCCGACCAAGCGTGCAGCCTTATCTGATCAGCCTGTTCCGCGCCGACCCATCGGCCGCCTTCGCCAGGCTGAACATGCCGGCGTTGATCATCCAGGGCACCAACGATATTCAGGTCGGCGTAGCGGATGCCCAGCAGTTGAAACACGCCAAGCCCGACGCGCAGTTGACGGTTATCGAAGGCATGAACCACGTGATGCGCATCGTGCCCAACAACGTGAAGCAGCAACTGGCGTCCTATAATGACCCGAAACTGCCCCTGGCTGCGGAACTGGGCCAGCGTATCGTCGCGTTTATCGACGGACTTCAACCCCGTTAAGCGACAATTTGCCTCCAGTCCTGGGCAAACCGGCCGATAAGTCCAGAGTCGACAGTAAAAAGACTGTCGGCTTGCTGGGCTTGGACAGGATCGCGCCGCATGACAACCACCGAATCAACACCCGAATCTACCGCCGACACCTCGACTGCAACCGCGGCCGTCGAGGCGGCGGCCCTGCCGTGGGCGGACGTCCACGCCGAACACTTCAAGATGCTGCGCCTGGCTCCGCTGACCACCGACCGTGCCACTGGCGCACGGCCGTTGCGCTTTGTGCAGTTCGGCTATGCCGAGCGCCACGACAAGCACCACAGCCTGTTGCGCATGGTTATTCAACTGCCCGGCCAGCGAGTACGCCGCGAGCAGAACCACCTGGATATCTGGGTGGACCACGATAAACATCGCGTGCATTTCGGCCCAGGCAACAGCCTGGAAATCGAACCGGCCAACCGGGGGATCGGCCGTTTCCTGGTCGCTCAGGCCGCCGCCTGGGCGAAGAAGAAGTGGTCCCACTACCGCGTCGACGGTGTAGACCTGGCCAACAAGGACGCCCTCAACGAAGCCACGCGCCTGCGTCGTGATCACTTCCTGCGCATCCAGGGATTTGATGTGGCCTATGCCGACGTGCAGCACCTCAAAGGCAATGTGCAGCCGGGCAAGGTTGGCGACGTGCTGGACAGTTGGAACACCGAGAAGGTGCAGTTCGTGGAGATCCTCGAAGCCGCGCAGATGCTGCAACAGGCCGATCAGAACCTGGCGGAACAGGAAGTGAAGCTGCGCAAGGAAGAGGAAAAAGTCATCAAGTTCAAGCGCGAGGACAGCGGGCTGCGCTTTACCATCACGTGCCTGGTGGCGTTTACGGTGTTTCAGGCAGGGTTGTTGATCTGGATTGCCACGCACCGCTGATAGATTGAAATGCAATCAAAATGTGGGAGCCAGCTCCCACATTGACCGAGTTTCTGCAGTTATATCCGGGCAGCGAAAACGGCCTGGTGTTGGCGACACTGCTCAGCCGTCAGCATGAACACCCCATGCCCACCCCGCTTGAAGTCCAGCCAGGCAAAGTCGACTTCCGGATACAGCGCGTCAACATGCACCTGGCTGTTGCCCACTTCGACAATCAGCAAACCCTTCTCGGTCAGATGGTCCGCCGCCTCGGCCAGCATCCGGCGTACCAGGTTCAGGCCATCGTCACCACAGGCCAGGCCCAGTTCCGGCTCGTGCTGGTATTCATCCGGCATGTCGGCAAAATCTTCGGCATCCACATACGGCGGGTTTGACACGATCAGGTCGAATCGCTGGCCGGGCAAGCCGTCAAAACCATCGCCCTGCACGGTATAGACCCGCTCATCGACGCCATGGCGCTCGATATTCTGGTTTGCCACTTCAAGGGCTTCGAAGGACAGGTCACCCAGTACCACTTCGGCCTCCTGGAACTCGTACGCACAGGCAATGCCGATGCAACCGGAGCCGGTGCACAGGTCGAGGATGCGCGCCGGCGGCTGCGCCAACCAGGGTTCGAAGCGGTTTTCGATCAGTTCGCCAATCGGTGAACGCGGGATCAACACGCGCTCATCGACAATAAACGACATGCCGCAGAACCACGCCTCTTTCAACAGGTAGGCGGTGGGCACACGCTCGTGAATACGGCGATGCAGTAAACGCTGCACATGGGAGATTTCCTCTTCTTCGAGGTTGCAATCCAGGTAGCTGTCAGCAATTTCCCACGGCAGGTGCAAGGCGCCGAGCACCAATTGCCGGGCTTCGTCCCAGGCATTGTCGGTGCCATGGCCAAAAAACAGGTCTTTCCCATGGAAACGGCTGACAGCCCAACGGATATGGTCGCGCAAAGTGCGCAGGCGGGAAGTGATCACGGGGCAAGCTCCTGGAAAAAACGACTGGCAATTCTAACAGCCTTCACCTGTACCGACGATGTACGAAAACACTGGCGCCGTACGTCGGATTTCATCCAATTGCCCCGCATTGTGTTAAACAAGCCCACCTCTTGACATGGCTGCACGCCAGCAACGGCGTACCTTACGATAGTAGCGATTCACAGAAGCGCTCAGCCAGTGGACAATGTCGCAAAAGCCCCACTCACAGGAGCCCCAGAATGTCCGTTCCAAAGACGATGTTTCAACTCAGCGGTCGCGGTTACGCAGCAGCCAACCTCAGTCATGCGACCCTCGTGATCATCGACGCCCAGAAGGAATACCTCAGCGGCCCGCTCGCCCTCTCGGGCATGGACGCAGCTGTCGCTAATATCAAACAACTGGTCAGCGCCGCGCGCAATGCCGGGCGCCCGATTGTGCATGTACGCCACTTGGGTACCGTAGGCGGTCTGTTTGATCCACAGGGCGAGCGCGGCGAATTCATCCCGGGGCTTGAGCCAGAGGGTGACGAAACCATCATCGGCAAGCTGCTGCCGAGCGCCTTCCACGGCACCGGCCTGGAAAAACACTTGCAGGACCTTGGCTCCCTGGACCTGATCGTCTGCGGCTTCATGAGCCACTCCAGCGTCAGCACCACCGTGCGTGCGGCCAAGAACCTGGGCTTTCGCTGCACCCTGGTGGAAGACGCCTGCGCCACTCGCGACCTGCCCTACAAGGGCGGCATCCTGAGCGCCGAACATGTGCAGCACACCGAAATGGCGATCATGGCCGACAACTTCGCCACCCTCGCACTGACTAAAGATCTGATCTGATCATTCTGGCGTTGAGCGGCGTGTTTATTGCTCCGCTCATCCGCAAAGCCCTTTCATTTGGCGCATTTACCCCTCCCTCCGGAACAACCTGTGTATTGTCCGGTCGAAGGGCCGATACCCTGGAGGAAAGGTCGGAATGAAGATATCCGATGGTTTTGATGCTCGTCGCTTGCGCCCCAAGGGCCCGAGCAACTGGCGTCTGCGCCTGGTGGCGGGCATTGCCGCGTTGCTGGCGATCATAGGCTTGTTGTTGGCAGGCGCTGGTGGCGCCGGCCTGTTTGGGCATTCGCCGGCACTGGGCGAGTTGAATGCCAGCCCGGGCGGCTCGGCGATCCTGTTGGGGATCGGCCTGCTGGTGCTGTGGTTGGGCGTATGGTTATGGCGCCGCAGCCGTCGGCGGATGCGTCAGCCCTTGTCGTTGAATATCGCCTCGCACCTGATGAAAAAGCACGACTGATGGCGCTTGGATAGCGTTTGCTGCGCCCTGGCCGCCGCGATTTAGGTAAACTGCCCGCCCTTCGCGGAGGCTGACATGCAAGACGACGATTTTTCCCTGTTCAAAAACGAGCTGCGCGGCGTCAAGCCGATCAAGCACGACCGCGCCGACACCGGCAAACCCAAGACCGACCGGGCACAGATCGCCAAGCTGCGCCAGGCCGCGACCGTGCGCAGCGATGCCACTACCGTGGATGGCCTGTCGGATCAGTTCGTGATTGACGTCGGCCCCGAAGACGAGCTGATGTGGGCCCGAGATGGTGTGCAGGAAAGCCAGATGCGCAAGCTCAAGGCCGGCCAGGTCCCGTTCGAAGGCAGCCTCGACCTGCACGGCATGAACGTGGAAAAGGCCCGGGAAACCCTGTGGGCCTTCCTCGCCGAAGCGACTAAATTCGAAATCCGCTGCGTGCGCGTCACCCACGGCAAGGCTGTGCGGCTGGATGGCAAGCGGCCAATGATCAAGAGCCACGTCAACACCTGGCTGCGTCAACATGCCCAGGTGCTTGGCTTTACTTCCTGCCAGGCCCGCCACGGCGGTGCCGGTGCGGTGTATGTGATGCTCAAGCGCACCATGCTCGAAGGCCGCGACGAGTAAAGTGCCATCGTCAGGCTTGCAGCGATGTGCCCGCCACCGTAACCTTGCGCTTTGCGAAAATCCCACAGGTAGTTTCATGTCCCTGGAACAGAATTACACAGAGATTCTCGGCCAACTCGGCGAGGACGTCTCCCGCGAGGGTCTGCTCGACACGCCAAAGCGTGCCGCCAAGGCGATGCAGTACCTTTGCCGCGGTTATGAACAGACGCTCGAAGAAGTCACCAACGGTGCCTTGTTCAGCTCCGATAACAGCGAAATGGTGCTGGTCAAGGACATCGAGCTGTACTCGTTGTGCGAACACCATCTGCTGCCGTTTATCGGCAAGGCCCATGTGGCCTACATCCCAAGCGGCAAAGTGCTGGGCCTGTCGAAGGTTGCACGAATCGTCGACATGTATGCGCGCCGCCTGCAGATCCAGGAAAACCTCAGCCGCCAGATCGCTGATGCGGTGCTGCAAGTGACCGGCGCCCTGGGTGTGGCCGTGGTAATCGAAGCCAAGCACATGTGCATGATGATGCGCGGTGTGGAAAAACAGAATTCGTCGATGATCACCTCGGTGATGCTCGGTGAGTTCCGCGATAACGCGGCCACTCGCAGCGAATTTCTCAGCCTGATCAAGTAACGGGCTGGGTAGGAAAGAACCGGCGTTCATCGCCGGTTTTTTTTCGCCTGCAGAAATCAGGTAAGCTGCGCCCCCTCAGTTATGGGCAAGAGGTAACAGCCATGTTCGTCAAAGCACTTCGAGTGGGCCTCGGCCAGATCATCATCGCGGGCGATTTTCTGACCCGCCCACGCAAAAAGCAGCGCCCCGCCGAACAACAGGCGCGGGTGAACGACGCGGCCAAGGCGCTGACGCTGTACCAATTCCACGCCTGCCCGTTTTGCGTGAAGACCCGCCGCACCCTGCATCGCCTGAACGTGCCGGTAGCCCTGAAGGACGCAAAGAACAACGAGCAGGACCGCCAGACCCTGCTGGAACAAGGCGGCAAGATCAAGGTGCCGTGCCTGCGCATCGAAGAGAACGGCCAGACCACCTGGATGTACGACTCCAAGGTTATCATCGACTACCTGGACAAGCGCTTCGCTGCGGTCTGAAGCACGCTGCGGTCAATGTGGGAGCTGGCTTGCCAGCTCCCACATTTGCGGTGCGGTGTTCTTAAGTCAGTGTTGTCAGGTCCAGATCCAGCAGTGCCGAGCCCAGGCACTTGCCGTGGGCATCCAGCGCCAGCGAGCGGGTCACGCCGCCACGCAGGATGCCCGGCAACACGAAGTTCAGCGCCTGCACATTCGGCAATTCATAACGCCGAACCGGGGCCGCAAGCGGTTCGAGCAAATCCTTGAAAAATTCCGTGACGCGCTCGGCCGTCAGCTGTTCGCACAGCAATGGGTAGTCTTGCGCGCGATAGGCAATGATCGAGATGTTTGACGTGTCGCCCTTATCCCCTGTGCGGGAATGAGCCAGTCTGTGCAGTTTCATTCTTCAATCCTCGGTTTGACCGCTTCACGGGGCAACAGCAACGACGCCACCGCCACCACCTGACGCACGCTCTTGCTCGCCCCACCGCCGCCGGCCGGGCCGTTGGTGTAGAGGGTCTCCACTTCATTGCCAACCCGCACCGCGTCGCTGCGCTCGTCACAACGGGCGGCAACCCGCAGGCGCACTTCCCAAGGCTCGACGCTGCTGCGCGGGCCGTGCAATGAATCCATGCCGATCAACTCGGCGCGCAGGTCCTGCATGTTTACGCCGATCAACGCCAGGCGCTTGAGCACCACGTCCCGCGCCAACTCGGCCCGTGCGACAGCACCGGGACCGCCGTAGGACATCTGCCCTTCACCGATCCAACCGTCCAGATAACCGACGCTGACCTTCAGTTCATCAGGCCGAGCACGCCCGCTCGCCCCCTCAGCGCGCACCCGGTCCACGCCCTCCTCGACAAACCCCACCCGGGAAAAGTCGGCCGTCACATCCGGGGTCAAATAGGCTGCTGGGTCGTGAACTTCATAGATCAGTTGTTCAGCGCAGGTCGCGCGACTGACCCGCCCACCGGAGCCTGCCACCTTGGTGATCACCGCATTGCCGTCGGCGTCGATCTCGGCCAGGGGAAAGCCCAGGCGCGCCAGATTCTCCACATCCTTGAAACCGGGATCAGCGAAGTAACCGCCACTGACCTGCCCCGCGCACTCCAGCAAATGCCCCACCAACGTGCCCCGGCCCAATCGTTGCCAATCATCGAAGGCCCAGCCGAACTCGAACATCTGCGGCGCCAGGAACAGCGAAGGGTCGGCCACGCGTCCGGTGATCACCACATCGGCGTCGGCGCGCAGCGCTTCAATAATGCCCTCCACACCCAAGTAGGCATTCGCGGAAATCAGCCGCTCGCCCAGCGCACCCACGGTCTGGCCGTTATCCAACAACTGCTCGGCAGGCAAAGCGTGCAGAACATCATCCCCCACCACCGCTACAACCTTCAGACCCAGGCCCAGCTCGGCAGCAATGCGCCGCACTTCAATGGCCGCCGACACCGGGTTGGCCGCGCCCATGTTGGTGATCACCCGTAAGCGACGGCGACCGCCGGGCTGGCCCACGCAGGGCAATACTCGGCGCATGCGTTCACTCAGCAACGGGTCATAACCGCCCTGCGGGTCGCCGATGCGCGCCTGTTGTGCCAGGGCAATGGTGCGTTCGGCCAGGCATTCGAAGACCAGGTAATCCAGGTCGCCATGTTCGGCCAGTTCCACGGCAGGTTCGATACGGTCACCGGAATAGCCGGCGCCGGAGCCAATGCGCAAGGTGTTCATCTCAAATCACTCCCAGGAGCAACGCCGTCAGGGTCATCAACACCGAGGCGGCAAACAGAAAAGGAATCGTGAATCGCTGGTGATCGGCCAACTCGATCTTGCACAGGCCCACCAACAGGAAGGTCGCGGGCGTCAGCGGGCTGACCGGAAAACCGGTGGTGTGCACGCCCAGCAACGAGGCTTGGGCCACTTGCAGGGGGTCGACGCCCAGCGCCTTGCCGACTTCGGCGATCACCGGCATCACGCCGAAGTAGTAGGAGTCGGGGTCAAACAACATGCTCAGGGGCATCGACAGGAACCCCACGACCGCCGGGATCAACTTGCCGTGGCCCGACGGAATCTGCGCCACCGCTACTTCGGCGATAGCCTTGAGCATGCCGGAGCCTTGCATGATGCCGGTGAACACCCCGGCGGCGAGCAGGATACTGGCCATGGTCAGGGCGGTTTTCGCATGGGCGTCGATGCGCGCACGCTGGGCGTCCACGTTGGGGTAGTTGATGCACAGCGCAACCACGGTGCCGAGCATGAACATCACCACCGGGTCGACCCAACCGGCAATCATCACCACCATCACCAGCACGGTCAGGATCAGGTTGACCCAGAACAACCGTGGGCGGCGCAGCTTGATATCGTCGTCGCTGAGCACCCGTTGCGGCACCGCCTCCACGCCGGAACCGGCGCCCAGGCCGAGGCGCTTTTCTTCACGATGGCCCAGCCACCAGGCGCACGCGAAGACGAAGATCAGCCCGACGATCTGCACCGGGATCAACGGCTGGAACAGATCGGCCACCGGCACATGCAGCGCCGCCGACGAACGCAGCACCGGGCCGGTCCAGGGCAGGAAGTTGACGCCTGCGGCCATCGCACACACGCAGGCGAGGATGCGTTTATCAATGCCCAGCCGCGTATACAGCGGCAGCATCGCCGGCACCGTCACCAGAAAGGTCACCGCGCCGGAGCCGTCCAGGTGCACCAGCAACGCCAGCGTCGCGGTGCCGACCACAATTCGTGTAGGACGCGTCCCTACCGTGCGCAGGATGCGATCAATGATGGGGTCGAGCATCCCGGCATCGGTCATGATCCCGAAAAACAGGATCGCAAACACAAACATGCCGACCACAGGGGCGACGTTCTTGATACCGGTGATGATAAAGGCACTGGTTTGCAGGCCGAACCCACCGACCAGCGCGGCGATGATCGGCAAGGCGATCAGGGCCACCAGTGGCGAGAGACGCTTGCTCATGACAGCGACAAGCAGGCTGAGAATGGTGATGACGCCCAGGGTTGCGAGCATGGATAACTCCAGGGTGGCCGTTTTGGGCCGGTTATTGTTTTCCCGGAGTATTGGAAGCGGGTTAGTCTTTGTAAATTGGAATATTCGGCCTAGCACGTTCGGAAAAACAAAATGAAGAACTCGATCCAGCACATCCAGGCCTTCCTCGCGGTGGCCCGCACCGGTAGTTTCACCAAGGCGGCCCACGAGCTGCACCTGTCGCCTTCGGCCCTGACCGTGCAAGTACAGCAATTGGAAGACTGGCTCGGCGTCGCCCTGCTCGACCGCAGCCCGCGCCATGTGAGCATCACCGCTGCCGGCCAGGATGCGCGCGGGCCCATGGAAAAACTGCTGCTGGACCTGGACAACATCGTCACCGGCTCACGCGACCTCGCAGCCTTGCGTCGCGGCGTGGTGACCATCGCCGCCCTGCCGTCAGTTTGCGCCGGCGCCCTGCCCCCGGCCTTGCGCCTGTTTCGCCAGCGCTTTGCCGGGATCGAGGTGCGCCTGCATGACCTGGTGGCCCATCGCATTCATGCCCAGGTCCGCAACGGCGAGGTGGATTTCGGCATCGGCGTACGGGCGCGCCTGAGCCATGGCCTGCAATTTCAGCCGGTGCTCAATGATCGCTTGTGCGCGTTTGTGCCGCTGGATCATGCGCTGACGCGCTATCGGTCACTGACCCTGGCGCAACTGGCCGACCAGCCAATTATCCTTACCGGACGTGACAGCAGCGTGCGCGAACAGGTCGACGCACTGTTCGACCAGACACGGCTGACGCTGAATGCGGGCATGGAGGCCAACTACATGTCGACGGTATTGGCGCTGGTGCGCCAGGGGTTGGGGATCAGCGTGCTGCCGGAATCGGCGGCGGACAGCCTGGAGGGATTGAAGCGAATCGACATCGATCATCCCGGCGTGAACCGGGAGATCGGCTTGATCACACGCAGCGCGATGGCATTGAGCCCGGCGGCGCAGCGCTGCTTTGAACTGCTCAACAGCACATTATCTACAAGCACATCGCTCTAAATGTGAACTCAATCCAGCATCGCCACGTGCTTGGGATGGCTGGCCACCCGCTGCAACCACGCCTGCACCGCCGGGTAAGGCGCCAAATCAAAGCCGCCTTCATGGGCTACATGGGTGTAGGCATACAGCGCGATATCAGCAATCGAATAGGTGTCGCCCACCAGGTACGGCGTGGCTTGCAACTGGCGCTCCATGACTCTCAATGCCTTGTAACCGCCCTTGTGGGTGGTCTTGTATTCCTCAAGACGGTCCTGCGGCATATTCAGGTAAAACTGGATAAACCGCGCCACCGCTATATACGGCTCATGGCTGTACTGCTCGAAAAACTGCCACTGCAATACCTGGGTGCGCAGGCGCGGTTCCGTGGGCAGGAACTCGCTGCCATCGGC
Source organism: Pseudomonas sp. NCIMB 10586 (assembly GCF_023127895.1). Taxonomy (NCBI): domain Bacteria; kingdom Pseudomonadati; phylum Pseudomonadota; class Gammaproteobacteria; order Pseudomonadales; family Pseudomonadaceae; genus Pseudomonas; species Pseudomonas sp. NCIMB 10586. Next base: position 72,570 of record NZ_SPKQ01000008.1, read on the forward strand.
GAGGAAATTGAGAATCGCATTGGACTCCCATAGGCAGGTGCCATCTTCCAGTTCCAGTACCGGGATCTTGCCGTTGGGGTTCTTCGCCAGGAACTCAGGGGTCTGGGTGTCGCCCTTGAGGATGTCGATATCGATCCACTGAAACGGGATCCCCAACAAGCTAAGCATCAATTTGATCTTGTAGCAGTTGCCCGACTTGTAATCGCCATAAACCTTGTACATGGGCTCCCCTTATGCCGCTTTGCGCATTCCGAGCGAATGCTTGCGCCCTCAAAGTGCGGGTATTGCGGCAATGTTTCAAGGCGGCGGGCGGAATAAATCTACCTGTCCCCCTGGGAGTCAGCCTTTCATCCACTTTCGCCCAGACATTCGAAAACATTATTTGCTTTATTTGTATACAAAAGCATAATTCGCTTCGTGCGAGTTCCTGACCTATTGGTCAACAAACCCGCCAGTACCTCAAAGCGCTGTTGCCCACTCATGTGACCGGCGCTGGACATAACAATAAAACGATTGAGGAGTACTCGCTGTGGATAGCCGTAAAACCGAAGCCCCTACGCTGGACCTGGCCACGCCGCAAGGCGGTTGGCTGGAACGCCTGTTCAAACTGCGCTTGCATTGCACCACAGTGAAGACCGAGCTGATCGCCGGCCTCACCACCTTCATCACCATGGCCTACATCATCTTCGTCAATCCCAACATCATGGCCGACGCCGGTATTGATCACGGTGCGGCATTTGTCGCCACCTGCATCGCCGCAGCCCTGGGGTGCCTGTTGATGGGCCTGTACGCCAACTGGCCGGTGGGCCTGGCGCCGGGTATGGGCCTGAACGCGTTTTTCACTTACACCGTGGTCGGCACCATGGGCTACAACTGGGAAACCGCTCTCGGCGCGGTCTTTGTCTCGGGTGTGCTGTTCATGATTCTGACGCTGTCACGCATCCGAGAATGGCTGCTCAACAGTATTCCGGTCAGCCTGCGTCATGCCATGGGCGCAGGTGTGGGCCTGTTCCTCGGGGTGATCGGCCTGAAAACCGCCGGCATCATCGTCGACAGCCCGGCCACCCTGATCAAGCTCGGCTCCCTGCATGAACCCGCCCCGCTGCTGGCGGCGGTGTGCTTCCTGCTGATCGCCATCCTCAGTTATCACCGTGTATTCGGTGCAATTCTCATCAGCATCATCGCCGTGACCCTGGCCGGCTGGGGCCTGGGCCTGGTGCATTACAACGGCATTCTCTCCACCCCACCGAGCCTGGCACCGACCTGGATGGCGATGGACGTGATGGGTGTGTTCAATGTGAGCATGATCAGCGTGGTATTTGCCTTTCTTTTTGTACACATGTTCGACACTGCCGGTACACTGATGGGCGTTGCCCAACGGGCCGGGCTGGTCAAGGCCGACGGCAAGATCGACAACCTGTCCCGCGCATTGAAGGCCGACAGTGCTTCCAGTGTGTTCGGCGCCATGGTTGGCGTGCCGCCAGTGACCAGCTACGTGGAAAGCGCCGCAGGTGTGGCAGCCGGTGGCCGCACCGGGTTGACCGCTGTAACGGTGGGTGTGCTGTTCGTGGCGGCGATGTTCTTCGCACCGCTGGCCGGCATGATTCCCGCCTACGCCACCGCTGGCGCGCTGATCTACGTAGCGATGCTGATGATGGCGAGCATGGCCCATATCAATTGGGATGAAGCTACCGACAGCATTCCGGCGATCGTCACTGCCATCATGATGCCGCTGACGTTCTCGGTCGCCGACGGGATCGCTCTGGGCTTTATCACCTATGTAGCGCTGAAGACCGGCACCGGCAAGTACCGCGAGATTTCTGTCAGCCTGTGGGTGTTGTGCGCGATTTTCATTGCGAAATTCATATTTTTATAAAAGGAGCAAATGATGAACCTGGATACCTGGCTGCTGTTCAGTGGGGCTGCATTGATCGTGATCCTGATTCCAGGGCCATTGTCGCTGCTGATGATCAGCAACAGTCTCAACTACGGCCTGCGCCGCTCGTACCCGGCGTTTTTGGGCGGAGTGTTTGCGTCGATCTGCCTGTTGAGTGCTTCGGCCTTGGGTCTGGGGGCCTTGTTGCTGGCCTCGGAACAGCTGTTCAGTGCCTTGAAAATTGTCGGCGCGCTGTACCTGTTCTACCTGGCCTGGCAGAGCTGGCAGCAATCGCGTCTGCCGAGCGAAGGCGCCGAAGTCCCACAAACGCCGTCTGTACCGCGCTTTCGTGCGTTGTTTGGGCGAGCCTTTGTGTTGGGCGCCAGCAACCCCAAGGACATCCTGTTTTTCGCTGCCTTCCTGCCGCAGTTTCTCAGCAGCCAGCAACCGTTCCTGCCGCAATTGCTGATCATGATCGCCACCTGGACGGTGCTCGACCTGCTGTGCAAGCTGGCCTACGGTCTGGGTGCCCATGGCGCAGCGCGTTACTTGCGCAGCGGTTCGGGCCAGAGCTGGTTCAACCGCATCAGCGCGGCACTGTTCGGCGGCGCCGGTGCGATGGCACTCATCAATGCTAAGGGGTCAATTTGACGAAATAAACAGTTGGATCGAGACGCCCCTTTGTGGGCCATTGGATGCCGGCCACAATCCGCACCAAGCGCTGTTCCTGCATCGCGGTGTCAACTGCCCTTAATAAAAGAGAGTCGGGGTGTGAGTTGATGGCTATCCGAACCCAACGGTTCGAAAGCTTCCCTCTCACGGTCATTCGCCCCAGTTCAAGCCATTGGTAGGCCACGTAGTAAATGGTGTTCGAACGGGGATGAGTAACGACTGATTCAATACTGGGTTCTCCGAAACGCATCCCTGGGCGCCGCACAGACAAGTCCTCGACGCGGTAACCCTGCTGCTCCAGCACGGTCCTGACGGCGGCGCGCTCCGCTTCAAGCCTCTGCGTCCTGACCGGGACGACACCATATTGCAGGCTCGGGTCTAACGGATGAGGCGGCGTGAAATCAACGCGCGTGAAGCCGGGTGCCTTGCCTTCGAAACCGACGTATAGATATTGCTTGCGCCGTTCATTAGTCCTCAACATCCGTAGTAAATCGTCCGTTTGGCCGCTCCTCGCAGGGAGCGGGGGTAGCCATTCGTCCAGCGTCGCGCGGATGCCGAGCAAATGGCTTGCCGTGGCAGAGTGGGAAGGATCCGCCAATTCAATCATTCTCATGACGGTAAACTTTCGAGCTTCATTCGTCATGGAGGGAAAGGCCCTGCCCACAGAGTGCTCCAACGAACTGTCGAACAGCGCCGAATGATGTTGCCATTCACCTGTAGGCAGGCGTGATACGGGAATGGGCTGGTCGCGAATATCAGTGCTGGTCCAGCGCATGATATCGGCTCGCGCGGATGGCCCCGGTGGCTCATTTCGGGTGATAAACACCAGGTCAGTCAACGATGCATGGTCGCCCTGCGGGAGCATCCGGTAAAAACCGCTGTTCGGATCCTGGAAGTCGGTATAAGGAGGAGCCACGCGCAAAAACCTGGCATTGAGCGAAGAACCTCTGGGAGCCGAGCCAACCTCAAACACTCCAGGCGCAGGGAAGCCCACAATGTCACGGGGGTGAACTTGAGCACGCCAACTCAACCACTGGGTGTCCGTTGTACGTGACTGGACAATCCGGTTCTCAGTCGCCATGCGCTCACGAGGGGGTTGCCAATCCGACGAGGGCGCCCGGGGAGCGCGCCATGGGTCATGCACCCCGGAGCTGGGCCCAGGTTGAGGATTATCGGCCTCCAGCAACCACTCCTTGGGCTGATGGATATTCAGGACCAACTCATCCTCACCGCTTTTCAGCATGTTTCTCAGCCGAAACGCAGACTCACTATCACGTTGGTAAACGGGATAATGGTGAGTGTCATCCGTTACAAATTGCTGACCGTCTTTCACATAAACGCCCTCCCTGCCACGCCCTTTGAGCGCCACAGCATCCGGAGGCACGCCCTTGACTTTGAAACGGTCCAAGGGTTTTAACGCGGCCGCAGAAGGCGCAGCCTGACGCAGCACTCGGCCACGGCTGAAATGCGAACGATGTATCCGATTCAACACCGCCCCCAGCGGGCGCCGCACGATACCCGCCGCTACGCCTCTGACCTTGGGGCCGGGGGTAAAGGTCTGCCACAAATCGAACACCAGATACTGGGTCATAAACACAATATCCACGACATCATTGGGGTCTGCGAAACGGTGAAAACGTCGTGCCACAATCAGCAATTCATAAAAGGAGTTAGCCAGCGCAAATAACGGAAAGAAAAACGATATGAGCGCTCGCAGGCTGCTATCAGTCTGCTCCGCAAGGCGGCGGACACGATACTCATCCAGCACCTTGCCGGAATTACTCGCAGCTTGAGTGCGGCGTTGCAAATCCAGCACATTGGCGTAATACAGCAATGCCCTGGGTTCACTGTGGGATATGGGAACGATCGCCAGCCAGTTTGACGGGTTACTGGCAATTTGCTCGCGGATCAGTTTTTCGATCTCATCGAGCACTGGCGTCGGTTGCAGATGTGTAATGCTGAAGGAGCGAATAAAACCAGGGAGCCTCCACTTACCTTCGAAATAATAAGCATCCGGCATGACAGAAAGCCATCCAGGCTCTCCTGCTTCATCGGCGTCATGAATGATTGCGTCAAATGCCCAACCGGGCGCTACCTGCCGCGCCAGTAACTTTACAAGGTCAGCCGAAGCGGCAACGCGACTGAGTTCTACCCGCGCCATCGCCACGCTGATGTACTCGGTGATGATCAAGGCATGCGGCGCAGCAGGCCAGTAAACTACGCAGCGCCCGCTGCCCTGATCCTGCATGACCACGACCCCTGAGATATAGCGATCATGCTGCATCGTGTGCGCCGCCAGATGAACGACGTACAACTTCAAATCATACCCGTTTTTCAGCAGGTCCTCAGGCGTTCGCGCCGCCATCGCCGTGCTGAACAGGCTCTGTGCAAAGGTGCTTAGCCCTTGTTGAACCGCCGAAAAAAGCTGCATGTGCGCGCATTCATCCAGCGTGCGATTGATCAGCGCAGGAATGCGACCCGCATCCGAACTCGGTTTGGCTTTAACCGTGGGGTAGAAGGTATGGTTGATCTGCGTGTCGTAGTTTCCGCCGATATCCAGCGAGGAGACTGTCTTGATCAGATAGTCCTTGTTCAGCCGTTGCTTCCACTGCGGTTGCAGATAGCGTGCTCGATTCAATCGCCAAGGCACCCAGGGTGCTTGCGGATCAAGATTATGCAACGCCAGCTGCAACATGCTGAAGGTTGTGGTTTGAGTACTTGGGGTCAGGACCTGCCCGCGATCACCCGGCGTGCAGTGGCTTTGATTACCGCAGAAGCTGCCTCTGACATCATCCGGCATCGTGATCAGGGGCTTGTCGATGTCCAGCTCCGGGTAGAAACCATCCTCGGTTAAGCGGGCGATCAACTTGCGGCGGGCGAACGTTTCCAAGTCACTCAGAGCGCGTTCAAGCAGGCTTTCAGAGGCAAAGGCGCTGCTCAGGTACAGGCGCTGCAAGCGCTTGAAGTGTTTAAGCTGGGCAGGTGTTGCGCCCGCTAACCACTGTGGCAATTTTTTTGCCTCAAGCGCAGCCTTGCGCAGAAGATCAATGTTGGCCTGAGCCTGGTTCAAGGCGGGACTGTCGGGAATCTTCAAGTGCGCGTCCAGCTCAGCCAATAGCAACAAACGGCTCAGCTCGGCATCTTTTACCTCATTGAACAGACCGGCAGTACCCTCAATGCGCTTGTTCAAGCGAAAGTAGTAGGCCATCAAGTGTTTGAAAGAAACCGTCGCAGGGTTCCCCTCAATGGGTTCATAGCGCACCGTCAGGGTTTCACGCCGGGCATGGTCACGTAAGTCGTGACGCTTATCGTGCTCTATACAGCCCCACAGGACCGAATCATCACTGCTCCCGAGGCTGGCTTTCAGACCGCGGGTCAAAGCGTCCAGGCCTGAAAAAGCCTTCAGCCCGCCATATTGCCCGAATGCATACAGCGCGACCGGAACCCCACGGGACGGGTGCTTCATCGCCGTCGCCCGAGCCACTACCCAAACGTTATGAAGCGGGTAGAAGGCAGCCTGCACGCTGCCCACAGAGACCGAAAACACCTGGGCTTTACCGCCCACGTATTTGGATGCCGACAGCCGCTCCACGACCTCCATCACCAAGTCCCGATGTGCAGTGGGTATCAGCTTGAGCCGGTGTTGCAACTGAACCTCACAGCGCAGGGCCTCGACATGGGCACGCAGGAACAAGGCATAACGTTTGTGCGCACCGGTTGGGCGCTCAATCCAAAAAGGCATATCGTAGAGCCGCTGCTGTGCACCGTTAATCAGCGAATTCAACGCTTCTTTATGCGCTTTGAGTTGGCTCTCAAGCACCACAAATTCCTCAAACGCTGCAGTCTCGACGCTCAGGTCATCGGCGTTGAATAGTGCGAGCAGACCTTTTTCGTAGCGTTTGACCTGCTGCTCTGCGGTGAGCAGGGCCAGGCCGGGCGCGGTGCTGGCAAAGATAATTTCTGCGCGTCGTCGCTGCTCGTCCCACTTGAGCAATTGATAGAGGAGGGTCCCGAGCCGGACTTTACCGACCAGTTGCTTCCTTGCACGCTCGATAAAACGCAGAAAAGGCACAGCGGTCAGCGGTTGAGGTCGCGGCTTTTTTGGAGAAAACACGTGTGCGTGATTGATCGCCAGCGCACAGGCCAGCTCGTTTTCCCATTGACCTTCCAGCAACGCTTGCGCGCTCATCGCCAGCACATCACCGGAGATTGTCGAACCGCGATCCACGCTTAACGCGGGGGTCAGGTCCGTAGGCCGACACAACTCATGTCGGCGCCCTAACGGCAGGCATTGCCAGAGTTCGTCGAACAGTGACTCACTGGCCAACTTTACCAAACCGCATTGCAGGTCTAAGAAGGACGGGTACTCGTAGAAATTGCGCACCACACCCGGCAGGTAAATCACATGCGGTGCACCATCAGGATCGCCTTCACGGTAGATATGCAATGCACCGGGAATTGCAACCGCAGGCGTACCCGGCCACATCAACGAACTCGCTCGCACAGTGGCCCAATCGCCCCCTGCTCGCTGGCGCGCCCCAGCACTAGGTGCGTCGATCAGGGCCTGAAGCAGAGCCATCCCGGCACTCGACAGCTCGTCCAATTGCTGCGCCATAAAAGCCCGGTCAGCGAAGAGTTCGGCGTGCAGCTCTGCCCAATACCCCCTGCGTGTTTGCGAGGAACCGGGCTGCAGCGCGTCCCAATAAGGCGTGGCCGACCAGGCAATTCTGTCTTGCAGCTTCATGGCGATAACTCGCTGCAGCACTTGCAACGGCGTATAAGGCAACTGGCGAGTCGGGTCACCCTTGACGCTCAGGGCAGTGAACTGATTCAGGTTGATCGGCACTGCGGGCAAGGCCAGTGACAGCAGCGCCCGATCAGTCAGGCTGTCGACTTTCTGGGGTTCTGCTGGTGGTTTGGGCACGGTGAACAGCAGGCTGTCCGGGTCTATTTCAAACTCTTTGCGTAGCTCGTCGCGGATCACCCACAAAACTTTTGGCGCGCGCGCTATCAGCCTTCCAAGCACCTTTATTACCTCGACGCAGCGCAGTTCGGCAAAAGCAATCTGATTGATCAGGCGGCTTGGATGGGCGTGAGCGTTGATTCGCCGGGTCAGCTGACTGCGCATACCCTGAAGCGTTGCTTGAGCAGCGATCTCCGGATCTTCTGGGTCGGGGATGTGGTTGAGTGAGGCCATGATGTTTTCTTGATTGAGGAAAACACCGAGCCTAGGCAACGCACAGGCACTTAAGGCTTTAGATAGTTGAACGCAGCACGCGCAAAAAAAGCCCGCAGTGTGCGCGGGCGAAACCAACGAAGAGCATTTTTTTGGGGGGGTGTGAAGCGAGGTGACGACTCAGCTACCGCGATAGGTGGAGTAGCTGTAAGGCGAAATCAGCAGTGGCACATGGTAATGGTCTTGTTCGGCGCTGATGCCGAAACGCAATACCACCACGTCGAGAAAAGCCTGCTCCGGCAGCTGCACACCGCGGGCGCGGTAGTAGTCGCCAGCGCTGAATTGCAATTGGTAGACACCGCTGCGGTAGTCATCGCCTTGCAGCAGCGGCGCGTCGCAACGGCCGTCGCTATTAGTCACGGCGCTACCCACCAGTTCAAGCTGCGCGCCTTCGACGCGATACAACTCGACCTTGATCGCGCTGCCGGGGCAGCCGTGTGCGGCGTCCAAAACGTGTGTGGTCAAACGTCCCATGGCTTTTATGCGCCTCCCGAAGTCAGTCATAGAGAAACCCGCACTCTTTCAGGGCAGTGAAAAAGCCGGCGATGGCCGATTAAGACACTTTTACAAAAAATTGTACACAATAAATTTCACAGCGCTTCCACCCTCCTGTAGGAGCGAGCTTGCTCGCGAAAAACGCCAACGATGACGCGGGCTCTCAGAATGAAAAGTGGCGCCCTCAGGGTTTTCGCGAGCAAGCTCGCTCCTGCAGTGGGCTTTTTCATTTTAACCTGACCACTTAGGCAAGTTTCTTGCAGACAGACCGTTCAGAAAAAATGCAGAAATGCAGGCTTACAAAGTTTGCGATAAGTTGTATACAATCACTCATCGCTGTGACGCCACCCAGTCTTTCCACTGCCCGGCCGCCACACACCTAGCTACCACGAACAAGAAGGAAGACTGCAGTGAGCGCTGACTACCCACGCGACCTGATCGGTTACGGCAGTAACCCTCCTCACCCCCACTGGCCGGGCAACGCACGCATTGCGCTGTCGTTCGTACTCAACTACGAAGAGGGCGGCGAGCGCAATATCCTGCATGGCGACAAAGAGTCCGAAGCCTTCCTTTCGGAAATGGTCTCGGCCCAGCCGCTGCAAGGCGAGCGCAACATGAGCATGGAGTCGCTGTACGAATACGGCAGCCGTGCCGGGGTGTGGCGCATCCTCAAATTGTTCAAAGAATTCGACATACCGCTGACTATCTTCGCCGTGGCCATGGCCGCCCAGCGTCATCCGGATGTGATCCGCGCCATGGTCGCCGCCGGCCACGAGATTTGCAGCCACGGCTACCGCTGGATCGACTACCAGTACATGGACGAGGCCCAGGAGCGCGAGCACATGCTCGAAGCCATCCGCATCCTCACCGAGCTGACCGGCGAACGCCCGCTGGGTTGGTACACCGGTCGTACCGGCCCCAACACCCGCCGCCTGGTGATGGAGGAAGGCGGTTTCCTGTATGACTGCGACACCTATGACGACGACCTGCCCTACTGGGAACCCAATACCCCTAACGGCAAGCCGCACCTGGTGATCCCCTACACCCTGGACACCAACGACATGCGCTTCACCCAGGTGCAGGGTTTCAACAAGGGTGACGACTTTTTCGAATACCTCAAGGATGCCTTCGACGTGCTGTATGCCGAAGGCGCCGAAGCGCCGAAGATGCTTTCGATCGGCCTGCATTGCCGCCTGATCGGCCGCCCGGCACGCCTGGCCTCGCTCAAGCGCTTCATTGAATACGTCAAAGGCCATGATCGGGTGTGGTTCACCCGCCGCGTGGACATCGCCCGTCACTGGCACCAAACCCACCCCTGCACGGGAGCGGCGAAATGACTGCGTTCCAGACCTTGCAACCGTCGACCCTGAGCCGCGACGCCTTCGTCGCAGCCTTTGCCGATATTTACGAACACTCGCCATGGGTGGCCGAAAAGGCCTTCGAGCTGGGCCAGGATAGGTCGATCGACCAGATCGAAACCCTGCACCAGCGCATGAGCGATATCCTGTTGAGCGCTGATCATCAAAGCCAGTTGGCCCTGATCAATGCTCACCCGGACCTGGCAGGCCGCGCGGCCGTCCAGGGCCAACTGACCGAAGCCAGCACCAATGAACAGGCTGGCGCCGGTATCCACCAATGCACGGCCGAAGAGTTTTCTCGCTTCACCGAGCTGAATGACGCCTACAAGGCCAAGTTCAAGTTTCCCTTCATCATGGCGGTAAAAGGCAGCAACCGGCACCAGATTCTCGCCGCGTTCGAAACGCGCATCCATAACTCGACAGACACCGAGTTCAAGTGCGCGCTGGACGAGATCAACAAGATCGCGTTGTTCCGTTTATTGACCCTCTAAACGACCATCCCCAGCCACTCTATCCAAGGCAGACAAGAAGAATGAAAGCTTACGCCGTACCTTTCGAAAAGTTCGTCAACCTGGCCGACGCCCGCCTGGGCACCAAGATCATCTCGGTGACCGATGACTGGTTCGCCGACGCCAACCGCCTGTTCCAGCCGACCCCGGCAGTGTGGAAGGAGGGCGTTTTCGATGACAACGGCAAGTGGATGGACGGCTGGGAGTCACGCCGCAAGCGCTTCGAAGGCTACGACAGCGCGGTGATCCGCCTGGGCGTGCCGGGTTCGATCAAAGGCGTGGACATCGACACTTCATTCTTCACCGGCAACTTCCCGCCGTCGGCCTCACTGGAAGCCTGCTTCCTGGCCTCGGGCGAGCCGGACGCCAATACCCAATGGGTTGAAGTGCTGTCGGCGGTAGAGCTGCAAGGCAACAGTCACCACTACCACGAGATCAACAACGACCAGGCGTTCAGCCACCTGCGCTTCAACATCTACCCGGATGGCGGCGTCGCCCGTCTGCGTGTGTATGGCGTGCCGTTCCGCGATTGGTCTTCGGTGGGCGACAACGAACAGGTCGACCTGGCTGCCGCGCTCAATGGCGGGCGTGCCCTGGCCTGCTCCGATGAACACTTCGGCCGCATGAGCAACATCCTCAACCCAGGCCGTGGCATCAACATGGGTGATGGCTGGGAAACCGCGCGTCGTCGTACACCGGGCAATGACTGGGTGATCGTCGCGTTGGGCCACCCGGGCGAGATCGAAAAGATCATCGTCGACACCCTGCACTTCAAGGGCAACTACCCGGACACCTGCTCGATCCAGGGCGCCTTCGTCAAAGGCGGCACCGACAGCCAGATCGAAACCCAATCGCTGTTCTGGCGTGAACTGTTGCCGGCGCAGAAACTGGAAATGCACGCCGAACACACCTTCGCCGAGCAGATCAAGGCGCTGGGGCCGATTACCCATATCCGCCTGAATGTGTTCCCGGATGGCGGTGTGAGTCGCCTGCGCGTCCTGGGCAAAGTGTCGAAATAAGCGGTGATGCCATCGCAGGCAAGCCAGTTCCCACAGGGGAATGCATTCCAAATGTGGGAGCGGGCTTGCCCGCGATAGCAATAGACCAAACAACACAGTATTCGGATAAGAGACAGCCATGCGCACACTGATGATCGAACCCCTGACCAAAGAAGCCTTCGCCCCTTTCGGAGACGTTATCGAAACCGATGGCAGCGATCACTTCATGATCAACAACGGGTCGACCATGCGCTTTCACAAACTGGCAACGGTCGAAACAGCACAGCCTGAAGACCACGCCATCATCAGCATCTTCCGCGCCGACGCGCAGGACATGCCGTTGACCGTGTGCATGCTGGAGAGACACCCGCTGGGCAGCCAGGCGTTCATACCGCTGCTCGGCAACCCCTTTCTGATCGTGGTCGCGCCACTTGGCGATGCACCTGTATCAGGCTTGGTCCGCGCCTTCGTTACCAACGGCAGGCAGGGCATCAATTACCATCGCGGCGTCTGGCACCACCCGGTGCTGACGATCGAAAAGCGGGATGACTTCCTGGTGGTTGATCGCAGTGGCACAGGCAATAACTGCGATGAGCATTTTTTCAAAGAGGATGAGCGGTTGATCCTCGCCCCCCACCAATAAGAGAAGGCCGGATCACCCGACAACAAGGGTGACAGGCGAGAGGTAAAGACTGTGGAAGCACATCTGTTGGAATGGCTGAACCTGAGCGTGCGCTGGGTTCACATGATCACTGGCGTCGCCTGGATCGGCGCTTCGTTCTACTTTGTCTGGCTGGAAAACAACCTCAATCGCGTCAACCCCAAGAACGGCCTGGCCGGTGACTTGTGGGCGATCCACGGTGGCGGTATCTACCACCTGGAAAAATACAAACTGGCTCCGCCGACCATGCCGGACAACCTGCACTGGTTCAAATGGGAAGCCTACTTCACCTGGATGTCGGGCGTCGCGCTGCTCTGCGTGGTGTTCTACCTCAACCCCACGCTGTACCTGCTCGCCCCCGGCAGCAGCCTCAGCGGCACCGAAGGCGTATTGCTGGGCATCGGCTCACTGTTCGCCGGCTGGTTCATCTACTCCTTCCTCTGCGACTCGGCCCTGGGCAAGCGCCCTGCCCTGCTCGGCTTGATCCTGTTCGTGCTGCTGATTGCGGCGGCGTATGGCTTCAGCAAGGTGTTCAGCGGCCGTGGCGCCTACCTGCACGTGGGTGCGGTGATCGGTACGATCATGGTCGGTAACGTGTTCCGCATCATCATGCCCGCCCAGCGTGCACTGGTGGCAGCCATCGCCGAGAACCGCACACCGGATCCGGCGCTGCCGGCCAAGGGCTTGCTGCGTTCACGCCACAACAACTACTTCACCTTGCCGGTGCTGTTCATCATGATCAGCAACCACTTCCCGAGTACCTACGGCAGCCAATACAACTGGCTGATCCTGGCCGGGATCGCAGTGGCGGCGGTGCTGGTAAGGCACTACTTCAACACCCGGCATGACAGCCAGAAGTATGCGTGGACCTTGCCGGTGGGCGCGTTGGCGATGATCAGCCTGGCGTATGTAACCGGGCCCAAACCTGCAGAACCGATTGCCAAGGCACCTGCTGCGATCGAGTACCAGCCGCTGCCGGAAACCGCCCTGGGCGGTGGCTTGAAACCCGCAGCGCCTGCCGCCCCCGCCGCTGAACCGGCACCGGCCCAGGCCACGACCGACTTCGGCCAGGTGCACCATGTGATCGAGCAACGCTGCACCGTGTGCCATTCGGCCAAGCCCACCAGCCCGTTGTTCAGCACCGCTCCGGCTGGGGTGATGTTCGACACACCGACACAGATCCAGCAGCAGGCCGCGCGTATTCAAGCGCAGGCCGTGGCCAGCCAGATCATGCCGTTGGGCAATATTACCCAGATGACCCAGCAGGAAAGAGACCTGATCGGCACCTGGATCAATCAGGGGGCCCGCACCAACTGACTGTTTCACACGGGACCAATGTGGGAGCTGGCTTGCCTGCGATAGCAGTGTGTCAGTCACCGGATGAGTTGCCGACCCTGCGCTATCGCGGGCAAGCCAGCTCCCACAATTGAGATCTGCCGTGTTTTGAAAATTGCTTTGCAAACAACACAAAAATAAAAAGATTCGAGGTGTTGCATGTCCCAGTTAGAAACGCAGACTCCTGCCGCGCCCGCCATGGTGCGGCTGCCCCTCTTGCAACTGATTCTGGTTGGCTTGCAACACGTCTTGCTGATGTACGGCGGCGCCGTCGCCGTCCCCCTGATCATTGGCCAGGCCGCAGGCTTGAGCCGTGAAGAAATCGCCTTCCTGATCAACGCCGACCTGCTGGTGGCCGGTATCGCCACCATGGTGCAGTCGTTCGGCATCGGCCCGGTAGGTATCCGTATGCCGGTGATGATGGGTGCCAGCTTCGCCGCCGTCGGCAGCATGGTCGCCATGGCCGGTATGCCCGGTATCGGTTTGCAAGGCATCTTCGGCGCGACTATCGCCGCCGGGTTCTTCGGCATGCTGATCGCGCCATTCATGTCCAAGGTCGTGCGCTTTTTCCCGCCGCTGGTGACCGGTACCGTCATTACCGCCATCGGCCTCTCGCTGTTTCCCGTGGCCGTGAACTGGGCCGGTGGCGGCAGCGCTGCCGCCACGTTCGGCTCGCCGGTGTATCTGGCGATTGCCGCGCTGGTGCTGGCGACCATCCTGCTGATCAACCGCTTCATGCGCGGCTTCTGGGTGAATATCTCGGTGCTGATCGGCATGGGCCTGGGTTACGGGTTGTGCGGCGTTATCGGCATGGTCGACCTCAGTGGCCTGGCCCAGGCGCCCTGGGTGCAGGTGGTCACGCCGTTGCACTTCGGTATGCCCAAGTTCGAGTTGGCGCCGATCCTGTCGATGTGCCTGGTGGTGGTGATTATCTTTGTCGAGTCCACCGGCATGTTCCTCGCCCTGGGCAAGATCACCGGCCAGGAGGTCACCCCGAAGATGCTGCGCCGTGGCCTGTTGTGTGACGCCGGCGCGTCGTTCTTTGCCGGTTTCTTCAACACCTTTACCCACTCCTCCTTCGCGCAGAATATCGGCCTGGTACAAATGACCGGCGTGCGCTGCCGCTCGGTCACGATCATGGCGGGGGCCTTTCTGATTGTGCTGAGCCTGTTGCCCAAGGCCGCCTATCTGGTCGCGTCGATTCCGCCGGCAGTACTCGGTGGCGCGGCGATAGCCATGTTCGGCATGGTGGCGGCGACCGGGATCAAGATCCTGCAGGAAGCCGACATCGCCGACCGTCGCAACCAGCTATTGGTAGCCGTGAGCATCGGCATGGGCCTGATCCCCGTGGTACGGCCGGAGTTCTTCGCGCAACTGCCACTGTGGATGAGCCCGATTACCCACAGCGGGATCGCTATGGCCACACTCAGCGCGTTGTCGCTGAACATCCTGTTCAACATCCTCGGCGGCGCTGAACGCCCCGAAGTCGCCCATACGCATTGATTCCTTTGTTAGTACAAAAATAACAACAAACAGGGAACAGCCACATGCACAGCCTTCAACCGGGGCCGGCCACACGCCGCGCCCCATTCTCGCCCCTCGCGCTCTGTTACAGCGCACTTGAGCCCAGGCCTGGGAGCCAGTATTCTCCGCGCCCGCTCGAATCGACTCAAAAAAAAACAGCGAATGTAAAAGCTGACTTCAAGGCCAACTTATCCCGGCCTGATGTTGGCTGCCAAAGTGCGCAAAAGTCCTCTGAATTCGACTGCATCCGCTGCAGCCGACGGGGATTTTTTGGCTTTTCAAACACCTTGGCGCAGCTCTTGCTAACAGCATTAAAGCTGACCGAACAGACGATTTTTGCAGCGAACCAAAAGGCGCCATACCAGAGCGCCTGCGTAGAAGAAAAAAAACCATAAAACTTTAACTCGGGAGCAACCGAATGAAACCCATGTTCAAAGGCCTGATGCTGGCGGGATCCCTGCTGGCTGGTGGCCAGGCCGTCGCCGGTGACTTGTTGCAGTGGCAGAACAACAGCCTGACTTACCTGTGGGGCAAGAGCTTTACCGTCAACCCGCAGATCCAGCAAACCGTCACCTTCGAACATGCCGACGCATGGAAGTACGGCGACAACTTCTTCTTCCTCGACCGTATCTTTTACAACGGCAAGGAAGACGGCAATGTCGGCCCGAACACTTACTACGGCGAGTTCAGCCCGCGTTTGTCGTTCGGCAAGATTTTCGACAAGGACCTGTCGTTCGGCCCGATCAAGGACGTGCTGCTGGCCTTCACCTACGAGTTCGGCGAGGGCGATAACGAGTCCTACCTGCTGGGCCCGGCATTCGACTTGAACATCCCCGGTTTTGACTACTTCCAGTTGAATTTCTACCAGCGCCAGACCGAGGGCAATCGCCCGGGTGACGGTGTGTGGCAGATCACTCCGGTGTGGTCGTACACCATCCCCGTGGGCAACTCCGACGTGCTGATCGACGGTTTCATGGACTGGGTGGTGGATAACGACAAAAACGCCCGTGGCACTTATCACGCCAACCTGCACTTCAACCCGCAGGTCAAATACGACTTGGGCAAGGCGCTGCACTGGGGCGACAAGCAGTTGTATGTAGGTTTTGAATACGACTACTGGAAGAACAAGTACGGGATTGAAGACAGCGGCGCGTTCAAGACGACTCAGGACACGGCAAGCTTCCTGGTCAAGTACCACTTCTAAAGGTTGATCGCGGTTCCCTGTGGGAGCTGGCTTGCCTGCGATCGCGGTGTGTCTGTGCCAGCAGTGTTGGCTGGCATACCGCTATCGCAGGCAAGCCAGCTCCCACATTCAGTTCGGCGTCAGGCCGAGGAATCGGGTGATTTCTTCGCGCTTGGCCAAGGCATCCTTGCGCCCCAACTCGATCAACTCGCTGCAATACCCCGCCTCGAACAGCAAATAACTCAACACCCCCGCCCCACTGGTCTTGGTCGCCCCCGGCCCGCGCAAGAACAAGCGCAACGCCGCCGGTAATTCCTGGCGATGTCGCGCCGCGATTTCATCGATAGGCTGGCTGGGCGCAATCACCAGCACGTCCACCGGCGCCAGGCCCTGCACCGCGGCGTCGACAGGGACAACCCGACTAAACTGGTTCAAGCGCTCCAGCAGTTCGATATCGCTTTCCAGGCTGTCAATGAAGGTGCTGTTGAGCATATGCCCACCGATTTGCGCCAGGGTCGGTTGCTGGCCGGTGTAGGTACGTTGCGTCGACGCTTCATTGCCCCTGGGATTGCCGCTCACGCCGACCACCAACACGCGGCTGGCGCCCAGGTGCAAAGCCGGGCTGATGGGCGCTGACTGCCGCACCGCGCCATCGCCAAAGTACTCTTCGTCGAGTTTGACCGGAGCAAACAACAGCGGAATCGCCGAACTCGCCAGCAAGTGCTCCACCGTCAGTTGGGTCGGCACGCCGATACGCCGATGGCGCAGCCATGCATCGATGGTGCCGCCGCCCTGGTAGAAAGTCACCGCTTGCCCGGACTCATAGCCAAACGCCGTCACCGCCACTGCCTGCAAGTGCTTGCGGCGAATAGCCTCGTCGATGCCGTCCAGGTTCAAGCGTTCTTGCAGCAAGTCGCGCAGTGGCGAGCTGTTGAGCAGCGCCACGGGCACCTGGGCGCCCAGGCCCAATAAGCTGTGGATGAGGAAACGGCTGGCCTGGCGTATTACCCCAGGCCAGTCGCTGCGCAGCACCTGGTGGCTGCGAAAGCCCTGCCAGAATGCCGTCAGCCGTTGGATCGCTGCCGAGAAATCGGTAGCGCCACTGGCCAGGCTCACTGCATTGATCGCGCCGGCGGAGGTGCCGACAATCACCGGAAATGGATTCGGCGCCCCCGGTGGCAGCAACTCGGCAATCGCCGCCAACACCCCCACCTGATACGCCGCTCGCGCCCCGCCGCCGGAAAGAATCAAGCCTGTGACCGGTTCAACTGAGCGCATTGCGTCACTCCGTGTGGTAAAAATCAGCGTTATCGACGGCGCTTTTCATACAGTTTGGGCTCACCCGGCGGCCGGCTCTTGAAGCGGCGATGGGTCCACAGGTATTGCTCGGGGCAATCGCGTACCGAGGCTTCGACCCATTGGTTGATGCGCAGGCAGTCGATTTCGTCGGTTTCACCCGGAAAATCGGTCAACGGTGGATGGATCACCAATCGGTAACCGCTGCCATCGGCCAGGCGCTCCTGGGTGAACGGCACCACCAACGCCTTGCCCAGGCGTGCGAACTTGCTGGTAGCGGTGACGGTAGCTGCCTGGATACCGAACAGCGGCACGAAGATGCTTTGCTTGGCGCCGTAATCCTGGTCCGGTGCGTACCAGATGGCCCGGCCGGCACGCAGCAGCTTGAGCATACCGCGCACGTCGTCGCGCTCCACGGCCAGGGAATCGAGGTTATGGCGCTCACGACCACGGCGCTGGATAAAATCGAACAGCGGGTTGCCATGCTCGCGGTACATGCCATCGATGGTGTGTTTCTGCCCCAGCAGCGCCGCGCCGATTTCCAGGGTGGTGAAGTGCAGGGCCATCAGGATCACGCCCTTGCCTTCCAAGTGTGCCTGCTTGAGGTGTTCCAGCCCTTCGACATGGGCCAGTCGCGCCAGGCGCGGCTTGGGCCACCACCAGCTCATGGCCATTTCAAAAAAGGCGATACCGGTGGAGGCAAAGTTTTCCTTGAGCAGGCGTTTGCGCTCCTGCACGGATTTTTCCGGGAAGCACAGCTCAAGGTTACGCGCCGCGATACGGCGGCGATCGCCAGCCACGCGGTACATCCCCGCACCCAGCAGGCGACCAATGGTCAACAACGCCCGGTACGGCAACTGGGTGACCAGCCACAGCAGGCCGAGCCCCAGCCATAGCAGCCAAAAACGCGGGTGAAGAAATACAGCTCGAAAACGCGGGCGATCCATTACAGATTCCGGTAAAGACAAGGGCCGCGCATTCTACAACGGTTCGACTCGGCTTGCGGCGGGTGAGTGTTCTCGTTATAAGTCTCGACACTTTTCGTGACAAGCCGCTTTCGCCGACCATGAGCCAAACCGAACCGCTAGACCAAGATCCCGTGTTCCAGCTAAAAGGCAGCATGCTCGCCATTACCGTGCTGGAACTGGCGCGCAATGACCTTGATGCCCTGGACCGCCAACTGGCCGCCAAGGTTGCCCTGGCGCCAAACTTTTTCAACAACGCCCCGCTGGTGCTGGCGCTGGACAAGCTGCCGGCCGGCCAGGGCGTGATTGATTTGCCCGGGCTGATGCGCGTGTGCCGCTCCCATGGCCTGCGCACCCTGGCGATTCGTGCCAGCCGCATCGAAGACATTGCCGCCGCCATCGCCATTGAACTGCCAGTACTGCCTCCATCCGGTGCCCGCGAGCGTCCCTTGGAACCGCTGGTCGGTGAAGAGAAGAAAAAACCGGAAAAACCACCCGAGCCTGCGATCAAGCCGACAAAGATCATCACCTCGCCGGTACGCGGCGGGCAGCAGATTTACGCCCAGGGCGGCGACTTGGTGGTGATCTCCTCGGTCAGCCCGGGGGCGGAACTTCTCGCCGATGGCAACATCCATGTATACGGCCCGATGCGCGGGCGTGCCCTCGCCGGCATCAAGGGTGATACCAGAGCGCGGATTTTCTGCCAGCAGTTGACCGCTGAGCTGGTTTCCATCGCGGGTCAGTACAAGGTTTCCGAAGATTTGCGCCGTGATCCGCTGTGGGGGGCTTCGGTACAGGTCAACCTGTCGGGCGATGTGTTGAACATCATCCGGCTTTAACGGATACTGCCGCATTTTCCAAGCATCTCTAGACTCTGATAGCAAAGCGAAACCGGCAAGACTTGTGTAGGAATATTTGGAAGTTGGTGTTTCTCCATGGAAACTCCTTCTTTTTCCTGCAAAGGCTGTCCGCCTGCAGCGAGTTTCAAGAGATGTTTTTCAGGGACCGAAAGTCCTTTTTCCTTAGGGGTGAAACACCTTGGCCAAGATTCTCGTGGTTACATCCGGCAAGGGTGGTGTGGGTAAGACCACCACCAGCGCCGCTATCGGTACCGGCCTCGCACTGCGCGGCCACAAGACAGTCATCGTCGACTTCGACGTCGGTTTGCGTAACCTCGACCTGATCATGGGCTGCGAACGCCGCGTGGTGTACGACTTCGTCAACGTGGTGAACGGCGAAGCCAACCTGCAACAGGCCCTGATCAAGGACAAGCGCCTTGAGAACCTGTATGTACTGGCCGCCAGCCAGACCCGCGACAAAGACGCGCTGACCAAGGAAGGCGTGGGCAAGGTTCTCGCCGAGCTCAAGGAAACCTTCGAATACGTGGTGTGCGATTCTCCGGCCGGTATTGAAACCGGTGCTCACCTGGCGATGTACTTCGCCGATGAAGCCATCGTGGTGACCAACCCGGAAGTTTCCTCGGTACGTGACTCGGACCGTATGCTGGGCCTCTTGGCCAGCAAGTCCAAGCGCGCTGAAGAAGGCCAGGACCCGATCAAGGAGCACCTGTTACTCACCCGCTACAACCCGGAGCGTGTCAACAATGGCGAGATGCTCGGCGTTGAAGACGTGAAGGAAATCCTCGCAGTGACCCTGCTGGGCGTGATTCCGGAGTCCCAGGCCGTGCTGAAGGCATCCAACCAGGGCGTGCCGGTGATTCTTGACGACCAGAGCGACGCCGGCCAGGCGTACAGCGATGCAGTCGATCGCTTGCTGGGCAAGACCGTGGAACACCGCTTCCTCGATGTTAAGAAGAAGGGATTCTTCGAGCGTATCTTTGGAGGCAACTAAACAATGAAATTTCTCGACTTCTTTCGCGCCAACAAAAAGCCAAGTACCGCGTCGGTAGCGAAAGAGCGTCTACAGATCATCGTGGCGCACGAACGCGGCCAACGCAGCACGCCGGATTACCTGCCAGCCTTGCAGAAGGAACTGGTCGAGGTGATCCGCAAGTACGTCAATATCGGCAACGATGACGTGCATGTCGCTCTGGAAAATGACGGCAGCTGCTCGATTCTGGAACTCAATATCACCCTGCCCGATCGTTGATCGAAAGGGCGGTCGCCACGGCGGCTCGATCACCTTGATCCTTCGGGAACCAGGTGGGCGAGCCGCCGTTGGCGTTTGTTACGAGGCTGTTTAATGCCGCTGTCCAATATACATATCCTGCATCAGGACGACGCTGTCCTGGTGGTGAACAAGCCGACCCTGCTGCTCTCGGTGCCGGGTCGCGCCGACGACAACAAGGACTGCCTGATCACGCGCCTGCAGGAAAACGGCTACCCCGAAGCCCGTATCGTCCATCGGCTTGACTGGGAAACCTCGGGGATCATCCTGCTGGCCCGGGATGCCGACACCCATCGCGAACTGTCCCGCCAGTTTCACGACCGCGAAACAGAAAAAGCCTACACCGCCCTGGCCTGGGGCCAGCCGGAACTGGACAGCGGCAGCATCGACCTGCCCCTGCGCTACGACCCGCCGACCAAGCCACGGCATGTGGTGGACCACGAGTTCGGCAAGCACGCCCTGACCTTCTGGAAGGTGTTGGAGCGTTGCGGCGACTGGTGCCGCGTGGAGCTGACGCCGATCACCGGGCGTTCGCACCAGTTGCGTGTGCATATGCTGTCCATCGGGCATCCGTTGCTGGGTGATGGTTTGTATGCTCATGAACAAGCCTTGGCTGCCTGGCCGCGGCTGTGCCTGCATGCAAGCATGCTCAGTTTCACCCATCCACAAAGCGGCGAGCGCTTGCGCTTCGAGTGCCCTGCCCCCTTTTAAGCTGCGAACACAGGTAAATGTGGGAGGAGGCTTGCCCCCGATGGCGGAGTGTCAGTCACTGTATTTGCTCACTGACACACCGCAATCGGGAGCAAGCCCCCTCCCGCATTTGTTCTGTGCACTTCTGGCCATCGAACGGTAAACTCCGCGCATTGCTGTCTGGAGCTATTTATGCGCGAAGCGTTGAATCAAGGCCTGATCGACTTCCTCAAGGCCTCCCCTACTCCTTTTCATGCCACTGCGGCCCTCGCCCAGCGCCTGGAAGCGGCTGGTTACCAGCGTCTCGACGAGCGCGACACCTGGGCCACCGAGGCCAACGGTCGCTACTACGTGACCCGCAACGACTCCTCGATTATCGCCTTCAAGCTCGGCCGCCACTCGCCGTTGCAGGGCGGCATCCGCCTGGTCGGCGCCCACACCGACAGCCCGTGCCTGCGGGTCAAACCCCAGCCTGAGCTGCAACGCCAGGGCTTCTGGCAGTTGGGCGTGGAAGTCTACGGCGGTGCGCTGCTCGCGCCGTGGTTCGACCGCGACCTGTCCCTGGCTGGCCGCGTCACCTTCCGCCGCGACGGTAAGGTCGAAAGCCAATTGATCGACTTCAAGCTGCCGATCGCCATCATTCCCAACCTGGCCATTCACCTGAACCGTGAGGCCAACCAGGGTTGGGCGATCAATGCCCAGACCGAGCTGCCGCCGATCCTTGCGCAATTTGCCGGTGACGAACGCGTGGACTTTCGCGCCGTGCTCACCGAACAGTTGGCCCGCGAGCATGGGTTGAACGCTGATGTGGTGCTCGACTACGAGCTGAGCTTCTACGACACCCAAAGCGCGGCGGTCATCGGCCTCAATGGCGATTTCATCGCCGGTGCGCGCCTGGACAATCTGCTGTCGTGCTACGCCGGCCTGCAAGCCTTGCTGACCAGCGAGACCGACGAAACCTGCGTGCTGGTGTGCAACGACCACGAAGAAGTCGGCTCCTGCTCGGCCTGCGGCGCCGATGGCCCGATGCTGGAGCAGACCCTGCGCCGCCTGTTGCCTGAAGGTGATGAGTTCGTACGCACCATTCAGAAATCACTGCTGGTATCGGCGGACAACGCCCACGGCGTGCACCCCAACTACGCCGAGAAGCACGACGCCAACCACGGTCCGAAACTCAATGCCGGGCCGGTGATCAAGGTCAACAGCAACCAGCGCTACGCCACCAACAGCGAAACTGCCGGGTTCTTCCGTCACCTGTGCATGGCCGAGGAAGTGCCGGTACAAAGCTTTGTGGTGCGCAGTGACATGGGCTGCGGCTCGACCATCGGCCCGATCACCGCCAGCCACCTGGGTGTACGCACCGTGGATATCGGCTTGCCGACGTTTGCCATGCACTCCATTCGAGAGCTGTGCGGCAGCCATGACCTGGCGCATCTGGTGAAGGTGCTGGGGGCGTTTTACGCGAGCCGCGACCTGCCCTGATTTGACGGGCAAAATGTGATCGAAATGTGGGAGGGGGCTTGCTCCCTCCCACATTTGGTTCGATGTACTGCCAAACTGACTTGTATCACCTGCACTTCCTGCAATCGCGCCTAGACTTGTCAAAACTTCCACTGCGACAAGGCTATTGCTCCCATGATTTCAATGTCCTCATTCCACGCCATGCTCATCCCCATCGTGATCGGCATGATCATGCTCGCGGTCGGCTTCAACTTTCGCGACAAGCCCCTCGGCGTGTTCGGCATGTGGGTTGGTATGCTGCTGATCCTGGGCACCGTGGTCTACAAGATCCTCGCCAAACTGGCGCAATGACAAATGCGCTCGCATTGGGCATAGCGGCCTCGTACACTCGGTCAATTCGTCGCTTTGAAGGTTGACCGCCTCGTGCTTTCCCGTCTGTTTGCCCTGCCCTGCTACCTGCTGATCGCCCTGCTCACGCTGCTGCCGCTGTCATCCGCCCAAGCCGTAGGCTTGCCCGGAATGCTGGGTGGTTCCAGCAAGACCCAACCCCAGGCTGAAGTGCCCCTGGGGCAGTCGCTGGACGAGGTGATCAAGACTCTCGAAAACGACCAACAGCGCACCCAGTTGCTGAGCGACCTGAAAAAGCTGCGCGCCGCCACGCAAAAGGCCCAACCCGCGACAGAGCAAGGTGTGCTCGGGTTGATCGGCAGCACGCTGTCGGGCTTTGAACAGCAGTTTTCCGGCGCCGACAGCCCATTGGGGCGCTGGTCCAATGAAGTCGACCTGGCCAAGGATGAACTGGGCGCGCTGATGCTGCCGGCCAACGAATGGCTGCCGATCATCTTTGGTTTTGCCGTGATCCTGGCAGTGTGGAGCCTGCTGGCCGCCGCGCTGATCTGGCTCAGCCACCGGGTACGCGAGCGTTTCGGCCTGCCCGAAGAGTTGCCGCAACACCCGCGCACCTGGGACATGCTGCGCTTTGCCCTGCGCAAGCTGGGTCCCTGGTTGATCGCCCTGGTGATCACGGTTTACCTGAGCTACGCCCTGCCTTCCTCCCTGGGCAAATCCCTGGCGATGGTGCTGGCCTATGCCTTGGTGGTCGGCACCTGTTTTTCGGCAATCTGCGTAATTGCCTTCTCCGTACTTGACGGCCCGCACCGCCACCGCGCCCTGTATATCCTGCGCCATCAGGCGTTCCGCCCGCTGTGGTGGATCGGCAGCTTTGCGGCCTTCGGTGAAGCCTTGAGCGATCCGCGCCTGGTCGAGGCGCTCGGCCAGCACCTGGCACACACCGCCGCAACCGTAGCCAATGTAATGGCGGCGCTGTCCACCGGCGTGTTTATCCTGCGTTTCCGCCGACCGATTGCACACCTGATCCGCAACCAGCCGCTGTCGCGCCGCCTGACCCGCCGCGCCCTCACCGACACCCTGTCGATCATCGGTACCTTCTGGTACATCCCGGCCTTGCTGCTGGTAGGTATCTCACTGTTCGCGACCTTCCTGTCGGCCGGCGATACCAGCACCGCCCTGCGCCAGTCGCTGCTGTGCACGGTGCTGCTGGTGTTGTGCATGGTGATCAACGGCCTGGTGCGCCGCCACGCCCTCAAGCCACAGCGCGGGCACAAACGCCATGCGCTGTACTCCGAACGCCTCAAAGGGTTTGTCTACACCCTGGTGCACCTGGTGGTGTGGCTGGCGTTTATCGAGTTGGGGCTGCGGGTGTGGGGCCTGTCGATGATTCGCTTTACCGAAGGTGACGGCCATGAAATAGCCGTGAAGCTGTTTGGCCTCGGTGGGACCTTGCTGTTTGCCTGGCTGATCTGGATCCTCAGCGACACCGCCATCCACCACGCCCTGACCCGCTCACGCAAAGGCCTGGCCAACGCGCGTGCGCAAACCATGATGCCGCTGATCCGCAACGTGCTGTTCGTGACCATCTTCATCATCGCCGCCATTGTGGCGCTGGCGAACATGGGCATGAATGTCACCCCATTGCTGGCCGGTGCGGGTGTAATCGGTATCGCTATCGGCTTTGGTGCGCAGTCGCTGGTAGCGGACTTGATCACCGGCTTGTTCATCATCATCGAAGACTCCCTGGCCATCGACGACTACGTAGACGTCGGCGGCCACCTGGGTACGGTGGAGGGCCTGACCATCCGCACCGTGCGCCTGCGCGATATCGACGGCATCGTGCACACCATCCCGTTCAGCGAGATCAAGAGCATCAAGAACTACTCCCGAGAGTTCGGCTACGCGATCTTCCGGGTGGCAATCCCCTACAACATGGAAATTGACGACGCAATCAAGCTGATGCGCGATGTCGGCCACGCCATGCGCAATGACCCGCTGCAACGCCGCAATATCTGGTCGCCGCTGGAAATCCAGGGCGTGGAGAGTTTCGAATCCGGCAGCGCGATCCTGCGCGCACGCTTCAAGACCGCGCCGATCAAGCAGTGGGAAGTCTCGCGAGCGTTCAACCTCTCGCTCAAGCGGCACCTGGATGAAGCAGGGCTCGACCTGGCAACGCCGCGCTTGAGCGTGCAGGTGCTGACCGCCGGCAGCGTGCAGGAGAAAGATCCACAACAATAAGCAAGCAGAGGTTGGTATGCGAATGAACGGTCTGACACACCAATGGGTTTTGGGTTTGCTCTGCGCGGTCACGAGCAGTGCAGTGATTGCCGCCAGCAGCGGCCAGGACGGTGCCAGGGAAACCATTGCCTCCCAGGCAAAAATACTCGAACCCAGCCTGTTGGAAACCCGCCGCGACATCCACGCCCATCCGGAACTGGGCAATACCGAAACCCGCACCGCCGAGTTGGTCGCCAAACAATTGCGCGAACTCGGCCTTGAGGTGAAGACCGGGGTGGCTCGCACCGGCGTCGTTGCCATATTGAAAGGCGCGCTGCCCGGCCCGACCGTGGCCCTGCGCGCCGACATGGATGCGCTGCCGGTCAAGGAAGTCGCCGACCTGCCCTTCGCCTCCAAAGCCAAGGGCACCTACCTGGGCAAGGAAGTCGATGTGATGCACGCCTGCGGTCACGACGCCCATACCGCCATCCTGCTGAGCACTGCGAAGATTCTTACCGGGATGCGCGACCGCCTGCCCGGCACCGTGGTGTTTTATTTCCAACCGGCCGAAGAAGGCCCCAGCGATTTTATCCCCGACGGCAAGAACACCTGGGGCGCGAAGATGATGGTGCAGGAAGGCGTGATGAAAGCGCCCAAGCCTGACGCGGTGTTCGGCCTGCATGTGTGGGCCGGCATACCGGCCGGGCAGATCGCCTACCGCCCAGGCCCGACCCTGGCCAGCTCCGACGACCTGCGCATCAAGATCCTCGGCAAACAGACCCACGCCGGCCGCCCCTGGGACGGTATCGACCCGATCACCGTTGGCGCGCAAACCATTGTCGGCCTGCAGACCGTGGTCAGCCGCCGTACCGATATTTCGTCATTCCCCTCTGTCGTGAGCATCGGCACCATCAACGGTGGTACCCGCTACAACATCATCCCCGAGTCGGTAGACATGAGCGGCACCATTCGCTCCTACGACTACGGCATTCGCCAGAAGCTGCATGCAGACGTGCGTCAAACCGTAGAGAAAATCGCCGAAAGCGGTGGCGCCAAGGCCGAAGTGACGATCATCGAGAAGTACGACCCCACCATCAACAACCCGGCGCTGACCGAGAAAATGCTGCCGAGCCTGCGCTGGGCGGCTCAGGGTGATGTGGTGCAAGGCCCGTTGGTGGGTGGCGCCGAAGACTTCTCGTTCTATGCCAAAGAGGCACCGGGGCTGTTTGTCTTCCTGGGGGTGACACCGAGGGACCAGGACATGAGCAAGGCGGCGCCGAATCACAACCCTGGGTTCTTTGTGGATGAGTCGGCGTTGGTGGTGGGCGTGAGGACGCTGGCGTCGTTGGCGACGGATTACCTCTACACCCACACCCCGCACTAATGCTTGATGTGGGAGGGGGCTTGCTCCCGATAGCAGTGTTTCAGTTGAACATTGGCTGACTGATACACCGCTATCGGGAGCAAGCCCCCTCCCACAGTCGGGCCCAAGTGAATCAGTTGGCGAGGGCGGCGCCGTCCATCTTCTGGCGCAAGCTCAACGGACGCATATCCGTCCACACTTCCTCGATATACGCCAGGCACTCCTTCTTCATGCCACTCTTGCCCACGGTTCGCCAGCCTTCAGGCACAGCCTTGTAGTCAGGCCAGATCGAATACTGCTCTTCGTGGTTGACCACTACCTGAAACAGGATGTCGTCGCGGTCAAATACTGAGGTCATTGCTGTTCTCCATCGCTCAAAGGCTGGCTGCGCACCACGCGCAGCGCTGATATCTGTAGAAACGTACCAGGCACCGCAAAAATTAAACGCCGGCAACCGCCGCCGCCAAGGCGCGCCCGAAGATCTCGGCCACCTGGTCGACTTCGGCCGCGGTGATCACCAGCGGTGGCAGAAAGCGCACCACGCCGCCATGGCGCCCGCCCATCTCCAGGATCAGCCCGCGCTTGAGGCACTCACGCTGCACCAGCGGTGCCAACAGGCGATGCACCGGCGGGTGCCCCAGGCTATCAAGCGGGCCCGTCGGATCCACCAGCTCCACCCCCAGCATCAGCCCACGACCACGGATATCCCCCAACTGCGGGAAGTCGCGCTGCAGGATGCGCAGGTGCTCGCACAGACGCTCGCCCATGGCCGCCGCATGACTGGCCAAGTCGTGATCCTTGAGGTAGCGCATCACCGCCGAGCCCGCCGCCATCGCCATCTGGTTGCCGCGGAACGTCCCGGCATGGGCACCCGGCAGCCAGGTGTCGAGCCAGTCGCGATACACCACCACCGCCAGCGGCAGGCTGCCGCCAATGGCCTTGGACATCACCACCACATCCGGAATGATGCCGGCGTGTTCGAAGGCAAACATCTTGCCGGTACGCCCAAAGCCGCTCTGGATTTCATCGACGATCAGCGCCACCCCCGCTTGCGCGGTGATACGCCTTAAGCCACGCAACCAATCGAGGTCGGCAGGGATCACGCCGCCTTCACCCTGAATCACTTCGACAATCACCGCCGCCGGCAGCACCACCCCGGCTTCGGGATCGTTGAGCAGGTTTTCCAGGTAGTGCAGGTTGGCCCGCACACCCTGGGCGCCGCCCAGCCCGAACGGGCAGCGGTAGTCATACGGAAATGGCAGGAACTGCACGCCATTGCCCAACAACGCCCCCAGCGGCTTCTTCGGCCCCAGGCTGCCCATCAAACTCAACGCCCCCTGGCTCATGCCGTGATAAGCGCCCTGGAACGACAGCACAGTGCTGCGCCCGGTGGCGGTGCGCACCAGCTTCAACGCGGCTTCCACCGCATCGGTGCCAGTGGGGCCGCAGAACTGGATTTTCGCTTCCCGCGCCAGTTCCGATGGCAGCAAGCCGAACAGGTCCTGCACGAACTGATCCTTGACCGGTGTGGTCAGGTCCAGAGTGTGCAGCGGCAACTCGTCGCTCAAGACTTGCTGGATCGCCTGGATCACCACCGGATGGTTATGCCCCAGCGCCAGGGTGCCGGCGCCGGCCAGGCAGTCGATGAAACGCCGCCCCTCGACGTCTTCCACATACAGGCCCTTGGCGCGTTTGAGCGCCAGGGGGATACGCCGCGGGTAGCTGCGGGCGTTGGACTCCTGCTGGCGCTGGCGGGCCAGCAGCGGGGTTTCGTCAAACTGGTAGAGCGTTTCCGCAGGCGCCAGGGCGTCTTCGATACGGCTGGTAGCGACTGACATCTCTCGATCCCTCAATACGCTGATGATGACCAAACTGCCGATCCGTTGGCGGCTGGCCCAAGGGCATGCGCACGGATTTCCTGTTCTGGAAACGCATCAGGTGCACGGGGATTTAGGAGGTAGGTCGGATATTTGCCGGTTGTGTGGAGATTAAAATGTGGGAGGGGGCTTGCTCCCGATAGCAGTGGGTCAGCGACAGATAGGATGACTGACACACCGCAATCGGGAGCAAGCCCCCTCCCCACACTTCATAGCCCGCGGTATTTGTCGTTCAGTGCATACAAGATCGCGCAAGTCTCTGCATCCAGGAACCCGCAATAATCCCTGGCCCGAAAATGCATCTGGAACGCCCGGGTGCGCTGTTCAAAGGCTCGGCGATTCTGCGCGGGCTTGTAGCCAAAACGCTGAAACGCCCGCTCTACCTCAACCTCTGGTGGCAAGCCGACACAAAAGCGGCGCTGGTACATCGCCCGTGTTGGCTCATCAAACCAGGCCCCAATACCGGCCTCATGCAGAACACGCCAGGGCAGCCGCGGCCCCGGATCACTCTTGCGCCAATAGGCCACATCCGAATGCCCGATCAGGTCAGTCGGGCCGACCTGCGGATAACGTGCAAGCACGTCGCGGACTATTGCAATCAACGCATCGATCTGTGCCGGGGAGTATTCGGGAAAGGTAAATACCCCCGCGTCATCCCGCGCCAGGTTGACGATTTCAACGCCAATCGAGCGGCTGTTGAGGTCGTCCCTCCCCGCCCAATGGCTCACTCCCGCGTGCCAGGCGCGTTTGTCCTCCTCCACCAGGCGAAACACGCGCAACTCTTCATAACCCGCGGCGCGGTAGCTGGATTCATCGGGGTCGGGCAGCAGATAGTGGGCGCTGACGCCGTGTTGCGTAAGGGTACGCAGGGACGAAGCAAAAGGCGCCGCGGTGTAGTGCAGAATAACCTGCTGCACGGATTCACCTTGGCGGTCGTTGAAATCCCTGGCTGGGAAACTGGTGTCGATAACCAACATAAGAACCGTCCTTTTCATTTCAGGCCGAATCATTCGGCCCGTTCAAGCGCAAAAAAATTACCGCCATCCTGAAGGGTTGAATGTCAGGCGGGCGGTAATTACTTGGCACATGAAAAGCAAGGTTCAGCGGCGCAGCGGCATACCCAGCTCAACCCGCAAGCCGTCCGGCTGGCTGTCGAACTCAAGCGAGCAGGCGCAGCGCTGCACAATCGCCTGCACGATCGCCAGGCCCAGGCCGCAGCCTTCGCTGTTGCCATTACGCCAGAAGCGCTGGGTAAGGTATTGCAGGTCTTCGCTGGAGATCTGCTTGCCATGGTCACGCACGCGAAACACCACGTTATCCGGGGTAGAAAACACGTGCAGTTCCACGCGGGTATCGGCGGGGGTATGGCGCAAGGCGTTGTCCAGCAGGTTACGCAAGGCCGCGACGGCGAGGCCTACGGGCATTTCTACCGGAACGTGGGAGAGGTCCGGCGCAAGAATAAGATCGATACGGGAATTGTCACCGGCATTGGCGTCCTGAATCGCCAACCTGGCGACTTCTTCGGCACTGGACTGCAAGCCATCGTCAAACGACAAGCTGCCCTCCACCCGCGCCAACAGCAACAATTGCTCCAGCGTGCGATGCAAGCGGTCGGCGCCCTCCTCGGCGTGCGCCAGCGACTGGTCGCGCGCCGCACCTTCGGTCATGCGCGCCACTTGCAGGTGGGTCTTGATTGCCGTCAACGGGCTGCGCAGTTCATGGGCCGCGTCACCGGTCAGGCGGCGCTCGCGCTCGATGGTCTTGGCGATGCGCTGCAACAGTTGGTTCTGGGTGTCGAGCAACGGCTTGAGCTCGCTGGGCAACGGGTGAATCTGCAAGGGTTCGAGAGAGTCGGCGCTGCGGCGCATCAAGGCGTCGCGCATACGATTGAGCGGCACCAGGCTCTGGCCGATGCCCAGCCACAACAGGCACAGGCAACCGAGCAATGCCACGCCGACCGGTACCGATGCCGCCAGCAGGATCGACAGGTTGAGTGCCTCACGCTCCACCTGGCGGTCTGCGGTGGTGATCAGCAGGTCGCCCCGGGACAGGGTGAAACTGCGCCAACCCACGCCATCGATCATCTGGTCACGAAAACCACTCCTGCGCGACTCCAGACCTTCATCCGGGGTCGTGTGGCTGCGTGCCAGGATCTCGCCGCGCAAAGAGCTGACCTGACAGGCCATGCCCCCCGGCACGTTCAATTGTTCGGTGCGCAAATGTGCACCACCGCTGACGCTGGCCAAACCCGGCATCTGTTCGGTGAGCCCGGCTACCATGCGCGCCGAGGCCACCAGGCGCTGGTCGAGGGAGAACATCATCTGGTTGCGCAAATCGTTGAGCATCCAGGCGGCCGCCAGCACCCAGATCAGCACAAAAGCGGCGCCCAGCTTGAACGTCAGGCGCAGGCGCAAGCTCATCACTGAGTGTTCTCTCCTGCATCAGCCGGCCCCAGGCGATAGCCCAAGCCCCTGACGGTCTCGACGATGCCATTGCCCAACTTGCGCCGCAGGTGATGGATATGCACGTTGAGCGCGTTGCTTTCCAGCTCATCACTGAACCCGTAGATGCTGTCCTTGAGCTGCTCGCTGGACAACACACGGCCCTTGTTGTGCAGCAGCGCCTGCAACAGCGCCTGTTCGCGACGGGACAGGTCCACCGGCTGGCCATCCAGGAAGGTCTCGCGGCTGCTGGGGTCGTAGGCCAGGCGGCCGTGCTCGATCAGGTTGACACTGCGCCCCGCCACCCGGCGCAACAGGGTTTGCAGGCGGGCGGCGAGTTCGCGCAGGTCGAAGGGCTTGAGCAGGTAGTCATCGGCGCCAGCTTGCAGGCCGTCGACGCGGTTGGTCACCGAGTCCCGCGCGGTGAGGATCAGCACGGGAATTTCCAGGCCCTGGCTGCGCTGTTGTTGCAGCAGCTTGAGGCCATCTTCGTCAGGCAGGCCGAGGTCGAGCACCATGATGTCGAACGCTGCAGCCTTGAGCATCGCCCTGGCGGCTGCGGCCGTGGCCACGCGCTCGACCGTAAAGCCCTGGGCACCGAGGCCGGCCACGATACCGCTGGCGATCAGTTCGTCGTCTTCACAGACCAGTACGTGCATGCTGAACCCTTCATGAAAGATGGGGGTGATTAGAAAAGCGCCAGATTAAGCGCGCATTATGCCGCTAAAGTTCACAACATCAGATTATCCCTACACTCTAGAATAGCGTCCGGTTAATCATCGGTTAATCAGCGCCACACATTGTGTGCCTCACTTGCATCGAACTAAGGCTTGACCATGCGGCATCTGTTTACCTTTCTGCTGGTGTTGTTCGCGGGATTCGCCCAGGCAGCGCCGGGCAACCCCTTCGAAACCAAACCCGACTTTCTCCCGGTGGGCAAAGCCTTCACCTTTACCTCCGAACGTCTTGAAAGTGGCGAAACCCAACTGTATTGGCAGATAGCCGACGGTTACTACCTGTACCAGCAACGCATGAAGTTCGACGGTTTGGCCGAACAACCCGTGCTGCCCCAGGGTGAAGCCCATAGCGATGAGTTCTTCGGCGAACAGCAAGTGTATCGCCAGGGCCTGGAAGTGAAGATCCCGGCCGGCGCCACCGGCAAGGTCAAGCTGGGCTGGCAGGGCTGTGCCGATGCGGGCCTGTGTTATCCACCGCAGTCGATCACCGTGGACCTGGGCGGCAACCCGGCCGTAGCCGCTACCGCGCAGGCCCAGGACCAAAGCCTGGCCAGCGGCCTGCAACAACGCAGCCTGGGCTGGAGCCTGCTGATCTTCTTTGGCCTGGGCCTGTTGTTGGCGTTTGCGCCCTGCTCGCTGCCGATGCTGCCGATTCTCGCCGGCCTGGTGGTTGGCAGTGGCGCCAGCCCGCGCCGTGGTTTTGCCTTGGCCGGTAGCTACGTGGTGTGCATGGCACTGGTGTATGCGGGCCTGGGTGTGATGGCCGCGCTGCTTGGCGCCAACCTCGCCGCGCTGCTGCAAACCCCGTGGATACTCGGCAGCTTTGCCGCGCTGTTCGTGCTGCTGGCCCTGCCGATGTTCGGCTTCTTTGAATTGCAGTTGCCCGCCTTCCTGCGCGACCGTCTCGATAACGTCAGCCGCCAGCAAAGCGGTGGCAGCCTGGTGGGTGCCGGTGTGCTCGGCGCGCTGTCCGGCCTGCTGGTGGGCCCGTGCATGACCGCGCCCCTGGCCGGCGCCCTGCTCTATATCGCCCAGAGCGGCAATGCGCTGCACGGTGGCCTGATCCTGTTCGCCATGGGCATCGGTATCGGCATTCCGCTGTTGCTGCTGGTGACCGTGGGCAATCGCTTCCTGCCCAAGCCGGGCACCTGGATGAACGTGCTCAAGGGTATCTTCGGCTTCCTGTTCCTGGGCACCGCCGTGCTGATGATTCGCCCAGTGGTCGGCGACAGCCTGTGGATCGGCCTGTGGGGTGCGTTGGCGCTGGTGATGGCGTACTGCGGCTGGACACTGGCCCGTGAGTTCGGCCTGGCCGCCAAGGTGTTCGGCGCAGGTTCCCTGGTGCTGGGCCTGTGGGGCGCGGTACTGGTGGTGGGCGCAGCCGGTGGCAGCGATGAGCTGTGGCAACCGTTGAAGGTTTACAGCGGCTCAAAGGTCGCCGGTGCACCGAGCGCTCACGACGCCTTCACCACCATCAATGACCCGGCCGTGCTGCAAAGCCAGCTCGACAGCGCCAAGGCCCAGGGCCAATGGGTGCTGCTGGATTACTACGCTGACTGGTGCGTGTCGTGCAAGATCATGGAGAAACAGGTGTTTGGCAAACCCGAAGTCATGGACGCGCTCAAAGACGTGCGCCTGCTACGCCTGGATGTCACCGCCGACAACGCTGCCAGCCGCGAACTGCTGGGCCGCTACAAGGTGCCGGGGCCACCGAGCTTCGTGTGGATCGGCCCGGACGGTGATGAACGTCGCGCCCAACGCATCACCGGCGAAGTGGATGCCGCCGCCTTCCTGCAACGCTGGACGCAAACCCGAGACGCGCGCTGATGTTGACCCTGACCATCGGCACATTCGCCATCGCCCTGAATCACATCCTGCTGATCAGCGCGCTGATTCTCGCCACCCTGGTGGGCTGGCGCGTGGCCAAGCGTGGCGGTGAGAACCCCGAATCGGTGCTGTTCAGCCTGTTCCTGCTGGGCATGTTGGCCGCCCGCGTCAGCTTCGTGCTGATGTACTGGAGTTATTACAGCAACGACTGGGTCGAGATGGTCGACCTGCGTGACGGTGGCTTCCTCGCCTGGCCCGGCATCATCGCGCTGGTGCTCGGCGCGCTGGCGTATGGCTGGCGTCGCCCGGCCCTGCGCAAGCCGCTCAGCGCCGGGGTGATCACCGGTCTGTTGTTCTGGGGCATGGCCAGCCTGTCCCTCAGCCTGTATGAAAAAGGCACGCGCCTGCCGGACATCACCCTGCGCAACGCCAATGGCGAGGTGGTGCAACTGGCGGATTACCAGGGTGGCCCGCTGGTGATCAACCTGTGGGCCACCTGGTGCCCGCCGTGCCGGCGCGAAATGCCCGTGCTGGAAAATGCCCAGCGTATGCGCCCCGACGTGACCTTTCTGTTCGTCAACCAGGCCGAGAGCATGCAAAGCGTCAGCACCTACCTGGCCACCCAGGGCCTGAACCTGGACAACATGCTGTTCGACGCCAGCGGCCGCCTCGGCCAGGCCGTGGGCTCCATGGCCCTGCCGACCACGCTGTTCTACCAAGCCGATGGGCGCCTGATCAACAGCCACCTGGGCGAACTCTCCGAAGCCAGCCTGGCCCGGGCCATGGAACCCTTCGATGACACCACGACAAGGAAACCGACATGCCTCGCCTCCGCCACCTGCTGACCCTGCTGCCCTTGACGCTCGCCGCCTCCCTGGCCCAGGCCGAAGACTGGCCGGCGCCGATCAAACAGATCGAAGCCAAGGGCGCCAGGATCATCGGTAAATTCGATGCCCCCAGCGGCCTCACCGGCTACGCCGCGCAATACCAGAACCGTGGCATGGCCCTGTACCTGACCGCCGACGGCAAAAACGTGATCGCCGGCAACCTGTACGACGCCCAGGGCAATGACCTGAGCACCGCGCCCCTGGAAAAACTGGTGTACGCACCCATGGCCAAGGAAGTCTGGGCCAAGATGGAAAACAGCAGCTGGATCCAGGACGGCGATAAAAACGCCCCGCGTACCGTGTACCTGTTCAGCGACCCCAACTGCCCGTACTGCAACATGTTCTGGGAACAGGCGCGGCCGTGGGTCAAGGCCGGCAAGGTGCAGTTGCGCCACATCATGGTCGGCATCATCCGCGAAGACAGCCCAGGCAAATCCGCCGCCCTGCTCGCCGCCAAAGACCCGCAAAAAGCCCTGCAAGAACACGAAGCCGCCGGCAAGGGCAGTAAGCTCAAGGC
Organism: Pseudomonas sp. NCIMB 10586; assembly: GCF_023127895.1. Taxonomy (NCBI): domain Bacteria; kingdom Pseudomonadati; phylum Pseudomonadota; class Gammaproteobacteria; order Pseudomonadales; family Pseudomonadaceae; genus Pseudomonas; species Pseudomonas sp. NCIMB 10586. The sequence continues at coordinate 107,173 of NZ_SPKQ01000008.1, forward strand.
GCTGGAGAAGATCCCGGCCGAGGTCGAGGCCAAGCTCGATGCCAATATGAAGTTGATGGATGAACTGGAGTTGTCAGCAACGCCGGCGATTTTCTATCTGGATGACAAGGGTGGATTGCAGCAGCAACAGGGGGCGCCGTCGCCGGAGAAGTTGGTGAAGATTTTGGGGCCGAAGTAAGTTGATAAAAACGACGTGCATAAAGCGCCCACCCTAAGCAGGTGGGCGTTTAGTCAAGCTGACTGAAGCTACAACCAGAAGGTAAAGAAATCAAAGTACATCCAATCGCCAGACGATATCTCTATGTAGCCTATTACCGAACCTACCGGTGCAGAAAAATCGATCCAACTATTCAAAGGACTCCCATTTAAATTTACTGCACCTAAATATCCGCCAGACGGACTGTAAAAACTCACTGTCGTAGGATAGTGATTCCAGGTATATGCACACTTCACACGCTTACATGTAAAGGTTAAATCAAGGCGCACTCTTTGATGACTCGGCGTCTGGCCTAACCCATCCGCAAAAACAAGTGCCTGCCCCTCTAGCATCCCTGGCGTCGATGGGAATGTTGAGATACCCATTGTTCCTGGCCCAGACAGAAAACGTATGTTCATTGTCGGGATGCTAATGCTTCCGCCTGCAGAAATCAGTCGGGTCGGCTGCCCAGTGAAGTTCTCATAGCGAACCTTAGGTGGAACACGCACTTTCAAAACCCGCGATGGGCATACTACGTTCTCCTTCAAACTGCCCTGCGTGGACACGCTGAAAGTGAGGATAAAGTCGGTGTCGTCTTTTAACTTATCCAAGGCGGCTCGCAGCACGGGGCCCGCCACCCCTTTAGTCACCTCCTCATCCGTAATGACTCTGTTCTCATACACAACAAACGTGTACGGATTGCCGTTTTCATCTAAGCCCGTGGCGCGCAGCCAGCATATGTGACCTTTGCGCAAAAACCACATTGAACTTTCGAAGGAGTTAGCATTCCCGTCAATGACTCTCAAATCCACAACGCCACGATCTACCCCGGGCGGCGACGCCTCCAGCACGTTTGGCGTTTCCAGACGCGTGGGCAGGTTAATCTTCAAATTCAACGGCGCTGAAGTCTGTGCTTCACTACATTTGGTGACCACGGTGTAAGTGATTTCCACCGTTTCGCCCATGCTCTCTATCGCCGCATCAGCAGGCAGGGAAAACTTGACAATGCCGTCACGATTGCCAGCTTCAGATTTCAATTCCCAGCAGAGGCCGTTGGGTCTTTTCCAGCAAACACTGATCTCATGCTTTTCACTCATACGCAGATAATTGACGATTACTTCTAAGCCATGTCGAGCATTCCACGGCTCCAATTCGTCCCCCTCCGCCTGCGCAACTTTGGGCGCAGGCAGCACTAGCTCTTCTTGGACGATATGGAAAGTCGCCGCCGGAGCCTCGATAGCTTTTGATCGGTCAGAGGCTTCGCAGAAACTCACGGCAAAATGCAGTTCAAAATCACTGCAATCAGCCAGTGGTAGCAGTTTGTCTCTCGAGATAAACGTCTCAACACCTTTATTTTTCCAGTCCTCCGTAACAGGCGCCTTCGTCAAAATTTCCGATTGGTAGCTACTTCCGTCCTCATGTTCACCGGTGATCCACATCCAGCAAAACGTTGAGCATGTGGCATAGTCGCCAATATGAACAAACGCCGATGCGTCCTCATCGAAAATATTGAGGTTAACCTTGCCGTGAGTGGCCTCTGCAATTTCCGACTTGGAAAGTCTAGGCTTCAGCACATCGACCACCCGCTCCGGCGACTGAGGCTCTGGACCCATCACATTAGGAAATTGAACGGTATAGCTCAGCGTCATCGGCTTATTAAAGAAACAAGCAATCACACAGCGCGGTAACTTGACGGACGCCGGGTCCCCATCGCTTTCAATATCCACACAACCCAGTAACTTCGATCCGTAGCCGGGACCGCTTACGTAGAAGCAGATCTGATCACCGGCATAAGTGTCCAGCTCCGGCGCATCTATATCTCCCCCATTTTTAGTGAGCTCCGGATTGAGGCACCACTTATCATCGAAAAACGCAGACTGCCGCAAATGGGGAGGCAGCAAATTCTCCAGGCCTTGATCCCCAATGAAAGCAGCGGTACGACGATGTTGGATTTGAAGAGCGTTCCTGGGAAGACGGGTCTCTTCATCAGGGTTTTCAACTTCAGCCGGCGGTTGGGGCTCCTCGCCACTGGTGATCCAGGCAGCCTGACAAGTAATTGATTCGTAACGTGGCTTTTGACGTGCCAGCCAACCACGAGGAATCGGAAATTCAAGTTTTTCGCCTGATGCTATATCTTCGAGCGTTAATGCATACCCGTAAGCCACGATATAGAAAACGGGTTTTCCACTGAATTGCTCAATAACGACACTGCAATAAATTTTATCTCCAACCTGGGCAAGTGGAGGAATAGGTATTTCAACTATCTCATCGCCTTTGTGATCGTGCATGTCATAGGTTGGCGTATTTTGGAATATCTTTTCATCTCTTAATCGAGGCGCTAGCGCTTTACTTTGTTCTGCAGAGTAAAAAGTCACCCCCACTTCCTTGGTTAGTGAAACGGCTGGTTTACCGCTCACTGTGCCCTCGTACCATACGATCAGCGTGTACCCCATGGACATGGTCAGGTATTTCTGCGGAATCAGGATTTCCCTGGCACCCGGCTGCCCGCTTGAGTTAACAACATCATTCAAGCGGATCTCTGGCGCCTCCTTTATGCTGAACTTTACGGTGATGTCCAACCTGTCCATGCGCGAGTCGACAGTCAGGTATGAGTCCTTCTCCATCGCTTCTGCCGTAATCGTCCCGTACAGCTCACTGGAGATGATGGGCGCGTCGACTTCTAGCGCCTGCGGCTGTGGCGTAATTGAAGGCGTTGACGCATTGTCGGTATTTGAGGGGGTTTCAGGAGTGGATGTTTGCTTGGCCACTTTCAGAACTCCGTGTTCAAGAGAGGTAGGTATCCTCGACCAGCCCAGTCCGGCCAAGGCACTCCCTTAAGTGAGTCCTATTTTTTCGCCCCCGCCTACTGTCAGAATTGACAGTTCGCGCTAAAAAAACGGCGCTGCCCGACCAACGGACAGCGCCCTTTGCGCCTTAGAGCCCCTCCAACTCCGCCATCAAATCACTCAACCGATCCACCTTCTCGGCACTGATTTCATTGGCGGCCAACCCGTGGATATACGCGGCCAACTCCGCCACCGTGCTGCACTCGAACATCGCCCGCAGCGGCACATCGCGCTGCAACGTTTTCTGCACCCGCGAAGCGATCTGCGTAGCCAGCAGCGAGTGCCCACCCAGTTCGAAGAAATTGTCCTGCACCCCTACCCGCTCGACTTTCAGCACTTCGGCCCAGATAGCCGTCAACGTGGCTTCCAGTTCAGTGCGCGGCGCCACATAGTCCTGGCTGTGCAACTGGCCGATCTCCAAAGCCGGCAGGGCCTTGCGGTCGAGTTTGCCGTTGGCGTTGAGGGGCAGGCGTTCTAGCCATAGCCACTGCAGCGGCACCATGTATTCGGGCAGTTCGGCACGCAGGCGTTGCTTGATGCGCTCCAAGTGTTCGCTCGGGTCCAGCGTGGCGTCGGCAGCCACCAGGTAGCCGACCAGGTGCTTGCCATTGGCCCCCTCTTGCACACCCACCGCCGCATCACGCACCTGCGGTTGTTCGTGCAGGCGCGCTTCGATTTCACCCAGTTCGATGCGGTAGCCGCGAATCTTCACCTGGTGGTCAATACGCCCGACATACTCCAGCACACCATCGCTGCGACGCCGCGCCAGGTCGCCGGTACGGTAGAGGCGCTCGCCGGGCGCGCCAAAGGGGTTGGGTACAAACGCCTGGGCGGTGCGCAGCGGATCGCTGACGTAGCCGCGACCGACACCGGTGCCGGCGACGCACAATTCGCCGACAGCTCCTTGTGGCACCAACTCCAAGGCGCCATCGAGCAGGTACAAACGGTTGTTGTCGGTCGGCGTACCAATCGGCAGGTAAGTGCCACGGGTCGAGGCCAGGTCGACGCGGAAGAACGCCACATCATCCGAGCACTCCGCCGGGCCATAAGCGTTAACCAGACCAATCTGCGGATAGCGCAGTAACCACTGGTGCGCCAGTTCCGGAGGCATTGCCTCACCCGTCGGCAACATCCAGCGCAGGCCATCGAGGCCGATACGCTCCTGGGCCAACATGCCCTGGATCAGCGACGGCACACTCTCCAGCACAGTGATGCCCTGTGCTTGAACGTGCGCCAGCAACCCCTGCGGATCATGGGCAATGGTGTTCGGCACAATATCTACCCGCGCACCAAACAGAGGCGCGGCGAGGAACTGCCAGACGGAAATATCAAAGCTTTGCGAAGCGGTCTGGGCGATCACATCCGCGTCGCTCAGCCCCAGATACGGCACCTTGCTCAACTGGTTGTTGAGCATCCCGCGCTGTTCAACCATCACGCCCTTGGGCAAGCCGGTGGAGCCCGAGGTATAGATCACGTAGGCGAGGTTGTCCGGGCCGCTATAGAAGCCTGGGTTATCGCCACGGGCAGGGATTTCCTCCCACACCAGCAGTTGGCAGTCGACGCCTTCGAGCAGTTCGATGGCCTGTTCCCGGCACGCCTCGGTGCACACCAGCAAGGGCGTGCGGCTCAGGTCGATGATGCGGCTCAGGCGCGGACCCGGCAGCCCCGGATCCAGCGGCAGGTAGCCGGCACCGGCCTTGAAACTGCCGATGATCATGCCCAGCAGGTCCAACCCACGTTCAGCCAGCAACGCCACCGGTTGGTCCAGGCCCACACCCGCCGCAATCAGCGCGTGGCCCAGGCCATTGCTGCGGCGGTTCAGCTCGTCATAGCTCCATTGCTGGTCGAGGCAACTGGCGGCGATACGCTGCGGATGTTGCGCCACCTGTTGCTCGAACAACTCGATGTAGCTGCGCTCCAGCGGGTAGGCATGTGCGCTCTGGTTACAGCCTTCCACCAGGAATTCACGTTCCTGCTCGCCAATCAGCGGCAAATCAGCCATGTCGCCATGGAAGCCTTGCACCAGCGCCAGCAGCAGGCGCTTGAACTCACTGAGCATGCCTTGCACGGTGCTTTCGTCGAAGTAGCGCTGATCGTAGGACAGGTGCAAACCAAGGTCATCCCCTGGATAACACACGGCAGTCAGCGGGAAGTTGGTGTGGGTGCGCCCGGAATCGGACGTGGCATTCAGGCTTTGCGCACGGTCCAGCACCGAGACTTCCACCGGGGCGTTTTCGAACACAAACAGGCTGTCGAACAACGGCTGGCCCTTGGGCAGTTCGCTGTGCTCCTGGATGGTCACCAGCGGCAGGTATTCGTACTCGCGCAGCTGCATATTGCTGTCGAGCAAACCGCTCAACCACTGGCGCACGCTGCAAGGCTGGCCGTCCTCGGGCAGTTTCACCCGCAGTGCGATGCTGTTGATAAACAGGCCGACGGTACGTTGCATCTCAGGCATCTCTACCGGGCGCCCGGCCACCGTGACACCGAACAACACATCGCGATCGCCACTCAAGCGACGCAGCACCAATGCCCATGCCGCCTGGGCAAAGGTGTTGACGGTGAGCTGGTGCGCCTGCGCCAGCTCACGCAGTTGCGCACCGTCACGGGCATCGAGGCGGGTGTAGCAGTCGCCCACCACCATGCCGCCGCTACCGCCGGCATGTTCGCGCAGGAGCGGGCGATCGCTCGGGATCGGCGTGGTGCGTTCGAAGCCTTGCAGGTTTTGTTGCCACCACTGGCGCGCTTCATTGAGGTTCTGGCGTTGCAGCCAGGCGATGTAGTCGCGGTAGCGCGGCGGCGTCGCCAGTTGCGCGTCGCGACCCTCACCCAGGGCCATGTAGATATCGAAGAAATCATTCATCAACAGCGAACGGCACCATGCATCGATGAGGATGTGGTGGTTGCTCATCATGAACCAGTAACGTGCCTCCCCCACGCGGATCAGGCGCAAGTGGAACGGGGCCTGGTTGAGCAGATCGAATCCTGCTTCACGCTCGGCCTTGAGCAACGCTTGCAGGCGCGGTTCCTGCTCATCCTGCGGGTCGGCGCTCCAGTCCAGGTATTCAATCGGCGTACTGCCGGGCTTGTGGATCACTTGCAGCATGTCTTCGCCGACGTTCCAGCAGAACGAAGCGCGCAAGGCTTCGTGGCGGGCGATCACCGCTTGCCAGGCCTGGGCGAAACGCTCGGGGTCCAGGGCACTGTTGATGCGGTAACGGTCCTGCATGTAATACAGGCCGGTGCCCGGTTCCAGCAAGGTATGCAGCAACAGGCCCTCTTGCATCGGGGTCAGCGGATAGACGTCTTCGATGGCGCTGGCCGGAACCGGCAAGGCATCCAGTTGCGCCTGGGTCAGGTGCGCCAAGGGGAAATCGGACGGTGTGAGGCCACCGGCATCGTCCTGCAGGCAATGGGCGATCAGGCTGCGCAGTTCGGCCAGGTAGGCGTCGGCCAGATTGCGGATGGTGTGCGCATCGTGGCGTTCACGGCTGAAGGTCCAGCGCAGCACCAGCTCACCGCCGTAGACCTGGCTGTCGACACTCAGCTCATTGGGCAGCGGTGCATCCGGGTCATGGGCCAGGCCGGCGGACTCATCCAGCGGGTGGAACAGCGCCTCGGCGCCAAAGCTCTGGTCGAACTGACCGAGGTAGTTGAAGGTGATGTCGGCGCCTGGCAATGCCGCCATGCTGCGTTTGCACAGGTCGTCCGCCAGGTAGCGCAGCACGCCGTAGCCCAAGCCCTTGTGCGGCACGCCGCGCAGTTGCTCCTTGATCGCCTTGATCGAGGCGCCCTGCTCGGCCAGCGGGGTCAGACGCAACGGGTAGGCGCTGGTGAACCAACCGACGCTGCGCGTCAGGTCGATCTCATCGAACAACGGTTCGCGGCCGTGGCCTTCCAGCTGAATCAAAGCCGAGTCGTGGCCGCTCCAGCGGCACAGCACGCGGGCCAGGGCCGTCAACAATAAGTCGTTGACCTGGGTGCGGTAGGCGCTCGGCGCTTGCTGCAACAGTTGGCGCGTGGTCTCTGCGTCCAGGCGCACGCTGACCGTCTCGGCGTCACGATTGCGCAAGCTGCCTTGCGCGCGTGCCACCGGCAGTGTCACGGCCGGGCCGGCCAACTGGTCCTGCCACAGGCTTAACTCTTCGCGCAGGGATTCGCTGCCGGCGTACGCCTGCAAACGCGCGGCCCAATCGCGCAACGCGCTGGTCTTGGCCGGCAGGCTGACAGACTGGCCGTCACTGAGTTGGCGATAAACGTTTTGCAGATCCTCCAGCAATACACGCCACGACACGCCATCGACCACCAGGTGATGGATCGCGATCAGCAAGCGCTGCTGGCCCTGCGGCCCGTCCACCAGCAACGCACGCAACAGCGGCCCGTGCTCAAGGTCGAGGCTGCGCTGGGTATCGGTGAACAGCGCGGTGCATTGCTCCATGTCGCGCACCTGCGCCTGCATCAGCACGCCGCCTTCCGGCACGGCCAGGTGTTCGGCATGCCACTGCGCGTCGCGCCGGGTGAAGCTCAGGCGCAGCGCGTCGTGATGTTCCAGCACCGCCAGCAACGCTTGCTCCAGGCGATGGGGGTCGAGCAGTTGCAATGGCTTGAGCACCAGCGCCTGGTTCCAGTGCTGGCGCGCCGTAATATCGGTGTCGAAGAACCAATGCTGGATCGGCGTAAGCCCAGAGCTGCCGGTCAATACACCTTGCTCGGCGGTGACCTGCTGCGAACGGGTGGCGACAGCGGCCAGGGTTTGCACGGTCTGGTGCTGGAACAGGTCACGGGGGCTGAAATGGATCCCGGCCTGGCGCGCCCGGCTGACCACTTGGATCGACAGGATCGAGTCACCGCCCAGCTCAAAGAAGTTATCGTCGAGGCCGACTTGCTGCACATTCAACACCGCGCACCAGATGGCGGCCAGGCTGTGTTCCAGCGCATTGCGTGGCGCTACGTAGGCTTGGCGATTGGCCTCAGGGTCCGGCTCAGGCAAGGCGCGGCGGTCGAGCTTGCCGTTGGCGGTCAGCGGCATACTGTCCAGCACGATCAAATGCGCAGGCACCATGTAGTCCGGCAGTTGCGCCTTGAGGTGCGCCTTCAGCGCCTCGCGCAAGGCGACAGGCTCGGCATCGCTGACCAGGTACGCCACCAGTTGCTTGCCGCTCGGTGCATCCAGGGCCAGCACTACCGCTTCGCGCACGGCGGCATGTTCGAGCAAGCGCGTTTCAATCTCGCCCAACTCGATACGGAAACCGCGAATCTTCACCTGGTGGTCGATACGCCCCAGGTATTCCACCAGGCCATCGGCGCGTTGACGCACCAGGTCGCCGGTGCGGTACAGGCGCCCGCCCTTGGCGGCAAACGGATCGGCGACAAACCGCTCCGCAGTCATCCCTGGCCGGCGGTGGTAGCCCTGGGCCAGGCCGGCACCGCCGATATACAACTCACCACTGGCGCCTTGGGGCACCAGCGCCAGGTCGGCGTCGAGAATGTAGGCCACGCGCTCACCGATGATGCTGCCAATCGGCACGCTGCCGGCGCCCTCCTCCAACTGCTGCGGCGCCAGGCTGGCCAGCGGCATCACCACGGTTTCGGTGGGGCCATAGGCGTTGAAGAACACCTCAGGCATGAACGCCGCACGAATACGTTGCAGGTGCTCGCCGGTCAAGGCTTCGCCACCGGTGATGCACATGCGCACCGGCAAGGTCTGCTGCCGGGTCGCCAGCCACTGCGCCAACTGGCTGCCATAGCTGGGGGTAAAGCCAAGGATATTGATGCGATGGGTACGAATCAGCGCGCAGATTTCTTCGGCATCCCACTGGCCCTGGGCGCGCAATACCACGTGGGCACCGCTGAGCAGCGGCACCAGCAAACGCTCGGTGGCGGCGTCGAAGTTGATCGAATAAAAGTGCAGCTCGCAGTCATCCGGACGCATACCGAACCGTTCGATCACCGCCTGACAATGCATGGCGATTTCACCGTGGGACACCACCACTCCCTTGGGCTTGCCAGTGGAGCCGGAGGTATAGATCAGGTACGCCTGGTGTTGCGCCAGGCTCACAAACGGCAGCGCATCGGCAGGGTAATTCTCCAGCACCGGCAGGTCGTCTTCCAGGCACCAGCACGCCACGGTCGTCGGTAATTCGCCGAGGGCTTCGAACATCGCCGCATCGCTGAGCAGCAGGCCGATGTCGCTGTCCTCGATCATGTAATGCAGGCGGTCCAACGGGTATTCCGGGTCCAGCGGCACATAGGCGCCACCGGCCTTGAGGATCGCCAGCAGGCCGATGACCATTTCCAGCGAGCGCGGCAGTGCCAGGCCGACCCGTACCTGCGGGCCCACCCCGCGCTCGCGCAGCATCCAGGCCAGGCGGTTGGCGCGGGCGTCCAGCTCAGCATAAGTGAGCGTCACACCGGCAAAGGTCAGCGCTGGGGCATCGGCACGCTGGCTGGCTTGATGGCTGAACAGCTGATGGATGCATTGGTCGAGGCGATGCTCGCCCTTCTCAACCCCGAGGCTGTCCTGCAATGCGCGCTGTTCATCTGCGCTCAACAACGGCAATTCGCTGAGACGCTGCTGCGGGTTGGCGATCAAGGCGTGCAACAGGTTGCGCCAATGTTCGGCCATGCGCGCAATGCGCGGTTCATCAAACAGGTCGGTGCTGTAGGTCAGGCAGCAACCCAGGCGATGGTCGAGGTCGGTGACTTCCAGGTTAAGGTCGAACTTGGTCGCCCGCGCATCGTTGGCCAGGTACTCGACGGTCATGCCCGCCAGTTGGCGGCTCTGCTGGAACTCCCAGCGCTGCACGTTGCACATCACCTGGAACAGTGGGTTATACGCGGCACTTCGCGCCGGTTGCAGGGCTTCCACCAGATGATCGAACGGCAGGTCCTGGTGAGACTGGCCCTCGATCACCGTATGACGGACTTGCTCGAACAGCTGGGCGACACTCATCTGCCCATCGAGCTGGCAACGCAGCACCTGGGTGTTGAGGAACGCGCCGATCAGCCCTTCGCTTTCCGGACGAATGCGGTTGGCGACCGGCGCGCCGATGCGCAGGTCGGTCTGGCCGCTGTAGCGGTAGAGCAACACGGCCAGGGTGGCGGTCATGGTCATGAACAGCGTGAGGCCACGCTCGGCATTGAAGGCGCGCACGCGGGCGGCCAACTCATCGCTCAGGTCAAAGCGGTACAGCTCGCCCTGGTGGCTTTGTACCGCAGGCCGTGGGCGATCACCGGGCAGTTCCAGCAGAGGATGTTCAGTGCCCAGTTGCGCGGTCCAGTAATCCAGCTGGCGTTGGCGCTCGCCGGACTCCAGCCACTGGCGCTGCCACACGCTGTAGTCGAGGTACTGCACCGGCAGCGGCACCAGCGGCGAATCGCGTTCGTCGATAAAAGCTTCGTACAAGGCGCTGAGTTCACGGGCAAAGATGTCCATGGCCCAGCCTTCGGTGACGATATGGTGCAGGGTCAGCACCAGGTAGTGTTCCTGCTCGCCGGCCTTGACCAGGCAGGCCCGCAGCAGCGGCCCGGTTTCCAGGTTGAACGGCGTGTGCGCTTCTTGATCCGCCAGTTGCTGCAAACGCTGTTGGCGCTCGGTTTCGCTCAGCGCTGAGAAGTCCTGCCAGTCCATGCGCACGCCGGTCTGCGGTGCGACGTTCTGGCACGCCACGCCGTCAACGCTCGGGAAGGTGGTACGCAGGGTTTCGTGACGCATGATCAATGCCTGCAACGCCGCCTCGAAACGTTGCACATCCAGCACGCCGCGCAGGCGCGCCATGCCGCCGACGTTGTAGGCCGGGCTGTCCGGTTCCATCTGCCAGAGGAACCACATGCGCTGCTGGGAATAGGACAAGGGCACGGGCGCGCTACGGTCGACTTTGGCGATTGCGCTTTGTTGGTTGCGCTGCCCCGCCGCCTGGATCAGCCCGACCTGCTCGACAAAGGCGCCCAACTCACTGGCTTCGAACAGGGTGCGCAACGGCAGCTCGACGTCACACGCCTGGCGGGTGCGCGAGATGATTTGCGTGGCCAGCAACGAGTGCCCGCCCAAGGCGAAGAAGTCATCGCGCAGGCCAATGCGCGGCAGGCCCAAGACCTCGCGCCAGATCGCGGCGATTTGCAGCTGCAAAGGCGTGTGCGGTTCGACGTGTTCGCGGGTTTGCCAGACCGGCTCGGGCAAGGCGCGCCGGTCGAGCTTGCCGCTGGGGCTCAGCGGCATGGCGTCCAGGCACATCAGCAGCGCGGGCACCATGTATTCCGGCAATTGGGCGGCCAGGGCGGTTTTGACCTGTTGCTCATCCAGTTCGGTGTGGGCGGTGTAATAGCCGATCAACTGCGCGTCGCGCACCAGCACCACGGCCTGGGCGATACCGTCCTGGGCCAGCAGGCGTGCTTCGATTTCTTCCGGTTCCACCCGGAACCCACGCAGTTTGACCTGCTGGTCCAGGCGCCCGAGGTATTCAAGCACGCCATCGACACTCCAGCGCGCCCGGTCACCGGTGCGATACAGGCGTGCGCCCGCCGCACCCAAGGGGTCCGCAACAAAGCGTTCGGCCGTCAGCCCGGCACGACCAAGATAACCACGCGCCAGGCCGATGCCGCCGATGCACAACTCGCCCGGCACCCCGGCCGGCAGCGGGTTGAGCTGCTCGTCGAGCACGCGGCAGATCACATTGCCCAACGGCCGACCAATCGGCGAGCGCTCACCATCGGTGGCGGAGCAATGCCAATGAGTAACGTTGATCGCGGTTTCGGTCGGGCCATAACGGTTGTGCAACTGCACCGCCGGCAACTGCGCCAACACGCGGTTGCGCAACTCGGCGGGCAGGGCTTCGCCACCGGAGAACATACGGCGCAGGCTGGTGCATTCGGCTGCCAGCGGTTCATCGATAAACAGCTGTAACAACGGTGGCACAAAGTGCAGCGTGGTCACGCCATGTTCCTGCACCAACTGCGCGATGCGGTGCGGGTCGCGGTGTTCACCCGGCCCCGCGAGCACCAGGCGGCAACCGGTGATCAGCGGCCAGAAACACTCCCACACCGACACGTCGAAACTGATCGGCGCCTTTTGCATCAGCACATCGGTTTCATTCAATTGATAGGTGGCCTGCATCCACTGCAAACGCTCGGCCAGCGCGCCATGGGTGTTGCCCACGCCCTTGGGTTGGCCGGTGGAACCGGAGGTATAAATCACGTAGGCAAGGTTGTCGCCATGCAGGTGCAAGCCCGGTGCCTGGGTTGGCCAGCTGTCGAGGTGCAGGCTGTCCATGGCGATCACGCACACGCCTTCGGCAGTCGGCAACTGCTCCAGCAACGCGGTTTGGGTCAGCAGCAGGTGTACGCCACTGTCCTTGAGCATGTAGGCCAGGCGCTCGGCAGGGTAATCCGGATCGAGCGGCACGTAGGCGCCACCGGCCTTGATGATGGCCAGCAGGCCGATCAGCAGTTGCGGCGAACGCTCGGCGGCGATGGCCACACACACGTCCGGGCCGACGCCTTTGTCGCGCAGGTAGTGAGCCAGGCGGTTGGCCTGGGTATGCAGTTGGGCGAAGGTCAGGCTGCCGTGCTGCCAGACCAGCGCAGTGGCGTCCGAATTCTGTTGGCTGAGCAACTCAGGCAACCACTGCCGGGCCGGCTCGCAGGGCGCTTCGCCCCAGGGTTGCTGCTGGCCGGGCGGCATCAACGGCAGGTCGCCGATGGCCTGTTGCGGTTGCTCGCAGACCGCTTGCAACACGCTGACGTAGTGCTCGGCCAGGCGCTGGATAGTCGCGCTTTCGAACAGCTCATCGGCGTAGTCGAACGACAGGCTGAAGCGCCCGTTGCGGTCTTCTTCGCTATGCAGTTGCAGGTCGAACTTGGCTTCGCGGCTGTGCCATGGCAGTTCATCGGCCAACAGCCCCGGCAAGCGGCGCAAGGCACTCAGATCACGTTGCTGGTGGTTGAACATCACCTGGAACAGGCCCTGTTCACGGGCCTGGGGGAAGGCTTCCAGCAATTGTTCGAAGGGCAAGTCCTGATGGGCCTGGGCCCCCAACGCACTGTGGCGGGTGGCGGCCAGCAGTTGGTCGAACGGCAGGCGCCCGTCCAGCTCGGCACGCAGTACCAGGGTGTTGATAAAGAAACCGATCAGGCCCTGGGTTTCCTGGCGCGGGCGGTTGGCATTGGGCACGCCGATGCGAATATCGCGCTGGCCGCTGTAGCGATGAAGCAAGGTCTGGAACGCCGCCAGCAACAGCATGAACGGGGTCGACTCATGAGCCTGAGCGGTTTGGCGAATCGCGGCGCTGAGGCGTGTATCCAGACGCAGGCTATGCCGCGAGGCGCTGTGCCGATGCTGGGCCGAACGCGGATGATCGGTGGCCAGGTTCAAGGCCGGATGCTCCTCACCCAACTGCGCCGTCCAGTACGCCAACTGGCGCGAGCCTTCGCCTTCGGCCAGCCATTGGCGCTGCCAGCTGCCGTAGTCGGCGTAGTGCAGGGCCAGCGGCAGCAGCTCAAGGGGCTGGCCCTGGACGGCAGCGGCGTACAGGCGCGAGAACTCGTCGATCAGGATATTCAGCGACCAGCCGTCGGCGATGATGTGGTGCAGCGTCACCAGCAGTTGGTGGTCTTCATCGTCCAGGCGCACCAGGGTAACCCACAGCAGCGGGCCTTTCTCCAGGTCGAATTGGGTACGCGCTTCATCTTCGCGAATCTGCTGCGCACGCGCTTCGCGCTCGGCAGCGGGCAAGTCACTGAGGTCGATGACTTGCAGCGCAAAATCCGTCGCGGCCTCGACACGCTGAAAGCCCTGACCCTCGCGCTCGTAAAAACGCGTACGCAGGGCTTCGTGGCGTTGGATCAGTTGCTGGAAGCTTGCGCGCAACGCCTCTTCATCCAGCTCGCCACGTAGGTGCAAGGCGCCGGGAATGGTGTAGGCGCTGCTGTGCGGGTCCAACTGCCAGGTGATCCACAGGCGGTTCTGTGCCAGCGACTGGGGCAGCTCTTCCTGGCGCGACAACGCGTGAATCACGCCCTGGGCGACGCCGCCGTCCTGTTGCAATTGCGCCACGCCCGCCGCGAAGGCAGACAGCGTCGGTGCCTCGAACAGCAGGCGCAGGTTCAGTTCCAGGCCCAGGGTTTCACGCAGGCGGGCGACCACTTGGGTGGCGCTGATGGAGTTGCCACCCAGCAGGAAGAAATGGTCATCGGCGGCCACGCTGGGCAGTTGCAGTTGCTCGCACCAGATCGCCGCGATCTGTTGTTGCACATCAGACGCCAGCGCCGCGCCGCTCGCAGCCTCTTGTACTCCGGGGAATTGCGCATAGCTATCGAGGCTGCCATCGGCGTGGCGAATCGCACAGGCTGCGCGCTGTACCTTACCGCTGGAGGTTTTCGGCAGCGCACCGGGGTTAAGCAGCACCACCACGCTCGGGGCTTGCTGGCAGGACTCGGCCACCGCTTGGCGGATCGCTTTGATCAGTGCTTCCGGCGGCAGGATTTTCTGCACGCTGCGGCTGATTTCCGCAGCAATGCCGATGCCCTCCAGGCCCTGGTCATTCACGGCAAAGGCGGCGACGCGACCTTTGCGCACCACCTCCACTTCACGCTCGATGGTCTGTTCAATGTCCTGGGGGTAGAGGTTGTGGCCGCGCACGATCAGCAGGTCTTTGAGGCGACCGGTGATATACACCTCGCCGTCGCGGATGAAACCCAGGTCACCGGTGCGCAACCAGGTGCGGCCGGCGTGCTGGACGAAGGTCTTGGCGCTGGCTTCGGGGTTGCGCCAGTAACCGTGGGCGATACTCGGCCCCGTGGCCCAGAGTTCGCCGACACAGTTGTCGGCAAGCTCGGTGAGGGTATGCGGGTCGGCGATCAGCACAGCGTGGTCCGGCTGGCTGGTGCCGCAACTCATGATCGCACTGCCCTGGCCCGGTTCGGCACGGTTGGCGGCCAGCGCTTGCTCGTCCATGTGCATCGCGGGAATCCCGCAACCACGGGTGCCGCCGGCAACAAACAGGGTCGCTTCGGCCAAACCGTAGGAGGCGAAGAAGTTGTTCGGAGTGAAACCGCAGACGGCGAATTTTTCCGCGAAGCGCTCCAGGGTATCGAGGCGAATCGGCTCGGAGCCGGAATAGGCCACGCGCCAGCGGCTCAAATCCAGGCGTTCGAGGGCCGACTCGCTGACCCGCTCGCTGCACAGGCGGTAGGCGAAATCCGGACCGCCACTGATGGTGCCGCCGTATTCGCTGATCGCTTCCAGCCAACGCAACGGTCGGCCGAGAAAATAGGCCGGCGACATCAACACACAGGGCACGCCGCTGAAAATCGGTTGCAGCAGGCCACCGATCAGGCCCATGTCGTGATACAGCGGCAACCAGCTGACGATCACATCATCGGGGTTGAGGTCGATACCGAAGCCACGACGGATCAGCACTTCGTTGGCCACCAGGTTGCCATGGCTGACTTGCACGCCCTTGGGCAAGGCGGTGGAGCCCGAGGTGTATTGCAGGAAGGCGATGTCGTCGGCCTGCAATTGGGGCTCGACCCAGTGCTCGGCAAGCTGCGCCTCCAGGGTGTCCACGCTCAGCACCGGCGGCGCGTTTTCAATCTGCGCCAGGTCCTCGCTGAGGCTGGCAATCGTCAACAACAGGCGCGGCTCGGCATCGCTGATGATCGACAGCAGGCGCTCCTGGTGATGGCGGCGCGTGGACTCCGGCGGATACGCCGGCACCGCGATCACCCCGGCATACAGGCACCCAAAGAACGCTGCGACGTAGTCCGGGCCGCTGGGGAACAGCAGCACCGCCCGTTCGCCAAGGCCGGCATTGGCTTGCAAGGCGGCGGCGATGGTGCGGGCGCGTTGGTCCAGGTCGCGGTAGCTGAGTACCACACTGTGCTCGGCGCTGTCGGCGAGGAAGCGCAACGCGACCTCATCCGGTGTCTGCGCAGCGCGGCGTTGAAGGGACTGGACCAGGGTGCGGGGGAGTTCGAAGGCGTCCATCATGGGGTTCCTGCCTGAAATCGGCTTACGGGAAATTCGGGAAATCGGTGAGGTTCAGCCGGCGGCAAGTTGCCGTGCCGCGC
This sequence comes from Pseudomonas sp. NCIMB 10586, assembly GCF_023127895.1. NCBI lineage: Bacteria > Pseudomonadati > Pseudomonadota > Gammaproteobacteria > Pseudomonadales > Pseudomonadaceae > Pseudomonas > Pseudomonas sp. NCIMB 10586. The sequence goes on from NZ_SPKQ01000008.1 coordinate 123,280, forward strand.
CAATGCGCCAGCGCGCCAAGTGCTCGTCGGCATAGCGCCGCAGGCAGCGCAATACGGCGCTTTCGTGCTGTACGAGAAAGAAGTGATGGCCGTCGAACATATCCAGGGAGAAACCGCTGGCGGCGTCGAGTTGCCAGTCGAGCAACTGGTCGGCGCGTACGCTGTCCTGCTTGCCGCCAAACACATGGATTGGCAGGCCAAGCGGCTCGCGCTCGCCGTAGATGAAACTGCCGCACAGCAGAAAGTCGGCGCGCAGGATCGGCAACATCAACTGCATCAACTCGGGGCTGGCCAGGGCTTCTTCGGCAGTGCCCTGCAATTCGCGCAGGCGGGCGATGAGTTGGGCATCGGTCTTCTCGATAGCGTATTCGCTGACATCGCGCCGCGCCGGGCCAGCCGTGCCTGAAGCAAATAACGCCAGGGGCGCAGGCACATTGCGCGCGCTCAAGGCATGGGCCAACTCAAACGCCAACAGCCCACCCAGGCTGTGACCGAACAAGGCATAAGGACCGTCGAGATCACGGCTGATTTCCTCAGCCAATTGCGCCGCCAGAGCCTTGATATCGCGCTGCAACGGCTCGTCCATGCGCCTGCCGCGCCCGGGTAATTCCAGCGGGCATACCTGCAACCAATCCGGCAGGACGCGGCGCCAGCGAGCATAGACCGAGGCGCTGGCGCCTGAGTGGGGCAGGCAAAACAGACGCAGCCGGGCGGGCGTATTCATCACGCAAGCACTCCAAACTGACACATGCCCAATGCACGATAAAAACCCATCTGCTCCTCCTGCGGGTGCTGATCCTTGGCCGTTTGTTAACAAGCCTGTCACCCAGAAGAACGGACGGCCCCGGCAAATAATTAGTCGCAGGCGTCGAGCGAGACGTAGTTCACACCTTCCACAAAGGCATAAGATTAGTTCGCCTTCTCATTTGACAATCATTATCATTAAGCATAATTTGTTGCCCGATGTGTAGGAGGCCTCAGCAAGGACGCCCTCCCCTAACCTCTTTTGCGACAAGGTGATTTCCATGACGGAACAAGTATCCACAGGCAGGTGCGACTCACCCCTTCTGCAGGCGTTCGTCGATAATCGACTGATATTGGTGAAGATCGCCGCACGCATTACCGGGTGCCGCTCCCGTGCCGAAGACGTGGTACAGGACGCCTACTTCCGATTGCAGTCAGCGCCGACGATCACTTCATCGTTCAAAGCCCAACTGAGTTACCTGTTCCAGATCGTGCGTAACCTGGCGATCGATCATTACCGCAAGCAGGCCCTGGAGCTCAAATACTCCGGGACCGAAGAGGAAGGCTTGAATGTGGTCATTCACGGCGCTTCACCGGAAACCTCCCATATCAATTTCAACACTCTGGAAAACATCGCCGACGCCCTGACGGAACTGCCCCAGCGCACCCGCTATGCGTTCGAGATGTACCGCCTGCATGGCGTGCCGCAAAAGGATATCGCCAAGGAGTTGGGGGTTTCGCCGACATTGGTGAACTTCATGATTCGCGATGCGCTGGTGCATTGCCGCAAGGTGTCGGGCAGCCACAGCGATACGTTTGCGCGCAGGGTTTGAGCGCGGCGGGCCCATGCTGCGGGAGCAGAGGCGTGATGCTGGTACCGATGAGCATGGGTATCCACACAACTCGTGTAGCCGCAACCAACCGTAACCACAATGCGAAGCGAGCCGCTCGTGATCTTGATCTTGATCTGCTTTTGATCTCAGGCGCCCCGTCAAACCACGCTGGCCGTAATTCGCCATGGATTTGGGGGGTAAACCGGCAGGGATGCCGGTTTAGCCGCCCCGCGCCATGGATGGCGCGTGGCGGCGGCCCCCCAAATCCATGGCGGATTACGGGCACACCGAGCCTAAGCGAGGTGCCGAGTGGTGGGGCAAGAGCCTTTTTGGTTACTTTTGGGGCTCTTTTCCAAAAGTGACCCGCTGTAAAAGCGGAACCCTAAGTGGCCGTTACCGCAGGAATGGATATGTACTCGGTCTGATCCAACATCCTGGTCGGCTCTTAGGCCGCCATCGGGGGCAAGCCCCCTCCCACATTTGGATCTTGGCGTGTCAGGTAGATATGCGCCAGCTATCCGACCGTCACGGGAGCCAGCTCCCTCGCGCCCCATCAAAAAGGTTTCAAATCCCCCTCAGGGCACTGGCGTCAGATCAATACGATACGGCTCGAAAATCTTCAGCATCTGCCCATTGTCCCGCAAGCCCTTGAGCAATGCGGAAAACGCCTCTGCCGTGATCGGTGCCTTGGGCCGCAGCAACGCGTAATGGTGATACACCTGGTCAATGCGCTCGGACACCAGAAATTGCCCGGCCATGTCCACATTGCGCACCAGAAAATCACTCAGGTACGAACGCGTCACCAAGGCAATATCAGCCCGCCCACGCGCGACCATCAACAGGTTGCTGTCATGGGAATAAGTCAAGGTGGCGTTGAAGTGCTGGGCCATGTTCCTGGGATCCGGGTTGAAACCCGCAAAGGCATAGTGATAGCCGCTGAAGACTGCCAGGCGCTTGCCGGCAAGGTCGGCAAAATAGCTTTCGTCGCGACCGGGCTGACGTTGGGCGACGAAGATTTCTGCGTCTTCCAGGCCCATGTCGACGCTGGTATGGGCAATATCCCGCCAGCCCCAGGACGGGTTTTCGAAGATCGCCATGTCGACCCGGCCTTGCTCGAAATCACGGAAACGCCGGGGAATAGATGTGGGTACCAAGACAAACTGGTAGTCGGTTTGCGCAGCGTTCAGGGCCTCGATCAATTGCGGCAGCAAACCGGTATCGGCACCTTGTTCAGGACGTACGGTGTAAGGCGGAAAGTGCGCCGCGCCGATCCTCACCAATTGCGCAGCGCCCGCCTGCGTCCACGCGGCGCTGCCCAGTGCCCATAATGCAAGTCCTGCAGCCAGCCGCCATGGCGAAAACATCGAGGCACACACCGTTGAATATTCTGATGGCGCTAAGCTAGGCGTTTTTATCGGGGGAGACAACGTTCGCCCTCAAATTAATAACGTGCACCTCAATCCGCCTTTAACACCATCAGCAGGGCCTCTTCGGCCAATTCTTCAAGGGTCAGGCTGCCCTGGGTACGGAACCAGGTAGTGGTCCAGGACAACGCGCCCGTCAGGAAGCGCCGAGTAATAAACACGTCACCGCGGATATACCCGGCGGTCTTGGCCTCACCCAATACCTGCAACCAGATATCTTCATAAACGTCGCGCAAGGCCAGCACCTGGGCCTGGCCCTCGGCCGACAGCGAACGCCATTCGTAGACCAGCACCGCCATGGCCTCGCCGCTGCCGCCCATGATCGACTGCAACTCGCAGCGAATCAGCGCCAGCACACGCTCGCGCACAGTGCTCGCCTCTTCCAGCGCGGCGCGCATCATTGCGGTGTTGTAGTGGATGGTTTCTTCCATCACCGCCCGCAGAATCTCGTCCTTGCTCTTGAAATGATGAAAGATGCTGCCCGACTGTATGCCCACGGCGCTGGCAAGGTCACGCACGGTAGTGCGCTCAAAACCCTTGTTGCGAAACAGGTGAGCCGCGGTTTGCAGCAATTTGCCCCGGGCGCTCTCGGGGTCGGTCAATCGGCCACCGGCGACCATGGCGCGCATCACCCCCAGGGCTTTGTGCTCATCCATGCTGCTCTCCTTCACTTGTGCTGACATCTTGGGCGGCAATTTAGGCCGTGGCCGCCACCCAAGCAAGCGCTTGGGTAAAACTTGTGCGCCCAGTTTACAAACCAAGCGCTTGCTTGGTAGTCTCGACGCCAGCCCCTGGAGGACGGATTTCTCATGAGCAAAACGGTTCGTATCGGCTGCGCCAGCGCCTTCTGGGGTGACACCTGCACGGCGGCCGCTCAATTGGTGCAAGGCGGCGCCCTGGATTACCTGGTGTTCGACTACCTGGCGGAAGTCACCATGTCGATTCTCGCCGGAGCACGCATGAAAGACCCCAAGGCCGGTTACGCCACGGACTTTGTCGAGGTCCTCACGCCCTTGCTGGCGGATCTCCAACGCCAGGGCATCCGCGTGATCAGCAATGCCGGCGGCATCAACCCCCAGGCCTGCGCCGCCGCCCTGCAAGCGGCCTGCGACCAGGCCGGCATTGCGCTGAAGATCGCGGTGCTGCTCGGCGATGACCTGCACCCCCAACTCAAACACCTGCCCAACGTCACCGACATGTTCAACGGCACCCCGCTGCCACCTTTGTGCGTGTCCGCCAATGCCTACCTCGGCGCGCCGGGGATTGCCCAGGCCCTGGAACTCGGCGCCGACATCGTCATCACCGGCCGGGTGGTCGACAGCGCGGTGGTCAGCGCGGCCCTGGTGCATGAGTTCAACTGGTCATGGCAGGACTACGATCATCTGGCCCAGGCCGCCCTGGCCGGGCATATCATCGAATGCGGTGCCCAGTGCACCGGCGGCAATTTCACCGATTGGCGCGACGTACCGGACTACGAGCACATCGGCTTCCCCATCGTCGAAGTCAGCGCCGACGGCCAGTTCACCGTCAACAAAGTCGAAGGCAGCGGCGGCCTGATCAGTGAACTCAGCGTGGCTGAACAGCTGCTGTATGAAATCGCTGATCCGCGCGCCTATCTGCTGCCGGATGTGATCTGCGATTTCAGCCAGGTCAAGTTGCAGCAGCAAGGCAAGCATTCAGTGCGCGTGCACGGCGCCAAGGGGCTGCCACCCACCGATCAGTACAAGGTCAGCGCCACCTATCCTGATGGTTTCCGCTGTACCGCCAGTTGCCTGCTTGCCGGGATCGACGCAGTGGCCAAGGCCGAGCGGGTCAGCCAGGCGATCATCAACAAGACCGAGCAACTGTTCAGCCAACGCGGTTGGGCGCCCTACACCGACGTGAACATTGAGCTGCTGGGCAGCGAAGCCACCTACGGCGCCCATGCCCGGCGTGAGGATTGCCGCGAAGTGGTGATGAAACTGGCCGTGAGGCACCCGAGCAAACAGGCCCTGGTGCTGTTCGCCCGCGAGATAGCGCAAGCGGCCACCGGCATGGCGCCGGGGCTCACCGGCATCGTCGGCGGGCGGCCTACGGTCTACCCGTTGATTCGGCTGTTTTCGTTTCTGATCGACAAGGCGGCCTGTGCACTGAGCATCGATTATCAAGGCCAACGCCATGCCGTCGAACTGCCCGCCGCGCTCCCCCTACGCACGCCCGCTGCCCCCATCGAACCGCCCAAACCCCAAGGCCGCGCCGACGCCAGCGTGCCCCTGGTGAAACTTGCCGTGGCGCGCTCCGGTGACAAGGGCAACCACAGCAATATCGGCGTGATCGCCCGCCACCCCGACTACCTGCCATGGATCGCCGAAACGCTGACCCGGGAGGTGATCGTCGACTGGATGAGCCACGTGCTCGACCCCCGTCACGGCCGCGTCGAGCGCTGGTATCTACCCGGCAGCCACAGCCTGAATTTCCTGCTGGAAAATGCCCTGGGCGGCGGTGGTATCGCCAGCCTGCGCATCGACCCGCAAGGCAAAGCCTTTGCCCAGCAACTGCTGGAAATCCCCATCGCCGTGCCGCAACACATTGCCGACCAACACACCTAAAGGACCGTCGCCGTGGCCTTCGACTCGATCTTCAAAGCCGACCTGTTCCAGGGGCAAACCGTGATTGTCACCGGAGGCGGCAGTGGCATTGGCCGCTGCACCGCCCATGAGCTGGCGGCCTTGGGCGCTCGCGTGATCCTGGTGGGTCGCAAGCCGGAAAAACTGCAGAAGGTCGCAGCGGAAATTGTCGAAGATGGCGGCGTCGCCCATTGGCATGTCTGTGATATTCGTGATGAAGAGGCGGTGAAGGCGCTGGTCACGCAGATTCTGCACGACCATGGCCCCATCCATGGCCTGGTCAATAACGCCGGCGGCCAATACCCCTCGCCCCTGGCCGCCATCAACCAAAAGGGCTTTGAAACCGTACTGCGCACCAACCTGGTGGGTGGTTTCCTGGTGGCGCGGGAAGTGTTCAACCAGTCGATGAGCAAGCACGGTGGATCAATCGTCAACATGCTCGCCGACATGTGGGGCGGTATGCCCGGCATGGGCCATTCCGGCGCAGCGCGCGCGGGCATGGATAATTTCACCAAGACCGCCGCGTTTGAATGGGGCTATGCCGGGGTGCGCGTCAACGCCGTGGCGCCCGGCTGGATTGCCTCCAGCGGCATGGACACCTATGAAGGCGCGTTCAAGGCCGTGATCCCCACCTTGCGCGAGCATGTGCCGCTCAAACGCATCGGCACCGAGTCGGAAGTCAGCGCGGCCATCGTTTTTCTACTCAGCCCGGCCGCGGCCTTTGTCAGCGGCAGCACGCTGCGCATCGACGGTGCCGCCAGCCTGGGCAGTCGGGCATGGCCGCTGCACAAGGCGCAGGCGCCGAGCCAACCCTTCAATGGGTTCCACCGCGCCTATCTGCCGGATGTGCTCAAGACGGAGCAATAACACGATGCCGACGATTGAAACCCTGGTCGATCCCCACAGCCCACAGTTCGCACAGAATCGCGCCGCCATGCTGGCCGCCATTGCCCAGTTGCATCAACTGGAACACAACCTGCTGGCCAAGGCTGAGGAGGCCAAGCCCAAGTTCGACAAGCGCGGCCAATTGCTGCCCCGCGAGCGCCTCAACCTGCTGCTCGACCCGGGCGCGCCGTTTCTGGAACTGGCCAGCCTGGCCGGCTACAAACTCCACGACGACAAGGACGGCAGCGCCGCCGGTGGCGGGCTGATCGCCGGCATCGGCTATGTCAGCGGCGTGCGTATGTTGGTGGTGGCCAACAACAGCGCGATCAAGGGCGGCACCATTTCCCCATCGGGCCTGAAGAAATCCCTGCGCCTGCAACAGATCGCCATGGAGAACAAACTGCCGGTGGTGACCCTCGCCGAAAGCGGCGGCGCCAACCTCAATTATGCCGCCGAGATTTTCGTCGAAGGCGCGCGCAGCTTTGCCAACCAGGCGCGCATGTCGGCGATGGGCCTGCCGCAGATCACCGTGGTGCATGGCTCGGCCACGGCAGGCGGTGCCTATCAGCCGGGCTTGTCGGATTACGTGGTGGTGGTGCGCGGCAAGGCCAAGCTGTTCCTTGCCGGGCCACCACTGCTCAAGGCCGCCACCGGCGAAGTCGCCAGCGACGAAGATTTGGGCGGTGCGCAGATGCACGCGCAAACCGCCGGCACCGCTGAATACCTGGCGGAAAATGATGCCGATGGCGTGCGTATCGTGCGAGAGATTGTCGGCCTGCTGCCGTGGAATGACCGGCAGCCGCCAGCGGTAAAAAACACCTATGCCGAGCCGCTGTACCCCATCGACGAGTTACTGGGGCTGATCCCCGATGATCCGAAAAAGCCCTACGACGTGCGCGAAATCCTCGCGCGCCTGGCCGACGCCTCTCATTTCCTGGAGTTCAAAAGCGAGTTCGACGCCCATACCGTCTGCGGCCATCTGCATATCCAGGGCCGCGCCGTTGGTGTGATCGGCAACAACGGCCCCATCACGCCGAAAGGCGCGAGCAAGGCCGCGCAGTTTATCCAGCTGTGTGATCAGAGCCGTACGCCGCTGCTGTTCCTGCACAACACCACCGGCTTCATGGTTGGCACCGAGTCCGAACAGCAAGGGGTGATCAAGCACGGTGCAAAGATGATTCAGGCGGTGGCCAACGCCCGCGTGCCCAAGCTCACGGTGGTGGTCGGTGGCTCCTACGGTGCCGGTAACTATGCGATGTGCGGGCGCGGCCTTGACCCCCGCTTTATATTCGCCTGGCCCAACAGCCGCACAGCGGTCATGGGCGGCGCGCAAGCCGGCAAGGTGCTGCGCATCGTCACCGAGGCCAAGCAGTTGAAGGACGGCCTGGTGCCCGACCCAAAGGTGCTGGACATGCTCGAACAGGTCACCGCGCAGAAGCTCGACAGCCAGTCCACGGCGCTCTACGGCAGCGCCAATCTGTGGGATGACGGGTTGATCGATCCACGGGATACCCGCACCTTGCTTGGGTTCCTGCTGGATATCTGCCATGAGGCTGAACTAAGGCAACTGCAACCGAACAGCTTTGGTGTGGCGCGATTCTAATCAGGAGAACAATAAAAATGATCTTCACCCAGGAACACCAGGAACTGCGCCGCACCGTGCGCGCCTTCGTCGACCGCGAGATCAACCCCCATGTCGACGAGTGGGAAAAAGCCGGGCGCTTTCCCATCCACGAGATCTTCCGCAAGGCCGGCGACCTGGGCCTGCTGGGCATTTCCAAGCCGCAGCAGTTCGGCGGCATGGGCCTGGACTACAGCTACTCCATCGTCGCCGCCGAAGCGTTCGGCAGCATCCGCTGTGGCGGCATCCCCATGTCCATCGGCGTGCAGACCGACATGTGCACCCCGGCCCTGGCCCGCTTCGGCTCCGATGAATTGCGCGAGGAGTTCCTGCGCCCGGCCATCAGCGGTGAACAGGTCGGCTGCATCGGCGTGTCGGAAACCGGCGCCGGCTCCGACGTGGCCGGGCTCAAGACCCATGCGCGTAAAGACGGCGACGACTATGTGATCAACGGCAGCAAGATGTGGATCACCAACTCGCCCAGCGCCGACTTTATCTGCCTGCTCGCCAACACCTCCGATGACAAGCCGCATATCAACAAGTCGCTGATCATGGTGCCGATGAACACGCCGGGCATCAGCGTCAGCCCGCCCCTGGAAAAGCTCGGCATGCACAGCTCCGAAACCGCCCAGGTGTTCTTCGACGACGTGCGTGTGCCGCAGCGCAACCGCATCGGCCATGAAGGCGCAGGCTTCATGATGCAGATGCTGCAGTTCCAGGAAGAACGCCTATTTGGCGCGGCCAATATGATCAAGGGCCTGGAGTACTGCATCGACAGCACCATCGAATACTGCAAAGAGCGCCAGACCTTCGGCAAGGCGCTGATCGACAACCAGGTGATCCACTTCCGCCTGGCCGAACTGGCCACCGAAATCGAGTGTCTGCGTGCGTTGGTCTACCAGGCTACCGAGCAGTACATCAAGGGCCAGGACGTGACTCGCCTGGCGTCCATGGCCAAGCTCAAGGCCGGACGCCTGGGCCGTGAGGTCAGCGACAGTTGCCTGCAATATTGGGGCGGCATGGGCTTCATGTGGGACAACCCGGTGGCCCGCGCCTACCGCGACGTGCGCCTGGTATCGATTGGCGGCGGTGCCGACGAAATCATGCTGGGCATCATCTGCAAACTGATGGGCACCCTGCCCGGTAAAAAACCATGAGTACCCTGCTGCTGGAAGCCCATAACGGCGTGCTGCATATCACCCTCAACCGGCCCGAATGCCGCAATGCAATGAGCCTGGCCATGGTCAAGGAACTGCGTGCAGTACTGGCGCAATTGGACAGACAGGTACGCGCCGTGGTGATCAGCGGTGCGGGGGGGCATTTCTGCGCGGGGGCCGATGTGAAGGACCTGGTCGGCGCGGGGGATCAGTTACACGCGTTGAACCGCGCGTTTGGCACCTTGCTGCAAGAGGTGCAAGCGCTGCCGCAGGTGGTAATCGTAGTGCTGCAGGGCGCGGTGCTGGGCGGTGGGTTTGGGTTGGCCTGTGTGAGCGATATTGCGATCGCCGAACACAAGGCGCAGTTCGGCTTGCCGGAGACCACCCTGGGGTTGTTGCCGGCGCAGATAGCGCCGTTTGTGGTCAAGCGCATCGGCTTGACCCAGGCACGGCGGCTGGCGCTGACGGCGGCGCGGTTTGATGGGGTCGAGGCTGGCCGTTTGGGCGTGGTGCATTTTGTCGAGCACGATGCCCAGGCACTGGCGCAGCGGCTGGATGAAGTGTTGGGGCAGGTATTGCAGTGCGCGCCGGGGGCCAATGCGCGAACCAAATCCCTGTTGCTGGCAAGCGTGGATGAGCCGCTTGATGCAGTACTGGACCGCGGGGCGCAGTGGTTTGCCGAGGCGGTGAGAAGCGAGGAAGGGATTGAGGGGACGCAGGCGTTTGTGCAGAAGCGAAAGCCGGGTTGGTCTCGATGACGCCATCGCAGGCAAGCCAGCTCCCACAGGGAACACATTTCAAATGTGGGAGCTGGCTTACCTGCGAAGAGGCCCCAACACACGCCACATCCAGTAAGGGATAACCCAATGCCCGCCTTCACCAAAATCCTGATCGCCAACCGCGGCGAAATCGCCTGTCGTATCCAGCGCACTGCCCAAGCCCTGGGCTACCGCACCGTGGCTGTGTACAGCGACGCCGACGCCCATGCCCTGCACGTGCAGATGGCCGACGAAGCCGTGAATATCGGCCAGGCTCCCGTACAACAGTCATACCTGAACATCGCCGCCATCCTCGACGCCGCCCGACGCACCGGCGCCGACGCCATCCACCCAGGCTACGGCTTCCTTTCGGAAAACCCCGACTTCGCCCGCGCCTGTCAGAACGCCCATATCGTTTTCATCGGCCCCAGCAGCGAAGCCATCGAGCTGATGGGCAGCAAGCGCCTGTCGAAGATCGCCATGCTCGACGCCGGTGTGCCCTGTATCGCCGGTTACCAAGGCAGCGCCCAGGACGACGCCACGCTGCAACAGGAAGCCGAGCGCATCGGCTTCCCGCTGATGATCAAGGCCAGCGCCGGTGGCGGCGGGCGTGGCATGCGCCTGGTACACCAACCTGAACAGCTGCTGGAGCAACTGCGCACTGCGCGCTCTGAGGCAATGAACGCTTTTGGCAGCGACGAACTGATTCTTGAGCAGGCCCTGATCGACCCGCGCCACGTTGAGGTGCAAGTGTTCGGCGATCGCCATGGCAACCTGATCTACCTGGGCGAGCGCGACTGCTCGATCCAGCGCCGCCATCAGAAAGTCATCGAAGAAGCGCCCTGCCCCGTGATGACGCCCGAACTGCGCCAGGCCATGGGCGACGCGGCGCTCAAGGCCGGGCGGGCGGTGAGCTACGTCGGCGCCGGTACCGTGGAGTTTCTGCTCGATCGCAATGGTCGGTTTTATTTCCTGGAAATGAACACGCGCCTGCAAGTCGAACACCCGGTGACCGAGCTGATCACCGGCCTCGATCTGGTGGCCTGGCAACTGCACATCGCCGCCGGCCAGCCTCTGCCGCTGGCACAAGCCGATGTGGTGCTGAGCGGCCACGCCATGGAAGTGCGCCTGTACGCCGAAGACCCGGCCCAGGGCTTCCTGCCGCAAACCGGTGACGTGCTGCGCTGGGAGCCTGCCGCCTGCGTGCGCATCGACCATGGCCTACGCGAAGGCGAAACCATCAGCCCGTTCTACGACCCGATGCTGGGCAAGATCATCGCCCACGGCGCCACTCGCGAAGAAGCTCGCCGAAAGTTGCTGCGGGCAGTGGAAGACACCGTGCTACTGGGTGTCACCACCAATCAGCGGTTTTTGGTTGATTTGCTCAAGCAGCCGGATTTTATCGCCGGCGAGTTCAGCACCGCCTTTATCGCCGAACGCTTCGGCCAGCTACCGCCCCAGGCGCCATCGACTGAACAGCTCAGCCTGGCCGCAGCGCTGTTTTACCGGCACAGCGCCGACCAGCATCCCCAAGGCCTGGCGGGATGGCGCAACACCGCCAATGTGCCGTGCACCTACCGCCTGGAGGTCAATGGCCAAACCCACACCGTGAGTGCCGACGACCTGCAACTCACCATCGACGGTCGCTGGGCCACCTGGGTGCTCAACGGCATCCGGCGGCGTACCGCCTACTACATCGACGATACCCAACTGTGGCTGCCCGGCGTGAAGGTGACCAACCGCACCCAGCAGGTCGCCAGCCGCCAGGTGGATGCCAGCAGTGGCACGGTCAAGGCGCCGATGGATGGCGCCATTGTCGATATCCAGGTCAGCGTCGGCGACACAGTCACCAAAGGCCAACTGTTGCTGGTGCTCGAAGCGATGAAAATGGAGCACCCGCTGAAGGCCGGGATCGACGGCATCGTCAAGGCGGTGCAGGTCATGGCGGGCGATCAGGTGCGCAATCGTCAGGTTTTGCTACAGATCGAATAACGCCCTAGGCGGAACTACAGGGCCGGGCTACGCTCTATCCCCATCAGAAAGGGACGAGTACGGGAACCTGCACCATGCCTCATTGGCTGATTATTGACCTTGAAGCCACAACGGATGACGGCGGTTGGCCCGTGACGGAGATGGAAGTCATCGAGATCGGCGCCAGCCTGGTCAACCGCCAGGGCCGCGAACTGGATCACTTTCAGCGCTTTGTGCGGCCACTGCGACGGCCGTTGCTGACGCCCTTTTGCCGCAAGCTGACCCATATCACCCAAGCCAATATCGACGCAGCCACACCGATCACCGAGGTGTGGCCGCTGTTCGAGCGCTGGCTGGGCCAGCACCAGGCACGCCTGGAAGGCTGGGCCAGCTGGGGTGATTACGATCGCGTGCAACTTGAACTCGAATGGCAGCGCCATGGCCTGTCCAGCGCCCTGGGGCAAACGCCCCATGTGAACCTCAAGCAACGCTTTGCCAAGGCCCGGCGCCTGGACAAACCACTGGGGCTCAATGGTGCGCTGCAATTGGCGGGAATGCAGTTCAATGGCCAACAGCATCGCGCCCTGGAAGACGCGCGTAACACCGCACGCCTGTTACCGTTGATTTTGCCGGTCTAGGCAGCTCCCGTGGGCTTGGGCATACTGGCCGACCTTTCCAGACCCTTTTTCCGAGGATTCACCCATGTTCAAAGTCAACGAGTACTTCGACGGCACCGTCAAGTCGATCGCTTTCGGCACTGCAGAAGGTCCGGCGACCATCGGCGTGATGGCTCCGGGTGAATACGAATTCGGTACCGCCCAGCGTGAAATCATGCATGTGGTCTGCGGCGCACTGATTGTCAAACTGCCCGACGCCGAGTGGGAAACCTTCGCCGCCGGCAGCCAGTTCAACGTACCGGCCAACAGCAAGTTCCAGTTGAAGGTCGCCGTAGACACCGCTTACCTGTGTGAATACCGCGGCTAAGTATCACCGGTAAACAAAAATGCCCGTCTCCAGCGAGACGGGCACTTTTTATTCCAGGACCGTCACCGGCATCCCGACTTCCAAGTGGCCGATGCCATCGTTGACCAGGTTCTGGCCGAACATCGTGCCCTTCTCGGTCTTGCGATAGGTCTCCAGCGTCGCGAAGGGTTCGCGGTCGGGGCTGCGCTCGCCGGTGCGGGGATCAATGGTGGTGAGGATGCAACGCGAGCACGGCTTGACCACCCGGAACTCCACATCGCCGATGCGCAAGCGCTTCCAGCCATCCTCGGCAAAGGCTTGGGCGCCTTCGATCACCAGGTTGGGACGAAAACGCAGCATCTCCATCGGGCGGCCGATCTTCTCACACAAGTCATCCAGGGAGCCTTGGCCGATCAGCAACAGCGGGTAGCCGTCGGCAAAGCCGACCTTGTCGTCATCCTTGCCGTAGCCGGCTTCGGTGGTGCGCGCACGTTCCAGGGGAAGCTGCACCAGGCGCGTAGGCTTGCCGATAAACTCGCTGACCCAGGCGGCCGCCTCATCGCCAGCATCGGGTACGCGCAGGGTGTCGCGCCAGATGGTCACGCCGCGCAGTTCACTGGCACCCTCCGGCAACGCCACCTCCAACGATGAGTAGCCCGGCGAACTCAAGGTCAGGCCGCCCGCGTCGCTCCACAGCGCCGACAGTTGGCTCATCTTCGCCACCGCCCGCTGCGTCAGGAACCGCCCACTGGCTTCGTCCACCAGCATCCAACGTCGATCCCCTTGCAGGCCGAGTTTATCCAGGCCGATGTGCTGCAAGGCTTCGGCCTTGCCGGATTTGAGGGGGTAACGGTACAACGCGCTGAGACGAAGCATGGGCCTGCCTTCCTGGGAAACAAAGTGTCATCCTAAAGTCAGGCGGGCACTTCGTCCAACATCAGTCGCTCGCGCACCACATCCACCAGCTTGTCCGGCTGGAATTTGGAGAGGAAATTGTCGCAGCCGACCTTTTTCACCATTGACTCATTGAAGCTGCCCGACAGCGAGGTGTGCAGCACCACATAGAGGCCGCGCAGGCGCGGGTCGTTGCGGATTTCGGTGGTGAGTCGGTAGCCGTCCATCTCGGGCATTTCGGCGTCGGTGAAGATCATCAGCAGCTTGTCGGTCATCACCTGGCCGCTGTCGGCCCAGGCTTTGAGCATGTTCAACGCCTTGAGACCGTCGCTGGCGATGTGCATCTTCACCCCCAACTGTCCCAGGGTATCGCGCAACTGCGACAGGGCCACGTTGGAGTCGTCCACCAGCAGCACTTCGCGACCACGGGCACGTTCGAGCACCGGGTCTTCGAGTTTTTCCCGCGAGACCTTGGCGTTATAGGGCACGATCTCGGCGAGGACTTTTTCCACGTCGATGATTTCCACCAACTGGTCATCGACCTTGCTGATGGCAGTAAGGTAGTGCTGGCGACCGGCGCTGGTCGGCGGCGGCAGGATGGCTTCCCAGTTCATGTTGACGATGCGGTCAACGCCGCCCACCAGAAACGCCTGCACCGAACGGTTGTATTCGGTGACGATGATGGTGCTGTTGGGCCCCGGCACCAAAGGGCGCATACCGATGGCCTGGGACAAGTCGATCACCGGCAAGGTCTGGCCCCGCAGGTTGACCACCCCGCACACGAATGGGTGGCGCTGGGGCATCAGGGTCAGCTTGGGTAACTGCAGCACTTCCTGCACTTTGAACACGTTGATCGCGAACAACTGCCGACCGAAGAGGCGGAACATGAGAATTTCCAGGCGATTCTCACCCACCAATTGCGTGCGTTGATCTACCGTGTCGAGAATGCCGGCCATTAAAAGCTCCTGGTGTACACGCCGCAGGCGCGTTGAGAGGGTGTGCAGTCGTATAGGTACATTATCGGCGGCAAGCGCCGGACCTTGACCCCAATAAAATGCCATGTAAATCCATTGATGCCACACTGACATCATGCTTTACTGCTTCGGCCCTTAATACTGTTTCAAGGCGCCGTGCGCGACAGTCGAACCGACGTGCAGTTCCACCATATAGGGGGTTCCCCTATACGCAATCAGGCCCAACCTGATATTCGCGATATCTAATAGCCATTAATGTGACGCCATTCTCATTGCATGAATGGAGTCAGGCTTTTGTTTGCCATCCCCAGCCCTTGGCCCACGGGCCTTTCAGGCACTCACGTATCGGCAACTGAAGTCGTGTCATCCCGCACCCCAGGGGCTACATACGACTTTCGTGAGCATTTCAATAAACGTCCTACTGAAACATCGGAAGCGACCTACAAGTCCAAGTCGTATTTCAGCGCTAGTTTTAAGCCATTCACCCGGTGCGACATCTCATCACCCGACCTTACGTTGCGGAGACTTGCATGATGAATAGCGCAAACGAATGGCAAACAGCACTTCTCGCATTTCTGGGCGAGGCTCAACTGCTTCTGGGCAAATCCGAAGAGTGTTTGAGCCATCTGCATTTGATCCGCAACGACAGCGACGCCATCGACTGCATGAAAGCCAGCTTGGCCAAACTGGCTGAAAAAGCCGATGGCCTGGCGCTGCAGGCAATCAGCGAGTTCTCGGGGCATCTGCAAAATCTGATCGCCAATGCCCAAAGCCCTCTGCAGTTGCATGACGAGGCGCTGGACGCGCTGCATGACTGCCTGACCCTGCTGGCCTGGCAACTGGAACTGATCGACACCCGCACCGGTGAACTGAGCCTGGATGACAGCGAGCAAACTTCATTGATCGCAACGGTTGCCTTGCAGATCCCGCAAAAGGATTTGAGCCGTACACCGCCGCAGCAGCTGCATCATGGGTCGTGAGCGTCGTGCAGGTCGTATTTAACTGCCGAGTTATCTAAAAACGACCGGCTTGGACGCAATGGGAAAATATCAATTAGCCATCAATGTAATAATTATACAAACCAACTTCGTTAATACAACTTTCCGCTTTCAACTCTGGGATTAACGGCCAGAGTATTTGTGTGGGCCATAAACCAATCAGGCGACCAACGGTAAGCGGGGTGGTACTATGCCCCGCTCGAAGTGATTTAACTTCAACATGCTTAAAGACGATTTGGCAGCGCACTCCAAACAGAGCCCGGTCAACCGGCCTCACCGCAGTGAACCCTCATTGGCTCCATCCGCTATGTACGCGAGTTTCAAGTCACTTATCGCCAGGTCCGTGTCCCGCAGCCATGTGCGCCGACTCACCCTTGCGCTGTGCCTGTGCTCATTGCTGGGCAGCCTGTGGGCCTATCTGCAGGACGCGCCGCTGCCGTTGCCGATCCTGCTGCTCAACTTCGCCACGCTGGTGGTGGTGGGGCTGCAACAGTGGAATTCGCGCAAAGCCATCAAGTTCGAGCCCCAGGAGCTGGCCGACCGCTTGCTGCAAGTGCAGGAGAACGAACGCCACCGGCTCAGCCGCGAACTGCATGACGATATCGGCCAACTGCTGACCGCCGCCAAACTGCAAAGCGAATGGTTGCAGCGCCGCCTGCCCCCGGACCTGAACACCCATTGCACGGTGCTGTGCAATACGCTCAATGAAACCCTGGCCAAGGTGCGCGACGTCTGCGCCATCCTCAACCCCCGCCAACTGACCAGCCTGGGCCTGGAAGCCAGCCTGCGCGCGCACCTGCTCAAGACCCTGGAAAACACCCAGGTGTGCTGGAGCCTGGAGTGTCAGCAACGGCTCACCGGCATCCCCGAAGAAGTGGCCGTGGCGGCCTTTCGCATCACCCAGGAAGCGGTGACCAACATGCTTCGCCATGCAAAGGCGCGCAACCTGCTGGTGCGCCTGCAACGCCTGCCTGAAGGCCTGTCGCTGATGATCTGCGATGACGGCCAGGGGTTCTCGCCTGCCCCCGACCCGGGCCGGGAAGGCCAACGGGGCATGGCCGGTATGTGCGAACGGACACACCAGCTGGGGGGCACCTTTTCCATCAGCAGCCAGCCTGGCAACGGCACCCGTATCAACGCACTTTTCCCCTGGGCGCCCCGCGCTCTCGAACGGGCCAGCGCCCCTAAGGTTCTCGAGTGACCTGCAATTTACTCCTGGTGGATGACCACGCACTGATTCGCGCCGGTGTGCGTGCGCTGATTCTGGATATTCCCGGCTACAGCGTCATCGGCGAAGCCAGCGATGGCGCACAACTGCTGGCGCAATACAGCGCCTTGCAGCCGGATATCGTGCTGCTCGATCTGTCGATGCGGCACACCGGTGGGCTGGATGCCTTGCAGCAACTCAAGCGCTTTTACCCCAACTGCAAGGTGCTGATTCTGTCGATGCACACTGAACCAGACCTGATCATGCGCGCGCTGGAGTCCGGAGCCCACGGCTACCTGCTCAAGGACACCACCGCCAACGAGCTGGAACATGCGCTGCTGGCCCTGCGTAACAACGAACGCTACCTGAGCCCCGCCATCGCCCACACGGTGATCAACCAGGCGCTGATCCGCAGCCAGAGCCCCAGCGCCCCCGTTGCCCACAGCCATAACCTGACGGCGCGGCAACTGGAGATTTTGCGTTTGATCGTACGTGGCAAGTCCACCCGGGAAATTGCCCATGGCCTGGGCTTGAGCATCAAGACAGTGGAGGCCCATCGCTCGCAGATCATGAAGCGCTTGCAGATTTTCGACGTGGCGGGCCTGGTGTTATTCGCCGTGCGTGAGCAAATCATCAGCCTGGACGACTAACGGCGAACCCAGCGGCAGATGCACGCGAAGCGCCTTGGGCAACGCTTCGAAATGCAGGTCGTCGCCTTCCAGCGGCTCGCCATCGAGGTTGATGTACAAGCCTTGGGCGACCTTGATATTGACCCATGGCAGACGTGCGCGAACGAACATGGTGTCCAGCCCCCAGCCATTGTTCATCAATTCACGCAGGGTGCCGACCACTTCCTGGGGGGCTGGCAGGATGCTGACGTCGAGCAATCCATCATCGGCCAATGCGCCGGGGCACAGGACATGCCCGCCACCGGCCTGGCGACCGTTGCCGATACCCAGCGCGAGCAGCTCGCCTTTCCAGTGGAAATCCGGGCCTTCCAGCTCCCCGTAGGCGGCCTTCAATTCACTGAAGCGCGACAAACCGGTGAACAGGTAGGCGGCGCCGCCTAGGACTTTCTTCAGGTCTTCGGAGGTGTTGGCCGTGACCTGGCTCCCAAAACCGCCGGTGGCCATGTTCAGGAAGATCTGCCCGCCCACCTGGCCGAGGTCGATGGCCTTGGGCTCGACGTCAAGCAACGCCAGGGCGCCGGCCGGTTCCAACGGCACGCCCGCGGCCTTGGCAAAGTCATTGGCGGTGCCCAGGGGCATCAACACCAGGCTGGCGTCGGCCTTGGCCAGCGCCATGGCCTCGGCCACATCGCGCAGCGTACCGTCGCCGCCGCCGGCGATGATATGGGTGTAGCCGTCAGCCAGGGCTTCATCGACCAGCCGCTGGGCATCACCACCCTCCCACGTCACCCGCACCGCCAACTCCCAACCCTGCTCACGTCGGGCCAGCACGGCGGCACGCACGTCCTCGTTCAGGGCTTGTTTGCCGTGAAGGATCAACAGGGCTTTGGGGGTAGTCATTTGAGGGTATCTCCTGGGTCAAGGTGCTTGAAGGATGTTGACCCTTGGAGAACGGGAAAAGTCTGTGGCTGGAGAAAAATTGACTGATGATCAACAGGTGGGAGGGGGCAACCTCCAATGTCCACTGTAGGAGCGAGCTTGCTCGCGAGAAACCCATAGGCGCCGTGTTTATGCAGGAAGCACGCGTCATGTTGAGGTTTTTCGCGAGCAAGCTCGCTCCTACATTGAACCTGACCAACCGAATCAGCTCTTGTGCAATTTGCTCATCAACTGCGCCTCGGCCTGGGTCAAGCCGCACGACTGGGTCAGTTCGTCCACCGTCGCCCCCATCCCCACCAGCTTGGCCGCCTGGGCAAAGGACAGGTTCGAAGGGTCACGTTGTTCCAGTTGCACCAACTTATCCGGCAAAGGCCCGAGAATCGCGCGCAGTTCATGCACTTCATCGCCGACCCGCACCGCACTCTGCTGGTAATGATCCACGCGCTTGACCAGCTCCAGAATGCGCCGATCACGCACGGCATCGCGTTCGGCCTGTTGCAAGGCCAACTCCCGTTGCTGACGCATATAGCGCAGTACAAACGCCAAGGTCCCGGCCCACAACAGGGCCAGGACAATCACCGCTGCCTCAAGGAACAATCAGATGCTCTCCAGTTCCGACCACTCTTCTTCGCTCATCATCTTGTCCAGCTCAACCAGGATCAGCAGTTCGTTGTTCTTGTTGCACACGCCCTGGATGAACTTGGCCGATTCTTCGTTACCGACATTCGGTGCGGTTTCCACTTCCGATTGGCGCAGGTAAACCACTTCGGCCACGCTGTCGACCATGATCCCGACCACTTGCTTGTCGGCTTCGATGATCACAATACGGGTGTTGTCGCTGACTTCAACCGTGTCCAGGCCAAAACGCTGGCGGGTGTCGATGACTGTCACCACATTGCCACGCAGGTTGATGATGCCCAGCACATAGCTCGGTGCACCCGGTACCGGAGCGATCTCGGTGTAGCGCAGCACTTCCTGCACGCGCATCACGTTGATGCCGTAGGTCTCGTTGTCGAGTTTGAAGGTAACCCATTGCAGGATCGGATCATCCAAACCTTGTGCGGACGCTGACTTGTTCATTCGTGTAACCCCTTCAAATGCCGCTATCGACGGCGTGTATGCTATTGCGCCGCGCAACCGCACGGCCCTTATTGTTCAATCAACTACGTTTGTTCTGTGGCATCGCCTTGACCGCACCGCTGGCAATCAACTCGGCCAGTTCAGCGACATCCAGCAATGCGCACATGTGCTCAATCACGGTGCCCGCCAGCCAGGGGCGCTGGCCGCGGTGGCTGCGCCATTTGATTTCATTGGGGTCCAGGCGCAACGAGCGGCTGACTTGATGCACCGCCAGCCCCCATTCGTAGCCCTGCACCGAAATCACGTATTGCAGGCCCTGGCGGAAATCGTCGCGGTAGCGGTCGGGCATCACCCAGCGCGCGGTGTCCAGCACCTTGAGGTTGCCGGCCTGGCTGGGCAGGATGCCGAGAAACCACTCCGGCTGACCAAACAGCGGTGTCAGCTCCTGGCCTTCCAAAGAATAGATCGAGCCCAGGCACACCAGCGGCACTGCCAGGGTCAAGCCGGCGACGTCGAACAGCAGGCACTCGAACGGCTCGGCCGCCCACGCCGGGCGGCCGTCACCGGTTACCGGCGGTGGCGTGATACTCGGCGGCAGGTGCACGTCCACCACCGGTTCGACCACCATCGGCGCCACCACCGCAGGGGTGATCGGCACCACGACTGGAGCCTCCACCGCCTGCGCATCACGCGCCTGCTCTTCCATGACGGCCTGCTGGAAATCGTCCAGCGTAGTGTCAGGCTCGACAGCAGGCTCAAGTATCAGAATCGGTTCCGGCAGCGCTTCGTCAGTCGCATCCTGCAGCAGGGCATCCAGGTAGGATTCCAGCGCCAGTTGCGGCCGGGTCTTGAATTCGACAGGACGGTTCATCACGCCACCTGCGCCACAAGCTGCTGCGACAGCAGATGCTTGAGCAACGCACGGTAGGCCAGCACACCACGGCTCTTGCCATCGAACTGCGACGGCGTGAGCCCCGCACGGCTGGCATCACGCAGGCGCGTATCCACGGGGATGTAGCCGTTCCAGATGGTGTCCGGATAGGCATCGCGCAATACACGCAAAGTGCTGAGGGATGCCTGGGTACGGCGGTCGAACAACGTCGGCACGATGCTGAACGGCAGCGCCTGTTTGCGCGAACGGTTGATCATCGCCAGGGTGCTGACCATGCGTTCCAGGCCCTTGACCGCCAGGTGCTCGGTTTGTACCGGGATCACCAATTGTTGGCTGGCCGCCAGGGCGTTGACCATCAGCACGCCCAGCAACGGCGGGCTGTCGATGATCGCGTAGTCGAAATCCTGCCACAGCTGCGCCAGGGTCTTGGCGATCACCAGGCCCAGGCCGCTCTGCCCCGGCGACTGGCGCTCAAGGGTGGCCAGCGCGGTGCTCGACGGCAACAGCGAAATGCTCTCGTTGCTGGTGGGCAGCAGCAATTGCCCGGGCAAATCCGCCGGCACGCTGCCCTTGTGCAGGAACAGGTCATAGCAGCTGTGTTCCAGCGCATCCGGGTCGTAGCCGAAATAGCTGGTCATGGAACCGTGGGGGTCGAGGTCGACCACGACCACACGCTTGCCCGCTTCGGCCAGCAAGCCGGCTAAGGCGATGGAGGTGGTGGTCTTGCCCACTCCACCCTTTTGATTGGCAACTGCCCAGACTCTCATTCGGTTGGTTCCTCCCGGCGGGCACAGGCGCGACCGAGACATGGCATAAGGTTATTGAGCCGGTGACGGAGAATTGACGGCGCTTGCCCGAACCGGCGACTTTACAGGGGCCGGTGCAGTTTGTGTGCCAGCGCGCTTCAACGCCGCATCCGGTGTTGCATTGGCCGTGCCGGTGCCGGTCAGGCTGCGACGTACATCCAGGTTGCGCGACACCACCAGCACCACCCGGCGGTTGCGTGCCCGCCCTTCCACCGTGGCGTTATTGGCCACCGGCTGGAATTCACCATAGCCCACCGACGCCAGCCGCTGGGGGTTCACACCCTGCATGGCCAACATGCGCACGATGCTCGATGCACGGGCCGATGACAGTTCCCAGTTGGTCGGGTACTGCGCGGTGCTGATGGGAAAATTGTCGGTGAAGCCTTCCACATGGATCGGGTTTTCAAACGGTTTAAGGATCGCCGCCACCTTGTCGATGATGGTGAACGCCTGGTCACTGGGCAACGCATCGGCACTGGCAAACAACAGGCTGGAGTTGAGTTCGATCTCCACCCACAACTCGTTGCCGCGTACGGTCATCTGATTGGAACTGATCAGGTCACCAAAGGCGGCACTGATGTCATCGGCGATGCTTTTGAGCGGGTCACTGGTGCCGCCGACACCGGCAGCGATCTCATCGCTGTCGTTAACCAGCGGCTTGGCCGGGGTGACGGTCTTGGGCCGCTCGTCACCGATGGGAATCGGCTTGAGCGCACGCTCGGTATCGTTGAACACGCCCACCAGCGCCTGGGAAATGATCTTGTACTTGCCTTCGTTGACCGACGAAATCGAATACATCACCACGAAAAACGCAAACAGCAAGGTGATGAAGTCCGCGTAGGACACCAGCCAGCGCTCGTGGTTGACATGTTCTTCAGGCTCGCGACGGCGACGGCTCACAGGCGGTTCCTCCCCATCAATCCATGAAGCCCTGGAGCTTCAATTCGATGGAGCGCGGGTTCTCGCCCTCGGCAATCGAGAGGATGCCTTCAAGCAGCATTTCGCGATAACGCGACTGGCGCATGGCAATTGACTTGAGCTTGCTGGCCACCGGCAACAGCACCAGGTTGGCACTGGCCACGCCGTAGATGGTCGCCACAAACGCCACGGCAATACCGCTGCCCAGTTGCGAAGGATCAGCCAGGTTGCCCATCACGTGGATCAGGCCCATCACCGCGCCGATGATGCCGATGGTCGGCGCGTAGCCACCCATGCTTTCAAAGACTTTGGCCGCATTGATGTCACGGCTTTCCTGGGTGTAGAAATCCACCTCCAGGATGCTGCGGATCGCTTCCGGCTCAGCGCCGTCCACCAGCAATTGCAGGCCCTTGCGTGCGTAGCTGTCGGGCTCGGCATCGGCCACGCCTTCCAGGCCCAGCAAACCTTCCTTGCGGGCAGTGAGGCTCCAGTTGACCACGCGGTCGATGCCGCCGGGCAGGTCGACCCGTGGCGGGAAAATGATCCACACCAGGATCTGCATGGCCCGCTTGAACGAGCTCAGCGGCGACTGCAACAGCGCCGCGCCCACGGTGCCACCGATCACGATCAGCGCCGCCGGGCCATTGGCCAGGGCGCCGAGGTGGCCGCCTTCGAGGTAGTTGCCGCCGATGATGGCGACAAATGCCATGGTGATCCCGATCAGGCTCAAGACATCCATCAGAGGCAGGCCTCCACCAGATGCTTGCCGATGTCGTCCAGGCTGTAGACCGCGTCAGCCAGGTCAGCCTTGACGATGGCCATGGGCATGCCATAGATCACACAGCTGGCTTCGTCCTGGGCCCAGATGGCGCTGCCACCTTGCTTGAGCAGGCGTGCGCCTTCACGGCCATCGGCGCCCATGCCGGTGAGCACCACCGCCAGAACTTTGTCACCGTAGGATTTGGCCGCCGAACCGAAGGTGATATCCACACACGGCTTGTAGTTCAAGCGCTCGTCGCCTGGCAGGATTTTGATCGCACCACGGCCGTCCACCATCATCTGCTTGCCACCCGGCGCCAGCAGCGCCAGGCCAGGACGCAGGATGTCGCCATCCTCGGCTTCCTTGACGGTGATTCGGCACAGCTTGTCCAGGCGCTCGGCGAACGCCTTGGTGAACGCCGCGGGCATGTGCTGCACCAGCACAATCGGCGCCGGGAAGTTGGCCGGCAGCTGGGTCAACACCCGCTGCAAGGCCACCGGGCCGCCGGTGGAGGTACCGATGGCAACCAGCTTGTAAGCCTTGCGCTTGGGCGCTGGCGAATGGGTGCTCGGTGCAGCGGCGGCACGTACCGGCGCCACCGCAGGCCGAGCCACCGGCGCAGGGGCCGGGCGTGCAAACGATGAGGTCGGTGCAGCCGCTACGGGCGCAGGCGCAGGTGCCGGCGCAGGTGCACTGAACAGGCTACGACGGTTACTGCGGGAAATGCTGTGCACCTTCTCGCACAGCATCTGCTTGACCTTGTCGGGGTTGCGCGAGATGTCTTCGAAATTCTTCGGCAGAAAGTCCACCGCGCCGGCATCCAGCGCGTCGAGGGTCACCCGTGCGCCTTCGTGAGTCAGCGACGAGAACATCAATACCGGGGTGGGGCAGCGCTGCATGATGTGACGCACGGCGGTAATGCCGTCCATCATTGGCATCTCGTAGTCCATGGTGATCACGTCCGGCTTCAACGCGATGGCCTGATCGATCGCCTCTTTACCGTTGGTGGCCGTGCCGACCACCTGGATCGTTGGATCGGCGGAAAGAATTTCCGAGACGCGGCGGCGGAAGAAACCCGAATCGTCCACCACCAGGACCTTGACTGCCATAAACACTCCGTTAGGTGGGGCGGGCATGACCGCCCTGCCCCACCAGAATCAAATACGCCGTGCGGCGTAACGCTTGAGCATGCTTGGAACATCGAGAATCAACGCGATCCGACCGTCACCGGTAATGGTCGCGCCCGACATGCCCGGGGTGCCCTGCAGCATCTTGCCCAAAGGCTTGATCACCACTTCTTCCTGGCCCACCAGTTGATCGACCACAAAGCCGATGCGCTGGGTGCCCACGGACAGAATCACCACATGGCCTTCACGCTGCTCTTCATGCTTGGCCGACGCCACCAGCCAACGCTTGAGGTAGAACAATGGCAATGCCTTGTCGCGCACGATCACCACTTCCTGGCCGTCCACCACGTTGGTGCGCGACAGGTCGAGGTGGAAAATTTCGTTGACGTTGACCAGCGGGAAAGCGAACGCCTGGTTGCCCAGCATCACCATAAGGGTCGGCATGATCGCCAGGGTCAACGGCACCTTGATGACGATCTTGGAGCCCTGGCCCTTGGTCGAGTAGATGTTGATCGAGCCGTTGAGCTGGCTGATCTTGGTTTTCACCACGTCCATGCCGACGCCACGGCCGGACACGTCGGAAATCTCGGTCTTGGTCGAGAAGCCCGGGGCGAAGATCAGGTTGTAGCACTCGGTGTCGGTCAGGCGGTCGGCGGCGTCCTTGTCCATCACACCGCGCTTGACCGCGATATTGCGCAAGATGGTCGGGTCCATGCCTTTGCCGTCATCGGTGATCGACAGCAGGATGTGGTCGCCCTCTTGCTCTGCAGCCAGGATCACCTTGCCGTTACGCGACTTGCCGGCGGCTTCGCGTTCTTCCGGGGTTTCTACCCCGTGGTCGACCGCGTTGCGCACCAAGTGGACCAGCGGGTCGGCGAGGGCCTCGACCAGGTTTTTATCCAGGTCGGTTTCTTCGCCCACCAGTTCCAGGTTGATTTCTTTCTTGAGCTGGCGCGCCAGGTCGCGGACCAGGCGCGGGAAGCGGCCAAAGACTTTCTTGATCGGCTGCATCCGCGTTTTCATCACGGCGGTTTGCAAGTCGGCGGTGACCACATCGAGGTTCGACACGGCCTTTTGCATGGCTTCGTCGCCGCTGTTCAGGCCCAGGCGCACCAGACGGTTACGCACCAGCACCAGTTCGCCGACCATGTTCATGATGTCGTCCAGGCGTGCGGTATCGACGCGCACGGTGGTTTCGGCTTCACTGGCGGGCTTTTCCGCCGCGGCCGGTGCCGCTGCACGGGCAGGTGCCGGCGCGGGTGCCGGTTTGGCGACTGGCGCAGGCGCTTTGGCAGCCGCCGGTGCGGCAGTGGCGACCGCTGCGGCGGCAGCCGGGGCCACTTCGGTGAACTTGCCTTTACCGTGCAGCTCGTCCAACAGGGCTTCGAACTCGTGATCGGAGATCAGCCCGTCGTCGGCAGGCCCGGCCTTGGTGGTCGGGGCGGCAGCCGTGGCCGCGACTTCCGGCAGGGCTTCGGCCACAAAGGTGCCTTTGCCATGCAGTTGGTCGAGCAGTGCTTCGAACTCATCGTCGGTAATGTCGGTGCTGGCATTGGCATCCGGCACTTGCGGCGGCGCCACAGGGGCCACGGCATCGGCCGCGAACTGGCCCTTGCCATGCAACTGGTCGAGCAAGGATTCGAATTCTGCGTCGGTAATGTCTTCGCTGGTCGGCGTGGCGACAGGCGCCGCCGGGCCTTCGGCTTCGGCCTTGACCGCATTGAGCGAGTCGAGCAGCTGTTCGAACTCGCTGTCGGTCACGTCCGGCTCGGCTTCTACCACCGGCTCAGGCGCCGCTTGCGCAACCGGCGCAGCGGCAGCCGGTTCAGCCAGGCGCGCCAGGGCGGCCAGCAGTTCCGGGGTAGCCGCCGTGATCGGCGCACGTTCACGCACCTGACTGAACATGCCGTTGACCGCATCCAGTGCTTCGAGAATCACGTCCATCAATTCCGAATCAACGTGACGCTCACCCTTGCGCAGGATGTCGAACACGTTCTCGGCGATGTGGCAGCACTCCACCAGTTCATGGAGCTGGAGGAAGCCGGCGCCCCCTTTTACAGTGTGAAAACCGCGAAAAATTGCATTGAGCAGGTTCGCATCATCCGGTCGGCTTTCCAGCTCGACCAGTTGCTCGGACAGTTGCTCTAGAATTTCGCCGGCCTCTACAAGGAAATCCTGAAGGATTTCTTCATCGGCGCCGAAGCTCATGGGTGTGCTCCTTAGAAGCCTAAACTGGATAACAGGTCATCTACGTCATCCTGACCTGACATAACGTCTTCACGTTTATCGGCATGAATCTGCGGACCTTCACCCTTGGCGAGATGTTTTTGTGGATCTTTTTCCGAGAGGATCGCTTCGCGGTCGTGTTCGATGCCGGCAAAACGGTCGACCTGGCCGGCCATCAGCACCAATTTGAGCAAGTTGCTTTCCACTTCGGTGACCAACTGGGTCACGCGCTTGATCACCTGGCCGGTGAGGTCCTGGTAATCCTGGGCCAGCAGAATGTCGTTGAGGTTGCTGGCCACTGTGCGGTTCTCTTGCTCGCTGCGCGACAGGAAACCGTCGACCCGACGCGCCAACTCACGAAATTCCTCAGCGCCCACTTCACGGCGCATGAAGCGGCCCCAGTCAAGGCTCAGGGCCTGGGCTTCGCTGGCCATGCCGTTGACCAGAGGCGTGGCGTTTTCCACCAGGTCCATGGTGCGGTTGGCAGCGGCCTCGGTCAGCCTGACCACGTAGGACAGCCGCTCAGTGGCATCGGTGATTTGCGAAATTTCTTCGGCCTGGGGCATGCGCGGGTCAATCTGGAAATTGACGATCGCACTGTGCAGCTCGCGTGTGAGCTTGCCCACTTCCTGGTACAGGCCGCGGTCACGGGTCTGGTTAAGCTCATGGATCAACTGCACCGCATCGGCGAACTGGCCTTTTTCCAGGCTGTCGACCAACTGGTGAGCATGTTTTTTCAGGGTCGACTCAAAGTCGCCCTGTGACGTTTCGTTATGCTCCATAGCTCCCCCGTGGCGACATCAATGACCGATGCGTTCGAAGATTTTTTCAATCTTCTCTTTCAAGGCCAGCGCCGTGAATGGCTTGACCACGTAACCGTTGACCCCGGCTTGGGCGGCTTCGATGATCTGTTCACGCTTGGCTTCGGCGGTCACCATCAGCACAGGCAGGCTGCGCAACTTTTCATCGGCGCGCACGTGGCGCAGCAGGTCGATACCAGTCATACCCGGCATGTTCCAGTCGGTTACCAGAAAGTCGATGCTGCCACTGTTGAGGATCGGAATCGCCGTAATGCCGTCATCCGCCTCGACCGTGTTGGTGAACCCAAGGTCACGCAACAGGTTTTTAATGATCCGCCGCATCGTTGAGAAGTCATCAACGATGAGGATTTTCATGTTCTTGTCCAATTCGACCTCCAAGCAGTCTTAAACGCGCCCAGCACCTGGACGCGCCATTTCAATCAACAGGCGTTACACAAAAAGGACTGCCCAGGGCACCACGGTACTCACCCGCAAAACCCTGCGGTTTCGCGGTAGCGTCTGCAGTGTCCCCACACTGCCTGTCAGCGCGCGCGCCACTCTCCCAATCGCCCCCGCAAGCGGGCTGCGCACTGGCTATGCAATTGGCTGACACGCGACTCGCTGACCCCCAGGACCTCACCGATTTCCTTGAGGTTCAGCTCTTCGTCGTAGTACAGCGCCAGCACCAGGCGCTCACGCTCCGGCAAGTTGGCAATCGCGTCCGCCAACGCTTTCTGGAAACGTTCATCTTCCAGATCGCGCGACGGTTCAAGATGTGCACTCGCGCCGTCCTCGTGCAGCCCTTCGTGTTCGCCGTCCTGTAAAAGGTCGTCGAAACTGAACAGGCGGCTGCCCAAGGTATCGTTCAAAATCCCGTAGTAATCGTCGAGACTCAATTGGAGTTCGGCCGCAACTTCATGATCTTTAGCGTCACGACCGGTTTTTGCTTCAATTGCACGAATTGCATCACTGACCATGCGGGTATTGCGGTGTACCGAACGCGGCGCCCAATCGCCTTTACGCACCTCGTCGAGCATTGCGCCACGAATACGGATACCCGCATACGTCTCGAAACTCGCACCCTTGCTCGCGTCGTATTTGGTCGACACTTCAAGCAGGCCGATCATGCCGGCCTGGATCAAGTCTTCGACCTGCACGCTCGCCGGCAGGCGCGCCAACAGGTGATAGGCAATGCGCTTGACCAGAGGCGCATAGCGCTCGATCAATTCGCCCTGGCTGTCACGTGCCGACTTTTTGTAAAGGTTGTAGCCGCTGGATGTCATAGCACCGGTCCCGCACTCGTCTGATGCACCAAACGCTCGACGAAAAACTCCAGATGCCCACGCGGATTGGCGGGCAACGGCCAGGTATCGACCTTCTGGGCAATGGCCTTGAACGCCAGTGCGCATTTCGAACGAGGGAACGCTTCGTAGACCGCACGCTGCTTTTGCACGGCCTTGCGCACACACTCGTCATAGGGAACTGCGCCGACGTATTGTAAAGCCACATCGAGGAAGCGATCCGTGACCTTGGTCAACTTGGCGAACAGGTTGCGCCCTTCCTGCGGGCTCTGGGCCATGTTGGCCAGCACGCGAAAGCGGTTCATGCCGTAGTCACGGTTAAGCAGTTTGATCAGCGCATAGGCGTCGGTGATGGAAGTAGGTTCGTCGCACACCACCAGCAGCACCTCCTGCGCGGCGCGCACAAAGCTGACCACCGATTCGCCGATCCCGGCGGCGGTGTCGATCACCAGCACGTCGAGGTTGTCGCCGATATCACTGAAGGCCTGGATCAGCCCGGCATGTTGCGCGGGGCTCAGGTGCACCATGCTCTGGGTGCCCGAGGCAGCCGGCACGATACGAATGCCACCGGGCCCCTGGAGCAGCACATCGCGCAGCTCACAGCGGCCCTCGATCACATCGGCAAGGGTATGTTTGGGTGTCAGCCCCAGCAGAACGTCCACGTTCGCCAAGCCCAAATCAGCATCCAGCAGCATGACGCGACGGCCAAGCTCTGCCAGGGCCAGGGACAAATTCACTGACACGTTAGTTTTGCCGACGCCACCTTTGCCGCCGGTCACCGCGATCACCTGTACGGGATGCATGCTGCCCATTTTATTTCTTTACCTTGTCTTGCTTAGACGCAGGCTACATGGCTTGGCCGCTTGAAACGCTTGCAGACCATCGATGTAGGTACATTTCACGGTGTTCATCCTGCCTCAACCGACCCGTTTTGCCGGGTGGTGGTAAAGGTCGGCGAACATATCGGCCATCGCTTCCTCGCTAGGCTCTTCTTGCATTTGCACACTGACGGCACGGCTGACCAACTGATGACGGCGCGGCAGATGCAGATCATCCGGGATCCGCGGCCCGTCGGTCAGGTAGGCGACCGGTAATTCATGACTGATGGCCAGGCTCAACACTTCGCCCAGGCTCGCGGTTTCGTCGAGCTTGGTGAGGATGCAGCCGGCCAGACCGCAGCGTTTGTAACTATGGTACGCGGCGGTAAGAACCTGTTTCTGGCTGGTGGTTGCAAGCACCAGGTAGTTTTTCGACTTGATGCCACGCCCGGCCAGGCTTTCGAGCTGCATACGCAGGGCCGGGTCGCTGGCTTGCAGGCCGGCGGTATCGATCAGCACCACGCGCTTGCGCAGCAACGGGTCGAGGGCATTGGCCAGGGACTGGCCCGGATCGACGTGCGTCACCGGCACATTGAGGATGCGGCCCAGGGTCTTGAGCTGCTCCTGGGCGCCGATGCGGTAGCTGTCCATGCTCACCAGGGCGATATTCTGTGCGCCGTACTTGAGTACGTAGCGTGCGGCCAGCTTGGCCAGGGTGGTGGTCTTGCCCATGCCGGCGGGGCCGACCATGGCAATCACACCGCCCTCTTCCAGGGGTTCGATTTCCGGGGTGGCGATCATGCGCGCCAAGTGCGCCAGCAACATGCGCCAGGCCTGACGCGGCTCTTCGACTTCGGCGGTCAAGGCCAGCAGGTCGCGGGACAAAGGGCCGGACAAGCCGATGCGTTGCAGGCGGCGCCACAGGTTGGCTTGCTGGGGCTTGCTGCCTTGCAGTTGCGTCCAGGCCAACGAGCCCAGCTGCACTTCCAGCAGTTCACGCAGGCCATTGAGTTCAAAGCGCATCGAATCGAACACACGCTGGTCGACAGCAGCAGCCGGGGCGGGCGCGGCTGGACGCGGCGGTTCGACAAATGTCGGCTCTACCAGCGGCTCGGCGGCGGTCAACGGCAGGCCGGCGAACAATTGACGATTGGTGCTGGCATCGCTGTCGCCACGCATACTCAGTTCAGCCTGGGCCGACACAATGCGCGAGGCGGTCTTGCGCAGCTCGTCTTCGAGTTCCATGTTCGGCACG
Source organism: Pseudomonas sp. NCIMB 10586 (assembly GCF_023127895.1). Classification (NCBI taxonomy): domain Bacteria; kingdom Pseudomonadati; phylum Pseudomonadota; class Gammaproteobacteria; order Pseudomonadales; family Pseudomonadaceae; genus Pseudomonas; species Pseudomonas sp. NCIMB 10586. The sequence goes on from NZ_SPKQ01000008.1 coordinate 153,866, forward strand.
CGCGGGGCCAGCGCCTGGGGGGTGTAATCCAGGGCAGCCGTCAGCTCGACACCGCCGGCAATCCGACGGTTACCGATAATCGCGGCATCGGCGCCCAGCTCATCACGGACCAGTTTCATGGCCTGACGCATATCGGCGGCGAAAAAACGCTTAACTTGCATAACCCACTACCTCAGCCATTGGGCCCAACTGTCGCGACGATAGTCACTTGCTTATTGTCAGGAATTTCCTGGTAAGCCAACACGTGCAAATTCGGTACAGCCAGGCGTCCAAACCGCGACAACATCGCCCGAACCGGGCCGGCCACCAGCAGGATCACCGGGTTGCCTTGCATTTCCTGGCGCTGTGCGGCGTCGATCAACGAACGCTGCAGCTTTTCAGCCATGCTCGGCTCCAGCAAAACGCCCTCTTCCTGGCCTTGCCCTGCCTTCTGAATACTATTGAGCAATATTTGTTCCAACCTGGGTTCCAGGGTGATCACAGGCAGCTCGGACTCAATGCCTACAATGCTTTGCACGATTGCACGGGACAATCCGACGCGCACCGCCGCCACCAGAGCGGCAGTATCTTGACTCTTGGCGGCATTGTTGGCGATGGCCTCGGCAATGCTGCGAATGTCACGTACCGGCACCTGCTCGGCCAACAGCGCTTGCAGCACCTTGAGCAACTGCGACAGTGTCAGGACACCCGGCACCAGCTCTTCGGCCAGTTTCGGTGAGGATTTGGCCAGCAAGCCCATCAATTGCTGGACTTCCTCATGACCGATCAGCTCGTGGGAGTGCTTGTAGAGAATCTGGTTGAGGTGCGTGGCAACTACGGTGCTGGCATCCACCACGGTGTAACCCAGCGATTGAGCCTGACTGCGCTGGCTGACTTCGATCCACACCGCTTCCAGGCCAAAAGCCGGATCTTTGGCGGTAATGCCGTTGAGCGTGCCGAACACCTGCCCGGGGTTGATCGCCAGCTCGCGATCCGGGTAGATCTCGGCTTCGGCCAGGATCACGCCCATCAGGGTCAGGCGGTAGGCACTGGGGGCCAGGTCGAGGTTGTCGCGGATATGCACGGTGGGCATCAAGAAGCCCAGGTCCTGGGACAGCTTCTTGCGCACGCCCTTGATCCGCGCCAGCAATTGCCCGCCCTGGTTGCGGTCCACCAGCGGGATCAGGCGGTAGCCGACCTCCAGGCCGATCATGTCGATCGGGGTCACATCGTCCCAGCCCAGCTCCTTGGTTTCCTGGGCGCGGGCCGGGGATGGCAGCAGATCCTGCTGGCGGGCAATCTCTTGCTGGGCCTGGACCTTGACCGCGTTCTGCTTTTTCCAGAACAGGTAAGCTGCGCCGCCGGCCAGGGCCGCCATGCTCAGGAACGAGAAGTGGGGCATACCCGGCACGATGCCCATGATCGCCATGATGCCCGCCGCCACGGCCAGTGCCTTGGGCGAGGCGAACATCTGGCGGCTGATCTGCTTGCCCATGTCTTCGGAGCCCGAAGCGCGGGTAACCATGATCGCCGCGGCTGTCGATAACAACAGTGATGGCAATTGCGCCACTAAACCGTCACCGATGGTCAGCAAGGCGTACATCTTGCCCGCATCACCGAAGGTCATGCCGTGCTGGAAGATACCGACGGCCATGCCGCCGATCAGGTTGATAAACAGAATCAGCAGGCCGGCGATGGCGTCGCCGCGCACAAATTTGCTGGCGCCGTCCATGGAGCCGTAGAACTCGGCTTCCTGGGCGACTTCCGCCCGGCGCGACTTGGCCTGGTTCTGGTCGATCAGGCCGGCGTTGAGGTCGGCGTCGATGGCCATCTGTTTGCCGGGCATGGCGTCGAGGGTAAACCGCGCGCTCACCTCGGAAATCCGCCCGGCGCCCTTGGTTACCACCACGAAGTTGATGATCATCAGGATCGCGAACACGACGATACCGACCACGTAGTTGCCGCCGATCACCACCTCGCCGAACGCCTGGATCACCTTACCGGCAGCGGCATGGCCGTCCTGGCCGTGAAGCATCACCACCCGCGTGGACGCCACGTTCAGCGCCAGGCGCAGCAGGGTCGCCACCAGCAGAATGGTCGGGAATACCGCGAAATCCAGCGGCCGCAGCGCGTACACGCAGACCAGCAGCACGACGACAGACAGGGCAATGTTGAAGGTGAAGAACACATCGAGCAGGAACGGCGGCATCGGCAACATCATCATTGCCAGCATCACCAGCAACAACAACGGCACACCCAGATTGCCCCGCGACAGGTCAGTCAGGGTGCCACGGGCCGTGTTGAGCATTTGAGAGCGATCTACCACCGGTATTCCTCGGGTCCTTGAAGCAAAGTTTTGACGCTGGAAGGCGACTTGGAGGCGGGGTTGCAAGAAGCCTTCCAACTTTGCTTTTGGGCCCGGAGAACCTCACAAACACCCCGGGCCACCGGGTGTAAATCAATCCAAATGTGGGAGGGGGCTTGCTCCCGATTGCTGAGTGTCAGGCACTGATGTTTGGCTGATTCACCGCTATCGGGAGCAAGCCCCCTCCCACATTTGATCTGTGTACAGCCGGGGCTATCGAGGAAATTTCTGACAAGGATTTGGGGTTACCCCTAGGAAACCGGCTCTCTAGTCTCCGTACACCACTGGTGTTGCGCAGTTGATCGAACTGGCGCAATTACTGGCTGATCGCCTGCACCTTGGCGCCACAATGGCGGGCAAAGCAAGCAGCGGATAATACGGACAAGGGTGGGAGCTGGCTTGCCTGCGATTGCGGTGTGTCAGCCACTGGGATATTGGCTGTGAGTCAGCCATCGCAGGCAAGCCAGGTCCCACCTGTGATTCAGTTTTTAAACTGGCCGCACGTTCTCAGCCTGTGGGCATTTTGGTCCTTGCGTGATTTCAAATTCTACTTTTTGGTTTTCCGCCAGGGTTTTGTGCCCCTGCGACTGGATTGCCGAGTAATGGGCAAACACATCGGGAGTCCCATCATCCGGAGTAATAAAACCAAACCCCTTCTCCGCGTTAAACCACTTCACCGTGCCAGTTGCCATTGCCATACTCCCTACCCTTCACTTGAGACCCGGCTCACCTGGGTTGCACCGTTTAATGGGCAACGCATAAATACCCTCGGGTCGATGGACCATTTGGAACTCCATGCGCTTGCCAAACCACAGCGCGGTGCAACGCCAGTCTCTGCCATTGATAAACACATCCTCTCCCCCGCCATCGGGCTTGATCAACCAATCGCCTCTGAGCCAAACGTAATACCTGACCGTACCCGTAACCACCTTCACAACCGCTCTCCCTGCATCTCGTTTACTACATACGCGCAGTGCATGGAGGGTAATAAAACAGCGGGCAGCGCCCTTTGGCTACTGTCAAAGTTGACAGGTAGCCGCGGGCTTCCAGTGAGTGTAGGTATGGCAATGTTGCGGATCATGCATCCCCTGACTTTTTGCGTTTGCGGGGTTTGCGCTGCTTGGCAGGCGCTTGCGGGGGTTCGGCGCATTTGACATTCGTCGATTGGACGGCAACCGCATTGCCATCGCGATCCCGAGCAATAAAACCAATGCCCTTGACCGCATCGAACCACCTGACCGTGCCCCTATCCATCACCGCCTCCCGAGCCGCGCATGGCTGCGCGCCTCATCGCTGTATCAAACAGTGAAGGCGGCGTAATGGCTACTGTCAAAGTTGACAGGTCAGAGAAGAATCAGGTGTCGCGACGCAAATCCGGCGGTATCGGCAAATCCTTGAGCGGATCAGGCCGCTTGCCCTTGCCGGCGCGGTATTGGCGGATCTGGTAAACGTAGGCCAGTACCTGGGCAACGGCCAGGTACAACCCGGCGGGGATTTCCTGGTCGAGGTCGGTGGAATAGAAAATCGAGCGCGCCAGCGCCGGCGATTCCAGCAGCAGAATGTCGTTGGCCACGGCGATTTCGCGGATTTTCAGGGCGGTGAAGTCGCTGCCCTTGGCCAACAGCATCGGTGCGCCACCCTTCTCCGGGTCGTACTTGAGCGCTACGGCGTAGTGGGTCGGGTTGGTGATGATCACGTCAGCGTCGGGTACCGAAGCCATCATCTTGCGCTGGGACATTTCGCGCTGCAGTTGGCGAATGCGTTGCTTGACCTCGGGCCGGCCTTCCTGGTCCTTGTGTTCGTCACGCACTTCCTGCTTGGTCATCAGCAGTTTCTTGTGGCTTTCCCACAGCTGGATCGGCGCATCCACGGCCGCAATCAGGATCAGCCCGAGGGCCATCCACAGCGCGCTCCAGCCCACCACCTGCACGCTGTGGATGATCGCCGACTCCAGCGGCTCATGGGCGATACGCAACAAGTCGTCGATGTCGGACGACAACACCGCCAACGCCACGAACAGAATCAGGAAAAACTTGGCCAGGGCCTTGAGCAATTCAATCAAGGCCTTGGCGGAGAACATGCGCTTGAGCCCCGCGCCCGGGTTCATGCGGCTGAACTTGGGCGCCATGCTGCCCGCGGCAAACAACCAGCCGCCGAGGGCAACGGGGCCGATCAGCGCGGCGAGCAGCAAGGTGATCAAGATCGGTTGCACCGCCAATAGGGCGATTTTGCCTGAGTGCAGCAGGTACTGGCCCATGGCGTCGGGGTTGAGCAACACTTCGCGGGGCAAGCTGAAGTTGTGTTTCATCATCTCCAGCAAATCCAGCGCCAGGCCCCCGCCGTAGATCAGCAAGGCACCGGCACCGGCGATCATGGTGGCAAAGGTGTTGAGCTCTTTGGAGCGCGCGATCTCGCCCTTTTCCCTGGAGTCCTTTTTACGTTTCTCCGTGGGGTCTTCTGTTTTGTCCTGACCACTCTCGCTCTCGGCCATGGCTCAGCGCGCCCGTGCCAGATCACGTAAGAACTGCAGGGCGTCGGTGGCCAGCGGTTGATACTGATTGAGAATGTCGGCCAGGCCGACCCAGAAAATCCCCATGCCCAACACCAGGGTCAGCGGGAAACCAATCGAGAAGATGTTCAGTTGCGGCGCCGCACGGGTCATCACGCCAAACGCGATATTGACCACCAGCAGCGCCGTGATCGCCGGCAACACCAGCAACAGCGCCGCGCCGAGTACCCAACCGAGGCGCCCCACCAGTTCCCAGAAGTGGTTGACCACCAAGCCTGCGCCCACCGGCAAGGTGGTGAAACTCTCGGTCAGCACCTCGAACGCCACCAGGTGTCCGTTCATGGCCAAGAACAGCAAGGTCACCAGCATGGTCAGAAATTGCCCGATCACTGCCGCCGACACGCCGTTGGTGGGGTCGACCATGGAGGCGAAACCCATGCCCATCTGGATCGAGATGATTTGCCCGGCCACCACAAAGGCTTGGAAAAACAAGGTCAGGGAAAACCCCAGCATGGCGCCGATCAGGATCTGTTCGGCGATCAACAGCAAGGCGCTGAGGTCCAGCGCGTTGACCGGCGGCATCGGCGGCAGGCCCGGCACGATCACCACGGTGATCGCCACGGCAAAGTACAAACGCACGCGACGCGGAACCAGGGTGGTGCCGAACACCGGCATGGCCATCAACATCGCCGTGACGCGGAACAACGGCAGGATGAACGAGGCCACCCAGGTGCTGATCTGAGTGTCGGTCAACGCCAGCAAGGACTGCATCGGCTCAGCCAATCAACTGCGGAATACTGCCGTACAACTGCAGGATGTATTCCATGAAGGTTTGCACCAGCCACGGGCCGGCGACGATAAGGGTCACCAGCATCACCAACAGGCGCGGCAGAAAGCTCAGGGTTTGTTCGTTGATCTGGGTGGCCGCCTGGAACATCGCCACCAGCAGGCCGACCAACAGGCTCGGCACCACCAGCACGGCGACCATCAGGGTGGTCAGCCACAGTGCTTCGCGGAACAGGTCGACGGCGACTTCTGGGGTCATGGCCCTATACCCCTCCGAAACTGCCGGCCAGGGTGCCAATAATCAGCGCCCAGCCGTCCACCAGCACAAACAGCATGATCTTGAACGGCAACGAGATGATCAACGGCGACAGCATCATCATACCCATGGCCATCAGCACGCTCGCCACCACCAGGTCGATGATCAAAAACGGGATAAAGATCATGAAGCCGATCTGGAACGCGGTCTTCAATTCGGAGGTGACGAACGCCGGCACCAGAATGGTCAAGGGTGCCTGGTCCGGAGTGGCGATGTCGGTACGCTTGGACAGGCGCATGAACAGTTCAAGGTCGCTGGAGCGGGTTTGCGACAACATGAAGTCCTTGATCGGGCCCTGGGCTTTGTCGATGGCGTCCTGGGCGTTGAGCTTTTCCGCGAGGTAAGGTTGCAGGGCTTGCTGGTTCACCTTGTCGAACACCGGCGCCATGATGAACAGCGTCAGGAACAAGGCCATGCCGGTGAGGATCTGGTTCGACGGCGTCTGCTGCAGGCCCAGGGCCTGGCGCAGGATCGAGAACACGATGATGATCCGCGTGAAGCTGGTCATCAACATCACGAAGGCCGGGATAAAACTCAGCGCGGTCATGATCAGCAGGATCTGCAAACTGACCGAATATTCCTGCGCGCCGGCCGCGTTGGTGCCCAGGGTGATCGCCGGGATCGACAACGGGTCGGCGCCCAGGGCCAGCGGCGCGGCCAGCAACAGCATGAGCGTCAGCAAAACGCGCATTACTTCTTATCCTTCTGATCCTTGCCCAGCAACTCCATCAGGCGCTGGGCGAATTCTGGCGTGGCGGTCTCGGTCTTGGCCGCGTCCACCGGAGTCTTGAGTACATGCAGCGGGGTGATGCGTCCGGGGGTGATGCCAAGCAGGATCTGCTCCTCGCCGACTTGCACCAGCACCAGCCGATCACGCGGGCCGAGGGCGCGCGAACCGACCAGCTCGATCACCTGGCCATTGCCCGGGCCGATGCGCTGTACGCGGCGCATCAGCCAGGCCAGCACAAAGATCAAGCCGATCACCAGCAACAGGCCCAGCACCAGCTGCGTCAATTGCCCGCCGACGCTGCCGACCACCGGTGCCGCAGCCGCTTGCGCGACCGGCTCCACCGCCCGGGCGCTCAATGGCAGCGCCAGCAACAGTCCCGCCATCGAGTACTTCATCTCAGCGCAACTTCTTGATGCGTTCGCTCGGGCTGATCACGTCCGTCAGGCGGATGCCGAACTTCTCATTGACCACCACCACTTCGCCGTGGGCGATCAGCGTGCCGTTGACCAGCACGTCCAGTGGCTCACCGGCCAGGCGGTCCAACTCGATCACCGAGCCTTGGTTGAGTTGCAGCAAGTTGCGGATATTGATTTCGGTGCTGCCCACTTCCATGGAAATCGACACGGGGATGTCAAGAATCACATCCAGGTTCGGACCGTCGAGGGTCACCGGCTCGTTGTTCTTCGGCACGCTGCCAAATTCTTCCATCGGCAGGCGCTTGCCGGCAGGCGCAGTGGCGGCGTCGGCGGCCAGCAGTGCGTCGATGTCGTCCTGGCCAACATCGCCGGTTTCTTCCAAGGCCGCGGCCCACTCGTCAGCCAGGGCCTGGTCTTCGGCGGAAGTGTTTTCGTGTTCGGTAGCCATTACATGTCCTCGGCGCAGCAAACAATCATGAATTAGGGTTGAATCAGCGTCGGTTGATCGGCTCAACCACTTGCAACGCCAGGTTGCCTTTGTGGGAACCGAGCTTGACCTTGAACGACGGCACGCCATTGGCGCGCATGATCAGTTCTTCCGGCAGGTCGACAGGGATCACATCCCCGGGCTGCATGTGCAAAATATCGCGCAGGCGCAACTGCCGACGGGCCACGGTGGCGCTCAGGGGCACGTCGACATCCAGCAGGTCTTCGCGCAGGGCCTTGACCCAGCGCTCGTCCTGATCGTCGAGGTCGGACTGGAAACCGGCGTCGAGCATTTCGCGCACCGGCTCGATCATCGAGTACGGCATGGTCACGTGCAGGTCACCGCCACCGCCATCGAGCTCGATGTGGAAGGTCGACACCACAATCGCCTCGCTGGGGCCGACGATGTTGGCCATGGCCGGGTTCACTTCCGAATTGATGTACTCGAAATTGACTTCCATGATCGCCTGCCAGGCTTCCTTCAAGTCGATGAAGGCTTGCTCCAGCACCATGCGCACGACACGCAGTTCGGTGGGGGTGAATTCACGCCCTTCGATCTTGGCGTGACGGCCGTCGCCGCCGAAGAAGTTGTCCACCAGCTTGAACACCAGTTTGGCGTCGAGGATGAACAGCGCGGTGCCGCGCAGCGGCTTGATCTTGACCAGGTTGAGGCTGGTGGGCACGTACAGCGAGTGCACGTATTCACCGAACTTCATCACCTGCACGCCGCCCACCGCCACGTCCGCCGAACGGCGCAGCATGTTGAACATGCTGATACGGGTGTAGCGGGCGAAACGTTCATTGATCATTTCCAGGGTCGGCATACGTCCACGGACGATGCGATCCTGGCTGGTCAGGTCATAACTTTTGACGCTGCCGGGTTCGGCAGCCATTTCGGTCTGTACCAGACCATCGTCCACGCCGTGCAACAGCGCGTCGATTTCATCCTGGGACAGCAGGTCTTGCACGGCCATGTCGTGATCCTACTGCAATACGAAGTTAGTGAAGAGCGCCTGCTCGACCACGACTTTGCCGAGTTCTTTCTGGGCCACTTCCTGCACGCTGGCAGTGACCTTCTGGCGTAGCATTTCCTGGCCGACCGGGGTGGCCAGGCTGTCGAAGGCCTGCCCGGAGAACAGCATCACCAGGTTGTTGCGGATCACCGGCATATGCACCTTGAGGGCATCCAGGTCCGCCTGGTTGCGCGCCAGCAAGGTAATGCTCACTTGCAGGTAGCGCTGGCGACCGTTGACGTTGTAATTGGCAACAAACGCCGGGAGCATCTGCTCGAAGATTGCCGGTTGCTTGACGTTGGTGGCGGCATCGGCGGCGGGTGCCGGCTTGCTTGCACTGCTGTGCATGATGTACCAGGTGCCGCCAATCGAGGCACCGATAGCCAAAAGCAGGCCCAGCACAATCAACAGGATCAGCTTGAGCTTGCCTTTGCCTGCTGCGGGGGGAGTTGCTGCGTCGTCGCTCTTCGCCATGCCAATAATCCGTCACTATTCGGGAATTCATAGATCTACGGGAAGGCAAGAGCAAGTGTTATGCCAGAGTTGTCTGGCGCGAAGGCAACCCAAATCAAATGTGGGAGCTGGCTTGCCTGCGATGGCGGTGGGTCAGTTCACATATGTGTCACTGATACACCGCCATCGCAGGCAAGCCAGCTCCCACACTGACCGGGTTTGGACAGGAAGTCAGGCGTAGTAGTCGACCGCGCTGGAGCCGATCACGCTCTGGCTCACGGGCCCCGCCACTTCGGCCACGTCCACAGGGCCACCAGCGTCGCCGCTGTCAGCACGCCTGCCGCTGCCGCTCACCCCCCGCGCCTGGCCCTGCTGTTGCTGCTGGTCCTGCCCACGGGACTGGTCGGACACATTCACATCCACCTGCCCCATCCCCTGCTGGGCAAACATCTCACGCAAGCGGCCAGACTGGCTTTCCAGCGCTTCACGCACCACCGCATGGCCGCTCATGAAATTGACCTGGGCCTGCTGGTCCGCCGTCATGTTGACCTTGATATCCAGACGTCCCAGCTCAGCCGGCTGCAACTGGATCTCGGCAGACTTGAGGTTGGCGCTGGAGAGGAACATCACGCGGTTGACGACCTCTTCGGTCCAGCCGCTCTGGTGCATGGCCAGCGGTGCATTGGCAACCGGCGGCAAGGCGTTGGCGGTTTTGGGCGTGGCGGCCTGGGTCAGCGCGGCGAGGCGGTTGGCGAAATCGTCCACGCGGGTGTCGCTGCTGGCGTTCTTGAGGTCCTTGAGGCCGTCATCGATCAACGCGCCAAACGCCTTGTCGCCACCCTGGTCGGTGCTGTCCTTGGTGGCTTGCTGGTCGACCATCGTGGCCAGGCCAGCGGCAAAGCTCTGCGCGGCGGTCGGTTGATCCGTAGGGGCGGCTGCGCTTTTCTGCGGCGTCTGGCTGCTGGCCGACACATGACCGCCCTGCTCCATCGCCAGGCGTACGGCCGGCATCGCATCCAGGGGATCAGCCTGCGGGTCGAAGGCCTCCTCGACCACAGCGACCACCGGCTGGGCCTTGGCGTCCTCGTCAACCGCCGACACTTGTACAGGCACCGCCACCGGCGTCGCGGCGGCGATTACCGCAGGGTCGACAACAGGGTCTACCGCAGGTGACTGCGCCAGAACTGGATCGCTGGGTTCATCGCCCTCGGTGCCGGCGCTGTCATCGGGCTTGGCCGACGGTTTGGCAGGCAAGGGATTGCCGCTATCGGCAACCGCCGGCGTGCTGGCGGCAGGCTTGTCGCTGCCGGCAGCCGGTTTGGCGCCGGTATCGGAAGGCTTGTCACGCGTGACTTTATTGGGGGTGTCGTCGCCCTTCAGCGTCGGCTTGGAGCCCTGGTTGGCAAACACTTGAGCAAAGCCTGCGCCCTTGTCTCGCGGGGCCGCAACCGCTACCGGCGGGTTAGCGGCAGGCGCTGACGGCTTGGCCGCAGGGGCAGCCTGAAGGAGCGAATTGGGGGCGACTGGCATGGGTAAGGCTCTCCACTGCATGGGGTCGGGGATGCAGTCTGTGGAGATAGAGCAAGACTCGGGCCAGGTTTAGCGCGATGATTCAGAAACTGAACGTTGGCGCTCCGACTCATACAGCGGCCGGACAAACGCGAACTCATGATCGATCTGGTCAACCAATTCACCCAGATCCGATGATGGCTTGACGGACTCAGCCTCCAGCCGCTGACACAACTGCGCCAGCCGCACCGCCCCAAGGTTGCCACTGCTGCCCTTGAAACTGTGCGCAATCCGTCCCAATGCCTTGGCATCGTCGCGCGCGTCGCGCAGCGCTTCGATGCGTTTTTGCGAGTCATCGAGGAAGGTGTCGAGCAGTTTGGGATACTCACCCTCCATGACGTCCTGCAAACCCGACAACACGTCGGGGTCCAGATGAATCTCAGCCACTTGCTCGCTCCTTGATCAAGAATCAGCGGATTATGCCAGAGCTTCCCAGCAAAACTCCACGCAGACACGGCGCCCGCCCTCGGACCAGCGTACAGCGCTGCTCAGTTGACGCACCAGGTTCAGCCCTCGGCCAGACAGACGGTCAATTTCCAAGGGCCGCGCCAGCTCCTGTTCGACATCAAAACCCGGCCCGCTGTCTTCGATGCACAGGGTCATCTTGCCGCCCTTGTCGGTCGGTACCACCTGCACATCCACGCGCACGTAGCCACTGCTCAGCTGCGCCAGACGCTCATTGCGCTGATGATAATACTGCGCAAAACCTTGCGCATCGCGCTTGAGCCGTGAGTCCAGGCCCAGCACACCATGTTCCAGGGCATTGGAATACAACTCCGCCATCACGCTGTACAGCGCGCCGCTCTGCTCGCGCAACCCATGGATCTCCAGCAGCAGTTGCAGCAGGTACGGCAGCGGGTTGTAGCGCTGCAGCGTCTGGGCGCGAAACTCGAAACCCACCGACCAATCCAGCGGGCACGACTGGCCGCTGTCGGCATACATCGGCTCGGCCACTCGCAGCGCCTGGCCGGAGAGCAAAGTGATCTCGACCATGCTGACGTCATCGCGCGCCAGCCCCCGAAACGTAGCCAGGGCGTGCTCGATATCCTCAAACAGGCGGTCAGGCTCGCGGTTGGCAGCGAACACCTGTTGCAACCGCTCGGCGCCGAACAGTTGATCATTAGCGTCAGCCGTATCCAGCACGCCATCGGAGAGCAGAAACACCCGGTCGCCCAAGGCCATGGGCCAGACCTCGGTGCTGTCATCAAAGCTTTCCGCCGACAGCACGCCCAGGGGCAGATGCCGCGACATCAGCGGCGTGCGCTTGCCAGTGGCGACTTCATGCACATAGCCTTCGGGCATACCGCCGTTCCACACCTCGACCGCACGCCGCTGGGCGCTCAGGCACAACAAGGTGGCGCAACAGAACATGTCCACCGGCAGGATGCGCTTGAGCTTGGCGTTCATCTCCCGCAAGGTCTGCGTAAGGCCGTAGCCCTTGGCAGTCATGCCGTAGAACACTTCGGCCAACGGCATGACGCCAATGGCGGCCGGCAAGCCATGGCCGGTGAAATCGCCGAGCAGCACGTGCATGTCACCGGACGGCGTGTAGGCCGCCAGCAGCAAATCACCGTTGAACAAGGCATAGGGCGATTGCAGGTAGCGGATATTGGGTGCGGCATTGATACAGCCGGAGTGGGCAACCTTGTCGAACACCGCCTTGGCTGCCCGCTGCTCATGCATCAGGTGCTCGTGGTGCCTGGCGATCAGGTCGCGTTGTTGCAAGACCGTGGCCTGCAGGCGGCGCAGGCGATCCATGGCGTTGATCTTCGCCGCCAATATCAGGGGGTTGTAAGGTTTGGGCAAGAAGTCGTCGCCGCCGGCGTCCAGGCATTGGGCCAGCGCTTCGCTTTCGCGCAGGGAGGTGAGGAAGATGATCGGCACCAGCGCCTCCCCCGCCAACTGCTTGATCTGCCGGGCGGCTTCAAAGCCGTCCATCACCGGCATCAGCGCATCCATCAGCACCAGTTGCGGGCCCTCATGACGGAAGATCTCCACCGCCTCGGCACCGTTGCTGGCAGTCAGCACCTGATGGCCCTGGCGACGGATGATGGTCGACAGCAACAGCCGATCGGCGGCACTGTCTTCGGCGATCAGGATAGTCAGCGCCTCAAGGACCGGGGCCAAGGCGCTCAACTGATATCGAACAGTTTGTCGAAGTTGGAGATGGCGAGGATTTTGCGCACGTCGGGGTTGCTATTAACCACGCGAATATCGGACGTATCGCCACCCGTGTGGTCACGCAGCAACAAGAGCATGCCCAGGGCCGAACTGTCCATGTAGGTGGTCCCCCTCAAGTCCACCACAACAGTCTCCGGCTTGGGGTAAACATGCTCGTAGACATTGCGAAAGTCTTGGTGGCTGCCGAAATCGAACCGGCCCTTGATTGCGATCGTCAACTTCTTCCCATCCAGGGATACATCGGACTCGATTGACATGTGACTGCTTCCTTGTCATTGGCACTGTGCAACAAGGTTTAGCAGGCGAACCGGATCTGAGCAACACATCGAATCAAATGTGGGAGGGGCTTGCTCCCACATTTACCCTGCGTCGTTAGTTAGAATTGTTCCTGGCGGGGCAGGCGTTGGGACAATTCATCAAGCAGCTTTTGCTCGCGCTTATCTTCAATCGCCCGCGCTTCGTCGATATAGCGCTGCACCAGCTTGCGCAAACCTTCCACGCGGGCAAACGCCTGCTGCCAGCTTTCCCGGGCTTTATCGAGGTTGTTCTGGTGCCATTCCAGGCTCTGGCGCTGTTGGCCCACGGCTGTTTCAAGCTGATTGAGAAAGCCCTGATAACCCATCAACCACTGGCCCGACACGCCCTTGCTGCCGCGCTCGATCCACTGTTGTTGGTATTCCAGGCGAAAGCGCTCCAGGTCGCCCAGCTTGCTCTCTGCCAGGCGCACCTGGCCTTGAAAGTAACCCAGGCGTTGCACGGCGGTTTTCTCGGCCTTTTCGGCCATTTCCACCACCGGGGCCAGGCGCGCGGCGCGGCTGTTGGCCATGGCTTAACCGCCTGGCGCGGGGGCGAAGATGGACTGCAGATGCGCTTCGCTTTCGCCCATGCTGATCTTGTCATTGAGGCCCTGGCGCAGGTAGTTCACCAGCTGTGGTTGCAAGGCAATGGCCAGGTCGGTGTCGCGATCGCCGCCGGCCACATAGGCGCCGACGCTGATCAGGTCGCGGCTCTGCTGGTAACGCGACCACAGTTGCTTGAACTGCTGCGCACGGGCCATATGCTCAGGGGTGACCACCGCCGGCATCACCCGGCTGATGGACGCTTCGATGTCGATGGCCGGGTAGTGCCCTTCTTCTGCCAGGCGTCGCGACAGCACAATGTGGCCGTCGAGCACGCCCCGCGCCGAGTCGGCAATCGGATCTTGCTGGTCGTCGCCTTCGGACAACACGGTATAAAACGCAGTGATCGAGCCACCGCCGGCCTCGGCATTACCGGCGCGCTCCACCAGCTTGGGCAGTTTGGCGAACACCGACGGCGGATAGCCTTTGGTGGCCGGTGGCTCACCAATGGCCAAGGCGATTTCCCGCTGGGCCTGGGCGAAACGCGTGAGCGAATCCATCAGCAGCAGCACATTCTTGCCCTTGTCACGGAAATACTCGGCGATGCGTGTGCAGTACATGGCTTCGCGCAGGCGCATCAGTGGCGCATCGTCCGCAGGCGACGCTACCACCACCGAGCGCTTGAGCCCTTCTTCACCGAGACTGTGCTCGATGAACTCCTTGACCTCACGGCCCCGCTCACCGATCAGCCCGACCACGATGATGTCGGCCTCGGTAAAGCGCGTCATCATGCCCAGCAACACCGACTTACCCACGCCGGTACCGGCGAACAGGCCCAGGCGCTGGCCGCGGCCGACCGTCAATAAACCGTTGATGCTGCGAATGCCCACATCCAGCGGCACGCTGATGGGGTTGCGGTTGAGCGGGTTGATGGTGGGGCCGTCCATCGGCACCCAGTCTTCGGCCTTCATGCCGCCCTTGCCATCCAGCGCACGCCCGGCGCCGTCGAGTACGCGGCCGAGCATACTCATGCCCATGGGCAGGCGGCCCGTGTCGGCCAGCGGCACCACGCGAGCACCCGGGGCAATACCGGCCAGGCTGCCCACCGGCATCAGGAAAATCTTGTTGCCGGAAAAACCCATCACCTCGGCTTCGACCTGCACCGGGTGGTAGCTGTCGTCATTGATCACCAGGCAGCGGCTGCCCATGGCGGCGCGCAAGCCCTCGGCTTCAAGGGTCAGGCCAACCATGCGCAACAAGCGCCCTTCAAGGATCGGCTGGCCGGGCAATTCGGTTGCCTCGGCGTAGCTGCTCAGGCGCTTGGCAAAGCTGGTGCGATCAAGGCGCATCGGGAGCGTCCAGGTCAACGCTCACGTCAGGCGCTGCCGGATGCAGGGCTTGCTCATGCAGTTGATCCAACAATTTGGCCATGATCTGGCTGATGCGGGTTTCCACCGTGGCATCGATGCGGCTGTGTTCGGTTTCGACACGGCACCCACCGGGTTGCAACGAAGCGTCCTCGACGATGCGCCAGGTTTCTTCATGGCGCTCGCGCAAGGCTTTGACCTGCTCGAAATCCTGGGGGTTGATGTACAGCCGCACATTGCCGACGCCCAGGGGCAGCAACTTGAGAGCTTCACGCATCACGCTTTCGATCTGGCTGGAGTCCAGCACCAGTTCACGCTGGATCACCTGGCGGGCAATGTGCTGCACCAGGTCGACCATGGATTTTTCCAGTTGGGTGTCCTGCTCGGCAATCGGGTCGAACAGGTTGCCCATCAGGCGTTCCAGGCTGGCCAGCTGGGTGCCCAGCGCTGCCTCGGCTTCCTGGCGGACCTTGAGGGTGGTGCTGCGAAAACCGTCTTTCTCACCCGCCGCAAAGCCTTCGTTGTAGGCTTCCTGGCGGATGGCTTCAAGCTCTTCGAGGGTCAGTGGCTGGACTTCATCCAGCGGCACTTCTTCCATTTCCACCGGAAGCTCTTCGACCGGCTCAGGCTCGGGCTCCGGCACATGGGGGTCGAAGCTGGGCAACGACCAGATGTCGAACCCGCCGACATCCCGCGCGCGAATCAGATCGCTGGGCGTCTCATCTTTGTTCGACATGCAAGGCGCCTTAGATCATTTCTTCGCCGCCCTTCCCGCCGAGAACGATTTCTCCGGCTTCGGCCATACGGCGGGCAATGGTGAGGATTTCCTTCTGCGCGGTTTCCACATCGCTGACGCGCACCGGGCCCTTGGCTTCCAGGTCGTCGCGCAACAGTTCGGACGCACGCTTGGACATGTTCTTGAAGATTTTCTCTTTGACGTTTTCGTCCGAGCCCTTGAGGGCCAGCACCAACACGTCGGAGGAGACTTCACGCAACAGCGCCTGGATGCCACGGTCGTCGACATCGGCAAGGTTGTTGAAGACGAACATCAGGTCTTCGATCTGACCGGACAGGGTGTCGTCGATCTCGCGGATCGAGTCCATCAACTGGCCTTCGACCGAGCTGTCGAGGAAGTTCATGATGTCGGCCGCGCGCTTGATGCCACCCAGGGTGGTGCGCGAGGCATTCGAGTTGCCGGAGAACTGCTTCTCCAGAATCGTGTTGAGTTCCTTGAGGGCCGCCGGTTGTACGGTGTTGAGCGACGACACGCGCAGGATGATGTCCAGGCGCACTTTGTGGTCGAAGTGGCCAAGCACTTCACCGGCCTGGTCCGGGTCCAGGTAAGCCACAACGATCGCCTGGATCTGCGGGTGTTCGTAGCGGATCACGTCGGCGACCGCACGTGGTTCCATCCACTTGAGGCTGTCCAGGCCACTGGTGTTGCCGCCCAGCAGGATGCGGTCGATCAGGCCGTTGGCCTTGTCTTCGCCCAGCGCCGAGGTGAGCATCTTGCGAATGTAGCTGTCGGAGCCGACGCCCAGGCTGGTCTGGTCGCCGACGATCTCGACGAACTCGCTCATCACCTGCTCGACTTGCTCGCGGTGCACGTTGCGCATCTGCGCCATCGCCACGCCGACACGCTGGACCTCTTTGGGGCCCATGTGGCGCAGCACTTGGGCAGCGTCGGTTTCACCCAGGGACAGCAGCAACACGGCGGCTTTGTCGACCCGAGAGAGCTTGGCCACAGCGGCTCGATCATTCATCAGCGTTAATCCACTCTTTCACGACCTGGGCCACACGGCCCGGGTCTTCTGCCACCAGACTCTTGATTGCGTTCAACTGAGCGTCATAGCCTTCGCTCGGGCTTGGCAACAGGATGCTTTGCGGGCCGCCAAGGCTGACGCGGTCGTTGGCCAGTTCGCCATCCAGGCCGCCCATGCCACCCAACTCGACGTCGCCACCTGCGAGCGCAAGCTGTTTCTTGCCGCCGCCGGTGATGTTGTTGAGCACCGGGCGCAGCACGCCGAACACCAGCACCAGGATGAACAACACCCCCAGCACTTGCTTGACGATGTCCCAGAACCACGGCTGGGTGTAGAACGCAGGGTCGCTGATCACTTCAGCGCGCTCGGCGGAGAACGGCATGTTGATCACACTGACGCTGTCGCCACGGCTGGCGTCGAAACCGACGGCGTCCTGTACCAGGCGGGTGAAGCGCGCCAATTCGTCGGCGGTCCAGGGCGCACGGGTCACGGCGCCATCGGCTGGGTTGACCTTGACCTGGTCATCGACCACCACCGACACCGACAGGCGATTGATCTTGCCCTGTTGCTGCTTGGTGTGGCTGATAGAGCGATCGAGTTCGAAGTTCTTGGTGGACTGGTTACGCTTGTCCGCCGGGTACGGTGCGAGCATCGGCTGGCCGGTGGCCGGGTCCATGATCTGCTGGCCGTTGGCATCCAGCAGCGGCTGGCCAGGCTGGATCGCGCCAGCAGTGGCAGCGGCGCCGCCAGTGGTCTGCGGTGCCGAGGCGGCCGACGGTGGCTGGTTGCTCAAGGCCCCCGGCACACCTTGCGGGCCATTGGCGGCGGTGCGCTGCTCGCTGGTGGACTGCTCGCTGCGCAGCGCCGGCTGGTCAGGGTTGAACTGTTCGGAGGTCGATTCGACAGCGCTGAAGTCTACGTCGGCGGACACTTCAGCCTTGTAGCGGTCGTTGCCCAGCACCGGTTGCAGGATGTTGTGCACGCGCTGGGTGAGCATGCTTTCCATGCGGCGGCTGTAGTCGAATTGCTTGCCGGCCTGGGTCAGCGCGGAGTTTTCGGCCATGTCGGAGAGCAGGTTGCCCTTCTGATCGACCACGGTGATTTGCGACTTGCTCAATTCGGGAACGCTGGTGGCCACCAGGTTGACGATCGCCAGCACCTGGCCAGGCTCCAGGGAGCGGCCGGCAAACAGTTCGACCAGTACCGAAGCGCTGGGCTTGCGTTCATCACGCACGAACACCGAGCTTTTCGGAATCGCCAGGTGCACACGGGCACCCTTGACGTTATTCAGGCTGGAGATGGTGCGCGCCAGTTCGCCTTCCAGGCCACGGCGATAACGGGTGGCTTCCATGAACTGGCTGGTGCCCAGGCCCTGGTCCTTGTCGAGAATCTCGAAACCGATATTGCTGTCGGACGGCGCCACGCCAGCGGCGGCCAGTTTCATCCGTGCACGGGCCACGTCATCAGACTTGACCAGCAAGGCGCCGGAGTTGGGCTCCACGGTGTAAGCGATGTCGGCAGCGGCGAGGGTTTCCATGATCTGCTTGGAATCCATGCCCGACAGGCTGCCGTACAGTGGGCGGTAATCGGGTTGTTGCGACCACAACACCACGGCAAAACCAATCGCCACGCTGGCCGCCAGGCCGACCATCAGGCCCACCTGACGCAGCATGGTCATTTGCGAGAGGTTTTCCAGGAACGACAGGCCAAACAACGGCGGCTTGCCGTCTGCCTTGGCGGGGAGGTTGTCGGAGAGTGCTTCTGCCATGACTTAAATCTCGTCCTTAAACCGGCATCTGCATGATGTCTTGATAAGCCTGAACCAGCTTGTTACGCACTTGAGTCAAGGCCTGGAAGGACACACTGGCCTTTTGCGAGGCGACCATCACATCGGTGAGGTCCACGCCGCTTTTACCGATCTCGAACGCCGTTGCCAACTGGCTGGAGGCCTGTTGGGTATCACTGACTTTATTGATTGCCTGACCGAGCATGTCGGCAAAACTGCTTTGGCCCAATTCCGGCGCTGGCGCGACGGATTTCGGTTGAGCCATGGCATCCATTTGCATGGCGCGCATATCCAACATCAACCGATTGAACTCAATACCCTGGCTCATGACCTTCTCTCTCCGACGACCCGCAATTTTTTGACACTACGCAGCGGTTACTAGGGGTGGTAGCAACAAGGGTGCCAGCTCTGGAGCAACTCGTAAGAAAAGGCGACAAAGCTTGTAGAACTTGTTACCGGTCATGTGGCGAAAAGATAAGCTTCCACATCCATACCAGCATCGCGCATCTGCGCCAGCTTGTAGCGCAAGGTGCGCGGGCTGATGCCGAGGCGCTCGGCCGCTTCTTTGCGGCGGCCACGCTCAGCGCGCAAGGTGTCGATGATCATCTGGAATTCACGGCGGCGCAGGTCATCGCCCAGGGCACCGGCCGATTCTGCCTCGGCAACCACCGGCGCTGGCGCCAGGCTGGGCAACGGCGCAGCACCATTGCCCATGGCCAGGCAAAAATCCTGGGGCTGGATCAACCCGCCCTGCTGCAAAATCAGCGCGCGCTGGATGGCATTGTCCAGCTCGCGCACGTTGCCCGGCCACGGATAGCTGACCAGGCACGCCTGAGCCTGCGGCGATAACCGCGCCTGGGCATGCTTCATTTTTTTGACGTGGTTGTTCAGCAGGCGCTCAGCCAAGGGGATGATATCCGCCGGGCGCTCGCGCAAAGGGCGCCAGGCCAGCGGGAACACCGACAGCCGGTAGAACAGGTCTTCACGGAAGCGCCCCGCTGCCACTTCGCCGGCCAGGTCGCGGTTGGTGGTGGCAACCACGCGGATATCCAGCTGGATCGGCTTGCGTGCCCCCACGCGCTCCACTTCACGCTCCTGCAACACACGCAGCAACTTGGCTTGCAGGCCCAGGGGCATTTCCGAGATTTCGTCGAGCAGGATGGTACCGCCGTCGGCCTGTTCGAACTTGCCGGCCTGGGCCGCGATGGCGCCGGTGAACGAGCCCTTTTCATGGCCGAACAACGTCGCTTCGAGCATGTTGTCGGGGATCGCCGCACAGTTGATCGCAATGAACGGTTGCTGGGCACGGCTGGACTGCTGGTGGATGTAGCGTGCCAACACTTCTTTACCGGTGCCGGATTCGCCGGAAATCAGCACAGTGGAATCACTGCGCGCCACCCGCGCTGCCAGTTCCAGCAATTGCGCGCTGGCCGGTTCAAAGGCTATCGGGCCGTCACCCTCGCCCGCCGACATCACACCCAGGGCATGTCGGGCGACCAGCTCGATCAACGCCTTGGGCTCGAACGGTTTGACCAGGTAATCCGCCGCACCCTGGCGCATGGCGTCCACCGCCCGCTCCACGGCGCCATGGGCAGTCATCAGCAGCACCGGCAACTGCGGCTGGCGCGCACGCAGCAGGCCGAGCAACTGGTGGCCGTCCATGCCGGGCATGTTCACATCGCTGACCACCAGGCTGAAGGCTTCCTGCTCGACCGCCGCCAAGGCCTCCTCGGCAGAGCCGACCGCCCGGTAGTCATGGCCCGCCAACAGCAGCGTGTCAGCCAATGCTTCACGCAGGGCGCGATCGTCTTCCACCAATAAAACCTTGATAGCCATAATCCTTTTACTCCGCGCTCGCCGCGCTGGAAAACAGCGGCAAGGTCATCAATGCACAGGTGCCGCGCCCCAACCGGGAGCGCAACTGCAATTCTCCCTGATGGGCGCGTGCCACTGCCTTGACCACGGTCAGGCCCAGGCCAGTGCCGTTGGTCTTGGTGGTAAAAAACGGCTCGCCCAGGCGCTGCAGCACCTGGGGGTCGATGCCGCTGCCGCTGTCGCTGATACACAGGCGCAGGGTTTGTTCGCGGGCGTAGAGGTGCACTTTGAGGCGTGCATCCGGGCCGCTGGCCTGAGTGGCGTTTTCGATCAGGTTGAGCAAGGCGCCGACCAGGGTGTCGCGGTTGCACAGCAACTCGCCTTGGTGGCTGTCACATTGCCAACGCAGGTTGGCGCCCTGTACATGGGTCGCCGCCGCTGCTTGCAAGGCCTGCATCAACCCGGCAGGCGTGACACGGTCGGTCAGCGGCAATTCGCCGCGGGCAAACACCAGCATGTCGCGCACCTGGTGCTCCAATTCATGCAAGCGCTCCTTGAGGCGCCCGGCAAATCGTTGCTGAGTGGCTACAGGCAATTGCTCATCAGTCAAATGACTGGCGTAGATCAACGCCGCCGACAAGGGCGTGCGGATCTGATGCGCCAACGAGGCGACCATCCTGCCCAACGACGACAGCCGCTCATGACGGGCCAACTGGTCTTGCAGGTGACGGGTTTGCGTCAGGTCATTGAGCAGCACCAATTGGCCTGGCTCGGCATCCAGGGAGCGAGTGGCGATAGACAGGCGGCGTCCGTCCTTGAGGGAGACTTCGTGGCCGTCGTCTTCTCGCGGCGCAAAGCAGCGGGTGATGACATGGCGCCACAGCTCGCCCTCCAGCGGCAGGCCCAGCAGGTCGCAGGCCGCCGGGTTGGCTTCGCGCACACGGCCCTGGTCGTCGATGACGATCACGCCACCGGGCAACAGGTCCAGAAGATTTTGCAGACGGTTGGCCAGGCGTTCTTTTTCCGCCAGCTCTTGCATGCGCTGGGCGCTGACCACCGCCAGCTCGCCTTTAAGCTCGGACACCCGCGCCTCAAGCAGACTGTAGGAGTCGGTCAGTTGGCTCGACATCTGGTTGAACTGCGAGAACGCTTGTTCCAGGCCCTGGCGGGTCGGCGGTTCTACAGGCGAAACCAGCCCCTGGATGGCAGGGGCCGAAGATAGTTGGGCGGCGTGGGGCATGATGCTCTCTCGCTTGGCTGACCGTCAGTTAAACGGAACGTTGCGAGGGCTGTAGCAATACCCGTGCCGAAAAAAATCTACCTATAAATCAGCTAGTTGAAAAACAGGCGTCAATCATCCGCCTGTTCATCACCTTCTTTGCGGCTCATACCGTACTTGCGCATCTTCTCCACCAGGGTGGTGCGACGGATGCGCAGACGCTCGGCGGCGCGGGCAACGATGCCATGCGCATCGTCCAGGGCCTGCTGGATCAACCCTTGTTCCAGGTTGCCGAGGTAGTCCTTGAGGTCAAGACCTTCGGGCGGCAGCATGGCGGTGGCACCGAAGTCCGGGGTATGACCGTTGATGGCCACGCGCTCTTCCATGTCACTGCGCAGGCTGTCCATCTGCTCATCTTCATCATCGACGTAGCGGAATTTCTTCGGCAGCTCGACCACGCCGATCACCCCGTACGGATGCATGATCGCCATGCGTTCCACCAGGTTGGCCAGCTCACGCACGTTACCCGGCCAGCCGTGGCGGCACAGGGACATGATCGCAGCGGAGTTGAAACGAATGGAGCCGCGTTTTTCGTGCTCCATGCGCGAGATCAGCTCGTTCATCAGCAACGGAATGTCTTCCACGCGCTCGCGCAGCGGGGCCATCTCGATGGGGAATACGTTGAGGCGGTAGTACAGGTCTTCGCGGAAGCTGCCGACCTCGATCATGCTTTCGAGGTTCTTGTGGGTGGCGGCAATGATGCGCACGTCCACGCTCTGGGTCTTGTTGCTGCCCACGCGCTCAAAGGTGCGCTCCTGCAATACGCGCAGCAACTTGACCTGCATCGGCAACGGCATGTCGCCGATTTCATCAAGGAACAGCGTGCCGCCATTGGCCAGCTCGAAACGCCCGGCACGGCTGGTGATCGCCCCGGTAAAGGCGCCCTTCTCGTGGCCGAACAGCTCGCTTTCCAGCAGCTCTGCCGGGATCGCCCCGCAGTTGACCGGCACAAAAGGCCCGTCGCGACGCTTGGAGTGATAGTGCAGGTTACGTGCGACCACTTCCTTGCCGGTGCCCGACTCGCCGAGGATCAGCACGCTGGCGTCGGTGTCGGCCACTTGCTGCATCATCTGACGCACGTGCTGGATCGCCCGGCTGGTGCCGACGAGGCTGCGAAACAGGTTGGGTTCACGGTGACGGCCACGTTCGCGGGCCTGGTCGTACATCTCGCGATAGACCTGGGCGCGGTGCAGCGAATCGAGCAATTTGCTGTAGCTGGGCGGCATTTCCAGGGTGGAAAGCACGCGGCGGCGCTGGTCTTCCGGCAGGTCCACGGAAGAAATATCGCCCATCAGCAACACTGGAAGGAACTCATCCCAGGTTGACAGTGTCTTTAACAGGCCCAGAACTGCGCCAGGAGCGTTTACCGTCCCGATCAACACACAAATGACTTCACGGCTCGACGACAAAGAGCTAACTGCCTGCTGCCAATCGTGGCTGGCGCAGGGTAAATTTTCTTCACCGAGAAAATTTAAAATCACCGCTAAATCGCGGCGGCGGACGCTATCGTCATCGATCAGCAGAATTTTGGTTTCACGCCACATGCAATAGCAACTTCCCTAGTAAAACTTCCTGCCCCGGAATGAGGGCAATCAAGACGCCTGTAAGATTTGTTACCTACTAGACGTCTGAAATCTGAAAACAGCACTAGTTAAGTCAAAAATGCTGGCACAGTCAAATATATGACGCGCCGTGCGGATTAACTGCGCCCGTTCAACCGAAGAGATGGTAAACCTTTGACGCATTTTTCGCTTGGTTGATCTGCGACATCTCTTCGAAAATCGCCTGGCGCTCGCCGGTCGTGACCTCCAGCAACTGCTGATACACCACCAACAGGCTTTCCAGTTTCTCGCGCAAGGCGCCCTCGTCCACCGGCGCTTCGCTGAGCACCTCATCAATCACCGCGCGGCAACCCAGGTCCAACTCGCCCACGGCTTCCCAATTGCGCTCAGCCAGCGCGCCGAGAAGGGCTTCGCGGGTTTCGTCGATGCGTTGCAGTGCATGGCTCATGATGTGTCCCTCAAGGCGATCGGCCTTATTGTGGAGCGATGGCATCCCAGCCAGTCTTGACGGTGATCAGCAGGCGGGCGACTTCGTCGATTATCTCGGCGTCATTCACCTGGTTGGCCTCGACCAAACGATTGCTCATATAGCCATACAAGGCGTCCAACTGGTGCACTGCTGCCGGATCTTCGGCCTTTTCTGGCTCCAGGCCGTCACGCAGGCCAGAGATAATTTCAATCGCCTTGCCCAGCATCAGCCCTTTCTGGGCAATATCCCCACGGTTCAATGCGCCCTTGGCCTGCGCCATGCGATCAAGGCCTCCTTCCATCAGCATCTGCACCAGGCGGTGCGGGCTGGCTTCGGAGACCTGGGCATGGGAACTGACCTTCTGGTATTGGCGAAGGGCTCTCATCGGGTTCATGTTGCTACCTCGTAACTGGCGACAATCGAATAGGTTTGCTTAACCAGTTTTTCGACCGTGGCGACGAAAACTTTAATTCCCAACCATACGCCAAGGCCCTGAATCAGGGCCTGAAAGCGCGCCGCCCATCAGTTCGATTTCGGATTGTTCAGCGAGTTGAGGGTGGTCAGGATGCTGGAGCTGCTGGCGTTGATCTGCGCGATCATGGTGTCCATGGCCGTGTACTTGGCGGTCAGGGATTTTTGCAAGGCGTCCATACGTCGTGTCAGGTCGGCCGTCTCTTTGGTCAAGTCGGTCAACTTGTTGTTGAGATCCGTCGCCCGGGTTGCCAGGGTGCCGGTGGTGCCCACGTAGCTCTTCGTCGCCTTGTTCATGCGCGTGATCAAACCAGTGTCGCCGGTGAACAGCTTGGCAATATCGCCAGCGCCTTTGACTACCGCCTTGTCCCACGTCTTGTCATCCAGGCTCAGCAGGCCGGTTTTCTGATCGGTGGTGATACCCATCTGGGCCAGGCTGGTCATGGTGCCCGCGCCGGAGCCGCTGACCAGTTCGGAGCGCAGGCTGTTCACCAATTGACGCATTGATGCATCGCCGGTCAACGCACCGGCAGTGGTAGTCGACGCGTCACCGGTTGCAGTAACTTTGGTCTGGGTATTGATGGCGGTCATCAGCGTGTTGTACGCACTGACGAAGGACTGTACCGAGGTTTTCAACGTGTCAGTGTTACTGGCCACGGTAATGGTCGTCGGTTTTTTCACATCAATGGTGTCCAACAGCTCCAACGTGACGCCACTGATCGCCGACGTGATTTTGTTGCTGCTGGATGACATTGCAATGCCGTCGATGGAGTACTTGGCGTTGGTCGGCGGCGTGCCTTTGTCATACCCGCTGGCCAGTTGCGAATCACCGCTGAGGGTGATGTCGGTGCCTTCGCCCATATTGGTCGAGGTCAGTACCAGTCGCGCACCATTGGAGTCGCTCAATACGTTGGCACTGATACCCTGCGACGAGAGCTGGGTATTGATTGACTCTCGCACCTGTTGCAGGGTCGCGCCACCTGGAATCACCACATCGAAGCTTTTACCCGACTGGTTGATGGTCAGCGTCTGGTCTTCGTCTGTAGTGTTGGCCTTGCCCGAGGCACCCTCAGCATTCACCGCAGTGGTAACTTTTGAAGCGGTTGCCAGGTTATCGACTTGCAACACGTACTTGCCACTGGATGCTCCGTCACCCAACGTCACCTTGGCGTTTTTCTCTTCCGAAGAACTTGCCGCCAACCCATTGAACGCGGAGGGGTTATTCAACTTGGTGATCGCCGCCTGATAGGCCTCCAACGCCGTCTTGATCGAACCAACTGCCGACAACTGGACGGTGGCAGTTTTCTGCTCGTTGGTGATCTGCTGTTGTTTAGGCGCTTGTTCAGCCCCCACCAACGCCTTGACGATAGCTTGCGTGTCGTAGCCCGAACCAGGGCCGGAAATCGTTGAACTAGCCATTTTTCATTCTCCTTGTCCTGCGGCGGCCGTTTTTTTGGCGCTTAAACGCCTAGACCGCAATCAGAAACATGTTTCGTGCCAACTCAAGCCTTGCTATCAAACAACAGGCTGCCGGCATCGCTCAGGTTCTGCGCCAATTTCAGCGCGGTCTCCGATGGAATCTGTCGAATCACTTCGCCACTGTCGGTGGCGATCACCTTGACCACTACCTTGCCGGTAGAGTCATCGATGGAAAAATCCAGGTTGCGCTGTGAAGCCTGCACAAACTCACGCATATCGGTAACGGCCTTCTCCAGCGCCACGCGCTGAGGCTCTTCACTCTTGATCGGCTCATTGCTGGCCACAGGCTTGGCCTGGGTCACCACTGCGCCAAGGTTGGCCGAAGCCGTGGCTGCGGGGTAAGACGAGGTCAGCTTGATGCTCATGTCCATGTCACCACCTCCAAACTGAAAAAACGGAAGGGCACGTCGTTAAACGCACCCTCCCGTTATTTAACCGCTAGCGCTATTACTGAAGCAGCTTCAGTACAGCGGATGGCAGTTGGTTGGCCTGGGACAGGATCGCAGTGGAAGCCTGTTGCAGGGTTTGTTGCTTGGTCAGCTCAGCGGCTTCAGAAGCGAAGTCAGCGTCTTCTACGCGGCCTTTGGCAGCGGAGGAGTTCTGCGAAATGCTCTGCAGGTTGGCCACGGTGCTGGTGAAGCGGTTTTGTACGGCACCCAGCTGCGAACGCTGGCTGTCGATCTGCTGCATGGCATCGTCCAGAGCCTGGGTAGCCTGCTGCGAAGCAGCGGCAGTCAGGATGTTCAGGTCAGAAACGCTGGTTTCCATGGTGACGGCGGTTTTGGTGCCGGCCGCTGCAACAGCGGTCAGACCCAGTGCAGCCAGGCCAGTACCGGCGCTACCATCCTTGATGGTGATGTCTTTGTCAGCGAACAGGTTCAGGGTGCCGTCAGCGTTTTTGCTGGCTTGAACACCGGTGCTGGCGCTGTTGATCGAAGAGACGATCGCGTCAGCGGTGTCACCTTTCTTGAACTTGACTTCAACGCCGTTCACGTCAATAGAGGTATCAGCGGTCAACTTGGCTTGAGTAGTACCAGCCGACAGACCCAACTGCGTCAGAGAACCACTGGAGGTGTTGGACAGTTTAATGTCTGCGCCATTACCCGAAGTCAGCTTGACACGGCCGTCAGTAAAAGTGGCCGAAGCACCAGCAGCTGCGCCGCCTGCCGCGTTTTCTAGCTTGGTCAGCACAGCTGCCATGGTGTCGTTAGCAGCCCAAGTCACGGCAGTGCCATTAACCGAGACAGCACCGGCAGACTTGAGGTTGTTGTTCGAAGCAACGGTGCCCGCTGCACCCAGATTGAGCTTGGCCAGGCCGTCTGTTGCACCACCGGTTGCCGAGGCGCCCAGAACGATGGCATTTTTCGAGGTCAGGCTTACGACGCCCGCAGCATCGGCAGTAGCAGTAACGCCAGTGGTTGCGGTTTGAGCGTTGATGGCGTTCAGTGCAGCGGTAGCTGCTGGAACACCGGCAGCGGCAACACCGAGGGCAATTTCAGTGCCGTTGATGGTGAATGCGTCGGTAGCAACAGTCGCCCCTGCTGCGGCTGTACCAGTTCTTTGGGCGCTATTGCCCAATACGGAACCGGTAGCAGTAGCAGCCAGGCCAGTCATCGCAGCACCGTCGACAGCAGCTTCTTTGTAGTTACCCTTCAGCGCAGTCGAGCTGATGTCGGTCATACCGAACGAGATAGTCTCGTTGGCGTTGGCGCCGATCTGGAAGGCTACGTTGCTGAACGAGCCGTCGAGCAGGTTACGACCACCGAAGGTGGTGGTGCTGGCGATACGGTTCAGCTCGCCCACTTTAGCGGTGAATTCTTGCTGCAGGGAAACACGGTCAGCGTCGCTTTTGTCACCGTTGGACGCTTGCAGGGCGAGTTCACGCAGACGCTGCAGGGTGTTGGTGGATTCTTGCATCGCGCCTTCAGCGGTCTGGGCAATCGACACGCCGTTGTTGGCGTTGGCGATGGCAACGTTCAGGCCTTTGACCTGGTTGTTCAGACGGTTGGCGATCTGCATGCCGGCAGCGTCGTCTTTGGCGCTGTTGATTTTCAGGCCGGAGGACAGACGGTTCATCGACTGGCTCAGGGCGTCGGAAGCTTTGTTCAGGTTCTTCTGGACACCCAGGGAGGTGATGTTGGTGTTTACTGATAATGCCATGACGAAATCCTCGTGGTTTGGATACTGCGGCTTCCGGCCCTGGCGACCGCCGGGTGTGGCCTAGAGAACCTACGTAATAGTTATCGTCGTGGTAGCCGGTTGCTTGAGGATTTTTTTGATTTTTTTTAGTAGCCCTGTGCCAGCCCTTGCATTTCAAAGGCTTACACCGGCACAAAACCCCGGTTTCATTGGCTTTTCTGGCGCCAATAAAAAACGCCGATGATCGAAGGATCATCGGCGTTTTTTATGCAGCGGCTAAAACATCACGGGCGATAGAGAATCGCCGAGCCCCACGACAGGCCCACACCAAACCCGCTGATTGCCACGCGCTTCCAGGTAGCGTCCATCACGTGCTTTTCCAGCAGCAACGGGATGCTCGACGACACGGTGTTGCCGGTCTCGACCATGTCCTTGATGAACTTGTCCACCGGCGCCTCTTCAAAGCGACGCGCCACGGCATCGACGATGGCCGCACTGCCCTGGTGGATGCAGAACGCATCGATGTCATCGGCCTTGAGGTCCGACTCTGCGAGCAACTCGTGCAAGTGCGCCGGCACTTTCAGCAGCGCGAAGTTGAACACCTGGCGGCCGTTCATGAAGAACACGCCGTCGCTGACTTTGAGGTGCGGCGCGCCGGAACCGTCGGTGCCGAACTTGGACTTGCCGAGCAACCACGGCGCATCTTCGCCCATCCAGGTGGCGGTGGCGGCATCGCCGAACAGCATGGTGGTGTTGCGATCTTCCGGGTCGACGATCTTCGAATACGGGTCTGCAGTGATCAGCAGGCCGTTTTTCAGGCCGGCGGCTTCCATGAAGCCCTTCATCGCGTAGATGCCGTAGACGTAGCCGGAGCAGCCCAGGGAAATATCGAAGGCGGCAACGTGGGTAGGCAGGCCCAGTTTGTCCTGAACAATGGCGGCGGTATGAGGCAGGCCCTCTTCATCGCCGTTCTGGGTGACGACGATCAGCGCGTCGATGGACTCACGCTTCAATTCGGGGTTGTTGGC
This sequence comes from Pseudomonas sp. NCIMB 10586, assembly GCF_023127895.1. Lineage (NCBI taxonomy): Bacteria > Pseudomonadati > Pseudomonadota > Gammaproteobacteria > Pseudomonadales > Pseudomonadaceae > Pseudomonas > Pseudomonas sp. NCIMB 10586. The sequence goes on from NZ_SPKQ01000008.1 coordinate 182,666, forward strand.
AAACAAGGCGTTGACTGCTTCGACGCACAGATCGGAAGTCTCCTGTGCAGCTTCCTTGCGCGGCAGGAACGCCGAGCCGATCTTGCCAATGATGAATTCTTCATCCTTGGCGAACTTGGCACCCTGGGCGTAGTTATCGATCCCGTCCGCCGGCACGTAACTGGCGATGCTTTTTATGCCAATCATTGTGGCTTCCCAATACTAAATAGCTGGAGAACACCCCTCGGGCTATGCCGGAAGTGCTGACAATAAAGGGGATAACCCCATAAAAATCCCGGTGAAAGCCGCCCGATGAAGGCCCTGTGACGACTTATCCTTTTCACACGATACAGTGAAGATGCGCTTTATGACTCACAGGTCACTCAATTTTGCGTGGTTTATGCAAAACGTTTCAACAATTGCGCCACGGAAACGACGACGGCCCAGCCTGTTTCCAGGCTGGGCCGTCGTGCACAGCGCCGATCACATCTTGTTGAACAGGCTCAACTGCGAGATTTTCACAAAGGCCAACTGCGAAGCCTGCAACATGGTCTGCTGCAAGCTCAGGTTGATGGCGGCTTCGGCGAAGTCGACATTGCCCAGGGCATTCATGGTGGTGGTATTGGCCAGGTCCAGGCTGACGTTTTCCTTGGACTGAATATCCAGGCCATTGAGGCGCGCACCCAGGGAACCGCGCGCCTGGTCGATCTGACTGTAGGCATTGGTCAGGTTGCCAATGGACTTGGCCACCACATCCTTGAGCTCCTTCTGCGCCGCCGGGTTGCCGTCTGACGGCGTTTCCAGGATTTTGCGCAAATGGCTCAAGGTGTCGAGGACATTCTCATTCTTGTTGCTGGTGGCACTGATCGAAAACTGGTCGCCGGCTGCCGGCGCCGGTGCGGTGGTGACATCGAAGGTCACGCCCGCCGCCGTGATTGACGTTGCACCAGCTGCCAGGGTGCCACTGGCAATGGATTTACTGTCTGCGGTATACGGCTGCGCATACAGATCATAGGCACCGGCCGCGCCAAACTTGACGACGACACCCGAGTTGGGAAAGGTGCTGGCGTATGCCGCCGGATCGCTCACCGTGCCGCCGCTCAGTTGCGCAGTGGACGGATTGCTCGGGGTGCGTGAAACACTGAAGGTGTCCGGCTTGACCGACAAGCTGAACTCGCGATCCTTGACGATGGCGTCCGATGGCGCGCCGGGCAGTATGTCTTTGCCCAGTGCGTCCTTGCCCAGGTTCAAGCCGATGTCAAACTTGACCCCGCGCAGATTGATACTCGAACCGCCTTCCTTGGTGGCATCGAAAGTGCCGTTGCCCGGAATCTCCGAGGTGATGTCCTTGCCGGCATTGTCCGTTACGACATATTGGGTGCTGCTGGTGAAGGTCAGCTTGTACGGCTGGCCGTCGGAAAAACTGCTGTTATAGCTGGTGTTGGCCGCGATCAACCCGGCAGACACGGTGACCTTGCCATCATCGACCGCTGGCGGCACGAGGATCGGTGCTGTTTGCGTACGGCCCGTATTCGCCGAGCTTTCAAGCATGCTCTTGGCGGTATTGCCCATGGCGACCGACAGGTTCTCAGCCACCTTCAGGCTCAATGGCGTGTCATCGCCCTGGTAGCTATAGGTGCCGTCATTGTTGCGGGTGTAGGGAGGCGTGTCGGTCTTGCTCCCGGAGAACAGGTAATTACCGCTGGCGTCCTTGGTATTGAGCAGGCCCAGGACCTGATCTTCAATGGCGCCGATCTCGGCGGCAGTCGATTTGCGGTCAGCGTCGCTGATACCAACGTTACCCGCCTTCAACGCCAGCTCACTGGCCCGCTGAATCGCGATATTGATGTTTTCCAGCACGCCGTCCTGGGTGGTCAGCGAGTTCTTCAACGTGTCGATATTGCCGTTGAATTGCGCCAGCATATCTTTCTGCTGTTGCAGCATCAGCAACCGCGCCGCCGCTACCGGATCATCCGCGGCGGTTTGCACACGGACACCGGTGCTGGCCTGGTCCTGGGCCTTGACCACGCTGGAATAGTTGCTCTGGTACTTGGCAGAGCTGGTCTCGAAATACTGCTGTGTAGAAATACGCATCGTCCCAGCCTCCCTTAAAGAGCATTCATCAGTGTGGTGAAGGTTTCCTGCGCAGCCTTGATGATCTGCGACGACGCGGTGTAGTACTGCTGGAACTTGATCATGTCGCCGGCTTCGTCATCCAGGTTGACCCCGGACACCGAGTTGCGCGCATCTTTATTGGCGCTCAGCAACGCACCGGTGGCGGCGCTGTCGACCCCGGCCTGGCTGGCCTTGGCGCCGACAGTGGAGACCAGCTTGCTATTGGCCCCCACCAGGCTGGTGCCCCCGTTGCCCTCGCCCATGCCAACGGTGGCCTTGGTTTGCAGGTTCAGCAGTTCCTGGGCGTTTCGGCCATCGGATTTGCCGCCGCTGTTGAAGGCGAAGGTAGTGCTGTCGCCGTCTGCCGGGGAGCCATTGACGGTGGTGTCGAACTTGAAGCTCTTGCCGGGGATGGCTGCACCGCTGGCGTCGCGCATCGGTACGTCGACGGTGATCTTGTTGCCCTGCCCCGGGATGATTGAGCCAGTGCCAATCGGGTTGCCCTTGGAATCGCTGATCGTATACGACTGCGTGCCGTCAGCGGCGGGCTTGCCAAACACCATCTTCACCGGCATCGAGTTTTCAATACCGGCGCGCAACTGTGCGGTGTCGGTGCCGCCATGGATGTCCAGCGGCACCGTCAACGACGGCTGGGTAAATGTGCCTGTGCCGCTGTTGGTCTTGCTGCTGGTACCCGCCAGCGGGCCGGCAAACGCCAGCTTGTTGGCATCGGTGAGCGCTACACCCATACCGCTTGCGCCGGTGGCGGTCGGGCTGACTTTGAAGCTGTCGCCAAACGCCATGGCGCCCTTGCCGTCCAGCGCCAGGGTAAAGCCATCCATGGTCGGCGGCGGTGTGGAGCCCATGTCAAAGGTGCCCATTGCCTTGCCGTCCGAACGCAGTACCGTGACCTTGTTGGGGTCGGTCTTGTCGCTGAAGGTCACGGTGTAGTCAAACGTGGACAACTTACTGCTGTCCTTGATCGTCACATTCAGGTTGCCGGCCCCGGCACTGTTGCCCGAGGCGCCCTGGCTGCGCGAAGCAATGGCGGCGGCACTGTTGATGTCTTTGAACAGCGAAACGCCAAAGTCACCATTGAGGTCCAGGCCTTGGCCCAGTTGGTTATTGATGGTGTCTGCGGTTGCGATGGCGATACGGCCCAGGTCGTTGATAGCCGGCATCAAGGCATCACTGCGATAACGCAACAGGCCACCGATGCTGCCGCCACTGATGACGCCGCCCAGGTCCATGGTGGTGCCGTTCATGTCCAGCTGAATGGTGTACTGGCTGTTATCGGTTTTGCTCGGCACTGCGGAAATCGTATTGGAGATCCCGCCCTCCACCAGGGACTGGCCGCTGCCGGTGGTCACGCTGAACTGGCCGTTCTTCTCGGTGGCCGTTACGCCGATCAGCTCATTGAGCGAGCGTACCGCCTCGTTACGCGAGTCCAGCAGGTTGGCCGGTGCATTGCCCGACGCGCCTTGCACTTGGGAGATCTGCTTGTTGAGCGAGGCAATCGAGGCGGTCAATTGATTGACCTGCTCACTCATGCTGCTCAGTTGGTTGTTGATAGTCTCTTTCTGCTGGGTCAACTGCGTCGAGATCGCGTTGAAACGGCTGCTCAGGGTCTGGGCGTTGGTCACCAGCAGTTGGCGGGCCGACAGGTCGCTGGGGTTGGACGCTGCGGTTTGCAGGGTAGCGAAGAACGAGCTGAGCACCGATGACAGACCGGTGGTCTTGTCCGACAGCACTTTGTCGACGGCGCCGACCTGATCCAGATACGCCTTGGCATCGTTGTTCAGGGCCGTGCTGTTCTGGTAGGCAGTGTCCAGGTATTCGTTGTACACCCGGCGCACGTCGGCCAGGGTGGTACCAGTGCCGATGAACACACCGCCGAACGGGTTCGACGCATTAGTATTCTGCGTGGTCTGCTGACGCGAGTACCCTGGGGTATTAACGTTGGCGATGTTATTACTCAAGACCGACAGCGATCCTTGAGCGGCGTTGAGCCCTGACATCCCGATACTGAGCAAACTCATGGTTCAGACCTTATAAATGTGTGGTTGCGCCAGCGGCAGCGTAGTTCTGGTAACTGTTCATGGTTTTTGCGATCTGCGAAATCTTGCTGGCGTAATCCGGGTCGGTTGCATAACCGGCTTTTTGCAACTCGCGTACAAACTGTTCCGGGTTGTCGGCTGACTTCACAACTTCTTTATAGCGATCATGGCTTTGCAGCAGGGTCACGAGGTCGTGGAAGCTGTCCTGGTAGGAGCTGTAGGAACGGAACTGCGCCGTTTCCTTGACCATCGCCCCATCGCGAAACTCGCTGGTGATCGCACGGGCCTGGCCGCCCTGCCAACTCTGGCCGGCCTTGATGCCGAACAGGTTGTGGCTGCTGCTGCCGTCTTCGGCACGCATGACCGATTTGCCCCAACCGGTTTCCAGCGCTGCCTGGGCCACCAGGTACTTGGGATCGATGCCAATCCGTGCGGCGGCGGCCTTGGCCATCGGCAGCATGGTGGCGACGAATTCATCCTGGGAGCTGAAGGCTTTCTTCGCCGGTGCCAGCGGTGGCTGGGCAATGGCGCGGCCATACACCTGCATGCGCCCGCTCGGTACGGCAAAGGTGCGCGCACTGCTGTTGATGACGTTGTCATCGGCGGCACTGTTGCGCAACGGCGCGGCCTTGGCCTCGACCTGGGTACTGGGCACGATGCCGGCAAGCAAACGGTCAGTCAGCTTGCTGGGCAAGGCGATACGGCGCTGGTTCATCAGCTCCATGTCGTTGCTGTGAGACGCAACGGCCCCGGCCTGCGGCTCGGCCACACGATAGGCCCACAATGGACGCTGGCCATTGGAGCGCCCCAACGGGCCCTCAGCCTGGGTACCGGCAGCAATCTCGGTCGGCACATCGACTTTCCTCACCGGCCCATCCGCTGCCGGGCCTTGCAAGGTGGCGGCCTGGGCCTCCACAGGTTTGTTCTTTTGCATCTGACGCATCAGCACGTCGGCCAGGCCGATACCACCGCCCTCGCGGGACATCGACACCGCCAGTTGCTGGTCGTACATTTCCTGATACTGCTTGGCCGCCGGGGTATTCAGCGGGTTGTCCTTGCCCAGAGCGTCGGTGGCCGAGCGCATGGACTTGAGCATCTCGTTCAAGAACAGCGATTCGAATTCCTGCGCCACCTTGCGCATGTTGCCTTCGCTGTTCTTGTCATCACCGACCTTCAGTTGGTTAAGCCGATTCAGGTCGGAGTAAGACCCCGAGTCCGCCGTGCTGCTGATGCCGCTCTTGCGCATATCCATGGCCATGGCCTCAGATCACGATCAGGTCGGCTTGCAAGGCGCCGGCCTGTTTCAAAGCTTCGAGGATAGCCATCAAGTCGCCGGGCGCTGCGCCCACCTGGTTCACCGCACGGACAATCTCGTCCAGGGTGGTGCCGGGGCCGAACTTGAACATCGGCTTGGCTTCTTGCTGGGCATTGACCCGCGAGCGCGGGACCACGGCGGTCTGGCCGTTGGACAGCGGGCCCGGCTGGCTGACGATCGGGTCTTCGGTGATGGTCACCGTCAGGCTGCCGTGGGTCACAGCTGCCGGCGAGACCTTGACGTTCTGACCGATCACGATAGTGCCGGTACGCGAGTTGATGATGACTTTTGCCACAGCCTGGCCAGGGTCGACCTCCAGGTTTTCCAGGATCGACAGGTAGTCCACACGCTGGCTGGGGTCCAGTGGTGCGGTGACGCGAATCGAACCGCCATCGATGGCCTGGGCCACACCTGGGCCGAGCATGTCGTTGATCTTGTCGACCACGCGCTTGGCAGTGGTGAAGTCGGAGCGATTGAGGTTCAGGGTCAGGCTGTTGCCCTGGTTGAAACCGCTCGGCACGGTGCGTTCAACCGTCGCGCCACCGGGAATGCGCCCGGCCGACGGTACGTTGACAGTGATCTTCGAACCATCGCGGCCTTCAGCGTCAAACCCGCCGACCACCAGGTTGCCCTGAGCAATGGCGTAGACGTTGCCGTCGATACCTTTGAGCGGCGTCATCAGCAAGGTGCCGCCACGCAGGCTTTTGGAGTTGCCCATGGACGAAACGGTAATGTCCACCACCTGGCCCGGCTTGGCGAATGGCGGCAAATCGGCACTGATCGACACCGCGGCAACGTTCTTCAACTGCACGTTGCCCGAGCCTGGCGGCACCTTGATACCGAACTGGGACAGCATGTTGTTGAAGGTCTGCAGGGTGAACGGCGTCTGGGTGGTCTGGTCACCCGTGCCATTGAGCCCCACCACCAGGCCATAGCCGATCAACTGGTTGGAGCGCACGCCGGAAATACTGGCGATATCTTTGAGCCGCTCGGCCTGGGCCACAGTGCTCAAGGCCAGCAAGAGCGCCGTCGCCATCAGCTGCTTGAAATTCAAAATGGCCACCTAGAAAGGGAACAGCGGGCTAAGGAAGAAACGATCGAACCAGCCCGGCTGGCTTGCATCAGCAAACGAACCCGTCCCCGAGTAGGTGATGCGCGCATCGGCAATGCGCGTCGACGGCACGGTATTGTCGGTGGAAATATCATCGGCACGGACCATCCCGGCAATACGCACCAGCTCGTCGCCGGTGTTGAGGGTCATCCACTTTTCACCGCGTATGGCGATGATGCCGTTGGGCAATACGTCGGCCACGGTCACGGTGATCGAACCGGTCAGGCTGTTGCCCTGCCCCGCCGCACTCTTGCCGTTGGTGGCACGGTCGCCGCTGTAGCCGGCGTCCAGGCTCAGGTCACCACCGCCCAGCGGGTTGTTGGTGTTCAGGCCACCGCCGAACAGCGACGTCAGGCCGATGCTGGTCTTGCTGTTCTTGCCGATCTGCGAGTTGGCGTTCTTGCTGGCCTGGGTCTTCTCGTTGAGGGTGATGGTGATGATGTCACCGACCCGGAAGGCCTTGCGGTCGCTGTACAGGTTCTGTTCGAAACCAGCCTGGTAGATCGAGCCGTTATTGGCCGCCGCCGGCAGCGGCGTGCGTGGCAACACCGGCGCGTAGTACGGGTCATTGGGCTTTGGCGTGGGGGCGACACAGCCCGCGAGCACGGCGATCCCACTCAATGCCAAAACGGAAACATAGCGATTCATGACCCTTACCTCATGGTGTTGCAGGCGCCGTCAAGAGCGCCCCATAAACGTGATTACAGATTCTGCGTGACGAACGAGAGCATCTGGTCGGCGGTGGAAATCACCTTGGAGTTCATCTCGTAGGCGCGCTGGGTGGTGATCATGTTGACCATCTCCTCAACGGTGCTGACGTTGGAGGTTTCCAGGGTGCTTTGCAGCGTGGTGCCAAACCCGTTCAGGCCCGGGGTGCCGATTTGCGGCGCGCCGCTGGAGGCAGTTTCCAGGAACAGGTTATTGCCCATCGCTTGCAAGCCGGCCGGGTTGATGAAGTCGGCGGTTTGCAGGTTGCCGATCACTTGCGACGCCGGGTTGCCGGCCACAGTGATAGACACGGTGCCGTCGTTGCCCACGGTAAAGGTCTTGGCATCCGCCGGAACCACCACGGCCGGTTCCAGGGCGAAACCGTTGGCGGTGACGATCTGGCCGTTGGAGTCCAGGTGGAAAGTACCGTCGCGGGTGTAGGAGGTAGTCCCATCCGGTTGCAGGATCTGGAAGAAGCCACGGCCATTGATGGCCATGTCCAGCGGCTGGCCGGTTTGCTGCAGGTTACCGGCGCTGAAGTTTTTCTGGGTGCCGACGATCTGCACACCGGTACCCAATTGCAGGCCCGACGGCAATTCGCTGTCCTGGGTCGATTGGGCACCTGGCTGCTTCTTGATCTGATAGAGCAGGTCCTGGAACTCGGCGCGATCACGTTTGAAGCCCGTGGTCGACACGTTCGCCAGGTTGTTGGAAATGGTCGTCAGGTTGGTGTCCTGGGCGGACAGGCCTGTCTTGGCAACCCATAGAGCCGGAAGCATGCTGTTCTCCTTCGTGCGCCGGGTGGTGGGCGCTACGTTGCAAATTAGTTAATGGGCTTGAATCAGCTCATCTGCATGACGCGCGTCATGGCCTGGTCGTCTTCTTTAGCGCTGTTCATCATCTTGATGTGCAGCTCGAACTGCTTGGAAAGCGCCAGCACCGCGGTCATTTCTTCCACGGCATTGACGTTGCTCGCCTGCAGGAAGCCCGAAGTCAGCTTGACGTTCGCATCGGCCTGGGCTGGCTGGCCATCCTTGGTGTGGATGGTGCCGTCCAGGCCCTTGGTCATGTTCTTGAGGTCGGGCTGGACCATCTTGATCCGGTCCACTTCCGCCATCACCCGCGGGCCTTCGCCCATGGCGCGGATGCTGATGGTGCCGTCGGCACCGACTTCGATTTTCTGCTGGGGCGGCACGGCAATCGGGCCACCGTTACCCATGATCGGCATACCATTGCCGGCACGCAGCACCCCCAGCGCATCCACGTTCATGCTGGCGCTGCGTACGTAGGCTTCGCCGCCATCGGGGGTTTGCACGGCCATCCAGCCGTCGCCGCTGACGGCCACATCCAGGTCGCGACCGGTTTCGATCATCGCGCCCGGGGAGAAGTCAGTGGCCGGCCGCTCGGTCATGGCAAATGCCCGCGCCGGAAAGCTGTCACCGAACACCGGCATCGAACGCGCCTGCTCCAGGTCGCGCTGGAAACCGTTGGTGGAAATGTTCGCCAGGTTGTTGGCATGGGCCTTCTGCGCCAGTGCATTCTGGCTGGCGCCGGTCATTGCCACATAAAGGTACTTGTCCACGCTCTTTCCTCTTTCTGACGGACGCTTGCCGCCCACCGCTGTACTGAGGAGGCTTAAGCAATTTGCGAACCAACTTTAAAAAAAACGAAGGAGCCCCCTGAATACGGGGGGTTGAGGGCTGGAGCGTCGAGCAGACCCACTCTCAAGAGTCGAAAAAACGGCGGACTTATGCCGCTTGCGGCAAGACCTGACGCCCGAAGCCCTCCCCATGCCTGAATTACGCCGGTGCGTCGCCATTTCAGCTTCCTGGGCCGCTCTTATCGAGGGAAATGTTGCGATGGGTTATTAATACACACGCGGTGACTACCAGACTTATTATTTCAAATTCACGTACAGCGAGTGAAACCCATCTTTATCAGGCGCTTGAGCATTTAGTTAATACATGTTTTTACGCTTGCTTTCTCGGACATCTCACGACACTTACACCAAATTAAAACGTCTCGACACACGCTTACAATTACTAAACAACGACAACTTGAACACACCCTACTGCCTGCGTAAATTCTGCCCATCGCAACATCACCACCCCGAGTATTTAAAGTTGCGTGTTTGCGACACACCTATCACTAACTACAGGATCAGTATCATGTCCACTATTTCACAAGTACCCACCCTGCCTTTCAGTGTTCCTTACTTCCCTACAAGAGCGGGTGGCAGACCGGACCATGATGTATACCGACCTAACTACCCATCGGCCGCGCCCCATTATCACGCGTGCACCCACGAGCACAGGGCCGATGTTTCAGACTATCGTCCTGACCGATACTTTCCAGAGATGCACCGTGCCAGGGACTATTACCCCGACCGACGCATCTCGGACATGCAACCAGACTGGGACTATCGCCCTGGCCGGGATTTGCCGCAAATGCGTCGCGACTGGGACTACCTTCCCGAGCGGCGCGTACCAGACATGCGCCGTGACTGGAACTACCCTACTGACAGGTATGCTGATCAGCGGCCAAGTTATCTTGTCTCTCCAAGGCTCGCAGACGAATACGCACCAATAAATCAACATTGGAACCCGGCCGTAAAGGCGCTGGATAAACTTATCGACACACTGCCACAGGCCATGATCCGTATGGACATGGATATCACCACCAAGGATCTGCTTGGCGGCAAATATGGGCCACTCTCCCCCAGTATTACCAAGGAACTGGGGAAACTGGATGAACATAGGGACTACCGGATGGTGACTCAGTTTAACGGATACGCATTGACCTACCTCTGGGCACCCGTCGACGGTGGCAGGCCTGTATTTATTGAACAGCCAGAAAACGGCTATATGACGCCAACGAGCGGTACGGATTTATTAAAGCTGTTGAATTCGAATTCCGAAGCCCAACAATTCAAGGATTACGGCGTAACTGCCAAGGACCTGAAAAACGGCAAGTACGGAAAACTCTCTCCCGAGATTCAAAAAAGTTTGAGCAACTTGGAACATGACAAGAACTACAGCCTGATTGAGCTCTTTAAAATTGACAACGAAAACACAACGCTGGCCTGGAGGGACAAAAGTACAGGCAAGATTGAAGAAATAGGCCAGTACAACATTGTCTACGGCTGACACACTGGACAGTTGTCAGATCGGACACTGCGTTCACAAGACGCAGTGTCCAGCATCGCGATACCCTTACTTGATCACCTTATAGTCGCGCAACTTATTCGCAATGGTGGTGTGCGATACACCCAAGCGCTTACCCAGTTGCCGGCTGCTTGGGTGCTCGGCGTACAGGCTTTCCAACACGGCCTTTTCGAACCGCCCCACGATATCCTCCAAACCGCCTTCCAACGAAAAATCCCCAAGCGGCTGACGCACGCCGTAATCCGGCAGACGAATATGCTCGACCTTGACCGTGCCGCCCTCACACAACGATACCGCCTGAAACAACACGTTTTCCAACTGCCGCACATTGCCTGGCCAGTGGTAGTGGCTAAGACGCTCCATGGCAGCGGGCGCCAACTTGGGCAGCGGGCAACCGATCTGCCGACTGGCTTGGTCAAGAAAATGCTCGACCAAGGGCGCCAGGCCGTCCAGGCATTCACGCAAGGGTGGAATGTGCAGCGACAGCACGTTCAGTCGGTGATAGAGATCCTGGCGAAACTCACCCCGGGCGCAGAGTTCCGACAAGTCCACCTGGGTCGCACAGATCACCCGCACATCCAGATACACCTCTTCATCACTGCCGACCCGACGGAAACACCCATCCTGCAAGAAGCGCAGCAACTTCACCTGCAATCTCGCGCTCATTTCACCAACGCCATCAAGAAACAAGGTACCGCCCGCCGTCAACTCCAGCAGCCCGAGCTTGCCCTCCGCTCGCGCCCCCTCAAAAGCACCGGGGCCGTAGCCGAATAGTTCAGTTTCAGCCATCGACTCGGGCAACCCCGCACAATTGAGGGCCATCAAAGGCGACTGCCCTCGCGGGCTGGCCAGGTGACACGCACGGGCCAGCAGTTCTTTGCCGGTGCCGGTTTCGCCTTCTATTAATAGCGGCGCATCCAGCGGTGCCATGCGCCGTGCTTCGCGGACCACCGCAGCCATCACTTTGGAGCTTTGAAAGATGCTGTCAAAGCCGCGCAGCTCTTGCTTGCGCACGTTGTAGATGCGCTCACCCACACGGTCAGCGCGATGCAAGGTCAGCACGGCACCGGCCATGGCCTCACTGTCGTCATGCTCGCTGGATTGCAGTGGGGCGATATCCGCCAAAAACACGTCACCTTTGACCTTGACCCGCAAGCCGTTGATCCGCGATTTGCTGGCACGCACCAGTTCCGGCAAATCGAAGTCCTCGGCATAGCGCGACAGTGGAATACCCGGCACCTCATCCACCCGCACACCGAGTAACTGTGCCGCTGCACGATTGGCAGCGACGATAGAACCGCCCATGTCGATGGACAGCACTGGAAATTCCAGGGCGCCGAGCAGCGCATTGAGTTCCATATGCCGCCGCTCGCTCGGCATCAGCCCCACCCTTTTGACGCCGAATACGCCGGCAATCGCCTCGAACTGCGGGCGCAATGCCTGGAATTGCATGTTCACCAGGTTCGGGCAAAACAGGTAGATGGCATTGCCATGCTCACCGCCGACCTCGCCCTTGGCGACGTTGACGCCGTACTCCACCAACAGGTTGAGGATGTCCCGCAGGATGCCGATGCGGTTCTGGCAGTGCACTTTGATACGCATGGAAAGGCTCGAAAAGTAGGGAGGCACCGCGTCTTTTTGCCGCTGGGCGCAGATAGTCGTCAAGATTATGTGACAGCGCGTCACCTTTTCACAGCCCAAGACACAGATAAGGCCTACACCCGTAACGAATACTTTACGAAAACGGGTAGTTTTTCCTACGCACCCAGGCAAGACCGCGATGGAATCCGGCGCTGTTCGGGTTATCAATAGGTGCATCGCAGGACATAACAAGAACGAATGCCTAGCAGGAGAGCCGTATGAAGCAGACGCACTACGTGGCCCGCGAGCCCGATGCGCAAGGTTTTATCCATTACCCGCCAGAAGAACACGCGGTATGGAACACGCTGATCACTCGCCAACTCAAAGTGATCGAAGGCCGTGCCTGCCAGGAATACCTGGACGGCATCGACAAGCTCGGCCTGCCGTTGGATCGCATCCCCCAGTTGGGCGAAATCAACAAGGTGCTGGCCGAAACCACCGGCTGGCAAGTCGCGCGTGTACCCGCACTGATTCCCTTCCAGACCTTTTTTGAATTGCTCGCCAGCAAGCAATTTCCGGTGGCGACCTTTATTCGTACCCGTGAAGAGCTGGACTACCTGCAAGAACCGGATATTTTCCACGAGATCTTTGGCCACTGCCCGCTGCTGACCAACCCCTGGTTCGCCGAATTCACCCACACCTACGGCAAGCTCGGCCTGGCGGCCACCAAGGAGCAACGGGTGTACCTGGCGCGCCTGTACTGGATGACCATCGAGTTCGGCCTGGTGGACACGCCCCAAGGGCGGCGCATCTACGGTGGCGGCATTCTGTCTTCGCCTAAAGAAAGCGTGTATTGCCTGTCGGATGAGCCCGAGCACCAAGCCTTCGATCCGCTGGAAGCGATGCGCACCCCTTATCGTATCGACATCCTGCAACCGCTGTACTTCGTATTGCCCGAACTCAAGCGCCTGTTCGACGTGGCGCAGGAAGACATCATGGGCATGGTCGAGCGCGGTATGGAATTGGGCTTGCACGCACCGAAATTCCCGCCAAAGCCCAAGGCTGCTTGAGCTGTGCCTTTTTAGGCCAGGTGAGTCTGTTCCCTGGCCGCGCGTTGCTTTAGGGTAACGCCACTGACCTTCAAACATTCGAATTCAGGACACCTCCCATGACCACCTTGAACCAAGCCCACTGCGAAGCCTGCCGCGCCGATGCCCCGCAAGTCAGCGATGAAGAACTGCCGGTGCTGCTCAAGCAGATCCCTGACTGGAACATCGAAGTGCGCGACGGCGTCATGCAGCTGGAAAAGGTCTTCCTGTTCAAGAACTTCAAGTTCGCCCTGGCCTTCACCAACGCCATGGGTGAAATCTCCGAAGCCGAAGGCCATCACCCTGGCCTGCTCACCGAATGGGGCAAAGTCACCGTGACCTGGTGGAGCCACTCCATCAAGGGCCTGCACCGCAACGACTTCATCATGGCTGCGCGCACCGACGAAGTGGCCAAGACTGCCGAGGGCCGCAAGTAATGCACTTCGATGCGATTGGCCGCGTGCCCGGTGACCCGATCCTCGGGCTGATGGACCTGTATGCCCAGGATGCCAACCCGAACAAGTTCGACCTGGGCGTGGGCGTGTATAAGGACGACCAGGGCCTGACGCCGATTCCCCACTCGGTGAAGCTGGCGGAACAGCGCCTGGTTGATACCCAGGTGACCAAGACCTACATCGGTGGCCATGGTGACGCGGCTTTCGGCACCCTGATCAGTGAGCTGGTGCTCGGTGCCGATTCGGCATTGTTGCGCGAACGCCGCGCCGGCGCCACCCAGACCCCAGGCGGTACCGGCGCCCTGCGCCTGAGCGCTGACTTTATCGCCCAGAGCCTGCCTGGCCGTGGCGTGTGGTTGAGCAACCCGACCTGGCCGATCCACGAGACCATTTTTGCCAAGGCCGGGCTTAAGGTCAGTCACTACCCTTACGTAGGCAGCGACAATCGCCTGGATGTGGCGGCGATGCTTGCGACCCTGTCCACGGTACCCAAGGGTGACGTGGTGCTGCTGCATGCCTGCTGCCATAACCCGACCGGCTTCGACCTGACCCAGGATGACTGGCGCCAGGTGTTGCAGATTGTGCGGGAACGCCAGTTGCTGCCGCTGATCGACTTTGCTTACCAGGGCTTTGGTGATGGCCTGGAGCAGGACGCGTGGGCGGTGCGCCTGTTTGCAGCCGAGTTGCCGGAAGTGCTGGTCACCAGTTCCTGCTCGAAGAACTTCGGTCTGTATCGCGACCGGGTCGGCGCACTGATCGTGTGTGCTGCGGATGCCGAAAAGCTCACCGATGTGCGCAGCCAACTGGCGAATATCGCCCGCAACCTGTGGTCGACGCCGCCGGATCATGGCGCTGCCGTGGTGGCGACCATCCTCGGTGATACCGAGCTGAAAAAACTGTGGAGCGAGGAAGTCGAGGCCATGCGCTCGCGGATCGCGCACTTGCGCTCCGGGTTGGTGGAAGCCTTGAAGCCCCATGGCTTGGCCGAGAAGTTTGCCCATATCGGCGCGCAGCGCGGGATGTTTTCCTATACCGGTTTGAGTGCCGAGCAGGTCAAGCAACTGCGCGAGGAGCACAGCGTGTATATGGTCAGTTCAGGCCGGGCCAACGTGGCCGGGGTGGATGCGACACGTTTGACGCTGCTGGCCCAAGCTATCGCCGACGTTTCCAACTGAAAACTGCGGGATCAAAAATGTGGGAGGGGGCACGCCCCCTCCCACATTTTTACCGAGGCGAGGCTTTTAGCCAGCGACCATTTCAGCCTTGAGCTGCGCCTCCCTGGCCTGGACGTCCGCCAACCGATACAACTCGATATGCCCATCCCAGTGCTCGATCAGCGCGGTGCACGACTCTACCCAATCCCCGCAATTGAGGTAATCCACCTCGCCCACTTTGCGAATCTCGGCATGGTGGATATGCCCGCACACCACCCCATGCAGTTCGCGCCTGGTGACTTCGTGGGCAATCGCTTCTTCGAAATCGCTGATAAAGCTCACGGCGCTTTTCACCTTGTGTTTCAGGTACGCCGACAGCGACCAGTAGCCATAACCGTAGCGCGCGCGCCAATGGTTGAGCCAGCGGTTAAGCGTGAGGGTGAATTCGTAGGCCGAGTCGCCGAGGAACGCCAGCCAACGGTGATAACGGGTGATCACATCGAACTGGTCGCCATGGATCACCAATAGATGCCGACCGTCGGCGGTCACATGCACTGCCTCATCGACCAACTGGATATTGCCCAGGATCAGCTTGGAATAGCGTCGTAAAAATTCATCATGGTTGCCAGTGACGTAGATCACTTCGGTACCGCGCTTGGCCATGGTCAGCAAGCGACGGATCACGTTGGTGTGGGCCTGGGGCCAATACATGCCGCCGCGCATTTTCCAACCATCGATAATATCGCCCCCCAGGTAGACTTTGTCGGCGTGGTAGCCCTTGAGAAACTGCGACAAGTGCTCGGCCTGGCAATCCCGGGTGCCTAGATGCACGTCGGAAATCCACAGGGTTCGCACCCGTTGTTTGCGGCTGGGCTTGGTGAACTCGGCATGGGTCATGGGCATCCCTCGACGCTGTTTTCGCGAGCTTGCGCCTTGGCGATTAATAGCCCATGACAGCTGTGCGTCAGTCTGATGACAGCGCTAAATGCCCGCAAAGCGTTGTAGACTGGCGCCTTGCCGCCCTGGAGATTGCGATGAGCCCGAGCCTCACGCTACGCCACTACCTCGAAGCCCCCATCGCCCACAGCCATGACCATGCGCAGTTGGTGTTCGGCCTGTCCGGGCACCTGGAGCTGGAAGTCGATGGCCGTGGCAGCCAAGTGCGCGAGAGCAGTGTGATGGTGCTGCCCTTCTCCACCCATCATGCCTGTGGCAGCCGCGATGGCAGCCGCTGCCTGGTGCTGGATGTGCCGACCGAGCATTGGGTGGTGCAATCCCTGGGCGAGCATGCCGATGCCAGTCGCCGCTTGCTGGGGCAACCGGCGCGACTGACGCTGGATCCGCGGCAAAGCCAACTGGTGCAGTGGCTGGCGCACAGCCCGGTGGACGACCCGCTGATCGTCCAGCAAGGTGCGGTGCTGTTACTGGCCAGCCTCAATCATCCCCAGGCTAAATCGCAGCCTGGCCGGCGCCTGCCTTATGCAGCGTTCAATGCCCATATCCAGCGCCATGCTGCGCGCCCGTTGCAGGTGGCCGACCTGGCGCGCATCGCCGGGCTTTCCGTGGCGCGCCTGCATGCACGCTTCATGGCCGAATGCGGGCAAACGCCGATGGATTATCTACGCAGTCGTCGCCTGCATATGGCCCTGGAGCTTTTGCGCAGCACACCGGTGGCCATTGGTGAGATTGCCGAGCGCGTTGGCTATGCCTCGCAAAGCGCATTCAGTGCAGCCATGCTTCGCGAGTTTGGCGCCTCCCCTAGCGCCCTGCGTCGGGCCGACTGACAAGAGCCCTACGCTAAGAATCGCGAGGCCGGCGACAGACGCCCGCAAACCATGCCTCTAGACTGCGAGGCTGTTACCCCCGTTGCTTCAAGGATCGCAATGACTCCCCGTTCAGCCCTCGGCGCCCTGCATATCGGCGCATTGATGTTTGGCCTCACCGGCGTATTCGGCAAGCTGGCGGCGGCCTCCCCTGCCATCATCGTGTTTGGTCGCGCCGCGTTTGCTGTACTCGCCCTGGCGGTGTTTGCCCGCTTTGCCAGCAACGCGCCCTGGAAGACACTGGAGATGCGCGACTGGCGCCGCCTGCTGGTCAGCGGTGTGTTGCTGGCCGCGCATTGGGTGACGTTCTTTATTGCCGTCAAAGTCGCCGGCGTGGCCGTGGCGACCCTGGGGTTTACCGCCTTTCCGGCCTTTACCGTGATCCTTGAAGGGTTGATCTTCCGCGAGCGCATTCGCGCCAATGAAGTGCTGCTAGTGGCCCTGGTCACCGTTGGCCTGGTGCTGGTGACCCCGGATTTCAACCTCGCCAGCGAGGCCACCAGCGGCCTACTGTGGGGGATCGCCTCGGGGCTGTTGTTCTCGTTGTTATCGCTGAACAATCGCGCCAGCTCCGGGCGCATTCCTGCGGTACAGGCCGCGCTGTGCCAGAACGTGGTGGTCGCGGCCTGCCTGCTGCCGGTGGCCGCACCAGGGCTGGCGGATGTACGTGGGATTGACTGGCTGTGGATCGGGTTGCTGGGAGTGTTTTGTACTGGTCTTGCCCATAGCCTGTTTGTCGCCAGCCTTGCCGTGATCAAGGCGCGCACCGCCTCGGTGGTGTTTGCCATGGAACCTGTCTACGGCATCACCGTGGCCTGGCTGTTGTTTGCCGAAACCCCGACCTTACGCATGTTGCTGGGCGGCGCCTTGATCATCCTCGCCATCGTGCTTTCCGGCCTGATGGGCAGCGCCAGCCAGGCCAAACAACCGGCAACCACAGCCTGATCTATACTTTAAACGTCCGCAACAGTCTGTAGTCGTTCAACGGATAAAGACTCCTCGACGACAGCCATGGTGCTTTCTGAAGTTGCTGCAAGCGAGTGGTCACCCCTCAATGCGATGCAGGAGTTTCATCATGGAAATGCTCATCAGCTTGCTGGTCCAGATCATCAGCGGTGCCGTCGGTGGCAACATCGCCGGCATGACCAAACAGAGCCTGGGGACAGGGCTCAATACCTTTCTCGGCGGAGTCGGCGGCTTGGTGCTGGGCCAGATTGTCGCCGCACTCACGGGCACCACCAGCGGCGAAGCGCTGGATGTTGCCGCGATCGGCAGCAATATTGTCGGCGGTGGCGTCGGTGGGTTGGTATTGACGTGGGCCGTCGGTTTTATCAAACAAAAGCTCGCTGCCAAGTAGCGGTAGGGTCACCGCCCCTCTGTGGCGGTGACTTTCATTGCGTACGATCGTTATGGCCCAGATCGCGCTGCGGGTCGATCTGGTCGCGTACCCGCTGTTTTAGTACCTTGGCCTCGGGAAAGCCGCCGTCGGCTTTGCGTTCCCAGATCTGCACGCCATCACAGGTGATGCGAAAGGCGCCACCGGTGGCCGGCTCCAGCGCCACGCGCCCCAGGTCATCGGCAAATGTACTGAGCAACTCCTGGGCCAGCCACGCGGCGCGCAGCAACCACTGGCACTGGGTGCAATAAGTGATAACGATCTCGGGTTTGCTTGCAGACATAATTTAAGCGGCTCCTGACATGACGGGCCCAGCGAATCGAGTGGCTATAATAGCGGCCTTTATCGCCCAGCCTCGAGATTGATGATGCGCCGCCTGCTGTCTTGCCTGTTCCTGTGCCTAGTCCCCCTGCTTGCCGAAGCCTTGGAAGCACCCCGCCCTAAAATCGGCCTGGTGTTGTCCGGTGGTGCCGCCCGTGGCCTGGCGCATATCGGTGTGCTCAAAGCCCTTGAGGAACAGGGCATCCATATTGATGCGATTGCCGGCACCAGCATGGGTGCGGTAATTGGCGGGCTGTACGCATCGGGCTACAAGATCGACGAACTGGAGAAGCTGGCGCTGGGCATCGACTGGCAACAGGCCCTGTCGGACGCCCCACCACGCGAAGACGTACCATTTCGGCGCAAACAGGACGACCGGGATTTCCTGGTCAAGCAGAAACTCAGTTTCCGCGACGACGGCAGCCTCGGCCTGCCACTGGGTGTGATCCAGGGCCAGAACCTGGCGCTGCTGCTGGAAAGCATGTTTGCCCACAGCAGCAACACGCGTAACTTCGACAAGCTGCCGATCCCGTTCCGCGCAGTGGCCACCGACATTACCACCGGCGAAAAAGTCGTGTTCAGCAAGGGCCACCTGCCCCAGGTGATACGCGCCAGCATGTCGATCCCCGCCGTGTTCGCCCCGGTGGAACTGGACGGCCGCCTGCTGGTGGACGGCGGTATGACCGACAACATCCCGTTGGATGTGGCGCGGGAGATGGGCGTCGATATTGCCATCGTGGTCGACATCGGCACCCCGCTGCGCTCGCGCAAGCAATTGGCGACCGTGGTGGACGTGCTCAACCAGTCCATCACCCTGATGACCCGGCGCAATTCCGAGGAGCAACTCAAGGCTCTGAACCCCAAGGATGTGCTGATCCAACCGCCTCTGGCCGCCTATGGCGTGACCGACTTCGGCCGCGCCAAAGACATGATCGACGCCGGTTACCGCGCCACCCGCGCCCTGGATGTGCGCCTGGCGAACCTGCGTCCGGTCGAGCCCATCGACGCGCAACTGGTGGCTGCACGCACGCCGGGCGAGCGCACCCCGGTGATCACCGCTATCAAGGTGGAGAACGACTCCAAAGTCAGCGACGACGTGATCCGCTATTACATCCGTCAGGGGCTGGGAGAACCGCTGAACCTGGGGCGCCTGCAATCGGACATGGGCACACTGTACGGCCTGGATTACTTCGAGCAGGTGCAATACCGCGTGGTCAAAAAGGGCCAGGACAACACCCTGGTGATCAGCGCGCGGGGCAAGCGCAGCGGCACCGACTACCTGCGCCTGGGCTTGAACCTGTCGGATGACATGCGCGGCGACAGCGCTTTCAACCTTGGCGCCAGCTATCGAGTGAACGGCATCAACCGCCTCGGCGCGGAATGGCTGACTCGGGTGCAGATCGGTGATCGACAGGAGCTGTACAGCGAGTTCTACCAACCGATGGACACCGGGTCGCGCTACTTCGTCGCGCCTTACATCAGAGCCGAGGCGCAGAACGTTGAGCTGATCCTGGACAACGACCCCATCTCCGAATATCGCCTGGAACGCTATGGCTTTGGCTTGAACGTAGGACGCCAGATCGGCAACAGCGGCGAGATCCGCTTCGGCGTAGGTGAGGCGTGGGGCAAGGCGGACGTGCGTATCGGCGAGCGCGACCTGCCGAGCGTGAGTTTCAGCGAAGGGTTCTATGAGCTTAAATATTCCTTCGACTCCCTCGACAACGTCTACTTCCCGCACAGCGGCGAAGACATAGGCCTGGCCTTTCGCGAATTCGAACCCGGACTGGGTTCGGACCAGCGCTACCGTCAATGGGAGTTCAAACTGGACAAGGCCATGAGCCATGGCCCGGACACTCTGATACTCGGCGGTCGCTATGGACGCACGCTGGATAATTCCGATGTGGTGATCTCCAGCTTCCTGCTGGGTGGGGCGCGGCAATTGTCGGGCTTTCGCCAGGATGCGATTTCGGGCCAGAACGTCAGCCTGATGCGCGCGGTGTACTTCCGCCGGCTGACCCCACGCTCGTACCTGCCACTGGACTTCCCGTTGTACCTGGGTGCCTCACTGGAACGGGGCCGGGCGTGGAACAACGACAACGAATTCGACAGCGGGTATATCAATGCCGCGAGTATTTTCCTGGGGTTTGATACGCCACTGGGGCCGCTGAATTTCAGCTATGGGTTCAATGATGATAATCAGAAGGCGGTGTACCTGAACCTGGGCCAGACCTTCTGACACAGCACAGAACTAATGTGGGAGGGGGCTTGCTCCCGATGGCGGGGTATCAGTCAACAATTCTGTAGCTGGCCCACCGCAATCGGGAGCAAGCCCCCTCCCACATTTGGTTCTCGGCGAATTGGGAGTCAGGACTTTTCCAGGTTAGCCAGAATGTGCTCGTGCACACGCATGCACACGCGCAGATCCTCTTCATTCACCCCAACGAACAGCTCATGGCGCAAGGCCGTGGCGATGGTCTCGATCTGGTCGATCAGCGGTTGAGCGGTATCACACAACAAAATGCGTTTGGCGCGGCGGTCTTCCACCACGGCCTGGCGTTGCACCAGGCCCTGGCCTTCCAGGCTGTCGAGCAGGCGCGCCAAGGTCGGCCCTTCGACGCCGACACTTTGTGCCAGTTCACGTTGGGTAGGTGCTTCGACAAAACGGGCCAGATGCAGCAGCACCAGCCAGCGCGCCTGGGACAACCCTAGCCCCGCCAAACGACGGTCCAGCTCGGCGCGCCAACCTCGGGACATTTGCGCCAACTGCATGCCAAAACGGTGTTGATCGGTTAACGGCATAAAAAACTCATGTTTAAGACTGAAAATAAAGTGTGGCTAATTATTAGTCAGCTAAGCATGAGCCATGCCAGTAGGCAAGGCCCGGTATGTACTGATTCGTTACATTGTCGTAATTGCCACACTAAATTTCGAATTCCGACTGCAAAGCGGCACGCACGCAGTACAAAACACCCTCGGGAACACGCCCGGTGAACAATGGAGCGATCTCCACTACAGGTGGCAATTCGCCTTCTCCGTCGAGGAAGGCATCCTGGATTTCGCCGAGTAAATCCTCAGGCAAATCAAGGGCCTGCTCCAGCGACAACTGTTGCTTGCCAATGGCTTCGGCGAGCAGGGTATACACATTTTTTTCCGAGCATTGCAGTTGGCCGGCGATCTGGATCGGGGTCATGCCAGCGCGGGCCAGGCTGATCAGTTCGTGGCGAATATCGGCGATTTCCTTCGGCGCTTCTGCCTGGCCGCCGAGCACTTCGAGGAAGGCCTGGCCGTAACGCTCCAGCTTGCGCGCACCCACGCCACTGACCCGAGCCATCTCGGCCATGGTGGTGGGTTGCTCGCGGAGCATTTCCAGCAAGGTGGAGTCGGGGAAGATAACGTAGGGCGGCACGCTGTGTTCCTGCGCCAATTTGCGCCGCAGGGTACGCAACGCCTCCCACTGCTCGCGCTCCTCGCCCCGCACCAACTGGCTGGCCTGGCTGGTGCTGCTGCTTTTGGCGCTGGCCTGCGGCTTTAGGTCGCGGCGCAGTTCCAGGCTGACTTCACCCTTGAGCAACGGCCGGCAACTGTCGTTCAGGCGCAGCCCGCCATAGCCTTCGATATCAATGTCGACGAGGCCACGGGCAACCATCTGGCGAAACAGCGAACGCCATTCGCCCTCGGCACGGGCCTTGCCGACGCCATAGACCGACAGTTTTTCGTGGCCGAAGCTACGAACTTTTTCATTGTCCTTGCCGAGCAACACATCCACCAGATGGCCCACGCCATAGCGCTGGCCAGTGCGATAGATCGTCGACAACGCCTGGCGCGCAGGCTCGGTAGCGTCCCAGGTTTGCACGCCGTCGATGCAGTTGTCGCAGTGGCCGCAGGGTTGCGGCATGTCTTCGTCGAAATACGCCAGCAGCGTCTGACGGCGGCAGCGGGTTTCTTCGCACAACGAAAGCATGGCGTCGAGCTTGTGCTGCTCCAGACGCTTGTGACGCTCGTCCCCTTCGGAGTTCTGCAGCATCTGCTTGAGCATCACCACGTCCTGCAGGCCGTAGACCATCCAGGCATCCGCCGGCAGGCCATCACGGCCGGCACGTCCGGTTTCCTGGTAATAGGCCTCAAGGGATTTGGGCAGGTCCATGTGCGCCACGAAACGCACGTTGGATTTGTCGATACCCATGCCGAAGGCGATGGTCGCCACCATGATCAGGCCTTCCTCGTTGAGGAAGCGTTTCTGGTGCGCAGAGCGCGTTTCATTGGGCAGGCCGGCGTGGTAAGGCAGCGCCGGGTAGCCTTGCTCGCACAGGAACGCAGCGACTTCATCGACCTTCTTGCGTGACAGGCAGTAGACAATACCCGCATCGCTGCGCCGCTCGGACAGGAACGCGAGCAACTGCTTGCGTGGCTGCTCCTTGGGTACGATGCGATAGAAGATATTCGGCCGGTCAAAGCTGGACAGGAAGCGCTCGGCATTCTGCAAATGCAGGCGCTCGACGATCTCTTCACGGGTACGTTTGTCGGCGGTGGCGGTCAGGGCGATGCGCGGCACGTCGGGGAACAGCTCCGCCAATTGACCAAGCTGCAGGTATTCGCGGCGGAAATCGTGGCCCCACTGCGATACACAGTGGGCTTCGTCGATGGCGAACAGGGCGATTTCCAGGCTCTGCAAAAAGGCCAACATGCGTGGCTGCACCAGACGCTCCGGCGCCAGGTACAACATCTTCACTTCACCGCGCTTGATTCGTGCGGCCAGGTCGCGCTGCTGCTCGGCGCTGAGAGTGGAGTTCAGGGAAGCGGCGGCGACGCCCAGCTCTTCGAGGGTGGCAACCTGATCGTCCATCAACGCGATCAGCGGCGACACCACCACCGCCAGGCCGTTGCGCAACAGCGCGGGTACCTGGAAGCACAGCGACTTGCCGCCACCGGTAGGCATCAGCACCAGGGCATCGCCGCCGCTGGCCACACGCTCAATGATCGCACCCTGGCGGCCACGAAAACTGTCGTAGCCGAAGATGTCCTTGAGGACGCGTTGAGCCTGCTCGAGCATGTAAAACTCCAAAATGGTGCCGAAATCCCTCTGTACAGGCTGGCCGAAAAAATACGCTTTCACGGAAAATAATCCGTAAGCGAAGTTTTCCCGGATTGGCGCTAAGCCTGCAGGGGCATCACAAAACGCGGCAGTATACCCGAGCGTCATCGGCCAAAGGGCGCGACTGACGAATAGACGCCCGCTCTAAAACCGGGCAAATATGCCGTGCGGCTGGCCTGGGCGCTCAAGAAAGCCTAGAATTCAGCATCGTTTATTCCCAAGGTAGCCCTTCAATGTCCTTCGCTGAGCAACTAACCCGCCTGCAAGCCTTCCTCGACGCCGATGAGCTGCATGACGAGGCGCTGGACTACGTGGCCGCCCACGGCTACCTGACCGCCCTGTCGATCTGCTCCGAAACCGTCCCGGACCGTGAATGGATCGACGCGCTGTTCGCTGAAGAGCCTCATTACAGCGACGCCGCCCAGCGCGAAGAAATCGAATCCACCCTGATCGCCCTCAAGGCCCACATTGCGCGCCAACTGGCCTCCGACGAAGAGTTCGAGCTGCCATGCGACCTCGACCTGGGCGACGACCCGGATGACTCCGACCTGCGCGGCTGGTGCATCGGTTTCATGGAAGGCGTGTTCCTGCGTGAAGCCGCCTGGTTCGAAACCGCCGAAGAAGAAGTCAGCGAAATGCTCCTGCCGATCATGGTTGGTTCGGGCCTGTTCGAAGAAGAAGCAGAGTTCTCCGACATCGCCGCCGATGCCAACCTGATGGACGACATGATCGTGCAGATCCCGGAAGCCCTGACCGCGCTGTACCTGCTGTGCAACGCGCCTGACGAAAAACCGGCGATCCTCAAGCCACGTCACCACTGAGTCGCTTGCCCGTGGCACCCATGGGCGACCGCTCACTGCTCCTGCGCTACGTACTGCTGGCCATCGGCTGGCTGAGCGTAGCGCTGGGAGTGATTGGCATTTTCCTACCGGTATTGCCGACCACGCCCTTTCTACTGCTGGCCGCCGCCTGCTTCGCTCGAAGCTCCCCGCGGTTCTATCACTGGCTGGTGGAACACCCACGGCTGGGCCCATGGATTCGTGATTACCTGGATGGCAACGGCATTCCACTCAAGGGTAAGGTCTACGCCATCGGCCTGATGTGGCTGAGCATCGCGCTATCATGTTACCTGGTGCCCTTGCCGTGGGCTCGCGGCTTCATGCTGACCAGCGCCGTGCTGGTGACGATCTACATCCTGCGCCAGAAAACCCTGCCCCCGCGCTGAACGCACCTGCGACATTAGATCCCACGCGACCTTGGTCGACACTGACTAACAACAGGCATCATGCGAGACTGTCCAACCGGGCCCGGAATGCCCGGGTGTTCTTATGCTCGGAGTTACCATGACGCTGTCCAGCGGGCTGATCGCCGCCGTTGCCCTGGCCTATATGGCCATTATGTTTGCCATCGCTTTTTACGGTGACCGCCGCCATGCGCCGCTGCCACCCCGGGTGCGTGCGTGGGTCTATAGCTTGTCGCTGGCGGTGTACTGCACCAGTTGGACGTTCTTCGGAGCGGTAGGCCAAGCCGCCGAGCAGTTGTGGGCATTTTTACCGATCTACCTGGGGCCGGTGCTGTTACTGGTGTTGGCGCCTTGGGTGCTGCAGAAGATGATCCTGATCAGCAAGCAGGAAAACATCACCTCCATCGCCGACTTTATCGCCGCTCGCTATGGCAAATCCCAATCCCTGGCGGTGGTGGTCGCGCTGATCTGTCTGGTCGGCGTGCTGCCCTATATCGCGCTGCAACTCAAAGGCATCGTGCTGGGCGTAAACCTGTTGATCGGCGCAGGCCCCGACACCACCGGTACCCGGGCTCAGGACACCGCCTTGATCGTGTCGCTGGTGCTGGCGCTGTTCACTATCGTGTTTGGTACGCGCAACCTCGATGCCACCGAACACCACCGGGGCATGGTGCTGGCGATTGCCTTTGAGTCTTTGGTCAAGCTGTTCGCATTTCTCGCGGTCGGCGCGTTTGTGACCTACGGCTTGTACGACGGTTTCGGCGATCTGTTCAGCCAGGCCATGCTCGCGCCGCGCCTGGAGGAATACTGGAAAGAAACGATCAACTGGCCATCAATGGTGGTGCAGACTGGCGTCGCCATGATGGCGATCATCTGCCTGCCCCGGCAATTCCATGTGACTGTCGTTGAGAACATTGACCCGCAGGACCTGCGCCTGGCCAAGTGGGTATTTCCGGCGTACTTGATCCTCGCCGCGTTGTTCGTGGTACCGATCGCCCTGGGCGGAAAAATGCTGTTGCCCGGTTCGGTGCTGCCCGACTCCTACGTGATCAGCCTGCCGATGGCCCAGGCCCACCCGGCCCTCGCCGTACTGGCGTTCATCGGCGGGGCTTCGGCAGCCACCGGCATGGTCATCGTGGCCAGCATCGCGTTGTCG
The DNA here is from genome assembly GCF_023127895.1 of Pseudomonas sp. NCIMB 10586. Taxonomy (NCBI): domain Bacteria; kingdom Pseudomonadati; phylum Pseudomonadota; class Gammaproteobacteria; order Pseudomonadales; family Pseudomonadaceae; genus Pseudomonas; species Pseudomonas sp. NCIMB 10586. Next base: position 208,424 of record NZ_SPKQ01000008.1, read on the forward strand.
ACCATGGTCTCCAACGACATGCTGTTGCCGTGGTTGCTGCGCCGCTCCAGCGCCGAGCGGCCGTTCGAAGTGTTCCGCCACTGGATGCTCTCGGTACGCCGGGTGAGCATTGTGATCATTCTGCTGCTGGCGTATGTGAGCTACCGTCTGCTGGGCTCGACTGCCAGCCTGGCCACCATCGGCCAGATCGCTTTTGCCGCCGTGACCCAACTGGCCCCGGCAATGCTCGGTGCGCTCTACTGGAAGCAGGCCAACCGGCGCGGTGTATTTGCCGGCCTGGCCGCCGGTACATTCCTGTGGTTCTACACCTTGGTCCTACCGGTGACGGCGAAAAGCCTTGGCTGGTCGCTCAGCCTTTTCCCCGGCCTGACCTGGATGCACTCCCACCCATTCGGGCTGTCGGTGACGTCGCTGACCTTGGGTACAGTGTTCTCCCTGGCGGGTAACTTCACCCTCTTCGTCTGGGTATCGATGCTGTCGCGCACGCGAGTTTCCGAGCACTGGCAGGCCGGCCGGTTTATCGGCCAGGAAATCAACCAGCGCGCCAATGCTCGTTCCATGTTGTCGGTGCAGATCAGCGACCTGCTCAGCCTGGCTGCACGTTTCGTCGGCGAAGAACGTGCCCAGCAGAGCTTCATTCGCTTTGCCTATCGCCAGGGTAAAGGCTTCAACCCCAACCAGAATGCCGACAACGATTGGATCGCCCATACCGAGCGTTTGTTGGCCGGCGTACTCGGCGCCTCCTCGACGCGGGCAGTGGTGAAAGCCGCGATCGAAGGCCGGGAAATGCAGCTGGAGGACGTAGTACGCATCGCCGACGAAGCCTCCGAGGTGCTGCAATTCAACCGCGCCCTGCTGCAAGGCGCTATCGAGAACATTACCCAGGGCATCAGCGTGGTGGACCAGTCGCTCAAGCTGGTGGCCTGGAACCGGCGCTACCTGGAGCTGTTCAACTACCCGGACGGTTTGATCAGCGTCGGCCGGCCGATTGCCGACATTATTCGCTACAACGCCGAGCGCGGCCTGTGCGGGCCGGGTGAAGCCGAAGTGCACGTGGCGCGACGCCTGCACTGGATGCGCCAGGGCCGCGCGCACACCTCCGAGCGCCTGTTTCCCAATGGCCGGGTGATCGAGTTGATCGGCAACCCGATGCCCGGTGGCGGTTTTGTCATGAGTTTCACCGACATCACCGCGTTCCGCGAAGCCGAACAGGCACTGACCGAGGCAAACGAGGGCCTGGAACAGCGAGTGACCGAGCGCACCCATGAGTTGTCGCAGCTCAACGTGGCGCTGACCGACGCCAAAGGCGTGGCCGAATCTGCCAGCCAATCGAAGACGCGATTCCTGGCGGCGGTGAGCCACGATCTGATGCAACCGCTGAACGCCGCACGTCTGTTCTCCGCCGCCCTCTCCCACCAGCACGACGGCCTGTCCGACGAGGCGCGGCAACTGGTGCAGCATCTGGACAGCTCGTTGCGCTCAGCCGAAGACCTGATCAGCGACTTGCTGGACATATCGCGCCTGGAAAACGGCAAGATCAATCCACAACGCCAGCCCTTTGTACTCAATGAGCTATTTGACACCCTGGGCGCAGAATTCAAGGCGCTGGCCCATGAGCAAGGCTTGCGCTTCCGTTGGCGCGGCAGCCGCCTGCGAGTGGACAGCGACATCAAGTTGCTGAGGCGGGTGTTGCAGAACTTTCTGACCAATGCCTTCCGTTATGCCGACGGGCCCGTACTGCTGGGCGTACGTCGACGTCAGGGCGAACTGTGCCTGGAAGTATGGGACCGAGGCCCGGGCATTCCGCCGGACAAGCAAAAAGTGATCTTCGAAGAATTCAAGCGCCTGGACAGCCACCAGACCCGCGCCGAGAAGGGCCTGGGCCTGGGCTTGGCGATTGCCGACGGCCTGTGCCGCGTGTTGGGCCATCGCCTGAGCGTGCGCTCGTGGCCGGGCAAGGGCAGCGTGTTTAGCGTGTGCGTGCCGCTGGCGCGCAACCAGGCCAGCCCGCAGCCAAAAGCCGCCGTGGAGAACGGCCTGCCCCTGAGCGGTGCGCGGGTGCTGTGCGTGGATAACGAGGAAAGCATCCTGATCGGTATGCGCAGCCTGCTGACACGCTGGGGCTGCGAAGTCTGGACCGCCACCGACCAGGCCCAGTGCGCAGCGCTGCTGGCCGACGGTATGCGACCGCAACTGGCGCTGGTGGATTATCACCTGGACCACGGCGAAACCGGCACCGAACTGATGGGCTGGCTGCGAGCGCAATTGGCCGAGCCTATTCCCGGCGTTGTGATCAGTGCCGACGGGCGCCCGGAGATGGTGGCGCAGGTGCATGGGGCGGGGCTGGACTACCTGGCCAAGCCGGTGAAGCCGGCGGCGTTGAGGGCACTGTTGAGCAGGCACCTGCCCTTGTAAAAGGGTCGTGCGTGGTCAAAATGTGGGAGGGGCTTGCCCACTCCCACATTTGGCCCCAAGTCTATTCGGGGAGATGCGCCACGCCATCCGAATCTGTCATCGCTCGCTCCAGCAAATCCGCCGGAAGGCTCTTGCTGGCTCGGGCGCCGAGCAACCTTAACTGCTCGGTACGGCTGACCAGATTCCCACGCCCGTCCGTCAATTTGTTGCGCGCCGCACTGTAAGCCTTGTCCAACTGCTGCAGCCGGTTGCCCACTTCGTCCAGGTCCTGGATAAACAACACGAACTTGTCGTACAGCCAACCGGCACGCTCGGCGATTTCCCGGGCGTTCTGGCTCTGACGCTCCTGCTTCCACAGGCTATCGATCACCCGCAGGGTGGCGAGCAAGGTGGTGGGGCTGACAATCACGATATGGCGATCGAAGGCTTCCTGGAACAAATTCGGTTCAGCCTGCAAGGCCGCGGAAAAAGCCGCCTCGATCGGTACGAACAGCAGAACGAAATCCAGGCTGTGCAAACCTTCCAGGCGCTTGTAGTCCTTGCCGGCCAAGCCCTTGACGTGATTGCGCAAAGACAGCACATGCTGCTTCAACGCCGCCTGGCCAATCACTTCGTCATCCGCCGCCACGTACTGTTGATAGGCGGTCAAGCTGACCTTGGAGTCGACCACCACCTGCTTGTCACCCGGCAACATGATCAGCACGTCCGGCTGGAAGCGCTCGCCATCCGGGCCCTTGAGGCTGACCTGGGTCTGGTATTCGCGGCCTTTTTCCAGGCCTGCGTGTTCCAGCACCCGCTCAAGAATCAGTTCCCCCCAGTTGCCCTGGGTTTTCTGCCCCTTGAGGGCGCGGGTCAGGTTGGTGGCTTCGTCCGACAGGCGCAGGTTCAGTTGCTGCAGGCGCTCAAGCTCCTTGGCCAGGGAGAACCGCTCACGGGCTTCGTTTTGATAGCTTTCTTCAACGCGTTTCTCGAAGGACTGGATGCGCTCCTTGAGCGGGTCGAGCAACTGGCCCAGGCGTTCCTGGCTGGTTTCGGCGAAGCGCTGTTCACGCTCGTCGAAGATTTTACCGGCAAGCTCGGCGAATTGAGCACGCAGCTCGTCCCGTGAGCCTTGCAGGTCAGTGAGGCGCTGCTGATGGCTCTCCTGTTGCTCGCGCAATTCCGCGCTCAGGGCTGCGGCCAAGGCGTCGAGACGGCGCAGTTCGGTTTCCTTGGCGCTGCGATCGAGGTTCCAGGCATGGGCGGCATCGCGGGCGTTATCGCGGTCGATCTGCAACAGTTCGACTTCGCGACCCAGTGCCGCCAGGTCGGCTTGTTTGGCGGCGTTGGCCTGGCTCAGGTCGCTGATTTCATCGCGACTGGCATCCAGCTGGGCGGCGAGCCCCTCTTGGGCCAGTTGCGCGTTTGCCAGGCGTTCTTCCAGCAGTTCCCACCCGGTGTTGCGCGCGTTCAAGCGCCGCTGAATCTGCCAGCACAGCGCCAGTAACGGTACGGCTGCGCCAACGAGCCCCAAGGCAATACTGGTCCAGTCAAAAACCATAGCCATTTCTGCCATCACCAAAAAAGATCAAGGGTAACCAAGCACAGGGCCCGAAGACAGCTCAGTCTTCGACCTGGCGCAGTTCACTCTGGGCGCGACGATCGCCGGCGCGAGCGGCCGAGCGTAATAGATCATGACCAATGCGCCGGTCACGTGCGTTTCCGCACTCGCGGCACATCAGCTGGCCGAGACGACTCTGTGCGGCCACCACGCCTTCCCGGGCAGGCTGCTTGAGCAAACGCCCAGCGAAGTGCTTGACGTTGCGGCTCTGGCCCAGACGCGGGCTGTCGAGCAGCCACAGAGCGACCTTCAAGGAAAAACGCTTGGGTGCGGTAACAGTTTGAGTAGTGTCGGTAACAGAAGGTGATACTGAGCGAAACTTCATAAAGCACTGTGGGACAGAACGGAAGGCGCGCCACTCTACTCTTTTTTTCGTACAGGTAAAGCTGAAAAAAACCTGCACGCCCGTCCTAGAGCAAGCGCTTGGGACAATCCACAGAAGCTGTGGATAACTCAGTGGACAACCCTCCTTGAACTCGCGCAAAGGCCCATGGAACGGGGCCCCCGGTCAAACTGACGATTTTTTCACCAATAAAAAAAAGCCAGATTTTTCATTGACTTAAATTTTGATTACAGGCAAATGGGCGCCCTTCGCGGTGAGTGGCAGGAGGGTTACACATGCCGCAACCAATGTGCACAAGTAACTATTCAAGGGTTATATCGCCGGCGTTTTTTGATTCAACACGCGTTAAACATGTTACTGCCAGGACAAACCCGGGGGCTTTTCAAATCTGTCCCGGCTCGCCACACTGCGCCACCGTCAACGCAACTCTGTAGGGCCGATGAAAGGAATTCTGCTTTTCGCCATGCTGCTGTTGGCCATCTGCGCGACATCGTTGGGAATCAATGCAGCGCTACCCTCTCCGGACGGCGCGTTGTTCGCTATCGCGATTTTGCTCTCGGCCGCCTTTACCGCCGCGAGCCTGTGCATCGAACTGAGTGACGGCCGGATCAATGATCTGCACGAGGTCATGAAACTGATCGAGACCGGCCAGTCCTTGCGCCTGACGCTCGCCGCTTACGCACTGGGCTGCGCCCTGGCTGCGTCTATGACCGTATTGGTCTATCGTGGACTGCTCGGCGGCTGATTAAAGTTTTTTACCAACCCCCTTCCCTTCCCTGCTTCATTCCGTTACTATCCGCGGCGTTAGTACCAAGCTGAAAGTCAATTCTGGTCGAACAAGTCCCCTGAACCACACGGGATCGACCACCTCGATGGTTTCCAGGTATCGCTTGCGACGACACTGCCTTTGAACAAGCAAAGGGTGTCGCGAAGTTTACATACTCTGACCGAACCAACCTGCAAATTGATCAGGATCTTCACCCCGGGCCCAGAACCTTTGCCCCTGTTGTGTTGCCTGCCCTCCTAAGTACCTACCTGCCAGCCCAAGCGCGCCTAAATTATTAGCGCTTCAAACTGGCTGCTTTGTTCCAGTCAGGTTCTTCGTTTGATCAATGGTGATCAGCGTTACTGGAACGTTTTAACGTTGCACGGTTCTTATCCGTGTCATTTGTAGGAACACCAATAATATGAACGCTCAAATCCACACTCAGGATGCCATTCGCACCCTCACTAACGCTTTTGCCCCAATGAACTGCCTGATCATGGCCGCTCGCAAAGGCTGCTTCAGCTTCACCCTGGTCAATGAACACGGTATCGCTCGTCACAGCGAACGCCTGTACCCCGATCAATACTCCAGCGCAGAACCGCTGCAGGCCGTGATCGAGCGTACCCGTCAGGCACTGACTGCCTGATCGACCGAGTCGCTGAAAACAAAAACCCTGTCTGAAAAACAGGGTTTTTTATTGCCTGAAATTTGGCGCGGGCCGGTATTTACTAAGCACCGATAGATATAAACGTTATAACTGAATAGATAAGATGTTTTAAAAACAGTCCTTTACATCATGAATATGACACTACACTTCAACTCAAGCGGCATCGTCCGCTTGCGACGGGCCTGAGATCCGATTCACCGCTGCCAAGCCCTCATTCTCAGGCTCGTCAACCCCATTTATGGACTGAGGCTTGTATGGGTATTGCCGCCAGCGAATTGTGTCGTTATGTGATCAGGCCGACCTTGACCTACCTCGGCTGCCATAACCCAACAGCCGAGTCCTTGTTACTGGGGATCGCCGCCAGCCAGTCAGAACTGGGGTCGGCCCTGCATGATCGGCGCGGCCATGGCCTCTATAGCATCACTGAACCCCGCCACCGTGCCCTCTGGGACGAATACCTGGCGCTGGACCCGGAACGCGCAAGCCTGGTGCGCGGGCTGGCCAGCCAACATGCGTTTCTGAGTGCGCCCCAGTTGGAGTTGACGGTAAACCTGCGATACGCCACGGCAATCGCCTGGCTGCTGGTAGAACAACATCGCCCAGCACTCCCCGCCCCAGGCGACGTATTGGCCATGGCGCGTATCTGGAAAGAAATATTCCACCCTCAAGGTCGGCTGCGGGATTTCACCCAAGCCTGGCAAACCTGTGTTCCAGCCATGAAACAGGTGATCTGCTGACCGGGTAAATTGCAAGATTCGGCAAAAAACAGCGAATCTGGTCGGATTGTCCTACAAAACCGCTCTATCTCCTGCATTACACCCTATAGCGCGATCGCAAATTTATTGTTACTTTCCGCTGCGGTGATCACCTCGGAGTTCTAATAATGAAAAAAGTAATGCTCAAGACCACACTTAGCCTCGCCGTTGCCATGGCATCCTCCCAACTATTCGCCAGCGGCTTTGCCCTGAACGAACAGAGCGTCAGCGGGATGGGTACTGGTTTTGCAGGTCGATCTTCTTCTGCCGATGATGCAAGCACTGTGTTCGGCAACCCTGCCGGTATGGCACGCCTGGAAGGTCAACAGATCACCGGCGGCGTTGCAGCCATTGATGCTTCTACTGATATCAGCGACGTCAGCGGCCGCTCCCGCGGCAGCAACAAAGGCGACATGGTGCCATTCACCGCCGTCCCTTTCGGTTTCTACACCAATAAACTCAACGATCAGTGGGCTGTCGGCTTCGGTGTCTATGCACCGTTCGGCCTGGTAACCGACTACGAAAGCGGCTTCCAGGGCCGTGGCTTTGGCAGCAAGAGTGAAGTGAAAGTCATCACCTTCCAGCCAACGGTCAGCTACGCCTTCAACGACCGTGTTTCCGTTGGTTTTGGCCCGACCATCAACCGCATCGCCGGCACCCTGGAATCAGACCTGACGCTGAACGCTCTCGCGCCAGACACCAACATCAAGATCAAGGGTGACGACACCGCGCTGGGCTTCAACATCGGCGTGCTGGTACAAGCCACCGATACCACCCGCGTCGGCCTGACCTATCACTCCAAGGTCAGCTACAAGCTGGACGGCCACACCGAAGTCACCGCACCAGCCGCGACCGCTGCCGCCCTGCGCAGCAATCGCTACGATGCGTCGCTGAAGATCGATACGCCTGAATCCTACGACCTGTCGGTGACCCAAGACCTGACTGACGCCTGGAAGCTGTATGCAGGTGCAACCTGGACACGCTGGAGCCGCTTGAAAGACATCACCGTCAAGAACGACGGCGTGTCCGGCGCAACAGGCGGCGCGCTCGCCCCTGCCTTGGTAGGCACTATCAAGGAAGACCAGAACTGGCACGATACCTGGGCCTATGCCGTGGGTACTTCGTATCAGCTCACCAAGCAAGTGGTGTTGCGTACCGGCCTGACTTTCGACCAGTCGCCTACCAACAACACGGATCGTTCGCCACGCATCCCGACCGGCGACCGCACGATCTTCAGCCTGGGCCTGGGCTACGAGGTCATGCCGAACATGACCATCGACCTGGCCTACTCCTACCTGAAGGAAGAAGACGTCAAGGTTTCGCGCTCCAACCAATTGGCCAGCTACAACGCCAAGTATGAAAACAGTGCCAACGGTTTCGGCCTGGGCATGACCTACAAGTTCTAAACCGCGACCGTATAAAAAAGCCCCGCTCTCCTGTGAAGGAGGCGGGGCTTTTCAGTGGCTGGTTATCAGGGTTTGGATGCTATCGCCTGCTCGACCGCCTTGATCAACTCCGGGCTGTCCGGCTTGGTCAGGCTGGAAAAGCTGGCGACAACATTGCCCTGGCGGTCAACCACGTACTTGTAGAAGTTCCACTTCGGCGCCGCGTCGGCCTGCTCGGCAAGGACCTTGAACAGATGCACCGCATCCGGCCCCTTGACCTTCTGCGGCTCGGTCATGGTGAAGGTCACGCCATAATTCACGTAGCAGACCTTGGCGGTCTCCTCCCCGGTCTTGGCTTCCTGCTTGAAGTCATCGGACGGCACGCCAATCACTTCCAGGCCTTCGCCCTTATAGCGTTGATATAAGCCTTCCAGGCCCTTGAACTGCGGGGCAAAGCCGCAGAAGCTCGCCGTATTGACGATCACCAAGGGTTTGCCAGCGAATTGCTGGCACAGGTCAATGGATTCCTTGGCCCGCAGTTTGGGCAATTGGCCCGTAAGCAGCGACGGGCAGCTGGCGGCCATGGCCACGCTGCCAACAGCCATGAGGACGGGTACAGCGAGCCAGCGCATCAACATGATCAAAGTCCTTGAGTCAGTTCAGGCATTGAACTTAACAGATCGCCATGCCCAGTTGCATCAACGCCAGGCCACCTTGCTGCCAACCCCACCAGGCCAGTAGCAACAGAAGCAACCCTGCCGCCATCACCATCAAGCGCACCGCTACCCTCATGCCGCCTCCATCTGCGCCTGCACACGCGCCACTGGCCGCTCACGCACCGGCCAGTTCAAGGCCGCGGCGAGCAGGCTGAGCAGAATCGCCACCTGCCAGATCAAATCGTAGTTGCCGGTTCGATCATAGACTACCCCGCCCAGCCAACCGCCGAGGAACGAACCGAGTTGATGGAACAGGAACACAATCCCGCCGAGCATCGAAAGGTTGCGTACGCCAAACAACGTCGCGACGGTGCCGTTGGTCAGCGGCACGGTGGACAACCACAGAAACCCCATCGCCATGCCAAACAGATAGGCCGTCACTTCAGTGACTGGCGCCCACAGGAACAACACAATCACCACCGCCCGCAGCAGGTACAGGCCGGTCAGCAAGCGCGGCTTGGACATGCGCCCGCCCAGCCAGCCAGCGGTATAGGTGCCGAACACATTGAACAGACCGATCAAGGCCAGCACCGTGGTGCCCACCGTGGCCGGCAGATGTTGGTCGACCAGGTACGCCGGCAAGTGCACACCGATAAACACAACCTGGAACCCGCACACAAAAAAACCGAAAGACAGCAGCCAGAACCCGGAGTGAGAGCAGGCTTCCTTCAACGCTTCGCGCAGGGTTTGCTGACCGACCGTGACCGGCAACGGCCGGTCCTTGAGCATGGCAACCAGCGGCAGGATCAACGCCACCATCAAGCCCAACGCCAGCAACGCTGCGGACCAGCCCAGCCAACCGATCAAGCCGAGGGTGCCGGGCACCATGGCGAACTGGCCGAAGGACCCGGCGGCGCTGGCAATGCCCATGGCCATGCTGCGTTTTTCCGGCGGTACGGCGCGACCGACCACACCGAGAATCACTGAAAACGAGGTACCGGACAGGCCGATGCCAATCAGCAAGCCTGCACTCAGGGACAATGACCACGCGGAGTCGGACATCCCCATCAGCACCAGGCCCACGGCGTACAACACGCCGCCGACAAACACCACTCTGGTTGCGCCGAAACGGTCGGCCAAGGCGCCGGTAAACGGCTGCGCCAGGCCCCAGATCAAGTTCTGCAAGGCAATGGCGAAGGCGAAGGTCTCACGCCCCCAGCCGAATTCGCTGCTCATCGGCGCCAGAAACAGGCCGAAGCCATGCCGTACGCCCAAGGACAACGCCAGGATCAGCGCACTCCCCACAAGGATCCAACCGCTGGTGCGCCACATCGAGGTCATTTTTTATTCTCCGCTCGCGGGTATATACCCGCTTGTAGTCGAACAAACCGCCGTTCAGGCGAGTTCATCCAGCAAGGCCAACAAGGTTTCGCGCTTTTCAGCGCCGAGCTTATCAATCAGTTTCTGTTGCGCCGCTTCCCATGCCGGCAACGCGGCGGCCAATCGCTGCTGGCCACTTTCAGTCAACAGCACAAGGCGGTTTCGCAGGTCATCGCCCTCGACCAATTGCACCAACCCCTCTCCCTCCAGAACACGCAGGTTGCGCCCCAGGGTGCTGCGATCCAGGCCCATGGCTTCGGCCAGGCTGGAAATGCTCGGTTGGTCAAGGCGCTGCAGGTTACACAGCAAAGAATACTGGGCGACGTTGATCCCGAAGCCGTCGAGAGCGCCGTCGTAATGCCTGCTGACGCCACGGGCGGCGCGTCGCAGGTTGGTGCATAAACATTGGGAAGCAAGCATAGAGCGTGTATATACCCGGAGTTAAGGAATTGCAAGAAAGCGTTACAGCGCCAACCCGACCAGGACAGCGACTTCCAGTAGTTCCAATAGCGCGCCTGCCGTGTCGCCCGTGGTACCGCCAAGGCGCCTGATCATCAAGTGACGCAGCCCCATAAAGCACAGCGCCGCCAGCAACACCGCAATACCGCCGTTGAAACCACCGATCAGGATGCAGGTCAATCCGCTGAGGATCAGCACCTGCTGGCCGACAATCCGCGGTAAGTAGTCCGACAAGGCCTGGCCCAACCCTCCTGCCCGCACATAGCGCGTGGTAAGAAACAGCGCCAGCATCGAAGCCCGTCCGATCAACGGTGCCAGGATCAGGGCGGCGCCATTATGCTGCTCGATCAAGGCCACCAACGCGCTGAACTTGAGCAATAGCACCAAGCCCAGGGTAACCACCGCAATCGGCCCGCTGCGCGGATCTTTCATGATACTGAGCGTGCGTTCGCGATCACCAAAGCCACCCAACCAGGCATCGGCGCTGTCCGCCAGGCCATCCAGGTGCAGGCCACCGCTGAGCAGCACCCAGGCCGTCAGCAACAGCGCGGCGTGCAGCAGCAAGGGCGCGCCCATCAATACCAGGTTCAACCCCCACAGCAATAGACCGAACAGCAGTCCCACCAGCGGATAAAACAGTAACGAACGGCCTAGCTCCTGAGGCTGCGGCATACCCGGCAAGCGGATCGGCAGGCAGCTGAGAAATTGCAGGGCGATCCAGAACGGCAACATCGTCACGATCCTTCTTTCAGTACGCCGTCGGCACCGACCTGCAGGCTGAAAAGCGCGCCGTGGCCGACCTCGACGTTCAGCAGTTGCTCGCGCGGCATCCCACGCGCCCGGGCCAGCAGCAGGCGCATCACGCCGCCATGGCTGACCAACAACACGCGCTGGCCGGCGTAAGCCTGATGCAGGCGTGACACCGCGCCGAGCACCCGCTCGGAAAATGCACTGACAGGCTCGCCTTGGGGCGGCGTGAACGCGTAGGGATCGGCCCAGAACAAACCCAGCCCTTCGGCATCGGTCTCCATCAGCGCCGCGGCGCTCTGGCCTTCCCAGGCACCGAAGTGGAGTTCTTGCAAAGCCGGCTCAAGGCTGACCGGCAGGCCGAGCTGTGCTCCCAGCTCCTGGGCAAACAAGGCGCAGCGTTGCAACGGTGAGCCGATCAACCGATCCCATGGCCCCTGCCCCACCACCGAGGCTCGCATCTGCGCCCAGCCCTTGGCGGTCAAGGCATCGTCCAGGCTGCCGCGCAGGCCGCCGCCCAGCTCGGTTTCGCCGTGGCGCAGCAGGTCCAGGTGCAAGGTCATGCGGGGCGATCTGCCACGGCCGCTTCGGCGAAGGTTGCCATCTGCCCGTGCAACGCACAGGCCAAACGCAACAACGGCACCGCCAGCGCCGCGCCGCTGCCTTCGCCCAGGCGCAAGCCCAGTTCCAGTAGCGGTTCGGCATCCAGGCTGTGCAACACATGGCGATGGCCCGGCTCGGCACCGCGATGCCCGAACACCAGCCATTCGCGGCACGCCGGGCTCAAGCGCACCGCCACCAGCGCGGCAACGCTGCAGATAAACCCATCCACCAGCACCACGATACCTGCCTGCGCACAGGCCAGGTAAGCGCCAACCAACGCGGCAATTTCAAAACCGCCGAGATTGAACAGCGTTTGCAACGCATCACCCCGTTGCCCGGCATGCAGCGCCAAAGCGCGCTCGATGACCGCGACCTTGTGGCTGACGCCCGCTGCATTCAAACCTGTGCCCGGGCCAGTCAGGTCGCTCACCTGGCAATCCAGCAATGCACACGCCAACGCGCTGGCCGCGGTGGTATTGCCGATACCCATCTCGCCGCCGATAAACACCTGCGCACCGCGTTCCAGAGCGCGGTGCGCGCTGTCTCGGCCGGCTTGCAATGCCAACAGCCCTTGAGCCTGGGTCATCGCCGGGCCATCGACGAAGTTGGCCGTGCCCGCGCCGATATTCACATGACGCACGCCGGGCAAGTTCAGCGAGGGCGTCACCGTGCCAAGATCAATCACTTCCAGCTGCGCATCCAGTTGCCGCGCCAACACGCTGATCGCCGCACCACCGGTGACGAAGTTATGCAACATCTGCCCGGTCACTTCCTGAGGAAATGCCGACACGCCTTCGGCGACCACACCGTGATCACCGGCAAAAATCGCGATCCACAGTTGCTCCACCGACGGCTTGACCTGGCCCTGCAAACCCGCCAGCTGCACCGCCAGCGCCTCCAGCTGGCCGAGGGAACCGGCGGGCTTGGTCAATTGTTGCTGACGCGCCAGCGCCTGTTCATGGGCCGCAGTATCAATGGCCTTGCAGGGGTTGAGCCACCAGGAGTCCGTCATAACGCAGTACCTTTCAAAGTCAGGGGCAGGCCGGCAACCGTCAACACCACACGCTGACACCGCTCGGCCAAGGCTTGATGCAGCCAACCGGCTTCATCCACATAGCGGCGAGTCAATTCGCCCAGCGGCACGACACCCAGACCGGTCTCGTTGCTGACAAAAATGATTTCACCCGGCAGCGAGGCCAGGGTTTGCAGCAGTTGATCGCGCTCGAACACCAGACGATCGCTATCGTCGAGCATCAGCAGATTGGTCAGCCATAACGTCAGGCAGTCCACCAACAGGCAGCGGTCGGTAGCGGCGTTTTCACGCAGCACATGCGCCAGCTCGATGGGTTCTTCAATCAGCCCCCAATGATCCGGGCGACGTTCGCGATGCAGCGCCACCCGCTGATTCATTTCACCATCCAGCGGTTGGCTGGTGGCGATATAAGTGACCGGCAAAGCGCTGTCGCAGGCGAGCTTTTCAGCCAGGCGACTCTTGCCCGAACGGGCACCGCCGAGGATTAATTGATACATGAGCAAATACCTTTTCCAGCCAGCCGAAAAAATTGCGATTGATACCATCCATTGTGGGAGGGGGCTTGCTCCCGATTAAGGTGTATCAGTCGATACCTCAGTGACTGTGAAGCACTTATCGGGAGCAAGCCCCCTCCCACATTTGCGTCCTATACATGCCGTCAAATCCCGCACAATCGACGCAATAAATCCGTATCCAGGTGGTTCTCCACCAAGTCCGCCAACCGCTCGATATCACGCTCGCGCAACCCGTGATAATCCACCTCTTGCACCTCCTGCAATCCGGCCCACCGCAGCAAGGCACTGCACGCCGCCGGTGTTTCGAACAGCCCGTGCAGGTAGGTGCCGAGAATCTGCCCATCAGCACTCAGCGCGCCATCGCTGCGACCATCCTCCAGCAGCACCGCAGCGCTGAGCAGGGCATCGCCTGATGTCACACCCGCGTGAATCTCATACCCACTCACTTCAGCATCTTCGAGCACCAAGCGTCCGCGCACATTGCGCAGTTGCTTCTGCTCCTCCAGCGTTGTGGTAAACGCCAGCAGCCCGAGGCCGGCACTGGACCCGGCCACACCCTCCAGCCCAAGCGGGTCATGCACCTGCTCACCCAGCATCTGCAAACCGCCGCAAATCCCCAGCACCTTGCCGCCATAACGCAGATGCCGCGCCACGGCCGCATCCCAGCCATTGGCGCGCAAGAAGGCCAGATCGCTGCGTACGCTTTTGGAGCCAGGCAGGATGACCAGGTCAGCCGCAGGCATCGCCTGGCCCGGCCCGACAAACTGCAAATCCACCTGAGGATGCAGGCGCAGCGGGTCAAAGTCAGTGTGATTGCTGATACGCGGCAACACCGGCACCACCACCTTGAGCACGTGGGCGGCCTTGTCGATCTGGCGCTGGTCGATGCCGTCTTCCGCCTCCAGGTGCAGGTCCATCACGTAGGGCAACACGCCGACAACCGGCTTGCCGGTGCGCGCCTCCAGCCAATCCAGGCCAGGCTGCAACAGCGCGATATCACCGCGAAAACGGTTGATGATGAAGCCCTTGACCCGTGCCTGCTCGCTGGGCGACAGCAATTCCAGGGTACCGACCAGATGGGCAAACACGCCGCCGCGATTGATATCGGCGATCAACAGCACCGGGCAATCCACCGCTTCGGCGAAACCCATGTTGGCGATGTCATTGGCGCGCAGGTTGATCTCGGCCGGGGAGCCCGCACCTTCGACCATCACCACCGGATAGGCTTGACTCAAACGTGCGTGGGAAGCCAACACCGCCTGCATCGCAATGGCTTTGTAGTCGTGATAGGCCACGGCGTTCATGCTGGTCACGGCGCGACCGTGGATGATCACTTGCGAGCCGGTGTCGCTGTTGGGCTTGAGCAGCACCGGGTTCATATCGGTGTGGGGTGCCAGGTTGGCGGCCTGGGCCTGCACTGCCTGGGCGCGGCCGATCTCGCCGCCTTCGGCCGTCACCGCGCTGTTGAGCGCCATGTTCTGCGGCTTGAACGGCACCACCGCAACACCCTGGCGCACCAGCCAACGGCATAGCGCGGTCACCAGGGTACTCTTGCCGGCGTCGGAGGTTGTGCCCTGCACCATCAGTGTACTCATGTGGCTTCCTTGTATGCGGCCAAAGCCTCGTCCAGCCGCAACCAGTCGGCTTCGGTGTCGGGCAAGCCGAAACGTACGCTGCTGTCGTGCACAAACAGGCGCAGCAGGATGCCGCGCTGGGCCATGAATTCGTGCAGGCGCTCGGCATGAGGCGTGATCAACCACTGGAACAATGCGCAGCCGCCGTGAGGTTGAAAGCCTCTGCGCTCAAGCAGTTCGAACAAGCGCTGGCCCGCTTCGATGCATCGATTGCGCTGGCGGGTGTGCCCATCCGTATCGCGCAGGCACACTTGGCCCAATACCCGCGTCGGCCCGCTGACTGCCCAGGGCCCGACCTGTTCGGCCAGCAACTTGAGCAACTTGCGTTCGGCCAGCACAAAGCCCAGGCGTACACCCGCCAGGCCAAAAAACTTGCCGAACGAGCGCAGTACGATCAGACCGACCTGATCGGCATGGCTCGCCAGGCTTGAATCGGGGGTCACGTCCATAAACGCTTCGTCCACCACCAGCCAGCCACCGCGCTGGACCAGCCGTGCGTGCCAGTCCAGCAAGCGTTGCGGGGACAGGCTCAGGCCCGTGGGGTTGTTGGGGTTGACCACCACCAGCACGTCGAGGCTGTCGAGAAAGAAGTCGACCTCCTGCTCCTGCACTTCACGCACCACATAACCGGCGCGACGCCAGGCTTCGGCGTGCTCGGCATAGCAAGGCGAAAGCACGCCGACCTTGCCGGAGCGGCGCAGGCGTGGCAGCAACTGGATCGCGGCCTGGGAGCCCGGCACCGGTAACAACTGGGCGGCGCCGTAATACTCGCAGGCGGCCTTCTCCAGGCCGTCATCGGTTTCCGGCAAGCGGGCCCAGGCACGCAGCGGGATCTCGGGAATCGGCCACGGCCAGGGCGCCAGGCCACTGGACAGATCAAGCCAATCCGCTTCGGCAATCCCGTATTCAATCGCGGCCTTTCGCAGCCGACCACCGTGTTCAAGCATAGATTTGCGCCCCTACGCACAAGACCAGCAGCCACAACCATACGCCGCGCTGCACCAGGTGCCAGCCACGATCAATGGAGTCGGCATCGGCCGGCGGGCCTTCGCCCAACTGCGGGCGCTGATGCACCTCGCCGTGATAAATCGCTGCGCCACCGAGTTCGACGCCCAACGCACCGGCACCGGCAGCCATCACCGGACCGGCGTTAGGGCTGTCCCACGTCGGGCCCTGGGTGCGCCAGCATTTGAGAGACAGGCGGGTTTTGCCCAATAGCGCGTAGGTCAAGGCCACCAGCCGCGCAGGAATGTAGTTGAGCACATCGTCGATCTTTGCAGCCGCCCAGCCAAAACGCTCAAAGCGCTCGTTGCGATAGCCCCACATGGCGTCGAGGGTGTTGCTCAGGCGATAAAGCACCACACCTGGCACGCCCGCCACCACAAACCAGAACAATGCGGCGAATACCGCATCGCTGCCGTTCTCCAGCACCGACTCGGTTGCGGCGCGCGCAACTTCGGTGCGGTCCAGTTCGCTGGTCTGGCGACTGACCAGGTAACTCACGCGTTTGCGTGCCTCATCCAGATCATCGCTGCGCAGGGCCTGGGCCACCGGCGTCACATGCTCGCCCAGGCTGCGCATGCCCAAGGCGCAGTACAACGCCAGGATTTCCAGGAGCCAGCCTATATATGGCGCCCACGATAACGCGGTGGCCAGCAAGGTCAGGGGCACGACTGCGATAAACCACGCGGTCACGCCATGGCTGCGCCAGCCACGCCCACCGCTATTGAAACGCTGCTCGATGCGCCCGGCGAAGTTGCCGAACGCCACCAGCGGATGCCAGCGCCTGGGTTCACCCAGCAGCGCATCCAGCGCCACCGCAGCGACACACAGCAAGGCCACACTCATTGACTCACTCCCCACTTGTTTTCATACAGCATGTCACTCAGCGGCCGCGGCTCGGTCCAGCCTTCGAGCTGCAACATCGGTGCCGGGTAGAACTCAGCCACCGGCCCCAGGCACAGTACGGCCAGGGGTTTCGCGCCGGCTGGCAAGCCCAGCAGTTCGGCCAACGCCAGGGGTTCGAACAGCGACACCCAGCCCATGCCCAGGCCTTCCACGCGCGCCGCCAGCCACAGGTTCTGGATTGCGCAAGATAGAGACGCCATGTCCATTTCCGGCAAGGTGCGGCGCCCGAAGATGTGGCGCTCGCGATCATCCATCAGTGCAGCCACCAGCACCTCGGCGCAGTCGCTGATGCCTTCGACCTTGAGCTTCATGAAGTCATCGGAGCGCTCGCCCAGGGCCTGCGCGGTGCGCGCGCGCTCTTCTTCCACCAACTGTTGAATCTGCCTGCGCAATGAGCGGTCGCTGATGCGGATAAAACGCCACGGTTGCATCAAGCCTACACTGGGTGCCTGGTGCGCGGCCTGGAGCAGGCGGTGCAACAGTTCCGGGGTGACGCTGCCGCCGGTGAAGTGGCGCATGTCGCGGCGTTCGGCGATGGCGCGGTATACGGCCTGGCGGTCGGCCTCGGGGAAGGCGTTGTCAGTCATGGCCTCATCGGGGGCAAGCCCCCTCCCACATTGGATTGGGTTTCAACTCGGTCAACTGTGGGAGCTGGCTTGCCTGCGATAGCGGTCTCAAGGTCTGGCGCGAACAACGCGGCCACCGCGCCAGGATTCGACGGAAAATAAAAGTGCACGTAGGAAGCGGTCAGCCGCCCTTGTCGGTAAACCGCTTCAGCCCCGCGCCCGCCGTTAGGGCTCAGGCCACGGGAGATCGGCGCCAATGCGGTGCTGGTCAAGGAGTGGTGATAAGTGTGCCCGCGCAACGTACCTTCCGGCAATTCGACACTTTGCAGGGCCAGTGCCGCGAGTTTCTTTTGCATCACCGCATCGCCTGGCAGCACGCCAAGCAGTTCGGCTCGGGCGCCCTCTACATCCGTCAGCGAATCGAGCAGATAGAGCATGCCGCCACATTCGGCGAGCAGTGGCTTGCCGGCGGCGTGATGAGCACGGATGGCCTCCAGCATCGAGGTGTTTGCCGACAGCGCCTGGTGGTGCAGCTCCGGGTACCCGCCTGGCAGGTAAAGGCTGTCTGCCTGCGGCAGTTGGCGATCATGAATAGGTGAGAAGAATGTCAGCTCTGCGCCCATGGCCCGCAGCAAATCCAGGCTGGCGCCATAGGTAAAGGCAAAGGCTTCGTCACGGGCGACGGCGATACGCACACCGGCAAGTAACGGTTCGGCCTTGATCACTTCGGGCGCGGCAAAGGTCACGGGCGGCGGCAGGGCCACTTCGCAGCTGCTGCCCAATGCCTGGGCGGCAGCATCCAGGCGTACATCGAGGTCATTGAGTTCGCTGGCTTGCACCAGGCCCAGGTGGCGGCTCGGCAGTTCGATACCGGTCTCGCGGGATAACGCGCCGTACCAACGCAAGCCCTCCGTGAGGCTGCCTTCGAGCAACTGGGCATGGCGCAGGGTGCCGACACGGTTGGCCAGCACGCCGGCGAACGGCAGGTCGGGCTGATAGCGCGCCAGGCCCAGGGCCAGGGCACCAAAGGTCTGGGCCATGGCAGTCCCGTCGATCACCCCCAGCACTGGCACGCCGAAGTGCCGCGCCAAGTCGGCGCTGGAGGGGGTGCCGTCGAACAGCCCCATCACGCCTTCGATCAGGATCAGGTCGGCCTCCCCCGCCGCCTCCCACAGCAAACGACGACTTTCCTGCTCGCCCACCATCCACATGTCCAATTGATACACCGGCGCACCGCTGGCGCGCTCGTGGATCATCGGGTCGAGAAAGTCCGGCCCGCATTTGAACACGCGCACCTTGCGCCCCAGGTTGCGATGCAAACGGGCCAGCGCAGCGGTGACCGTGGTTTTGCCTTGGCCGGACGCCGGAGCGGCGATCAAGACGGCTGGGCATTGGCGGGGCTGATTCAAAGTTCAACGCCCTTCTGTGCCTTGATACCGGCCTGGAACGCGTGCTTGAGCATGCCCATTTCGGTGACGGTGTCGCCCATTTCGATCAATTCAGGCTTGGCACCACGGCCAGTGACCACCACATGCTGCATCGGCGGGCGGGCTTGCAGGTCGCTTAGTACCTGGTCCAGGTCGAGGTAGCCGTGCTTGAGAGCGATGTTCAGTTCATCCAGCACCACCAGGCCAATGGAAGGGTCATTGAGCATTGCCCGCGACACCGCCCAAGCTGCTTCGGCGGCGGCGATATCGCGTTGACGATCCTGGGTTTCCCAGGTGAAGCCTTCGCCCATGACGTGGAAGCGAACTTGCTCGGGGAAGCGCCGGAAGAACAGCTCTTCGCCTGTGCTGTTGCGGCCCTTGATGAACTGCACCACACCGCACTGCATGCCGTGGCCCATGGCGCGGGCCAACATGCCGAAGGCCGAACTGCTCTTGCCTTTGCCGTTGCCGGTCAATACCAGCAACAAGCCGCACTCATTCGGCGAATTGGCGATGCGCTCGTCGATCACGGCTTTTTTGCGCAACATGCGCGCCAGGTGGCGTTCGTCGCGGTCGGGGGAATCGGTCATGGCAGCTCTCCGTTGGGGCTGGACAAAAACGGCGGGCAGGAAAAAGAAAAAACAGACAGCCAAGCATCGCCCACCGTGATGCTGTTGAATGTTCAAGGCCGGTCTCCGGACTCATGAGTGGCGCGTCTTGTCGAAGCAGCCGAGGGCGCGCCTTCCCATATCGCGGGCGATACAGTGGCAAACAGCACCGTCTTGACTCATTTACCGTTGCGGGGGCAGCGCCGGAATCGCGGCAGCACTGTGTACAAGTGCGCTCGCTCACCGGCTTCCCTGTTTCACCCTGTCGACGCGCACGCCACAGAGCACCTGGAACAAGCCGCGAAGGTTAGTGGGTTGGGGGTGGAGCGTCAATTAAAGCTGGCCTTGTACTTGAACCATCCGTACAGCGTGCTTCTCTACCCTTACAGGTATCAAGGAGAAAACCATGCCTAAAACCCGACTGGCCTTACTGATCATGCTCACCGGCAGCCTCGCCGCCTGCGGCGAAAGCTCTACCTTGCAAGTCTCCGATGGCACCGGGCCCTCGCCCAAACTGCCGGAGCCGAACAAGACGCTGATTCCCACCGTCAACATCGCCCCGGCGATCGGTTGGCCTGAAGGCGCCAAGCCAACGGCTGCCGCCGGCACCCAAGTGGCCGCATTCGCCGAGGGCCTGGAGCATCCACGCTGGCTCTACGTACTGCCCAACGGCGACGTGTTGGTGGCCGAGACCAATGCGCCACCCAAGCCAGACGACACCAAAGGCGTGCGGGGTTGGGTGATGGAAAAAGTCATGGGCCGCGCCGGTGCCGGTGTGCCGAGCCCGAACCGCATTACGTTGTTGCGCGATGCCGATCATGACGGCGTGGCCGAAACGCGTACGGTATTTCTGCAAAATCTGAATTCGCCGTTTGGCATGACACTGGTGGGCAACGACCTGTACGTGGCGGACTCGGACAAGTTGCTGCGTTTTCCTTATCAGCCAGGTGAAACCGCAATCACATCCCCAGGCACAACAGTCGTGGAGTTGCCAGGTGGCCCCTTGAACCACCACTGGACGAAAAACGTGGTGGCCAGCAAGGATGGCAGCAAGCTGTATGTAAGCGTCGGCTCCAACAGCAACGTTGGCGAAAACGGCCTGGACGTCGAGCAAGGCCGAGCTGCAATCTGGGAAGTCGATCGCGCCACCGGCCAACACCGCATTTTTGCCTCCGGTCTGCGTAACCCCAATGGCATGGCCTGGGAACCACAGAGCGGCAAGCTGTGGACGGCGGTCAATGAGCGCGATGAAATCGGCAGCGACCTGGTGCCGGACTACATCACCTCGGTTAAGGATGGCGGCTTCTATGGCTGGCCCTTCAGCTATTACGGCCAGCATGTGGATGTTCGCGTCACGCCGCAAAACCTGGACTTGGTTGCCAAAGCCATCGCGCCAGACTACGCGGTAGGCCCGCACACCGCTTCACTGGGGCTGACCTTCGCCGAGGGCAGCAAGTTGCCTACGCAATTCAGCAACGGCGCGTTTATCGGCCAGCATGGTTCGTGGAATCGCAAGCCGCATAGTGGCTACAAGGTGATTTTTGTGCCGTTTGAAGAGGGCCAGCCGAAAGGACAGCCGGTGGATGTGCTGACGGGGTTTCTCAACAGCGACGAGAAAGCCATGGGCCGGCCGGTGGGCGTGGTGATTGATCAGCAGGGTGATTTGCTGGTGGCTGATGATGTGGGCAATAAGGTGTGGCGGGTTTCTGCAGCCAAGTAACCCATCTCAAGAGCATTGCAAATAATGTGGGAGGGGGCTTGCCCCCGATTGCGGTCTGTCAGCTGAGTATGTGCCGACTGTTACACCACTATCGGGGGCAAGCCCCCTCCCACACTGGATCTATGTACGACTCAAGGGTTGCGTGCCAGATTCCCCGGTAAAACCCGCTTGGCACTCAGGTAGGCATTCTGCCAATACGCTTTGGATAGCGTGTCGAGCTTAACCGTACCGCCGGTTTGCGGCGCATGCACAAAGCGCCCTTCCCCGACATAGATTCCCGCATGGCTGACCCGTGAACCACCGCCTGTGGCGAAGAACAGCAAGTCACCGGTTTGCAGGTTCTGCTCGCTGACGTCCTGGCCACGCATCACGATCAGTTCGCGGGTGGTGCGCGGCAGGGAAATGCCGGCGGCGTCGCGGAACACAAAGCCGATCAGGCCACTGCAATCAAACCCCGAATCCGGTGTGTTGCCGCCCCAGCGATAAGGCGTGCCGACCAGGCCCAGCGCACGGAAGAGCACGTCTTCGGCAGCAGGCGAAAAATTCTGCGTGGCGTAGTTGAATACCGGCTTGGGCTTGACCGCTACAGGCGCGGGCGGCGGTGGACGGCTGGCGCAGGCGCTGAGCAGCGCGGCGCAAACAATGAGCATCAGGCGGGCCGAGGTCGACATGTGCAGAACAATCCTGGTCTGGATGCGGCTTTCGCTGCCGAACGTTGAAAACCAGAACGCGCAAGCAAAGCTCGCGCGAACGGATAACAACAATGTCCAGGGATTCTAGCGCTTACACGTCAAACTTCAAGTATCACTTTAACTTTACTTACTAGCGGTAACCGTAGTCGGGGCCATGGCGAGTGCGCGCTTGGCTTCGATGAAGGTTTTGCTCCAGTAGCTGTCGCCCAGGTTATCGACCCGAACACCACCGCTGCGGCGGCTGCTGGAGTGGATAAACTGGTTATCGCCCAGGTAGATACCGGCGTGGCTGACACGACCACGACCACTGGTACTAAAGAAAAGCAGATCGCCCGGCTTGAGGTTGTTGCGTGCGACCAACGGTGCATCCACGTTGATCATTTCGCGGGTGGAGCGAGGCAGGTTCATGCCAGCTTCTTCACGAAACAGATAACCGATGAAACCGCTGCAATCGAAACCGGCTTCAGAGGTGCCGCCAAAACGGTAACGAGTACCGATCAGGGACTTGCCGCGTTCAAGAATGCTGTCGGCCAGAAGGGGCAGCTGGTAAGGCTTGCTGTCTGAAAACTCGGCGAGTTCTTTTTCGGTTGCCATCTCTTCTTCATAAACAGAAGCAGACTGTGCAGCAACGAACTTGGCCTGATTTTGAACCTGTGGTTTGGGCTGTTCTGCCACCTGTTGAGGGTGGGAGGCGCAACCAAACAATAGGGTAACGAGTGCGAGAGGCACGAGGGGTGCGAAGCGATTTAGCATGGGCACGACCGTGGCTGATGTGTAAAGAAGCCGAGACTATGCCCTCTATCACATCGATTTGCAAATTCAATCGTGATCTATGTGACTTATTGTTTGGACTATGCCATCTAAGCCGTAATTCCATTTATCACTGCACTTGCGTGGCCCGCTGGGCTCAAACGCAGGTTTTCTGGCGCCCGTAAAATGCCGATTAGTGGCAAATCAACGCCTTACCAACCCAGCGTTTCTTTCAGAAAAGGAATCGTCAATTTTCTTTGCGCCTGCAACGAAGCCTGGTCAAGCTGCTCAAGCAAATCGAACAGCGCGCTCATGCTGCGGGTGCCACGAGTCAGGATAAAGTGCCCGACTTCGTCGGTCAGGTGCAGGCCACGTCGGGAAGCACGCAGCTGCAGGGCACGCAACTTGTCCTCATCGGACAACGGGCGCATCTGGAAGATCAGCGCCAGGGTCAGGCGCGACTTGAGGTCGGCCAGCTTCACCGGCAGCTCACGAGGCGATGTGGAAGCGGCGATCAGCAAACGACGACCGCTGTCGCGCAGGCGGTTGAACAGGTGAAACAGCGCTTCTTCCCAATCCGCCTTGCCGGCCACCGCCTGCAAGTCGTCCAGGCACACCAGTTCGTATTGCTCAAGGTTGTCGAAGATGCCGATGCCGCGGTCCATCAACTCGGCCAGGGGCAAATACACTGCCGGCTCGCCCATCTGTTCGAAACGCAGGCACGCGGCCTGCAACAGGTGGGTACGCCCCACGCCATGCTTGCCCCACAGATAGATCAGGCTTTCAGTCCACCCGGCGTCGGCTTCGCAAAGCCGCTCCACATAGCCGAGTGCAGCGGCATTGGCGCCTGGGTAGTAATTGATAAAGGTAGCGTCATCACGCAGACGCACACCTAGGGGCAGCTGAATCGGTTTCATGCTGACTGAACGGCTCCCATCGAACCGTTAGTGGCCTCTGTGTAAAGTTTGCAAAGTTTATACCCGTGACGCCGGGTGCACAATGCAGCAGACCACAAGCAAAATCAAAGGTTTGCGTTAACTTGGCGGTTTTACGCGGATTGTTTGACGCACCACCGCCAGAAACAACAAACCCGGCCTTGGCCGGGTTTGTGACATTGCGATTACAACTCGGGCTCATCAACGCCCGTATACACGTCCGAATCCTTGTACAAGTCGTGAACATGACGCACCAGCACCATGATCACCGCCGCCACCGGCAGCGCCAGCAGAATGCCGGTAAACCCGAACAACTCGCCACCCGCCAGGATCGCAAAGATCACCGCCACCGGGTGCAGGCCAATCCGATCGCCTACCAGCAACGGCGTAAGTACCATGCCTTCCAATGCCTGGCCGACCATGAACACCGCGACAATCCCCAGCATTGGGTAGAGGTCGCCGCCAAACTGGAACAGTCCGGCCACCAGCGCCGCACCGATACCAATCACAAAGCCCATATACGGCACGATGGCTGCCAGGCCTGCGATCAAGCCGATCAACAGCCCCAGCTCCAGGCCGATGGCCATCAAGCCAGCTGCGTAGATCACCCCCAGCGCCAGCATCACCAGCAACTGACCGCGAACGAATGCCCCCAGTACTTCATGGCATTCTGCAGCAAGGGAGACGATGCGTTCTTCACGGTCACGGGGCAGCAGGCTGCGGATCTTGGCCATCATGATGTCCCAATCACGCAGCAGGTAAAACGCCACCACCGGGATCAGCACCAGGTTGGTCAACCAGCCGATCAGCGCCAGGCTCGAAGCGGTTGCCTGGCTGAGCACCACCGTGACGATATCGGTGGTCTTGTCCATATGCTCGCTGATGGCCGCCTTGACCTTGTCGAACTTCCAGAACCCATCCGCCAACCCGAACTTGGACTGGGCCCACGGCATTGCCGTGTGCTGCAACCAGTCGAGCATCTGCGGCGCCAGCTCGTAGAGGCGAAACAGCTGCTTGGCCAGCATCGGCACCAGTATCAACACCAGCGCCGTGATAATCAGCGTGAACAGTGCGAACACCGTGACCACGCCCAAAGTACGCGACATACCGGCTTTTTCCAGGCGATCCACCACGGGATCGAACAGATAGGCGAGCAACAGCGCCACCAGAAACGGCGTCAGGATCGAATGCAGCAAGAACACAAAACCGCACAGCAGGACTATCCCGCCAATCCACACCCAACGACGCGTATCCGCCATAAACCACTCCATCTATTATCGACGCCCTTCTTCTATATAGAAGAAGGAGCACTATTTACCAACGAAACCGCAGTTGCGCCTGAGGCTCAGGTACAGCAGCCGGTTGCGTGCCATCGACCACAGGTTGCTGGGCCGGGGTTTCACCTGCGGGAATTTCCTGCAACTTGGCCAGGCTCAATTGGGTACGCAGCTGCTCGGCACTGCCGTTGACGCGATACACAATGCGATTGCCATCCACTAACTGCGGCTGACCGCCAAAGGGCTCCAGCAACCGGCCCAGGGCGGCGTATCGCTCCAGGTTCATGCCTTGCACTTCCAGCAGCTGCTCGCTGCTCACACCAGGCTTGACCGCAAAGCGCGGCGCCAGCTTTTGGCTGACCTCCAGCAATACAGCATCTGCCAGTGCGGCAGTATCAGCGCCTTGGACGGTGCCTTGCTCAGACTTATCGCCCAGCCACAGACGCCATTTGGCCTGCCACTGATTACCTTCCTGGCGCGCATGCACAGCCAGCAACGCATCGGCTCCGTAGCGCTCGGAGGCTGCACGCAAGGGCGCAGCGTCCGCGCTTTCCAGATTCGGTGCAGTGGCAACCACTTGCTCATCCAGGTCGCCCAGCGGCAGGCGCAACGGCAAGCCACGGTGTTGCGCGGCCCGGCGCAGTGTCTGGGCAACCGCCTGGCCATCGCCGACCAGGCTGCTGCCTTCGGTGGAATCGTTCAGCCACCAACCGAGAATCGACGGCCGATTACTGCCCCAGATCGACAGGCCGGCATCACGCAAGGCGCGATCGGTGCTGACCGGGTCGAAGTCCACTTGCAGGCTCTCGGGCGGGCCCGCGTCGTAGCCATATTGGGTGATGATTTGTTGCGGGTCCTTGCGGATTGCCGCCAGGCCCGGGCCATCGGCGGCCTTGGCGTCGCCGGTGAGGCGAATCACCAGAGTCTGCACGGCGCGCTGGGTGGCCTGGTCACGCTCCTGGGGCGACTGGCTGCTGACCGGTTCGAGCACTTGATAGAGGCCATTGAGGGTTTCGGCATGACTCGCCAGGCTGACCAACGACAAACAGCCCACAAAGAAGAATTTACACAGACGCATGGAAGATTCCCGAACGACAAATTTAGCGGCTGGAACAGACCGCGTGAATCGGTTTAGCCAGGCTGTGACCACAGCACCCGGCAAAACATTCACAGGGCCTCGGTAAGTTTTTGTACTGTCATAACGATAGCGGGTTCAAGGCTATACCTTAATACGCCGCTTGGCAGAGCCGATCAGCATTTTTTAACCGGCTTTTTTAATCTATATGGCCCTGCCCGTCGGCCCGAGGATGGCCGCTGCCCTTCAAGCCTGATAAAATCGCGCGCCTTCGCAGACCGTCAACGGCAGCGGCCTTTTTAAAAAGCGCCCGCCCGCTCGGTCGTTACCCCTGAATCCCCCCCTAAAGGCCTGGATCATGAGCAAGCAACCCTCCCTGAGCTACAAGGACGCCGGTGTAGACATCGACGCCGGTGAAGCATTGGTCGAACGCATCAAGAGCGTCGCCAAGCGCACTGCGCGCCCTGAAGTCATGGGCGGCCTGGGCGGTTTTGGCGCCCTCTGCGAAATCCCGGCCGGCTACAAGCAGCCTGTACTGGTGTCCGGCACCGACGGCGTAGGCACCAAGCTGCGCCTGGCCCTGAACCTGAACAAGCACGACAGCATCGGCATCGACCTGGTTGCCATGTGCGTCAACGACCTGGTGGTGTGCGGCGCCGAGCCGTTGTTCTTCCTCGACTACTACGCCACCGGCAAGCTCAATGTCGAAACCGCAACCCAGGTGGTCACCGGCATCGGCGCCGGCTGCGAACTGTCGGGGTGCTCGCTGGTCGGCGGCGAAACCGCTGAAATGCCAGGCATGTACGAAGGCGAAGACTACGACCTGGCCGGTTTCTGCGTCGGCGTCGTGGAAAAAGCCGAGATCATCGACGGCTCCAAAGTGGCTGCCGGCGACGCCCTGCTCGCCCTGCCATCGTCCGGCCCGCACTCCAATGGTTACTCGCTGATCCGCAAGATCATCGAAGTGTCCGGCGCCGACATCGAGAACATCCAGCTCGACGGCAAGCCTCTGACCGACCTGCTGATGGCCCCGACCCGCATTTACGTCAAGCCACTGCTCAAGCTGATCAAGGACACCGGCGCCGTCAAGGCCATGGCCCACATCACCGGCGGCGGTCTGCTGGACAACATCCCGCGCGTCCTGCCAAAAGGCGCCCAGGCGATTGTCGACGTGGCCAGCTGGCAGCGCCCGGCAGTCTTCGATTGGCTGCAAGAGAAAGGCAACGTCAACGAAGCCGAGATGCACCGCGTGCTGAACTGCGGCGTGGGCATGGTCATCTGCGTGGCGCAAGAGCACGTTGAAACCGCGCTGAACGTATTGCGTGAAGCCGGCGAGCAACCTTGGGTCATCGGCCAGATCGCCACTGCTCCAGAAGGCGCAGCCCAGGTTGAACTGAAGAACCTTAAGGCGCACTGATGCCTGCAACCTGTGATGTCGTGGTGCTGCTCTCCGGCACCGGCAGTAACTTGCAGGCCCTGATCGATAGCACGCGCAGCGGCGACAGCCCGGTGCGCATCGCTGCGGTGATTTCCAACCGCAGCGACGCCTACGGCCTGCAACGCGCCAGGGATGCGGGTATCGACACCCGCTCGCTGGATCACAAGGCGTTCGACGGCCGCGAGGCCTTCGACCGCGCCCTGGTCGAACTGATCGACGCCTTCAAACCCAAGCTCGTCGTGCTTGCCGGCTTCATGCGCATCCTCAGTGCTGATTTCGTGCGGCACTACGAAGGGCGCCTGCTCAATATCCACCCTTCCCTGCTGCCCAAGTACAAAGGCATGCACACCCATCAGCGCGCCCTCGACGCCGGCGACAGCGAGCATGGCTGCAGCGTGCACTTTGTCACCGAGGAACTCGATGGCGGGCCTCTGGTCGTACAGGCAGTGGTTCCGGTAGAGTCAGGCGACTCGGCGCAGACGCTTGCGCAACGGGTTCATACCCAGGAACACAGGATTTACCCGCTGGCTGTTCGCTGGTTTGCCGAGGGACGGTTGATTCTTGGTGACCAGGGTGCATTATTGGACGGTCAGTTACTCGCGGCCAGCGGCCACTTGATTCGAACCTAGGAGATTTTATGCGTCGCGCCCTGCTCTTCGCTTTTGCGCTGTTCGCTTTGCCTGCCGTACAAGCGGCAGACCTTCACCCTTTCTCCGTCAGCTACACCGCCGACTGGAAGCAACTGCCCATGAGTGGTTCGGCTGAACGCAGCCTGACCAAAAACGGCGACGGCACCTGGACCTTGAACTTCAAGGCCTCGATGATGATTGCCAGCCTGACCGAAACCAGCGTGATCCTGTTCGACAAGGACACCCTGCAACCCAAGAGCTACAGCTTCGAGCGCGGCGGTTTGGGCAAGGCCAAGAAGATCAACCTGGATTTCGACCAGGCGAACAAGAAAATCACCGGCTTTGAAAACAAGGATCCGGTCAACGTCACCCTCGAAAGCGGCATGCTCGACAAGTCCACGTATCAGCTCGCCCTTCAGCGCGACGTGGCTGCCGGCAAGAAGAGCATGAGCTACCGAGTGGCCGAAGGTACTGATGTCGATACCTATGACTTCCGTGTGATTGGCCCGGAAAAGGTTCAGACCAAGGTAGGCTCCATTGACGCGATCAAGGTTGAACGCGTACGTGATCCCTCCCAGAGCAAGCGCATCACGCAGATGTGGTTTGCCAAGGACCAGGGCGGCATTCTGGTTGCCCTGCGCCAGGTTGAGACCGACGGCAAGGAATACAACATCATGCTGCAGGATGGCACCGTTGACGGTAAGGCCGTCAAAGGCAGCTGATTGCGCTGATGAGCTGGAAGAGAGCCTCGCTGAATGCGGGGCTTTTTTTGCCTGGAAATTTTACTGTGAAGCTTATGACGCTATCGGGAGCAAGCCCCCTCCCACAGTGGAATGCATTTCAAATGTGGGAGGGGGCTTGCTCCCGATAGCGGTGGTAGGGCCGACAAAGGTCTTATTGCTAGAAGCAAACATGAAACTTTTGTCATAAAACTCATGCCCCTGCGACCGAATGCCACGGGTTTAGCGGCCTGCGCGATTGTTGCGTTTTCTGCAATGAATTATTGCGCGCAAAATCAGTTTACTTAGCAAGCTAACAAATAATATAACAGAGGCCTGCGACGACTTGCCGCAGATCAACCAGAGATTGGAGCAAGCAGATGACTGTAAAAGTAACTGAACGCGACGATGAGCATATGTCCCACGAGGCGGTAGGCCACGGGATTCACATCTGGGATGTCCATCAGCAAGACGTATTGGTCGGCATGTTTCACAACGAGAGCGATGCCCACAATTATAAAAACGAGCTTGAAACTCTCGAATTGCAACGCCAGGCGAAAAGCTCCTGAAACTCTGAAATCAAGTCGACGCCCGGCCCACGCAGCCGGGCCGTCTACATCAAAAACCGCGCTTTTCGAGCGCGGTTTTTTTGTCAAAAATTCGATATGAATTAATGTAACAAAAGCACACACAAATAATGATTCTCGATATCATTCATGCGCCTTTCATTCAGGCTCACGATTAGGGAATCAATTAGATGCACGGAAATAGCAGGAAGCCGGAAAACGCGTTACTGGAACGCTGGAGCGAAGCGCTTGCCACTGCGCAATTCCAGGCCAGCCACATCAGCCTCGACGACTTGGTCAATGCGCTGGCACCTGCCGCTGAACGTAGCTTCCAACGCCTGATCCAAGCATTGTTTCGTGAAAGCCTGCTGGACCCCAGCACCCTCATTTACGACGAACATGGGCAATGCTCGCTGACACTGCCTTGTCAGGCTCGCCTGCGCTTTGATCATTTGCGTCCTGGCCGCATGGCCAGCTGGGACCTGCGTGGCAAAGTCATCCTGTTGCGCGAAGGTCAGCCCGACCAGAAGATCCAGTTCCCATCACAGTTGTTGACGTTGCTTAACGCCAGCCTCACGTCACCTGCCGACCTGGAAGTGCTCAACCGCCTCAATGCCGAGATCGACGACAGCTTCATCAACGACACCTTGTGCCTCGCTTTCCATGAGCAATGGACGCTCAAGCTGCATGCGTCCATGGACCCAGTACATCAAGGCAACCTGCTGAGTCATCTCAAGCACGGTGCAGGCACGATCAATCCGACATCCGTACTTGAGCAGTGGGGAACATTGGGGCACCCGTGGCACCCCAACTACAAGACCAAGCTGGGCCTGGATACCAGCCAAGTCATCGACTATTCGCCGGAGTTCGAAGCACGCTTCCCCGTGCTGCTGTGCGCGCTGCATCGCCAGTTTGCCCATGTCGAAACGTTGGCCGGGACGGCAGATTACTGGCAGTGGTGGAGCAGTCACTTTCCACACGCGGCGCAGCAATTAACCGCGACACTTCAAGCACAAGGCCTTGAAGCAGGCGATTATCTGCCGGTGCCTGCCCATCCCTGGCAGGCACGTCAGGAGCTGCCCCAGCTGTTCGCCGATGCAATCGGCGACAAGCTGCTGGTGCTGACCGATATCGTCGCGTTTACCGCCCACCCCACCATGTCATTCAGGACCGTATTGCCTGACGGACGTTGCGATGCGCCCATGGTCAAACTGCCGGTGTCGCTGCGCCTGACCAGCGTGCAGCGCACCGTCTCACCGCGCTCGGCGCGCATGGGCCCACGGATCAGTCACCTGCTGCTGACCATCCTGGAGCGCGAGCCTGCGATTCAGAAAATCCTCAGCATCGTTCCCGAGCGTATCGGTGTGCATTTCAAGCCACAACCGGCCAATGACGAGCACTCCCGCCACCTGGCGGTGCTCTATCGCGATAATCCCCAGAGCCAGCTCAAGCCCGGGGAAATGGCCGTACCGGTGGGCAGCCTGTTTGCCATTGATCAACACGGCCAGCCGCTGCTGCGCCAATGGGTGCGCCTGAGCCAAGGCAAAGACGATGCGGCGGCCATGCTCGCGTTCTTCCATGAGTACGCGGCGATCAGTGTGCCGGCGCTGCTGGGCATGTATTTGCGTTACGGCGTCGCTTTCGAGGCCCATCAGCAGAACTCCTTCATGGTCATGACTGCAGATGGGCAATTGAGCCGCCTGCTGTTGCGCGATTTCGGCGATATCCGTATCGACCGCAAGACCTTGCACGCCCACGGCCTGGACATCGAACTACACGACCCGAAGATGACGCTGTACGACGACGCAGGTTTCGTACGGGACAAACTGCTGCACACCGTATTCATGTGCCATCTGGGTGAGTTGATCCTGCTTGCTGCGCGCCACTTCGACATCCCCCAGGCGCTGCTCTGGAATGAACTGTCGGCACAGGTCAGCCAGTGTTTCGACAACCTGCGCTCACAGGTTGAACCGCAACGCTGGGCAGCCGAGCGCGAAGCACTGCTGGAGCAACCGTGGCCGGCCAAGTCGTTCATGCGCATGCGCCTGCTGGAGAGTCATGCCGATATCGTCGGACGCCTGCCCAACCCGTTGAGCGCGGCCGCCAATGCCGACTAACAACACAGCGCTGCGGCTGCTGGTGGTGATTCAGTTGGTGTCGATGGGGGCGATGGAGATGAGCGGGCCGTTTTGGCCGCTGCAAATCCAGAAGCTGCTGGGCGTCGCCAATGCCCAGTACACCGGCCTGCTGTCTTCGCTGGTATATGCCGGGCCGATGATGGCAGCGATGATCCTCACACCCACGTGGGGGAAACTGGGCGACCGTACCGGCCATAAGCCGATGATCATCCGGGCGTTGCTGGCATTGGCGGTGTGCCAGGCGCTGGCTGCGATGACGCCCGATCCGTGGTGGCTGGTGGTCATCCGCGTGGTGCAAGGTGCATTGGCCGGTTTCATTGCAGCTGCCCAAGCCTACGCGCTGGCCTGCTGCGGTGAGAGTGGACGCGGGCACATTCTTGCGCGGCTGCAATCAGCCACCGCCGTAGGCTCCCTGGCCGGGCCGGTATTGGGCGGCTGGCTGATGGACATATCCGGTTTCGCATTGCTGTGCTACAGCGCCACCGCCGTCTGCCTGTTGTGCGCGATAATCAGCGCGTTCTTGCCCAGCGATTCACCACGATCCAGACCTGCCCGCCCATCGAAGCCTGTCGCACTGCCCAAAGGCTGGCTGGGCGCGATGTTGGGAATCATCGTATTGATCCAGGCGGCCAGGATGATGCCGCAACCGTTTTACGCCTTATATGTTGCCGAGGTTTTGCAGGCACCCGCGTGGCTGATCGGCGCCAGCTATGGCGCCAGCGCCTTGACCCTGGCACTGTCCGCGCCGTTATGGGGCCGCCTGTTCGATCGACATCAACCAGCGCATACGCTGCGCATCATCGAGTGGGTCACCTGGGCGTGCGCGCTCACACTGGCCGGCACGGCGCTGGCCAGTGAGTGGTTGGGGTTCATCGCCAGCCGGCTGCTATGGGGCGTGTGGCAGGGTGCTTTATTGCCCGTGGCCTACACGCTGATCGCCAATACCGTAGCGTCCAGCCAGCAGGGTTTCGCCCTGGGCATGGGCAACAGCGCCGCCAAAGCAGGTGCGCTGTGCGGCGCATTGATAGGCGGTATCGGCATGGGATGGGTGGGCCTGGCGCACAGCTTCTGGCTGGTCGCACTGACCTACGCATTGGCCGCCGTGAGTATCCGCGCCATCCGTTCATGTACGCGAGCGCCTGAGACATCCGATTTTTCTGTCAATACTTCTAATAACTCTGAGACAAATCCATGAACACATCGCAATTGGCCGTTCTGCTGCCGCTTCTCGGCTCGATCAGTGCCCCCGCCTGGGCCGAACAGACAGAGCCGACCAGCCTGCAGTTGCAAGCGACCGTGGTGTCGGCGACGCGCAATGAAACCAGCATCGCGCAGATTCCAGGCTCCGTGCAGGTCATCAACGAAGAACAGATCCGCCAGCAAACGGGCGCGGGGCGTCGGGTCGCAGATATCCTCGGCCAACTGGTGCCTGGCATTGCGCCTTCCAGCGGCGGCATGAGCAACTTCGGCCAAACGCTTCGCGGGCGTAATACCCTGATCCTGATCGATGGGGTTTCACAAAACGCCACGCGCGATAACTTCCGCCAGCTCAACAGCGTGGCACCGGAAAGCATCGAGCGCATCGAAGTGATCTCCGGCGCCAGCAGCGTCTACGGCGCAGGCGCATCGGGCGGCATCATCAACATCATCACCAAGCGCAACAAGGGTGAGGACCTGGCCTTCAGCAGCAAGATCGGCATGACCGCCGGCAATAACTTCAGCCACAAGGGGTTCGCTTACGAGGCGTTCCAAAGCGCTACCGGGCGCAAGGGTCCAGTGGACTGGTATCTGTCGGGCAATATCGTGCAGCGCAACGACCAGTTCGACGGTAACGGCAAGCGCATTCCCCAGGATACGTCCCAGGGCAGCAACATGGACACCGACACCTACGACCTGCAAGGTCGCTTCGGCTACGAGCTCGATGACGACAAGAAGATCAGCCTGTCGCTGCAAGACTATAAAGACGAACAAGACACCCGCTACACCAAGAACCCGCGCATCACCAGCAACGCAGTCGCGGTAAAAGGCCTGGACCTGGGCGACCAGCCCTACACCCATAACCAGGCGGTCAACCTTAACTACGCCGATAAGGATTTCTACGGCCAGGGCCTGCAGGTCGAAAGTTACTGGCGGCGGGCCGACGCCCTGTTCTTCCCGGACCTGTCCCGGGGTCGGGCAGGCGTGTCCGACAACAACAGCGTGCAGGATGTCTATGGCCTGCGTGCGGCGATCGATACGCAGATGCCGGACATCGGCCCGGCAACCGGCAACCTGGTGTGGGGGGCTGACTATGATCATGAAACCTCACGCCAGCGTGGCGACCAATACCGGGTCAATGGCCTGAGCTACAGCAAAACCGGGACCACGTTCGAACTGGGCCCGGATATTGAGACCACCACCAAAGCCATCTTTGGTCAGCTGTCCTACGACATCGATGACTGGACCTTACGCGGTGGAATACGTCGCGAGTGGATTGAGAGCAAAGTCTCCGACAGCATCGCCTACGGCGAAATCGTCCAGACCGGCAACCGCGCCACACTGCCCGGCGGCACGCTCAAATACGATGACACGCTGTATAACCTCGGGGCGGTGTATCACCTGACCGAAAACCAGGACGTGTTCGTCAACTTCAGCCAGGGCTTTTCCCTGCCGGATATCCAGCGCTTCCTGCGTGACGTGAACAGCAAATACGATATTCAGGACCTCAATGCCCAGGCTCTGAAAGTCGACAGTTACGAGCTGGGCTGGCGTGGCGACTGGGACAAGTGGCAGGCCAGTGTCACCGCGTATGAAAACACCTCGGGTGTCACGCAGTTCTACGATGCCAACGACCGTGTATTGCGCCTGATCAATCAGAAAGAACGCGTGCGCGGTGCCGAAACCAGCCTGACTTATAACGTCAACGACCAGTGGTCCGTCGGCGGTACTTACGCTTACGCCAAGGGCGAGACCCAGCAGAACGGCAAATGGATCGACCTGCCCGCCACGCGTATTTCCCCCGCCAAGACCACCGCTTTTGTCGGCTATCAGCGTGACGACTACAGCCTGCGCTTGCAGGGGATGCGCCTGGCCGACTATGACGCGGCGGCCAAGGACAACAACGGTCGCGATATCCAGGGCTATACCTTGGTTGACCTGCTGGGCTCGGTAAGGCTACCGGTAGGTCGCCTCGAAGGTGCGGTGTACAACCTTACCAACCGCAACTACCAGAACATGTTCGCCCAGGCCAATGCCCGCGCACCGTACCCGAATGCCGAGGGCCGTACCTTCAGCCTGAGTTACGCAGTGGATTGGTAACCGGCTGACGCTGCACGCTTAAAACACAAACCCCGCCTTTTGGCGGGGTTTGTCGTTTCTAGCGGCTTACCACATCAGATCGTCAGGGATCTGGTAGGCGGCGTACGGATCATCCTCATCCGGCACCTGGCTTTCGGTGAGGATGTTGAGCTGCACGATGCGCTCCGGTGCACGTTCCTGGATCTTGAGCGCCGCTTCACGCGGGATAACCTCGTAGCCGCCACCGTGGTGCACGATAGCCAGAGAGCCGTTGCTCAGCTTGTTGCGCATCAAGGTGTTGACCGACAGGCGCTTGACCTTCTTGTCATCGACAAAGTTGTAGTAGTCCTCGGTGGTCAACTTGGGCAGGCGCGAGGTTTCGATCAACTGCTTGACCTGGGCGGTACGCGCCTTGGCCTCGGCTTTTTCCTGCTGCTGGCGGTTGAGCTCCTGGTCACGCTTGACCTTCTCGGCGTGTGCCTCAGCGGCCAGGCGTGCCTGGGTATCATCGACTTCGGCCTGGCCCTTGTGGACCAGACGCTGCTGCTTCTGCTTCTCTTTGCCGACCTGCTTGGCCTGCTTTTGGTTGACCAGACCTGCTTTGAGCAACTGGTCGCGAAGGGAAAGGCTCATGGTGCTTACTCACTTAGGCAGCTGCTCAACCGCAGCTGGACACATTCTTTTCCTGGCGTTTGGCTTCGCCCCACAGGGCGTCCAACTCTTCGAGGGTGCAATCTTCTATGGGTTGGTGCGTATCGCGCAATGCCTGTTCGATAAATCGGAAACGTCGTTCGAACTTGGCATTGGCACCGCGCAGTGCGGTTTCCGGGTCAACCTTGAGGTGACGGGCTAGGTTGACGGCGGCAAACAGCAGGTCACCGACTTCATCGGCAATGGCCTGCGGATCGTTATCGGCCATGGCTTCGAGCACTTCATCCAACTCTTCACGCACGTTGTCCACCACCGGCAAGGCGGCCGGCCAGTCGAAACCGACCTGGCTGGCGCGCTTTTGCAACTTGGCCGCACGGGACAACGAAGGTAAGGCGGTGGGCACATCATCGAGCAGGGAGAGTTGCTCGGGAGCGTCGGACTTTTCTGCGCGCTCCTCAGCTTTGATCTGCTCCCAGCGCTCCTTGACCTGTTCTTCGCTCAACTGCGGGATATCCAGCGGTGCGTACAGGTCGCCGGTTGGGAACACGTGAGGATGCCGGCGAATCAACTTACGGGTGATGCTGTCGATCACGCCGG
Source organism: Pseudomonas sp. NCIMB 10586 (assembly GCF_023127895.1). Taxonomy (NCBI): domain Bacteria; kingdom Pseudomonadati; phylum Pseudomonadota; class Gammaproteobacteria; order Pseudomonadales; family Pseudomonadaceae; genus Pseudomonas; species Pseudomonas sp. NCIMB 10586. The sequence continues at coordinate 244,354 of NZ_SPKQ01000008.1, forward strand.
CAAATTCGAAGCGCCCTTCTTCCCGCGCCAGTTGGCTGTAATACACCACTTGGAACAGCAGGTCGCCCAGCTCACCTTGCAGGTGATCGAAATCGCCGCGCTCGATGGCGTCGGCCACTTCATAGGCCTCCTCCAGCGTGTGCGGGACGATGGTCGCGTAGGTTTGCTTGATGTCCCACGGGCAGCCGTATTGCGGGTCGCGCAGGCGGTTCATCAGGTGCAGCAGGTCTTCGAGTGAATACATCGTATCTCTTTCCGCTGAAAATCCAATGTGGGAGCTGGCTTGCCTGCGATGCTCGCGACTCGGTGCTTCAGTTAAACCGAGGTGGTGCTATCGCAGGCAAGCCAGCTCCCACATGAAGCAGCTAACACAATTCAGTTCGCGTTCATCCAGCTATTCATGGGGTGCGGTTGCGCCGCGTCTCGATGATATTCGGCAACTGGGAAATCCTCCCAAGCAACCGTCCCAGTGCGTCCAACCCCGGAATCTCGATGGTCAGGGACATCAACGCCGTGTTGTCCTCTTTGTTCGAGCGGGTGTTGACCGCCAGCACGTTGATCCGCTCGTTGAGCAGCACTTGCGAGACGTCACGCAGCAAGCCGGAACGATCGTAGGCACGGATGATGATGTCCACCGGGTAAGTGAGCACCGGCACCGGCCCCCAACTGACCTGGATGATCCGCTCCGGCTCGCGCCCGCCCAGTTGCAGCACCGAGGCGCAGTCCTGGCGGTGAATGCTCACGCCACGGCCCTGGGTGATGTAGCCGACAATGGCGTCGCCCGGCAACGGCTGGCAGCAGCCGGCCATTTGCGTCATCAGGTTGCCCACGCCCTGGATCTGGATATCGCCACGCTTGCCCGGTTTGTAACCCGTGGCCTTGCGTGGGATGAGTTCCAGCTGTTCGTTGCCGCGCTCGGGCTCGACCAGTTGCTGGGCCAGGTTGACCAGTTGCGCCAGGCGCAGGTCACCGGCACCGAGGGCGGCGAACATGTCTTCGGCGATCTTCATGTTGGCCTTTTCGGCCAGCTTGTCGAAGTCCACCTGAGGCAGGCCCAGGCGCGCCAGTTCGCGTTCGAGCAGGGTCTTGCCGGCGGCGACGTTCTGGTCGCGCGCTTGCAATTTGAACCAGTGGACGATCTTCGCCCGTGCTCGCGAGGTGGTGATATAGCCCAGGTTCGGGTTCAGCCAGTCGCGGCTCGGCGTGCCGTGCTTGCTGGTGATGATCTCGACCTGTTCACCGGTTTGCAGGCTGTAGTTGAGCGGCACGATGCGCCCGTTGATCTTGGCGCCCCGGCAGTTATGGCCGATTTCGGTGTGCACGCGGTAGGCAAAATCCAGCGGCGTGGCGCCCTTGGGCAAGTCGATGGCATGGCCGTCGGGGGTGAAGATATAGACCCGGTCCGGCTCGATATCCACCCGCAGCTGTTCGGCCAGCCCGCCGATGTCGCCGAGTTCTTCGTGCCATTCCAGCACTTGGCGCAGCCAGGAGATTTTCTCTTCGTACTGGTTGGACCCGGCCTTGACGTCGGTGCCCTTGTAGCGCCAGTGCGCGCACACGCCCAGCTCGGCCTCCTCGTGCATCGCGTGGGTGCGGATCTGCACTTCCAGCACCTTGCCTTCAGGGCCGATCACCGCGGTGTGCAGCGAGCGGTAGCCGTTTTCCTTGGGGTTGGCGATGTAGTCGTCGAACTCCTTGGGGATGTGGCGCCACAGGGTGTGAACGATCCCCAGCGCGGTGTAGCAATCGCGCATTTCCGGCACCAGCACGCGCACCGCCCGCACGTCATAGATCTGGCTGAAGGCCAGGCCCTTGCGCTGCATTTTGCGCCAGATCGAGTAGATGTGCTTGGCGCGGCCGCTGATGTCGGCGTCTACGCCAGTTGCCTGCAGCTCGGAACGCAGCTGGCCCATCACGTCGCTGATAAAGCGCTCGCGATCCAGGCGCCGCTCGTGCAGCAACGTGGCGATCTGTTTGTATTGGTCCGGCTCCAGGTAGCGAAAGGACAGGTCCTCCAGCTCCCACTTGATGTGGCCGATGCCCAGGCGGTGGGCCAGCGGCGCGTAGATGTCGAAGACTTCGCGGGCGACGCGGTTGCGCTTTTCGTCGTCGGCGGTCTTCACCGCACGGATCGCGCAGGTACGCTCGGCCAGCTTGATCAGGGCGACGCGCACGTCGTCGACCATCGCCACCAGCATCTTGCGCAGGTTTTCCACCTGGCCCTGGGTGCCCAGCACCATCGACTGGCGCGGGCTGAGGCTGGCACTGATGGCCGCCATGCGCAGCACGCCGTCGATCAGCTTGGTCACCACCGAGCCGAAGCGCTGGCCAACGGTTGCCAACGGAATATGCCCCTCGCGCACGCCGCGATACAGCACGGCGGCGATCAGCGAATCCTGATCCAGCTTGAGATCGGCGAGGATCTCGGCGATTTCCAACCCGGTGCGAAAGCTTGAAGTGCCTTCGGCCCACAGGTTCTTGGCCGCATTGTCTTGCTGCTCAGACTCACGAGCGAACTCGCAGGCTGCTTTCAAGGCTTCACGGTCCAGTGCCGGGTCGACACTGACGGCATGATCCAGCCATGCCTCGAGATTGATACTGCCGTCGGTGTTGATCGGCTGGTGTGCTCTCACCTGTACCATCTTGCTTACCTTCCCTACGACGCACCTTTGATGCGCCAAAATCATCGCCGACTTTTACTGCGAGCTCCGTAGCAGTACCAAGGCCTTGGAGAACGCAGGCCAGTCGGATTAAACGGGCATCCTAGCCCGCTTCAAATAACGCCATGGCCTCGACATGCGCAGTCTGCGGAAACATGTCGAGAATCCCGGCACGCTTTAGCCGGTAGCCTTGCTTGACCAACTCAACCGTGTCCCGCGCCAGCGTAGCTGGGTTACAGGACACATACACCAGGCGCTTGGCTCCAAGGGTGGCGAGCTTGCGCACAACCTCTTGGGCACCATCGCGGGGTGGGTCCAAGAGTACCGCAGAAAAGCCCTGTTTGGCCCATGGCGCGTCAGTCAAAGGCTGAGACAGGTCGGCCTGAAAGAACTGCACGTTAGGCAAATGGTTGCTCGCGGCATTGAGTGCCGCACGGTCCACCATGGTCTGCACACCCTCTACCGCCACCACTTCGCGCACCTGGCGCGCCAGCGGCAAGGCGAAGTTGCCAAGGCCGCAAAACAGGTCCAGCACCCGTTCGTCGGCTTGTGGCGCCAGCCACTCCAATGCCTGGGCAACCATCGCCTGATTGACCCCGGCGTTGACCTGCACAAAATCTCCCGGCCGGTAAGCCAGTTCCAGATTCCACGCATCCAGGCGAAACCCCAGGGCCTGGTCGGGCTCGGCAGGTTCCGGCTGGCCCTCGCCATGCAGCCACAATTGGGCCTCATGGAAGGTACAGAATTCTTTAAGGATCAGCAGGTCTGCTTCGGACAGCGGTGCCATATGCCGCAGCAAAACGGCGATGGACGAACCACTGAACAGCTCCACATGCCCCAGCGCCTGCGGTTTGCTCAGGCGACGCAGCATATTCGGCAAGCGCTGCATGATCGGTTGCAAGGCTTGTACCAGCACCGGGCAATCGTCGATAGCGACGATGTCCTGACTGGCCACGGCGCGAAAACCCACTTCGAGTTTCTTCGCCTTGGCGTCCCAACGTACGGCCACACGGGCGCGACGCCGGTAACCGAACTCCGGCCCGCTCAACGGCGGCGCCCACTCTTGCGGTTCGACACCTGCCACCCGCGACAACTGCTCGGCGAGCATGCGCTGTTTCAGGGCAAGTTGCTGATCATGGGGCAGATGCTGCACGCTGCAACCGCCGCAGCGGCCAACGTGGGCGCAGGGTGCCGGGCGCCGTAGCTCACTGGCCTTGAACACCCGCTCGGTGCGGGCCTCAACCACTTTGCCATGGGCGCCCAACACCCGCGCTTCGACTTCTTCGCCGGCCAGCGCGCCATTCACAAACCAGGTGCGGCCTTCAAAGAACACAATGCCACGGCCATCATTGGCCAGGCGCTCGATGGTCAGGCGCTGTTTCTTGCCCACCGGGATCTGCGGGGCCCGGCTGCCGCCTGTCGGCTGGAAGCGCAGGCCTCTCTCGTGCTTGGCCATCAGTTGGGTTCGTCGAAGATGCCGGTCGACAGGTAGCGGTCGCCTCGGTCACAGATGATCGCGACGATCACCGCGTTTTCCACTTCTTTGGACAAGCGCAACATACCGGCCACAGCGCCGCCGGAGGACACGCCGCAGAAGATGCCTTCTTCACGGGCCAGACGGCGCGTAGTGTCTTCGGCTTCGCGCTGGGCCATGTCGATGATGCGGTCTACTCGCGTCGCGTTGTAGATCTTCGGCAAGTACTCTTCGGGCCAGCGGCGGATACCGGGGATGGCCGCGCCTTCCATCGGTTGCAGACCGACGATCTGGATCGCAGGGTTCTGCTCCTTCAGGTAGCGCGAGTTGCCCATGATGGTGCCGGTGGTGCCCATGGAACTGACGAAATGGGTAATGGTGCCCTGGGTCTGGCGCCAGATTTCCGGGCCGGTGCTGGTGTAGTGCGCCTCGGGATTGTCACCGTTGGCGAACTGGTCCAGCACCACGCCACGGCCTTCGGCGGCCATACGCTCGGCGAGGTCACGGGCGCCTTCCATGCCTTCTTCCTGGGTGACCAGGATCAGCTGGGCACCGTAAGCGGTCATCGCCGCCTTGCGCTCGGCACTGCCGTTGTCGGGCATGATCAGCACCATCTTGTAGCCTTTGATCGCGGCGGCCATGGCCAGGGCGATCCCGGTGTTACCCGAGGTGGCTTCAATCAGGGTGTCGCCTGGCTTGATCTGCCCGCGCAACTCGGCGCGGGCGATCATCGACAGCGCCGGGCGGTCCTTGACGGAGCCGGCCGGGTTGTTGCCTTCGAGTTTGAGCAACAGGGTATTGCTGGTTTCACCCGCCATGCGTTGCAAGCGGACCAGGGGCGTGTTGCCGACGCAATCGGCGATTGTGGGGTACTGCAAGGTCATGGCGTATTCGCAATCCAGACTGCGGGGGCGGACATCATACCGGGAAAGGCCGGCGGGCCATATCACGCAAAGTGCGGTGCTTATGGCTTAAAGGCATAAGCCATTAAAGTGTTGACTGTGAGGGCTCCATCGGGGGCAAGCCCCCTCCCACATTGGACCGCATTTTTATGCAGGAACGCGATCGACTGTGGGAGGGGGCTTGCTCCCGATGGGCGCGCCTCGTCAAACCTGCTAATCCTTCTGCCCTTCACCATGATTTCTCTGGAATACCTCATCCCCCATCGCAGCAATCTGCCCTTCGATCAGCGCTTCAAAGGGTTTGAGCAGCGGCTCGAACGATAGTGGAGCTTCCAATACCTGCAACGCTTGCGTGATTGCTTCAACCGTCGACAAGGCACCAGGCCCCGGCGCCTTGCGCAAGCGATAGCGGGAAACGCCGCCTAGGGCCAATGTCACCCGGGGCAACGCCGCCAGCAAAGGGTTGAGGTGCAACAGCTTGCGCGCCTTGCGCCAGGTGCCATCGGGAACCACCAATAACAATGGCTGATCGTCAGGTGCATAAGCGCGCAGCGGCTCGGCGTCATCCGCCGGAAACAACAGCCGCGCCCGATAACCAGGCGGGTTTAATAACGTCGCCAGATCATCAAACACCTCCCCCACCACCAACTGCGCATTATTCAAGCCCAACGCCGCCAACCTCGCGGTATTGAGCGCATGGCCGACCTCGCTCGGGTGCTGCAACAGCAACACGCGAGTGCGGCTGTCGAGGGTCGGGATCAGTGCACAGAGGCAATGAGTGGTCGGCCGCAAGCATTGCGGGCATTGGGGTCTGGACATGGTTTTTTCAGGCCTGGTTAAGCTGGGTCTTGAGCAAGTCGCGGAAGGTCTGGATCAGCGGTTCACGGCTACGACCACGGCGCATGATCATCGAGAACGGCGCCTGGTAGCCGAAGGTCGCCGGCAGTAACACGCGCAGGTCACCCTTGTCGGCCCAGGCCTGGGCGTAGTGTTCGGGCAGGTAACCGATGTAGGCGCCGGACAATACCAGGATCAACTGCGCTTCCATACTTTCCACGGTCGCGGCGCTGTGTTTGAAGCCGTGGCGCGCCAGTTCGGCCTGGCTCCAGTAGCCGCGGCCGACCATACGTTGCTGAGTGATGACCTGTTCGGGAATACGCCGCTCGCTGAACAGCGGGTGCCGGTTGCTGCAATACAGCCAGTGCTGTTCGCGGTACAGCGGCATATAGATCAGCCCGCTCATACGGTTGGAGAACGCACCGATTGCCAGGTCCAGGCGGTTGTCCTGTACGCCCAGTTGCAGTTCGTAGGGGCTCATCACCGACAGATTCAGGTGAACCGCCGGATGTTCCAGGCTGTAGGCGCCAATCACTTCGGCGAATGGCAGGGCCTTGTCGCTGACGGTGGAATCAAGCACGCCCAGCTTGAGCGTGCCGCGCAACTCGCCTTTGAGCGCGGCGGCGTATTGCTCGAAGCCCTCGAGCTCGCCCAACAGGCGCAGGGTTTCCTGATGAAACAGCTCGCCTTTGCTGGTCAGGCTGAAGCCGCCACGTCCTCGATGGCACAGCACCAGGCCCAGCGCGGATTCGAGTTGGCTCATATACGTGCTGATGGCCGACGTCGACAGGTTGAGTTCGTGCTGGGCATTGGCGAACCCCTGGTGGCGCACGACGCTGACGAAGATGCGCAGGAGTTTCAGGTCGGGCAAGGCGTTGGCCATGGTCGGTTCCGGACAGGGATGCATGCAGTCTACCTCCCTGCATTAGTTTAGAAAAATCTGAACTAAGTATTTGCCCCTGCCGATTCTTCCTGCCCCGGGCTTTTCGCAGAATCGGCCATCAATAAACAAAACAACGATGAGGCAATCCCGTGGACAAGATTTTCCACCAACCACTGGGCGGCAACGAAATGCCGCGCTTCGCCGGCATCGCCACCATGATGCGTCTTCCCCACCTGCAAACGGCCAAGGGTCTGGACGCTGCCTTTATCGGCGTGCCCCTGGATATCGGCACCTCGCTGCGCGCCGGCACACGCTTCGGGCCTCGGGAAATCCGCGCCGAGTCGGTGATGATCCGCCCCTACAACATGGCCACCGGGGCGGCACCGTTCGACTCACTGTCAGTGGCCGACATCGGCGACGTGGCGATCAACACCTTCAACCTGCTCGACGCCGTGCGCATCATCGAAGAGGCCTACGATGAAATCCTCGAGCACGACGTGATCCCCCTGACCCTGGGCGGCGACCACACCATCACCCTGCCGATCCTGCGGGCGATCCACAAGAAACACGGCAAGGTCGGGCTGGTGCACATCGATGCCCATGCCGACGTCAACGACCATATGTTCGGCGAAAAAATCGCCCACGGCACCACCTTCCGCCGCGCCGTGGAAGAAGGGTTGCTCGATTGCGACCGCGTGGTGCAGATCGGCCTGCGTGCCCAGGGCTACACCGCCGAAGACTTCAACTGGAGCCGCAAGCAAGGCTTTCGCGTGGTCCAGGCCGAAGAATGCTGGCACCACTCCCTGGCCCCGTTGATGGCCCAAGTGCGGGAGAAAGTCGGCGGCGGCCCGGTGTACCTCAGCTTCGATATCGACGGCATCGATCCCGCCTGGGCACCCGGCACCGGCACCCCGGAAATCGGCGGGCTGACCACCATCCAGGCGATCGAGATCATCCGTGGCTGCCAGGGCCTGGACCTGATTGGTTGTGATCTGGTGGAAGTTTCGCCGCCCTATGACACCACCGGCAACACCTCGCTGCTGGGCGCCAACTTGCTGTACGAGATGCTCTGCGTATTGCCTGGCGTCGCGCATCGCTGATGCCTTCACGATAACAATCAAGGGGATCGCGCAGATCCCCGTCCAACGATATACCTGACCTTCGCTCGCGTGTTGACCGAGCCGGCTGCCGCTTGATCGCCCATAAAAAAGATAATCGGAGAATCACCGTCATGGCTTTGGATTTATTCGTCGTACTCATCTACGCCGCCGGTATGCTCGTGCTTGGCTACTACGGTATGCGCCGCGCCAAAACCCACGAAGACTATCTGGTGGCGGGCCGTAACCTCGGCCCATCGCTGTACATGGGCACCATGGCCGCCACGGTATTGGGCGGCGCCTCCACCGTCGGCACCGTGCGCTTGGGTTATGTGCACGGCATTTCAGGTTTCTGGCTGTGCGCCGCGCTGGGCGCCGGGATCATTGCGCTGAACCTGTTCCTGGCCAAGCCGCTGCTGAAGCTGAAAATCTTCACCGTGACCCAGGTCCTGGAAAAACGCTACAACCCCATGGCGCGCCAGGCCAGCGCTGTGATCATGCTGGCCTATGCACTGATGATCGGCGTGACCTCGATCCTGGCAATCGGCACCGTATTGCAAGTGCTGTTCGACTTGCCGTTCTGGATGTCGGTGCTGGTAGGCGGCGGTGTGGTGGTGGTGTATTCAACCATCGGTGGCATGTGGTCGCTGACCCTGACCGATATCGTGCAATTTGTGATCAAGACCGTCGGCCTGATGTTCATCCTGCTGCCGATCTGCCTGTACCGCGTCGGCGGCTGGGATGAACTGGTGGCCAAGCTGCCGGCGTCGAACTTCAGCTTTACCGCGATCGGTTGGGACACGATCATCACTTACTTCATGATCTACTTCTTCGGCATCCTGATCGGCCAGGATATCTGGCAGCGAGTATTCACCGCCCGTGATGAAAAGGTCGCCCAGTACGCGGGCACTTTCGCCGGTTTCTACTGCATTCTCTACGGCCTGGCCTGCGCCCTGATTGGCATGGCGGCTCACGTGCTGATCCCGGACCTGGATAACGTCAACAATGCCTTTGCCGCCATCGTCAAAGCCTCGTTACCGGACGGTATTCGTGGCCTGGTGATTGCGGCTGCCCTGGCGGCGATGATGTCCACCGCCAGCGCCGGCCTGCTCGCTGCGTCCACCGTGTTGACCGAAGACCTGCTGCCACGGCTGCGCGGTGGCAAGCAATCGAGCCTGGGCATCAACCGCGTGTTCACCCTGATGACCGGTGTTGCCGTATTGGGCATCGCACTGGTGGTGAATGACGTGATCAGCGCGCTGACCCTGGCCTATAACCTGTTGGTGGGCGGTATGTTGGTACCTCTGATTGGCGCGATATTCTGGAAGCGAGCCACCACCTCGGGCGCGATCACGTCCATGGCGCTGGGTTTCGTAACCGCGCTGGTATTTATGTTCAAGGATGGGTTGGATGCAAACACACCGATTTACTGCAGCCTGGCGGTAGCCCTGGTGAGTTTTGTGCTGGTGAGTGTGTTGTCGCGCAAACCGGATACCGTGGCGGCTCGGGCGGCTTGAGCGATTAGGATAATTTCTTCAGCGGGTGCGACGTTGGTGTTCGCACCCGTTTTTTTTGCCCTGCACAAAATAATTGTGGGAGCGGACTTGCTCGCGAATGCGGTGTGTCATTCAACCATTTACCGGCTGATGCACCGTATTCGCGAGCAAGTCCGCTCCCACATTTCCCATATTGTTTGGGCCTGATACTCAGCGGCGACGGGGCCGGCGCTGCTCATCGTCCGTGCGGATCGGCACCGGTTGCAGCGGTGGCTCGATCAAGCCCAGCGCAACGCCAAGATCGTGGAGCCAGTTTTGGATTTTCTCTTTCATGGTTGCCCCCTTTGAGGGTAGTGCTGGTCGGCGTGAGTTTTGTCGCCGTTTCCTACAGAGATAGTAGCCCTAAGTCCTGGGTAATGCTTGAACGAAACCACAACTAACTATTACTGGATTGATCCAAATCCTGACGAATCGCTCAAGCGATGGCGCGCGTATCTGCCAGGCTTGCCGGGCTGCCTTCGTGCTGCAGGTCGATCCATGCATTGAGGTTAGCGCCGAGCATACCCTTTCGCCACATCAGCCAGGTGGTCGCAGTGGCAAAAGGCCCGGTCAGCGGATGAACGGACACGCTGTCCTTGCCTGGCAGGCTGTCGAGCATCGATTGCGACATCAACGCCACCCCCGAACCGGCGATCACACACGCGAGCATCCCTTGATAGGACTCGATCTCGATAGCCCGCCCCATGGCCACATGCTCGTGGGAAAACCAGGTTTCCAGGCGCGTGCGATAGGCGCAGCTGCGTCGGAACGTGAACACAGATCGCCCGGCAACGTCCTGGGGCCCGCGCACCGGTGGGTGATCGGCTTCGCAAATCAATACCAGGCGCTCTTCGCACAACGGTACGCCATCCAGGGTCGCGATGGTCAGCGGACCGTCCACAAACGCTGCGTCCAGCCGTCCGGTAATCAAACCTTCCAGCAGCTCCCCGCTGGGCGCCGACTGCACTTGCAGGTTCACCATGGGGTAAGTCCTGTGATAGCGCGCCAGCAGCTTGGGCAAATGCACCGCGGCGGTGCTGTACATGCTGCCCAGCACAAAATCACCAGCCGGTTGCCCGCCTTGTACGGCGCTGTGAGCTTCGTCATGCAGCGCCAGCAGCCGAGTGCTGTAGTCCAGCAGCACTTTACCCGCAGGAGAAAGCTGCAACCGCTGGCGCTCACGCACAAACAGCTCGACTCCCAGTTGCTCCTCCATCTGCTTGAGGCGGGTCGACAAGTTCGATGGCACGCGGTGCAAACGTTCAGCGGCGCGGGTGATGGAGCCCTCTTCCGCCACGGCCTGGAAAATCCGCAATTGACTGAACTCCATACCTTTCTCCAAAACTGAACAAGTTACTCACTATTATTCAATTTTACAGAAAGTCAATCCGCCTTAGCCTACAAGTCATTCGCTTTCCTGTAGGAAACCTAAGCATGTCACCGCAGATTCGTTTACTCGCCAGCTTTATCGCCCTGATGATGGCCATGGGCATTGGCCGCTTCGCCCTGACCCCGCAAATGCCGCATTTACTCAGCGAAGGTCAGGTCGACCTGGCGGATGCCGGGCTGATCGCGGCCGCCAATTACTTGGGCTACTGTGTGGGCGCGGTGGATTCGATCTTTGCTCGCAGCCATCATCATGTACGCGGCCGCCTTTATGGCGGGTTGTGGCTCTGCGTCCTGCTGACGCTGGCGTCGTACTGGGCCCATGGGTTCTGGCCGCACTTGCTGTTGCGCTTCGGAACCGGCGTGGCCAGCGCCTGGGCTCTGGTGATGATTACCAGCCTGAGCCAGCCGCTGGCGATCGCCGCCGGCCGGCCGCGTCTGGGTGCGCTGGTATTTGCCGGGCCGGGACTTGGGATTGCGCTGACGGGGCTGCTGGCGCTGGGCTCGAACTTGCTGGGGCAAGGCTCCGCCATTCTGTGGCTGGTCTATGGCATCGTTGCCCTGGTGATGCTGCTGGCGATCCTGCCCTTTTTACCCAAGCCAACCCTCACGGCGCCTGCTGAAACCCGTGCAAGCAACAACGGCAGCATCGCGCATCTGTGCTGGATCTATTTCCTGTTCGGCCTGGGCTACATCATCCCCGCGACCTTTCTGTCGCAGATGGCCAACGCACAGTTCAACGGAGCCTGGCAGGCCGATCTGTTCTGGCCCTGCTTCGGCCTGGCTGCCGCTGTAGGTGTGGTGGTGGCAAGTCTGCGCCGCAAGAGCCCGGACACCACGCGCCGATGGCTGATCGTGACCTTGTGGCTGCAAGCGGCCGGGGTCTTCGCCTGCCTGCTCGGTAACGGTTGGGGCCTTGCGCTGGGCGTGTTGTTGTGCGGCGCGCCCTTCCTGGCCTGCATGCAACTGGTAATGGCGCGCCTGCGCGAGGTTGCACCCAACGGCTACCAACGCAGCACAGGGCTACTGACCGCCAGCTTTGCCATCGGCCAACTGAGCGGTCCGCTACTGGCCTCGATGAGCAGTCACCTCAGTGGTGGTCTGCACCCGGCGTTGATCGTCGCCGGTGCCGGGTTGTTGGTGGCAGGCTCGGTCTTGATCAACCGCCAACTACCGATGCACACGCCGTGCACACAGGTGGCCGACGGTGCAGCACAGGGCGGTTAAACAGGTGCCCCACGCCATGTCCATCACCGCGAGCCCGGCGGACCAGCCCTGAAGCGTGGCCCAATTGCTCAAATCATAAGTGCCATAGGCCACCAGGCCCAGCAGTGCGCCCAACCGCGCAGCACGTTGCCAACTGGCACTGGGCAAGACCACGAACACCACACAACCGAGGACATACAGCAGATAGAACAACACCGCAGGCAACAGGCGCGGCTGATCAAGCATCAGCGGGCCGAGCAGGGATTTGTAGGTGGGGCCCATCAACACGCCGAGCCAGAGGCCGTCGAGGACCAGGAAGGTAAACAAGGTGCCGAGGTAGGCGAAGAGCGGTCTCTTGGACATGACACGAGCCTTTGTAGGAGCGAGCTTGCTCGCGAAAAACGTACATCCGACGCCACACTGCGCGTGGAATATTTTCGCGAGCAAGCTCGCTCCTACAGAGAGCCAGGCGCGATCAGCTTAGTTCAATGCGGTCGGCGTGAATCACGATCTGGCCTTGCTTGTAGAGCGCACCAATGGCCTTTTTAAAGTTGCCTTTGCTGACGCCGAACAAGTTGCTGATCACCGCCGGATCGCTTTTGTCGCTGACCGGCAGGGTGCCGTTGTTGTCACGCAACTTGGCGAGGATCTTGGAGTTGAGGCTGGAGGCCGCTTCCTGGCCGACCGGTTGCAGGCTCAGGCTGATGTTGCCATCGGCGCGAATCTCCTTGATGAAGCCTTTTTCTTCCTTGCCCGGGCGCAGGAACTTGAACACTTCGTTCTTGTGGATCAGGCCCCAGTGCTTGTTGTTGATGATTGCCTTGAAGCCCATGTCCGTGGCTTCAGCCACCAGCAGATCGACTTCCTGGCCCACCTGGTAGTTGGCTGGCGTCTTGTCCAGGTAGCGGTCAAGACGTGCGGTGGCGGTGATGCGCTTGGTGTGTTTGTCCAGATAGACGTGCACCACGCAATATTCACCCGCCGTCAGCTGGCGCTTTTCTTCCGAATACGGCAGCAGCAGATCCTTTGGCAGGCCCCAGTCGAGGAACACCCCGATACTGTTGACTTCCACAACTTTCAAACTGGCAAATTCGCCGACTTGAACTTTGGGTTTTTCAGTGGTGGCGATAAGTTTGTCATCGCTGTCCAGGTAAATGAAAACATTGAGCCAGTCTTCATCTTCACTGGGAATATCTTTAGGGATATACCGATTGGGCAAGAGGATTTCGCCGTCTTGCGCACCATCGAGGTACAAACCAAAGTTAGTGTGCTTGACCACTTGCAAGCTGTTGTAGCGCCCGACTAAAGCCATTTCCAATACCCTCATTGCGTGGGCGGCATTCTACCCGAGTTGGGCCCTGCACGCGCGCGCGCCTGAAAAATCGCGGGCTGGCATGGCGTTCTATTGGCATCGCCCCGCTCGTCTGATCAATCGGTTGAATTTTTCCGGGCCGCCAACCTCGCACACGCCCATGGTTTCGAGCTAAAACAGTAAGTTAGCGGCTTATTTCATCATTAAACCTGGGCTCTTTCCCAGCTTGGCCTATATTCTCAGGGGATATTTGCCAAGCAATTGTCAAGTATTTCCTGTACGATGCCTGGCCAAGTTAATTCTCTACAGGTTAGTGGCCGCCATGCGTGTAAAAGCATCCAACAGCAAAGCAAAGCCAGCTCCCGCCGTTGAAACCAGCGAATCGATCAACAGCCAGATTGCTGCTTTCCTCAAGTCCGGCGGCGAAATCCAGCAAATTGCCAAGGGCGTGAGCGGCCAGACTTTCGGCCCGTCCAAGCAGATCAGCCTGGGCAAGAAGTAATCGTCCTACCCGCGCACTGCATCTGGTCCCTAAGCGTCTTGCCTTCAAGGCGCTAGGACTAGAGTTGGAAACACCCTCGTACACCCTTCAATATTAAGCTAATCGACGAACGGGCCTCAATGCCTGGCATTCGCCGGTATCCTTGCACACGTCTAGCACGGGCATCTGCTCGAACCCATCCGTTACTGCTCCTCGCTTTTCATGGAGTGAAGCATGCTTAAACGCTGTATTTTCCTGGTCAGCATTCTGATCGCCAGCCCTTTGGCCGAAGCGCAGATTTTTCAGCGTGAACTGGGCGACTTCGACCTGAAATTGGGCACTACCCCCAGCCGTAGCATGGCCCAGGGCCTGGTCAAGCCCACCTCCCCTGGCAGTGACTCGTTCCACGGAGGCCTGGACCTTACCCACGACAGCGGCCTGTATTTCGGCCAGTTTTCACCGAATATGGGCCTGTCGTCGGCCAACAATCTCGAAGTTGACTCCTACCTGGGTTTCAAACGCCCTTTCGACCAGACCCTGGGCTATGAAGTGGGCTTGATTCACTACAGCTACCCCAAGGTCAGCCCCCTCGACAGCCAGGAGTTCTACGGCGGCCTGAACCTGTTGGGCAACCGCTTCGGCGTGTCCTTCAGCAACGACCCCGACCGCCAGGACAGCACGCTGTTCGCCGACCTCGGCGGCACCCAGCCCTTCGGTATCGGCGTAAGCATGAAATACACCACCCACCAATTGGGCACACCGGTGTCGGTGGAAAACGGCGCCATCAGCAGTTTCAGCGACTGGTCGGTGCAATTCTCCCGGGCCTGGAAAGGCATCGACCTGGATCTGATCTACAGCGACTCCAGCCTCAGCGGCGGTGACTGCTCGGCCTACTCCGGACACAACTCGCAATGTGACGGCCTGTTGACCTTGAAGGCCGTCCGGCCGTTTTATTGATGGGCTGAACTGTCGCACCCCGCGCTGGTTCACATGCATTAACCCCATCCGTGCAAGGACTCGCCCATGTTGCGCCGGCTCAAACTCCTGATGGTACTGCTGACCCTGAGCCTGGTGCTCGCCGGCTGCAATCGCGTGGGCCTGGCCTACCGCAATCTCGACGTGATCATCCCCTGGACCCTCAACGACTACCTGGACATGAATACCGGGCAGAAGAGCTGGTTCAACGACACCCTCAAGGAGCACCTGGCCTGGCATTGCACCACGCAATTGCCGGGCTACCTGGACTGGCTCGACCGCCTGCAGCACATGGTCGACAGCCAGCAAATCACTGACGCCGCGCTGCAAACCCGAACCGTGGAAACCAAGCAGGCGATTGCCGAGATCGCGCGGGAGATCACCCCGTCCGCCGTGCAGTTGCTGCAGGGTCTGGATGATCAACAGGTCAAGGACATGAGCGACGCCCTGGCCAAAGACCTGCGCAAACGCCAGGATGAATACCTCAAACCGCCGCTGGCCCAGCAGATCAAGGAACGCGCCCAGCGCATGAGCAAGCGCCTGGATGCCTGGATCGGCCCGCTGAGCGCCAGCCAGCAAAACCGTGTAACGGCGTGGTCCAACGCTTTGGGCGAACAGAACCAGGCGTGGATCGGCAACCGCGCCCATTGGCAGGCGCAGTTTATCGAGGCCGTTGAACACCGCCACGACGCCGACTTCCCGCAGAAAATGCAACGTTTGCTGGTGGACAGGGAGAGCCTATGGACGCCTGAATACCGCGCTGCCTATGCCCAGACCGAAGCGGCGGCGCGCAGTCTGATCGTGGACCTGATGGCTGAGAGCACCGAGCAACAACGTCAGAAGCTGAGGCAAAAAATCGACGGCGTACGGGGCGATTTCAAAGCGCTTAAATGCCTCAAAGCCGGTGCAAATCAATAGGGATGGGAGGCTGGCTCCCATCCTATTGGACTCAGGAGTTATATAGAGCCACCGGCAATCGCAGCTTTGGAAGCGACTTGATCGAAGGTCGCTTCATCCAGCGCGTCCTCCTGCTCGTTCATCACTTGGCGGGGATGCTCATGGCCAGGAATCGAACTGTCGATCAACGCCAACAGGCTTGCACCGCGCGCGGTCAAGATGAAGTTTTCACCATTGCCGCCTTCCTCTTCGGGGCGCGACTCAATAAACCCGCGCTTTAACAACAACGCCTCGTAGTCCGCAGCGGTTTTTTTCAGCGCATCCAGGTTCCCGGTGTCCTCGCCAGCCGTCGCCTTATCGGCGGCTTCCTGCTCGGCGTATTTACGCGGGGCAAAGCTGCCCTCGCCGTTCTGCACTTCATGCAGCAGACGTTCGATCAGATCCCAATTGTAAGTCGTCATCCTGATTCCTCCTGCAGGCCGATGGAGTTAGCCCGTCTAAGGGAGTGACATGTCCTGGCACTGGCCGTTCAACTGAACGGACGGGCGTCATTTCTCTGAACTTTCCAGAGGTTCGCCGCCTCAACTGCACATCACTGCCAAGGAAGCCCGACCATGAAAACCTTGATGAAGCTGACCCTCGCCGCCACACTGTTAAGCGCCCTGCCCGCCTGGGCCTGCACGCCCGAGGAGGCCACCGCCAAGCGCGAAGCCCTGGCCAAGGAAGTGACCAAGCTCACAGAGCAGGACCCGACCAAGGCCAAGAAGATGAATGCAGAGTTGCAGAAGATGGACCTGGATACCGAAAGCGCTGAGTTTCCCGACAAGTGCCAGTTGATCGATGCGCGCCTCAAGGAGCTCAAGGAAGCGGCCGCCAAGACTCAAAACTGATGGCGAAAAAAAACCGGACATCGTCCGGTTTTTTTATGCCCACCTGCTTATTCGGCAGCCGGTGCTTCTGGCTTGCGGCGCTTGAGCGGCGCCATGCCGTCCTTGCTGACGAGCGACAGGTTGTCGGTCTTCGGCCGGTTGGCGATCTTGCGCTTGGTCGGCGATTTGGCGCCGGTTTTCTTTTTGTCGCCCTTGGCGTCAGTCTTTTTCTTCTTCACGCCAACGGCCTTGCCCGACGCCTTGACCTTCTTCGGCCCGGTGTAAGTGCCTTTGACTTCCTTGATGGTACGGCGCTCGAACGACTGCTTGAGGTAGCGTTCGATGCTCGACATCAGGTTCCAGTCGCCGTGGCAGATCAGCGAGATGGCCAGGCCATCGTTGCCGGCACGCCCGGTACGGCCGATACGGTGCACGTATTCGTCGCCGCTGCGCGGCATGTCGAAGTTGATCACCAGGTCCAGGCCATCAACGTCCAGGCCACGGGCAGCGACGTCGGTGGCTACCAGGATCTTCACGCCGCCCGCCTTGAGGCGGTCGATGGCCAGCTTGCGGTCCTTCTGGTCTTTCTCGCCGTGCAGCACGAACGCCTTGTATTCCTGCGCGACCAGACGCCCGTAGATACGGTCGGCGGCGGCACGGGTGTTGGTGAACACGATGGCCTTCTGGTAGGTCTCGTTGGCCAGCAACCAGTTGAGGATCTGTTCTTTGTGCACGTTATGGTCAGCGGTCACGATCTGCTGACGCGTGGTTGCGTTCAGGTCACTGACGTTGTTGACCTGCAAGTGCTCAGGGTTGTTCAGCACCTTGGCAACCATGTCGCGCAGGGTTGAACCGCCGGTGGTGGCGGAGAACAACATGGTCTGCTGGCGATTGACGCATTCAGCAACCAGGCGCTGCACGTCATCGGCAAAGCCCATGTCGAGCATACGGTCGGCTTCGTCGAGCACCAGTACTTCGACTTCCTTGAGGTCGAGGTTGCCGGCATTGAGTTGCTCGATCATGCGCCCCGGGGTACCGATCAGGATGTCCGGCACCTTGCGCAGCATGGCAGCCTGGACCTTGAAGTCTTCGCCGCCGGTAATGATGCCGGACTTGATGAAGGTGAACTGCGAGAAGCGCTCGACTTCCTTGAGAGTCTGCTGGGCCAGCTCGCGGGTCGGCAGCAGAATCAGGGTCTTGATGCTGACGCGGACCTTGGCCGGGCCAATCAGACGATTCAGAACCGGCAAGACGAAAGCGGCGGTCTTGCCGCTGCCGGTTTGAGCCGTCACCCGCAGGTCACGCCCTTGGAGCGCGAGCGGGATGGCCGCTGCTTGCACAGGCGTAGGCTCGACAAATTTAAGCTCGGCCACGGCTTTGAGCAGGCGTTCGTGCAGGGCGAATTGGGAAAACACGGGTGCTACCTCGAAGAAATACAAAATATCAGCGCCATAGGTTACCGGTTTCGGGCGGCCAAACCGAGTTTCTTTACGCGAACAGGGCTAATCAGCTGCTTTTTTGTGAGCGATTTTGTCCAGAGCGTCAACTTTGTTGCACTTAAATGCTCTAATCGGCCCGTGTTGTCTTACAGAAGAATCGGTTCACTCATGGATATCAAACAGCTCTGGCTCAACGTCCAAGACCTTTGGGGCGCCCTCGATGAACACCCGGTCCTGCATTCCAGCCTCGGCTTGCTGGTGCTGCTGGTGGTGGCATTGCTGGTTGGACGGGTAGCGCGTTACCTCATCCTGCACGCAGTCAAATTGCTTGGCCGGCAACCGGCCCTGCACTGGCTGAACGATCTGCGACATAACAAAGTCTTCCATCGGCTGGCGCAAATGACGCCGTCCCTGGTGATCCAGTTCGGCCTGTACCTGGTACCTGACCTGAGCAAGACCGCCATTCTGTTTATCGGCAATGTGGCCCTGGCGATCACCATTCTGTTTATGGTGCTGGCCATGAGTGCCCTGCTCAATGCGCTGCTGGATATCTACGCACGCACCGAACACGCACGCACCCGCTCGATCAAGGGTTATGTGCAGTTGGCAAAAATGGTGTTGTTCGTGTTTGGCGCAATCATCATCGTCGCCACCCTGATCGACCGTTCGCCGCTACTGCTGCTGTCGGGCCTGGGTGCGATGTCGGCGGTGATTCTGTTGGTGTACAAGGACACGCTGCTGTCGTTCGTCGCCAGTGTGCAATTGACCAGCAACGACATGCTGCGGGTCGGTGACTGGATCGAAATGCCCCAGGTCGGCGCCGACGGCGATGTGGTGGACATCACCCTGCATACGGTCAAGGTGCAGAATTTCGACAAGACCATCGTTTCCATCCCGACCTGGCGCTTGATGTCCGAGTCGTTCAAAAACTGGCGCGGTATGCAGGCCTCCGGCGGGCGGCGCATCAAGCGCAGCCTGTACATCGATGCCAGCGGCGTGCGCTTTTTGCGCGATGACGAAGAAGTGCGCATGACCCAGGTGCACCTGCTCACCGGCTACATCGGTCGCAAACAGGCCGAACTCAAGGCCTGGAACGAGGCCCAGGGCCACAGCGCGCAACTGTCGGCCAACCGCCGGCGCATGACCAACCTCGGCACGTTCCGCGCCTATGCCCTGGCGTATCTGCAAAGCCACCCGGACATCCAGCCGAACATGACCTGCATGGTGCGCCAGATGCAAACCACCGCCCAGGGCGTGCCGCTGGAGATCTACTGCTTTACCCGCACCACCGCGTGGGCGGATTACGAGCGGATCCAGGGGGATATTTTCGATTATCTGTTGGCGGTGTTGCCGGAGTTCGGGCTGAGCCTGTATCAGCAGCCGAGTGGCAACGACCTGCGCGCCGGCGTATTGCCGGCGGTGTTGGGATCGACTCATTTGCCTGAGCCGGAGAAAAGTCTGACGTAACACTACGATTGAATATTCAGAAGTCTAAAGAAAACCTAGCCACGCCAGGGTTCTTTCCAAGCCTTGAGCGTGCCAAACAACCGAGTCACATTTCTGCGATGACAAGCCAGAGGTCACCACCATAGCCACAATCGAATCTCAGTAGCTATATGATGGGGCAACGAATCCATGACAAGGCCAAACGCAAGATCGAGTACTGCAAAGCTCAGACGCGGGCCAAGGT
>NZ_SPKQ01000009.1:0-90770 GCF_023127895.1 Pseudomonas sp. NCIMB 10586
GCCAGCCGCTAAAACTGCAGCCGCGAAACCAGCAGCCAAGCCAGCCGCTAAACCTGCTGCTGCCAAACCAGCAGTCGCCAAGCCAGCCACTCCAGCGGCACCGGCAGCATCCACCGCTCCAACCGCATCGGCCAGCACCACGCCTGCACCGGTAGCGCCAAGCACCACCCCAGCCAGCGCTTCCTAAGCGTCGGTGGCCGCGACGCGCAGCGCCTGCAGCGCGTCGTGGTCAAGGTTGGCGGCTTCGGTCGCCAGGCCTTCAAGCCATTCGTACTGACCCACCACCTCATTGATCGGCCATGCCTGCGCCAAGGTTTCCAGGCGCGCCAGCAGTGTTCGTTCAGCCTCCAGCTCCAGGGCTTTGACCCGCTCGCGCAACGATGCCAGCTGCGTATCCTGCTGCGCCAGGGCTCGCCATTGCACGCGCAGGTATCGCAACGGTTCGACAACCTGCACCCGCCACGGACGGGCAAGCTGTTGCAGCGCCTGCACCCGCTCAGGTGTATGTGCCACACCGCGCCGCTCCAGCCAGGCACCACACAGCAGCAGGCATACATCCGCGCCTTGTTCCTGCAAACGCAGGCAAGCGGCCTCTACACCCGAGCGAGCGTAGGTAGAAAGGGCAAAGCTCCACAGGTCAGCGCACATATTCACACCCAAGCCAGCGGCCAACGAAGCTGGTAGACTCCGCCGCCATTATGATCCGACTTCAAAGCCTAACATTACAGCGTGGCCCGCAACGTCTTCTCGAAGACGCCGAGCTGACCCTGCACGCCGGTCACAAAGCCGGCCTGATCGGTGCCAATGGCGCCGGCAAATCCACGTTGTTCGCCTTGCTGCTCGGTGAGCTGACCCCGGATTCCGGGGACTGCCTGCTGCCGGCCGACTGGCGCATCGCCCATATGCGCCAGGAGATCGACACCCTGGACCGCATCGCGATCGACTACGTGCTCGATGGCGACCTGCGCCTGCGCCAGGTGCAACACGACCTCGCCGAAGCCGAAAAAGCCCAGGACGGTGCCGCCCAGGCCCGCCTGCACGCCGAGCTGGACAGTGCCGACGGCTACACCGCCGACGCCCGTGCCCGCAAAATGCTCGCTGGCCTTGGCTTTACCAACGAACAGATGGACCGCCCGGTCGCCGACTTCTCCGGCGGCTGGCGCATGCGCCTGAATCTGGCCCAGGCACTGATGTGCCCCTCCGACCTGTTACTGCTCGACGAACCGACCAACCACCTGGACCTCGATGCGATCCTGTGGCTGGAAGATTTCCTCAAGAGCTACCAGGGCACCTTGCTGCTGATTTCCCACGACCGGGATTTCCTCGACGCCGTGGTCGACAACATCGCCCACGTCGAGCAGAAGAAAATCACCCTCTACCGTGGCGGCTACACCGCGTTCGAACGCGCACGCGCCGAACGCCTGGCCCAGCAGCAACAGGCCTTTGAAAAGCAACAGGCGCAACGTGCGCACATGGAAAGCTACATTGCCCGCTTCAAGGCCCAGGCCACCAAGGCCCGTCAGGCCCAGAGCCGCATCAAGGCGCTGGAGCGCATGGAAGAACTGTCGGCGGCCCACGTCGATTCGCCGTTCGATTTCGTGTTCCGTGAGTCGGTGAAGATCTCAAGCCCCCTGCTCGATCTGTCGGACGCTCGCTTGGGCTACGGCGACAAGACCATCCTGGAGAAGGTCAAGCTGCAGCTCACGCCGGGCGCACGCATTGGTTTGCTCGGCCCCAACGGCGCGGGCAAGTCGACGCTGATCAAGAACCTGTCGGGTGAGCTTGAGCCACTGGCTGGCCGCCTGACCCGTGGCGAGAACACGGTGGTGGGCTACTTCGCCCAGCATCAACTGGACTCGCTTGATGCCAAGGCCAGCCCGCTGTTGCACCTGCAACGCCTGGCGCCCACCGAGCGCGAGCAAACCCTGCGCGACTTCCTCGGCGGTTTCGACTTCCGGGGGGCGCGTATCGACGAGCCAGTGCTGAATTTCTCCGGGGGCGAAAAAGCCCGACTGGCCCTGGCCCTGATCGCCTGGGACCGTCCAAACCTGCTGCTGCTCGACGAACCGACCAACCACCTGGACCTGGAGATGCGCCTGGCACTGACCATGGCCCTGCAGGAGTTCAGCGGTGCGGTACTGGTGGTGTCTCACGATCGCCACCTGCTCAAGAGCACCACCGACAACTTCCTGCTGGTGGCCGACGGCAAGGTCGAAGAATTCGACGGCGACCTGGACGACTACGCACGCTGGCTGACCGATTACCGCCTGCGCAATGCGCCGGCCAGCAACACCCCGGTCAACCCGGACAAGACCGACAAGAAAGCCCAGCGCCAGGCCGCCGCCGCGCTGCGCCAGCAGCTGGCGCCGCACAAGCGTGAGGCCGACAAGCTGGAAGCCGAGCTGGGCAAGGTGCACGAGCGCCTGGCCAAGATCGAAACCAGCCTGGGTGATAGCTCCGTGTACGAGGCGGCGCGCAAGGATGAGCTGCGTGACCTGCTGGCCGAACAGGCCAAGCTCAAGGTGCGCGAAGGGCAATTGGAGGAAACCTGGATGGAGGCCCTCGAACTGCTCGAAACCTTGCAAGCGGAGCTGGAGGCGCTGTCCTGATGGAAGCGTTGCAACTGCCGGTACCGGCGCAATGGGTCGAGCCCGTATGGATCGGCGTGCAAATCCTGCTGATCCTGCTGGCCGGCTACCTGGCCCAGCGCTTCGTCGCCAAGGGCCTGACGCGCCTGGGTGAGCGTTACCCGTTCCCGCCGCAACTGCTGATGCCCCTGCGCGGCGGCTTGCGCTGGCTGATCATGGGCAGTGCGCTGATCTTTGTGCTGGGGCGCCTGGGGGTGTCTGCCACGGTGTTGTGGACGGCGCTGTCAGGGTTTGTCGCGGTAGCGGCAGTGGCGTTCTTCGCCATGTGGTCGGTGCTGTCCAACCTGTTGTGCGCAATTCTGATCTTCACCGTCGGGCCGTTCCGCCTTGGGGATATTGTCGAGTTGGTGGACACCGTCGACAAACCCGGCGTGAAGGGCCGGGTCGTGGCGATCAACCTGCTTTACACCACATTGATCGAAGTAGAAGAAGCCGGGACCAGCAGCGCGATGGTGCAAGTGCCTAACAGCTTGTTCTTTCAGCGCTCGGTGCGCCGTTGGCCTGGCACCCATGTATTTCCGGGCGACCGCTAGCGTCTACATCTTGTAAAAAGCTATAGCCAGCCTCCGGTCGGTAGAGTTAGCTTAAGGCACAATCGCTGACTCCCTTCTGAGGTGCGCAATGGCTCTCGACACATGGCTGGCCTTTTTCCTGGCCAGTTGGATCATCTCCCTTTCTCCTGGCGCCGGTGCTATCGCCTCGATGTCCAGCGGCCTGCAATACGGTTTTGTCCGTGGCTACTGGAACGCCATTGGCCTGCAACTGGGCCTGGCGATGCAGATTGCCGTGGTCGCCGGTGGCCTGGGGGCCATTCTGGCGGCGTCGTCTACCGCGTTCTATGCGATCAAATGGTTTGGCGTGGCCTACCTGGTGTACCTGGCCATCAAGCAATGGCGCGCCCTGCCCATGGACATGACCGATGATGACGCCGTGCGCCCGATCGGGAAGCCGATGGCGATGATGTTCCGCGGCTTTTTGGTCAACGCCAGCAACCCCAAGGCCTTGGTGTTCATGCTGGCGGTGTTGCCGCAATTCGTGAACCCGCAGGCGTCGCTGTTGATTCAGTACCTGATCCTCGGTGCGACCATGATCAGCGTCGATATGATCGTGATGGCGGGTTACACGGGGTTGGCGTCGAAAGTCTTGCGTCTGTTGCGTACGCCTAAACAACAGAAGCGCGTAAACCGCACATTCGCCGGCTTGTTTGTTGGCGCTGCCGGCTTCCTCGCCAGCCTGCATCGCGCTACGGCGTAATTGCCGAAACCGAATCGAAATGTGGAAGGGGCAAGCTCCCCCCCACATTGGATTTAGGGGTGATATGAAATAACACCTTGAGTCGAATTCATTAAAGCTCAACAATAGTGTTACTTCGTATTTCCACTTGAGATTCATTCATGACTGCCCCTTTCCGCTTTCTTGCGTGGCTGCTGTTGCCGGCGCTGATGTCGTGCAGCTTCAATCTCTTGGCCGCGACCGCCGAAGGCGCGCCACAGGCCCTGCATTTGCTGGATTACATCGGCGCCGACTACCCGCCTACGGTAGAGGCAGGCAAGGTGGTAGACGACTCGGAATACCGCGAGCAGGTGGAGTTTCTCGGAGTGCTGCAGGGTTTGGTGGCTGATCTGCCCGACAAACCCGAGCGCGCTGAGTTGATAAGCGGCGTTAATGAATTGCTGGCGGCGGTCACCGCCCATCAGGACGGCGCGAGCGTGGCCCGCCAGGCTCGTCAGTTGGGCGCCAAGCTGGCCGTGGCGTATGAAGTCAGCCAAGCCCCGGCCATCACGCCGGACCCGACACGCGGCGCGCCGCTTTATGCCCAGCATTGTTCGGTGTGCCACGGCACTGTCGGCGCCGGTGATGGTCCGGCTGGCATGGGCATGACGCCGCCCCCCGCTAACCTGCGTGACGCCACGCGCCTGGATCGCTTGAGCCTGTATGCGATCTACAACACCCTCGGTCTGGGTGTCGAAGGCACTGATATGCCGTCGTTCGCTGACCAACTGGACGATCGCCAGCGCTGGGACCTGGCGACCTATATCGCCGGTTTCACCGCCGACCCGGCTGCCGCCAAAAGCGAGCAGGCGTTCAACCTCGCCGACCTGGCGCGCCAGACCCCCAATGAAGTGCTCGCCGCTGACGGCCCTGGCGCTGTGGCGACGTTCCGCGCCCAGCGTGCACAGCCGCCACAGGTTCAGCGTGGTCCCGCGCAGTTGCTCGACTACACGGCCGCCACGCTGGACAAGAGCCTCGCGGCCTTCCGCAACGGCGACCACGAGCAGGCCTATGATTTGTCCGTCGCTGCCTACCTGGAAGGCTTCGAGCTGGTGGAAAGCTCCCTGGATAACGTCGACGCCAATGTGCGCAAAGACACCGAGAAGGCCCTGATGGCCTATCGGCAATCGTTGCAGGATGGTTTGCCTATGGAGCAGGTGCAGCAGCGTCTGGACGTTGCCAAAGGCAAACTCACTGAATCCGCCGGCTTGCTGGGCGGCGATGGCCTGAGCTGGTCATTGAGCTATATCTCTGGCCTGCTGATCCTACTGCGCGAAGGCCTGGAAGCGATTCTGGTGCTAGCGGCGATCCTCGCCTTCCTGCGTAACACCGGCCAGCAGTCGGCGGTTCGCAGCGTCAACGTCGGTTGGGGCCTGGCGCTGTTGGCAGGCTTGGCTACGTGGGCCTTGGCGGCGTATGTGATTGACGTCAGCGGGGCCCAGCGAGAACTGCTCGAAGGCTGCACGGCGCTGTTCGCCAGCGTGATGGTGCTATGGCTCGGCGTGTGGATGCACGACCGGCGTCACGCGGCGGCCTGGCAGGATTACATCAAGAGCAGCCTGGTGGGCGGCGGCGGCCGTTTCGGTTTTGCCGTGCTGGCGTTCTTCTCGGTTTATCGCGAGCTGTTCGAAGTGATCCTGTTCTACGAAACCCTGTGGCTGCAGGCCGGCCCTGCCGGGCACAACGCGGTGCTGGCCGGTGGTGCCACTGCGCTGGTGCTGCTGGTGGGCCTGGCCTGGGTGATCCTGCGTGGCTCGGCGAAGTTGCCGTTGGCGCTGTTCTTCGGCATCAACGCTGCGTTGCTGTGCGCACTGTCGGTGGTGTTCGCCGGGCACGGTGTCAAGGCCTTGCAGGAGGCGGGCATCTTCGGCACGCGGCCGGTGGCGTTTTTTGACTTCGACTGGCTGGGCATCCATGCCGATGCGTATTCGTTGGGCGCGCAGGCTGTGGCGATCCTGGCGATTGTGGTGCTGTATGGCCGCAGCCGGCTGACCGAGAAGCGCCGGGCGGCGGTGTAGCATGCGGGTATGGATCGACGCCGACGCCTGCCCTCGGGCGGCCAAGGACTAGGTAGTGAAGTTTGCCCTCAAGCGCCAGTTCGAGGTGGTGCTGGTGGCCGGGCAGAGCCAGATCAAGCCGAGCTTTTCCTGTGTGAAGCTGATCGTGGTGCCCAGTGGCCCCGACGCGGCCGATGATTACCTGGTTGAGCACGCCGTACCCGGCGAACTGGTGATTTGCAGTGACGTGCCCTTGGCCGATCGGCTGGTGAAGAAGGGCGTCACGGCCCTCGATCCGCGAGGCAAGGAGTTCAGCCCTGCGAACATGAGTGAGCGCCTGGCGGTGCGCAACCTGTTCACCGACCTGCGTGAGCAAGGTCAGATGGGCGGCGGACCACCGCCCCATGGCGAGAAGGATAAGCAGGCGTTTGCCAATGCCCTGGACCGAATCCTTACACGTCTTATGCGCCCAGCCTGACCTGTCAGTCGTTCTCGTGGGTCAACTCCAGCACCCGATCCACCAACTTGTTGATCCCTGACGCCACTTCACTGATGTTCTTGCCGAGCATATACGCCGGCGTACTGACCAGCTTGCGCGCCTTGTCCTCGACGATATCTTCCACCGTGCATTCGTGGTGCGTGGCGCCCATCTTGTCCAGGGCAGCCGCTGTGTCGGCATCGTTACCGATGGTGCAGGTCACGCCAGGGCCGTAGATCTTCGCGGCCAGGGCCGGAGAGATGCAGATCAACCCCACCGGCTTGCCTGCTTCGGCAAACGCTTCAGCCAGTTCCAGCACCTGCGGGTTGACGCTGCAGCCGGCGCCCTCCACGGCGAAGTTCGACAGGTTCTTCGCTGCGCCAAACCCGCCCGGCACGATCAGGGCGTCGAAGTCGGCGGCATTGGCTTGGCCAATATCCTTCACTGCGCCCCGGGCGATACGCGCAGACTCCACCAGCACATTGCGCGACTCGGGCATTTCTTCGCCGGTGAGATGGTTGATCACGTGCAATTGCGCAATATCGGGTGCAAAGCATTCCACTTGAGCGCCGCGCTGGTCCAGGCGCAGCAACGTGATCACGCTCTCGTGAATCTCTGCGCCGTCGTATACGCCACAGCCGGAAAGGATCACTGCAATCTTTTTGCTCATGGGCATTTCTCCTGATTCATGGCGTTAAATGTCTACTAATTTGTAACCTGTTGCCAATGGGATCTCACGTCGCTGCACCTAATCTTGATGTAACAAAAATAGACCGGACTAGCCCATGGACTTTGTGCCTTACGCAGTACCGTTTTTTATCGCCCTGATCGTTGTGGAGCTGCTGGCCGACCGTTGGCGCGGTGCACGCAACTACCGAGTAGCGGACGCCATCAACAGCCTCAGCACCGGTGTGCTGTCCACCACGACCGGTTTGCTGACCAAGGGCGTGGGCCTGCTGACCTACGCGTTCGCCCTCAAACACCTGGCGCTCATCGAGTTGTCGGCCCAGAGTGCCTGGACCTGGGTGTTCGCCTTTGTGTTCTATGACTTCTGCTATTACTGGCTGCATCGCATGGGCCATGAGCGCAATATTCTCTGGGCCGCGCATTCGGTGCATCACCAGAGCGAGGACTACAACCTCACCACCGCCTTGCGCCAGACCAGCACCGGTTTTCTGCTGAGTTGGATCTTCTACCTGCCTCTGGCTGTGGTCGGCGTGCCGCTGGTGGTGTTTATCAGCGTGGCTTCGCTCAACCTGTTGTATCAATTCTGGGTCCATACCCGCCACGTTCCCAAACTGGGCTGGTTTGAATGGTGCTTCGTGACGCCGTCCAATCATCGGGC
Organism: Pseudomonas sp. NCIMB 10586; assembly: GCF_023127895.1. Lineage (NCBI taxonomy): Bacteria > Pseudomonadati > Pseudomonadota > Gammaproteobacteria > Pseudomonadales > Pseudomonadaceae > Pseudomonas > Pseudomonas sp. NCIMB 10586. The sequence continues at coordinate 7,741 of NZ_SPKQ01000009.1, forward strand.
CCACCACGCACAGAATGCTCTCTACATGGATCGTAACTACGGCGGGGTGTTCATTATTTGGGACCGGCTGTTCGGTACTTTTCAAGAGGAAGACGACAACGAGCCGGTGATCTTTGGGGTAACCACACCCCTGGCCAGTTGGAACCCGCTGTGGGCCAACCTGCAGTTTTATGCGCAATTATGGAGTGACGCCCGGCGCACCGAGAGGTGGTGGGACAAGTTGCGCATCTGGTTCATGCGCACCGGCTGGCGCCCGGCGGACGTCAAAGCCAAATACCCGATAGCCAAGCCGGACCTGAGCCAGTTTCGCAAGTTCGAAGTGCCTTTGGATGCGCGGCAGCAGGTCTACATCGCCTTGCAATTTGCTGCTTATGTGGGCTTTGGCAGTTATCTGATGAATTTCGGTGAGGGCCTGCCTACGGCGGCGTTGGTGCTCGGCTGGGGCGCGATGGCGCTGGGCCTGTTTACGTTGGGGGTGGCGCTGGAGAATCGCCCATGGGCGTTGAAGGCCGAGCTGGCGCGCCTGGCGCTGAACCTGCCGTTGGTATGGTTGGCGCCGCTGGTCGGCTTGTGGCCTGCCAGCCCTCTCGCCTGGCTGGGCCTGGCGAGCTACAGCCTGCTCAGCGTGATTGGTCTCTACTGTTGCAGAGGCCGTTTTACTCGGTTGGCGTCTTAGGCGTTTCGACCGAGGCTTGCTCGACAGCCTGTCGCGCCTTGGCCTCGGCACACGCTTGGCGGGCGATGCGAGCATTCTTGAAGCGACGTCGCAGCCACAGGCCAAAACCCAGCACCAGCAAGGCGCCCAGTACCCATAGCTCGTACTTCTTGACGCTGCCGAGCATACCTTCCAGCACCGCACCGAAATGATAGGCCGCAGCCCCCAGTGCAGCGGCCCAGATCGCCGCACCAATACCGTTGAGGATCAGGTAGCGCATCGGCGGGTAACCGGACAGGCCGATCGCCACGGGCATCACCGTGCGCAACCCGTAGACAAAGCGAAAGCTCAGTACCCAGATATCCGGGTGCTTGCGGATATGCTCCAGTGCCTTGTCGCCCATCAACTGCCAGCGCGGCTTGCGTGCCAGCAGCTTGCGGCCGTGCTTGCGCCCCATGTAGTACCAAAGCTGGTCGCCGGCGTAGCTGCCAAAAAAGGCAACGACCACCACCAGGTTGATATCCATGTAGCCACGAAACGCCAGGAAGCCTGCGAGTACGAGGATGGTCTCGCCTTCGAAAAACGTGCCGAGAAAGAGGGCAAAGTAGCCGAAGTCATGCAGAAATTGTTGAAGCATGGTCTAGGGTGCTGGCGAAATGAACGCGCAGCCTACGCCTTCACGAAGATTCATGAAAGTATCGAGATGTGTCACGAAGTGAACAATTCCTACATAAATGACGAATGCGACTACAGGTCGCATCGATAAGCACAACTGTCATTCCTTCGTCATAATGGCCGCTTATAACTGCAACGCTCGCCCGTAAACGCGGGCTCAGGAGTCTGTCGTGAGCTTTACCCCTGCCAATCGCCTGTTCCCTGCCACTCGTCTGCGTCGCAATCGTCGTGATGATTTTTCTCGCCGCCTGGTACGTGAAAATGTACTGACGACGAACGATCTCATCCTGCCGGTCTTTGTGCTCGACGGTGAAAATCGTCGGGAAGCAGTCGCCTCGATGCCGGGTGTGGAGCGTTTGACCATTGATCAGTTGCTGATCGAGGCGGCCGGTTGGGTCGAACTGGGGATCCCGGCACTGGCGCTGTTTCCGGTGACCCCACCGCAGCTCAAGTCTCTGGACGCCGCCGAAGCCTGGAACCCGCAAGGGATCGCGCAGCGCGCCACCCGTGCCCTGCGCGAGCGCTTCCCGGAGCTTGGGGTGATCACTGACGTGGCGTTGGACCCGTTCACCACGCACGGCCAGGATGGCATTCTTGACGAAGAGGGTTATGTTCAGAACGACAGCACCGTCGATGCACTGGTCAAGCAGGCTTTGTCGCACGCAGCGGCGGGCGCCCAGGTGGTTGCGCCGTCGGACATGATGGACGGGCGTATCCAGGCGATTCGCGAAGCCCTTGAGCTGGCCGGTCACGTCAATGTACGAATCATGGCCTACTCGGCCAAATACGCCAGCGCCTATTACGGCCCCTTTCGCGATGCGGTGGGGTCGGCGCTGAACCTGGGCAAGGCCAACAAGGCTTCGTACCAGATGGACCCGGCCAATAGCCAGGAAGCGCTGCACGAAGTGGCGGCCGACCTGGCCGAAGGCGCAGATATGGTGATGGTCAAGCCCGGGATGCCGTACCTGGACATCCTTTATCGGGTCAAAGAGGAATTCAAAGTGCCGACCTTTGTCTATCAGGTCAGCGGTGAATACGCCATGCATATGGCGGCGATCCAGAATGGTTGGTTGAGTGAAGGGGTGATCCTCGAATCCCTGACTGCCTTTAAACGTGCCGGCGCTGATGGCATTCTGACCTACTTCGCCGCCCGCGCTGCCCAATTGCTTAGAGAGCAACAATAGCCCTCACAGGAACACTCGATGAATACCGAAGGACTCTCCGAAGTTGCCGTAAAAGACGCTCACCCGGTGGTTGAACAAGTTTCCCAGACCCCGCCGGAGCTGGAGCCTGCCCCGCCAGCGGTGGTTGCCGAAGCACCTGCGCCGGCACCGGTGGCCGTGGTCACCAACCTGGATGACAGCAGCCTGTACATCCATCGCGAGTTGTCACAACTGCAATTCAACATCCGCGTGCTGGAGCAGGCGCTGGATGAGTCCTACCCGTTGCTGGAGCGGCTGAAATTCCTGCTGATCTTCTCCAGCAACCTGGATGAGTTCTTCGAGATTCGCGTTGCCGGCCTCAAGAAGCAGATCACCTTCGCCCGTGAACAAGCCGGGGCCGACGGCCTGCAACCGCACCAGGCGTTGGCGCGCATCAGTGAGCTGGTACATGGTCATGTGGACCGCCAGTACGCAATCCTCAACGACATCCTGCTGCCGGAACTGGAAAAGCATCAGGTCCGCTTCATTCGTCGTCGTCACTGGACCGCCAAGATCAAGACCTGGGTGCGCCGTTACTTCCGGGACGAGATTTCGCCGATCATTACCCCCATCGGCCTGGACCCTACGCACCCGTTCCCACTGCTGGTGAACAAGAGCCTCAACTTCATCGTCGAGCTTGAAGGTATCGATGCCTTCGGTCGCGATTCGGGCCTGGCGATTATCCCGGCCCCGCGTCTGTTGCCACGCATCATCAAGGTACCGGAAGAGGTAGGGGGCGCTGGCGACAACTATGTATTCCTGTCGTCGATGATCCATGCTCACGCCGATGACCTGTTCCAGGGCATGAAGGTCAAGGGCTGCTACCAGTTCCGCCTGACCCGTAACGCCGACCTGGCACTGGATTCCGAAGACGTCGAAGACTTGGCTCGCGCCCTGCGTGGCGAGCTGTTCTCGCGGCGTTATGGCGATGCGGTGCGTCTGGAAGTGGCGGATACCTGCCCTAAACACCTGTCGGACTACCTGCTCAAGCAGTTCAACCTCGCCGAATCCGAGTTGTATCAGGTCAACGGCCCGGTGAACCTGACGCGCCTGTTCAGCATTACCGGCCTGGACAGCCATCCGGAGCTGCAATACAAGCCGTTCACGCCACAGATCCCGAAACTGCTGCAAAACAGCGAGAACATCTTCAGTGTTGTGAGCAAGCAGGACATTCTATTGCTGCACCCCTTCGAGTCGTTCACCCCAGTGGTCGACCTGCTGCGCCAGGCCGCCAAGGACCCGCATGTTCTGGCCGTGCGCCAGACCCTCTACCGCAGTGGCGCCAACTCGGAAATCGTCGATGCGTTGGTGGATGCTGCGCGTAACGGCAAGGAAGTCACCGCGGTGATCGAGTTGCGTGCGCGCTTTGACGAAGAGTCCAACCTGCAACTGGCCAGCCGTCTGCAAGCCGCCGGTGCGGTGGTGATCTACGGCGTGGTCGGCTTCAAGACCCACGCCAAGATGATGTTGATCCTGCGCCGCGAGGCCGGGGAGATCGTGCGCTACGCCCACTTGGGCACCGGCAACTACCACGCCGGCAACGCCAAGCTCTACACCGACTACAGCCTGCTGACATCCGACGACGCACTGTGCGAAGACGTCGGCAAGTTGTTCAGCCAGCTCATCGGCATGGGCAAGACCTTGCGCATGAAAAAGCTGCTGCACGCGCCGTTCACCCTCAAGAAGGGCATGCTCGACATGATTGCCCGCGAGACCCAGTTTGCCCTCGATGGCAAGCCGGCGCACATCATCGCCAAGTTCAACTCGCTGACCGATCCGAAGATCATCCGCGCGCTGTACAAGGCCAGCCAGTCGGGCGTGCGCATCGATCTGGTGGTGCGTGGCATGTGCTGCCTGCGTCCGGGTATTGTCGGCGTGTCGCATAACATCCACGTGCGCTCGATCATCGGCCGCTTCCTGGAGCACACCCGTGTGTTCTACTTCCTCAACGGTGGTGAAGAGCAGATGTTCCTCTCCAGCGCCGACTGGATGGAACGCAACCTCGATAAGCGTGTGGAGACCTGCTTCCCGGTGGAAGGCAAGAAGCTGATCATGCGGGTCAAGAAGGAGCTGGAAAGCTACCTTACCGACAACACCCACAGCTGGAGCCTGCAGTCGGACGGGCGTTATGTACGCAACACCCCGACCGGCAACCAGAACCCGCGCAGCGCGCAGGCGACGTTGCTGGAGAAGTTGGGTAGCCCGATTCTTGCGGTGAACTAAAACCCAGCACCAGCAAGGTCTAAAAAATGTGGGAGGGGGCTTGCTCCCTCCCACATTTGTTTTGCAGTGTGCTTTAGCGCAGGTTCAGGCTGAACCCCACCCGCGTCAGCCATTCCGCTTCCTGGGCGAAGTCCGCCTGGGTCAGCTGGTTTTCATCCAGCCAGCCCTTGGGGAAGATCACTTCCAGGCTGTCATCAGCAGCGCGCAGTTTTACCTGGGGCATTTCCTGGGTGCCACGAATGTGGTGGAACAGGATTGCAAAGCGCAACAGCGCGCACAGGCGAATCAGCTTGATGCCGTCTTTGCCGAATTCGGCAAATTTGTCCTTGGGAATATTGCGGCGATGGCCGCGCACCAGCAGCGCGAGCATCTGTTGGTCTTCGCGGGAGAACCCAGCCAGGTCCGAGTGCTCGATCAGGTAGGCGCCGTGCTTGTGGTAATGGTAGTGGGCGATGTCCAGGCCCACTTCATGCACCTTGGCGGCCCAGCCCAGCAGCTCGCGCCAGACGCCGTCTTCCAGGTCCCAATCGGCGGCCACCTGGTCGAAAGCGTGCAAGGCTTTGCGCTCCACACGGGCGGCTTGTTCCAGATCGACGTGGTAGCGCTCCATCAGCGAGCTGAGGGTGCGCTCGCGCACGTCTTCATGGTGATGACGGCCCAGCAGGTCATAGAGCACGCCTTCGCGCAGGGCGCCGTCACAGTGGTCCATGCGTTGCAGTTCGAGGGCGTCGAAGATGGCTTCGAGAATCGCCAGGCCCGCAGGGAAAATGGCGCGTCGATCAGGTTTGATGCCGTCGAAGTCGATTTTCTCCGCATCCCCCAGCTTGAACAGCTTGCGCTTGAGCCACGCCAGACCTTCGGCATTCACCTCGCCAGTGCCATGGCCGCCAGCCTTCAAGGCCAGGCCGATGGCGCGGATGGTGCCGGACGAGCCGATGGCTTCATCCCAGGTCAGGCGGTGCAGGGCATGTTCAATGCTCATGATCTCCAGCCGCGCCGCCGTGTAAGCCTGGGCATAGCGCGCCGGCGTGATCTTGCCGTCCTTGAAGTAACGTTGAGTGAAACTCACGCATCCCATCTGCAGGCTTTCACGCAGCAGTGGCTCGAAACGCTGGCCGATGATGAACTCGGTACTGCCGCCACCAATGTCCGCCACCAGGCGTTTGCCGGGCGTGTCGGCCAGTGTGTGGGACACACCGAGGTAGATCAGGCGCGCCTCTTCACGGCCAGAGATAACTTCCACCGGGTGCCCGAGGATTTCCTCGGCACGATGGATAAACTCATTGCGGTTTCGGGCTTCGCGCAACGCGTTGGTGCCGACGATGCGTACGGCGCCAGGCGGCATGCCATTGATCAATTGCGCAAATCGCTTGAGGCAGTCGAGCCCGCGCTGCATGGATTCTTCATTGAGCTTGCGCTCGTCGTCGATCCCGGCGGCCAGTTGCACTTTTTCGCCGAGCCGCTCAAGGATGCGGATCTCGCCGTTCTGGGCCTTGGCCACGACCATGTGAAAGCTGTTGGAGCCCAGGTCGATGGCGGCGATCAAGGACAGATTCTTGGCTTGGGATTGCGGCATGGTTTGGGGATCTCGGTCGATAACCTTGCCATCGTGCCACGATCGACCGCTGGAGCCAACGCGTTGTGCTTCGGTAATTTTCCCGATGTGGTCTGTAGGAAAATTTTGGAAAGTTCAGGGCTGCTTCGCAAGTTTCCAGCAAACAAACTTTCCGACGATGTAAGACGTTTTAACCGGATGCAGTTGTAAGTGTTTAGATAATTTCTCCTACAGTGAGTGGGACTATATGCTGTTCTATATCTTGCTCAAGACTACAAGGTCGATAGGTTAAAGTAATTTTTATGCTGGCTGGAGCCTACAATAAATACCGTGCTGTCTGATTTTTTATCCGGGCATCTACGCGCCAGACTGTCACTCGGCAATTCTGCCGGGGTGTTATTTATTTATAGTTTTTGTATCAGGGACAATAAGCTGTTGGGCGAAGGAGTCGCCAAAACCAAAATAAAGAGCGCCTGCTAACTTCAAGCGACAGGACGAACATGAAAAAAATTATTGGATTGACTTTCGGCATCGCATGTCTGGCTGCGACCCTGCAGGTTCAGGCAAACACGAGCGCCCAGTTAGTCGTCAGGGGGACGATCACGCCTGCAGCGTGCAACCTCAGCCTGGCGGGCAGTGGCATCATCGACTACGGCACTATTCGCTCCGGCGAATTGTCTCGCACGGCATTCAACCCCCGTGAAGAGAGGACCACGTCTCTGGTTATCAACTGCGGCACTACGCCTGCCAGGTTCGGGCTCACCTTTACCGATCTGCAAGCGGGGAGCAAGGTGGCAGGCATCCTGGGGGCGGGCTTTTCCGAAGCGCAGAATTTCGGTCTGGGGATGGCAGCGTCCCGGCGCACTGGTGGCTATTCGGTCACCCTCAGGGACCTCCGCTCTACCGGAACAACGTTGTTTCCGATCATGCGCACCGGGCTCGGTGCCTGGCAGAACAGCGACGGCAGGGTTGCCCAATCGCCCAGCCAGTACTCCTGGCGTAATAGCGTGACCGTCACCCCTGCCGCTATTAGCCAGCTGACCGCCACGGTGGCGGTGAAAGCAGTGATCAACAAGGCCCAGGACTTGGACCTGAGCCGCGACATCTCCATAGATGGGCGCGCCACGCTTGTATTGAGTTACATCTAAACAACCGAAAGCAGCCGATCAAGAAAGCCAACCCTTTCTTGTTGGCTGTTTTTCTTTGGGCGTTGGATGGCCAAACGTCAACTTCATAAGTTGTGGGGAATATTGAGTGCGTGTTTTTTTAATAAGTCTTACGTGGCTATGGAGTGTGTTTTTCAGTGTGGTTGCTACGGCGGACGGGATGTTGCCGGAAACAACTGTGGTCGTGCTTTACGAAGAAGTTGGCGAAGCCTCGATCAATATCAAGAACACCGATGCAGGGCCGGCGTTGCTTCATTCTGTTATTGAAAACGTGCCTGAAGATCTGGAGCCGCTACTGATTGTCACGCCTCCCATTACCCGTGTGGAAGCGGGGGATACGCAACTGGTGCGTTTCATCAGCACGTTGAAGCAGCCGCTCAAGACCCAACGGCTCAAGCGCGTATCTTTTGAGGGCATTCCCCAGGCGCGTGCCGCGGACGGTGCGACCATCGGTATCACTCTTCGGCAGAATCTGCCGTTGATCCTGCATCCCAAAGACTTGCCACGCCACCAAACGCCGTGGGAGCTGCTGAGGTGGGAACGGGTCGCAGAGCGACTCACCGTCCACAACGACAGCGCTTACGTCGTACGCCTGGCGCCGCATGTGCAGCTGCTTCCACAAGGCGTTCAAGCCACACTGCCGCGCACCTATGTCTTGCCGGGTGAGGCATTGGCGTTGAAGGTTGACGGTGCTTTGAGCGATGTGGCGCAGGTTGAGATTCAACCCGCCACGGTCTATGGATTTTCGGTAGATAGCTACCGTGCACCGGTCAACACAGATGCGCGTTGATCGGTTCATGATCGTTTCTTCGGCGCGCGGTATTGCTGGCCCGTTCCGGCCCTGCAAATCCAGATTGTTCATTGGGCTCACGGCGCTATGGGGTTTGCCTGGCATGACGGCTGCGCTGGAGCTTGGTGAGGGATTTGACCTGGCTGCGCTGACGACCCACGGCATAGACCCCCAGGTCTCCGATTACTTTCGCAGTGCGGCGCGCTTTCGTGAAGGTATTCAAATGGTGGGATTGCGCGTCAATGGCAACCCCCTTGGGCTGGTTGATGCTCGGTTCGATTCGCAGGGAGGGCTGTGTTTCACTCCCGGGTTGCTGGAGAAGGCGGGGTTGGTAAAGCCTCGGGAGATCATTCGAGAAGGCGCCACACCCGACCAGGCGTGTCATGACTTCCTCGGTGCGTTCCCGGCGACCATGGTGCGCTTGCGCCCCGGTACTGACGAAGTGGCGCTGGTGGTGCCGACCCAGGCTTTGCGTGAACCCGAATGGGAGAGCGGGCGTTCTTCCCGGGGCGGCGCGGCCGCGTTGTTCAACTATGACGTACTGGGTTATGACAGCCACTCGCGTAGCGGCCCGACCCGGTTCGTGTCGGCCTATACCGAAGCGGGCTTCAACCTGGATGACTGGATTGTTCGCAGTCGCCAGTTCTATGTGTCCGACGACGGCCATACCCGTACCGAGCACCTGCATGCCTATGCCCAACGGGATATCGCCGCGTTGCAGTCGACCTTCCAGGTGGGCCAGCTCTCCAGTAATAACCCGCTGTTTGGCGGGATCCAGCTGTCCGGCTTGCAGTTCTCCCCTGATGGGCAGTCCAGGGCCCCGGCGGGCGGCAATAATGCGGTGGTCGAAGGCTTGGCCCAAAGCCAGTCGCGAGTTGAAGTGCGCCAGTCCGGGGTGTTGATCCACAGTACATTGGTGCCCGAAGGGCCGTTTCGGTTGACGGGGGTACCGCTGCTCAATGGCACCAGTGACCTTGATGTCAGTGTGATTGACGTGCGTGGCGCCAGGCGCAGTTTTGTCGTGCCGGCGGCTTCGTTCGCGGGTGCTGCCCCATCGGCGCCGGGCTATTACTTTTCGATTGGCCAGCTGCGCAAAACTGCAGGTGAAGAGGGGCCATCACCGGTGGTCGCCATGGGCAGTGGCACCTGGGGGCTGGGGCGCGATGCGTCTGCGGGTTTTGGCTTGTTGAGTACCGATGACTATTGGGCCGCAGGTGGCACTCTGAGCAGTGTATTTTTCCAGCGGGTCTCTGTGAGCGCACGACATAACCTGTCCCGAGACAGCCACAACGCGGTGTCCGGGTCACGCAGCAGCGTCTCCGTGAGTAGCCCACTGGTTGCCGATCTAGATGTCAACTTAAGTGCAACCACCCAGACGCGCGGTTATCGCGAGGTCACTGAGGCAGGTCGGTCGCTCAGGGGCGATGAGCTGAACTCGCACTTCAAGAACCAATACACCGCGGGCATGAGCTGGGCCGACCCCACACTGGGCATATTTTCGCTGAACTACACTCGCAGTGCTCAATTTGGCGGGCAGACGAGCGAGCACGTATTCGCCTCCTGGAATAAGTCGTTCGGTCGCGTCGATGTCGCATTTATCGCGGACTCGCAAGTGGGCGGTACGCGGGCCCGCCGAGACGCCCCACTGGATGGCAGCCGGCGTGACAGTGCCTTGGATCACGACTTGTCCTTGCGGTTGCAGGTCAGCGTGCCGCTGGGCGGGGATCGGCGTGTGAGCAGCTTCACGAGCCGCCGTGGGGACCACTTCACTGCGGGTACCGCGCTCAGCGAAAGGGTCAACGAGTATGTGAATTACGAAGTCGGCATCGAGCGTGACATGCGGGCCCGGGAGCAGTCAGTGCGCGGGCGGGTGGACCTGTTGCCGCACTATACCCAAGTGGGCCTGGGCGTCAGCCGCGATTCCCTGGGCACCAGCTATACCGGGCAGTTGCGGGGCGGTGCAGTGGCGCATGAAGGCGGGGTGACCTTGTCGCCTTATAGCGTGCAAGACACGTTCGGCATCGTCTCGGTCGGCGATATCGGCTCCGCAAAAATCCAGACGCCGCAAGGCCCTGTCTGGACCGACTTCAAAGGCCAAGCGGTGATCGCGGGCTTGCCGGCCTACACCAACAGCCGAGTCGAAGTGCAGACTCAATCCTTGCCCAAACGAGTGGACCTGAAAAACGGCACCCAAGTGCTTACGGCGGGCCGAGGTTCGTTCAATACCGTGGATTTTGACGTAGTGAAAGTACGCCGAATGCTGGTGACTGCGAGCGATCAGCACGGCCGACCGTTACCTCAGGGCGCCTCGGTATTGGGCAAGGGCAACCGCTTTCTCACCAGCGTAGTAGGCGAGGGCATGATTTTCCTCAACGACGTTACGGAGTCGCAAAGCTTGCGGGTTTCATTGCCGGACTCTTCCACTTGCCTACTGCACATTGACCCTGAGGCCAAGCCTGACAATGACAAATTTTATGAAGCCGCATCGGCGGTATGCCGAGGTGATTAAAAAGGCCCTGAGCCCGCCCTTGGCGCTGTTTTGCACACTGCTGGCGCCGCTTGATGCGATGGCTGAAAACTGCCACCTGTCGCTGGGCCAGCCGCGTATCGACTATGGCCAGATACGCAGGGATGGCCTGGTTGAAACCACTACCGTGGTACTGGCAACCCGCTCGTTGAGTGTCAATGTACTCTGCGCCGAGCCTGCGGCCATGGCGTTGCGTTTTGTTGGCGCGGCAGCCGATGGGCAGGGATTTCGGTTCGGTCGCGAGGGGCATTTGCGGCTGAGTATCAAGCATGCCCAGGTAGATGGGCGTACCGTCGGGTGGTCGGCCGCCCACGTGCCAGGTGAGGCGGACGGAGGCCAGTTGTTGCCCGGCCAGGTTTTGGTGGCTCGAGCAGCAGGGATGCCGGTGGTAGGGCGGCGACTCACCGCCCAGGTCGATATCGATACCCAATTGCCCTTCGATGCCTTGTCGGTGCGCAGGGAGACGCACCTGGAGGCACGGGGCATTTTTGAACTGGTCAGCCCGGCTGTTCAACCGAGCCAATGAAGTTGGCGAGCTCTACGGTACCAGGGTTGGCAAACAACACCTTCGGGTCGCCGGTTTCATGCACTTTGCCTTGGTGCATGAACACCACTTTGTCGCCAACTTCCCGGGCAAAGCGCATTTCATGGGTGACCATGATCAGCGTCATGCCGTCCTGGGCCAGTTGACGCACCACGCTGAGCACCTCATTGACCAACTCCGGGTCCAGGGCCGAGGTAATCTCATCGCACAACAGCACCTTGGGTGACATGGCCAGCGCGCGGGCAATGGCGACCCGTTGCTGCTGACCACCGGACAGCCGATCGGGGAAGGCGTCGAACTTCTCGCCCAGCCCAACGCGTTCGAGCATTTGCCTGGCCAACTGTACCGCTTTGGCCTTGGGCACTTTTTGCACCACTTGCGGTGCCAGCATCACGTTTTCGCCGACGCTCAGGTGCGGGAACAGGTTGAACTGCTGGAACACCATGCCGACTTTCTGCCTCAGGCTGCGCAGGTCGGCGCGGGCGGCATCAAGGTATTCGCCATCGACTTCGATCACACCGTCATTGATCGACTCCAGGCCATTGAGGGTACGCAGCAAGGTGGACTTGCCCGAGCCGCTGCGGCCGATGATCGCCACAACCTGGCCTTCTTCCACCGTCAGGTCGATGCCCTTGAGGACGTGATGATCGCCGTAATACTTATGCAGGGCGGAAATTCTAAGCAGAGGCATGCAGTCTCCTTTCCAGGTAGCGCGCACTGAGGGACAAGGGGTAGCAGAGCAGGAAATAACCGAGGGCCACCAAGCCGTAGACCATAAACGGCTCGAAGGTGGCGTTGGCGAGCATGCCGCCGGTCTTGGTCAGTTCGGTGAAGCCGATGATCGAGGTCACGGCGGTGCCTTTGACCACCTGCACCGAGAAACCCACCGTTGGCGCGACGGCAATGCGCAGCGCTTGGGGCAGGATCACAAAACGCAGTTGCTCAAAAGGGTTCAGGGCCAGACTGGCCGAGGCTTCCCATTGGCCATGGGCGATGGAGTCCACGCAACCGCGCCAGATTTCGGCCAGGTAAGCGCTGGTGAACAGGGTCAATGCGATTGCAGCTGCCAGCCAGGGCGATATGTCCACGCCAAGCAGGGCAACGCCGAAAAACACCAGGAACAACTGCATCAGCAAGGGCGTGCCCTGGAACAGTTCGATATAGGTGCGGGCAATATTGCGTGGGAAAGCTTTGCGGCTGATGCGCATCGTCATCACCAGCAGGCCGATCAGGCCACCGCCCACAAATGCTACCAGTGACAGCAGCAGGGTCCACTGCAGGCCAGTGAGCAGGTTGCGCACGATGTCCCAGAGGGTGAACTCACTCATCGACTGTTCCTCATCACAAACCGCCGGCCGATCCAGTTGAGCAGTTGGCGAATCATCAGCGCCATGCACAGGTACACCAGGGTGGTCAGGGCATAGGTTTCAAAGGCGCGGAAATTACGCGACTGGATAAAGTTGGCGGCAAAGCTCAATTCTTCGGTGGCGATCTGCGAACACACCGCCGAACCGAGCATCACAATGATGATCTGGCTGCTCAGGGCCGGCCACACCTTGCCCAGCGCCGGTAGCAGTACCACGTGACGGAACGCTTCGAAGCGCGTCATCGCCAGCGCGGCGGCGGCTTCCAATTGCCCGCGCGGGATGGCCTGGATCCCGGCGCGGATGATCTCGGTGGAGTACGCCCCCAGGTTGATCACCATTGCCAGCACAGCGGCTTGCCACTCGGTGATTTTCAACCCCAGGGACGGCAGGCCGAAGAAAATAAAGAACAACTGCACCAGAAACGGCGTGTTGCGGATCAATTCGACATACACACCAAAGATCCATGCAAACGGCTGGATCTTCCACGCCCGCACCACGGCACCGACGGTGCCCAGTGCAACCCCAAGGAGGGCGCCGATGGCCGTCAGTTCAAGGGTAAACAACGCGCCGCGCAGCAGCAGGTCGGTATTGGCCAGCACCGGCACAAAGTCGAATTGATAGGCCATCGTTCAACTCCGCCTCAGAGGTCAGCAGGCAGCGGTTCTTTGAGCCACTGCAGTGCGTTTTTTTCCAGGCTGCCGTCCGCCTTGGCCGCAACCAGGATCTGGTTGACCTTCTCCAGCAGCGCCGGCTCGTTCTTGTTCACGCCTACGTACACCGGCGAATCCTTGAGCTTCACCTTCAGCGCGGGGACGCGTTTGGGGTTGCGTTCGCTGATTGCGACCATGACCACGTTGCCGCTGGCGATCAGGTCGACCTGGCCGGCCAGGTAAGCGGCGATGGTTGAGTTGTTGTCCTCAAAGCGCTTGATCGTGGCTTCCTTGGGCGCCACGGCGGTCAGCTCGATATCCTCGATGGCGCCGCGGGTCACGCTGATAGTCTTGCCCTTGAGGTCGTCGGTGGTGCTGATTGCCGCCTCGGGTGGACCGAACACCGCGAGGTAGAAAGGCGCGTAAGCCTTGGAGAAATCAATGACCTTTTCGCGCTCGGGGTTTTTGCCCAGGCTGGAGATCACCAGGTCCACCTTGCCGGTGGTAAGGAACGGAATGCGGTTGGTGCTGTTGACCGGGGTCAGTTCCAGCTTGACCTTGAGCTGGTCGGCCAGCAGCTTGGCGGTGTCGATGTCCAGGCCACGTGGCTGCATGTTGGGGCCGACCGAACCAAACGGCGGGAAGTCCTGGGGCACGGCGACCTTGAGGGTGCCACGGGCGACGATATCGTCCAGACCATTAGCCTGGGCAGGTGCCTGGCTCAGCATCAGGCTGGCAAACAGGGCAGTGAGCAGGGCGCTGTAGCGCTTGGTCATGGCAACTCTCCGAAAAAGGCGAAGGAATTTTCTGAGTTTGCTCAGTGCACAGCCCATGCCAGCTCTCTCGGAATGGTCTGTAAGGCACGGATTCGTTGAAGTGTCATGGTCTTACTGGTCTGAACAGTTGCGAGATTTTTCGCACCCTTTTCGAGCGCCGTAAAAAACGCACGGGCCCCTTTGGGGCGTGGCTTGCCGACAGACTTCAATAGCTTTACAACTAGCTCTTCAGCTGACGGGAACCTTGAGTTTTTTATGAATTCCATTGCCCAAGCCGTACCGGAAGCGGCCTTGCAAGCCATCCGCAAACTGATCAAGGAGCAAGGCTTTGGGCCGGGCGAGGCATTGCCTTCGCAACGCGATTTGGCGATGCGGTTGGGCGTGAGCCGGGCGTCGTTGCGCGAGGCCTTATCGTCCTTGAGCGCATTGGGTGTGGTCAGTGTACAGCCGGGCAAGGGCGTGTTCGTGCTGGCGCCGGACCCGCCATCCGAGCTCGCCTGGCCGTTTGCGGCGCAGGCCACACCGCTGGACATCTTCCAGCTGCGTTACGCGCTTGAAGGGTTCGCTGCGGGTTTGGCGGCAGTCACATTGACCACGAACGAGCTCGACAGCCTGGAAGACAATGTCGAGGCGATGCGCAAGGTCCTCAAAGGGGGTGACTTCGAAGCCGCCGCCCGGCTGGACTTTGAATTTCACCAGCGCATCCTGTTGGCCAGCGGCAACCAGGCCATGGTGAGTATTCTCAGTGCCAGCGCCGAGGTGTTTCTGGAGAGCCAGAAACTACCGTTCATCCGGCCGGAGCGAGCCATGGAGACCTGGCAGGAGCATCGCAAAATCCTGCGCGCCTTGGCCCGGCGCAGCAGTGCGGCAGCGCAGAAAACCATGCAGGAACACGTTCGCAATGCGGCGTTGCGAATAGGCATCGTGTTTGTGACTGCCGTGACGCCATGAGTTGGCTATATCCCCACTCATGCAACGCCATAGCAAGACTCAATCAGAGGCGGCTTCCTGAACGAGGGAAGGGCAGCTATGATGGGCAACGTTTTTTTTGCTTACAATCCGGAGACATCCATGAGCAACGATCTTATCAAGCACGTCACCGACGCGACCTTTGAGGCCGAAGTACTCAAGGCTGCTGGCCCGGTGCTGGTTGACTACTGGGCTGAATGGTGCGGCCCTTGCAAAATGATCGCTCCGGTTCTGGACGACATTGCAACCACCTACGAAGGCAAACTGACCATTGCCAAACTGAACATCGACGAAAACCAGGAAACCCCGGCCAAGCACGGCGTGCGTGGTATTCCGACCCTGATGCTGTTCAAGAACGGCAACGTCGAGGCCACCAAGGTTGGCGCGCTGTCCAAGTCGCAACTGGCTGCATTCCTCGACGCGAACATCTAAGCGTCGTCAAAAAAGCCCCGAAAATCTCGGGGCTTTTTCGTAAAGCAGGGCTAGACGCTCCGAAACTCAGGTGGTACATTCGGCCCCGCACTGGTTTCTCCACTGCCCCCTGCAAGCCGTCGCCGACGCATTCCTTTTCGATTAGTACGCGATCCTGTCGCCTTCTCTGCGGCGCGGCCTCATTAAGCCAAAAGCTTAATTTCCCCCCTCCATAAATGATTACGTCATTCCTATATGAATCTGACTGAACTCAAGCAAAAGCCGATTACCGACCTGCTCCAACTGGCCGAAGAAATGGGCATAGAAAATATGGCCCGTTCGCGCAAGCAGGACGTGATTTTCTCCCTGCTCAAGAAGCACGCGAAAAGCGGCGAGGAAATCTCCGGTGATGGCGTGCTGGAGATTCTCCAGGACGGCTTCGGCTTCCTCCGCTCCGCAGACGCTTCCTATCTCGCCGGCCCAGACGATATCTATGTCTCGCCGAGCCAGATCCGTCGCTTCAACTTGCGCACCGGTGACACCATCGTTGGCAAGATCCGTCCTCCGAAGGAGGGCGAGCGGTATTTCGCCCTGCTCAAGGTCGACACGATCAACTTCGATCGCCCCGAGAACGCGAAAAACAAGATTCTCTTCGAGAACCTGACCCCGCTGTTCCCGACCGTGCGCATGAAGATGGAAGCCGGTAACGGTTCCACCGAAGACTTGACCGGTCGTGTGATCGACCTGTGCGCCCCGATCGGCAAAGGCCAGCGTGGCCTGATCGTCGCACCGCCGAAAGCCGGTAAAACGATCATGCTGCAGAACATTGCAGCGAACATCGCCCGTAACAATCCTGAAGTTCACCTGATCGTACTGTTGATCGATGAGCGTCCGGAAGAAGTGACCGAGATGCAGCGCACCGTGCGCGGCGAAGTGGTTGCCTCGACGTTCGATGAGCCGCCAACCCGCCACGTGCAGGTAGCCGAAATGGTGATCGAAAAGGCCAAGCGCCTGGTCGAACACAAGAAGGACGTGGTGATCCTGCTCGACTCCATCACCCGTCTGGCCCGTGCCTACAACACTGTGATCCCGAGCTCCGGCAAGGTATTGACCGGTGGTGTCGATGCCCACGCCCTGGAGAAACCGAAACGTTTCTTCGGCGCCGCGCGCAACATCGAAGAAGGCGGCTCGCTGACCATTATCGCCACCGCGCTGGTTGAAACCGGCTCGAAGATGGACGAAGTGATCTACGAAGAGTTCAAGGGTACCGGCAACATGGAGCTGCCCCTGGACCGTCGCATTGCTGAAAAGCGTGTGTTCCCGGCGATCAACATCAACCGCTCCGGCACTCGCCGCGAAGAGTTGCTGACCGCTGACGACGAGCTGCAGCGTATGTGGATCCTGCGCAAGCTGCTGCATCCGATGGACGAAGTGGCTGCCATCGAGTTTCTGATCGACAAGCTGAAAACCACCAAGACCAACGACGAGTTCTTCCTGTCGATGAAACGCAAGTAATACAGCGTTTCAGGTCCAAAAAAATGGCGCCCTTAATGGGGCGCCATTTTTTTTGCGTCGAGATTCTGCGATTTTTGTGGCATAAGTATCCGTTAAGTAACAAAAATTGACGCGTGACTTCGCTCATCCCTTTCGTCGCAGACTGACCACATTCTTATGACCACCCTTGCTTACCGCAGAGACATCGATGGCCTGCGTGCCATCGCTGTCCTTGCAGTCGTGTTGTTCCACTTTGGTGTCCCTGGCATTACTGGCGGTTTTGTTGGCGTTGACGTCTTCTTCGTCATCTCGGGCTTTCTAATCACGTCAATTATCTGGCGAGAGCGTCAAGCTGGACGCTTCAGTTTCATCGACTTCTGGGCTCGCCGTGCCCGACGTATCTTGCCCGCGCTGTTTGTGATGATCGCCGCGACACTGGCAGTGGGTTGGTTTCTGTTGGCGCCCAAGGACTATGAAGAGTTGGGGCGGTCTGCGCATTATCAGGTGACCTTTACCTCGAACCTGTTGTTCTCGCGCCAGCACGGCTATTTCGATGCCTCATCGGACATCAAGCCCTTGCTGCATACCTGGTCATTGGCGGTAGAAGAGCAGTTCTATATTTTCTTCCCATTGCTGCTGACCTTGCTTTCCAGCCGTTTGAAGCACTGGCGCCTGGCATTGTTCGCGGTGCTGCTGGCGTCGTTTGGCATGAGCGTCTGGGCGGTTCAGCATGAGCCACAGAAAGCTTTCTTCCTGTTGCATCTGCGGGCCTGGGAGCTACTGGCCGGTGCGATGCTGGCGGTGCAGCCCAAGCGTGAATGGCGCGCCTCGCCGGCCTTGGCGCAAGGAATCAGCCTGGCTTCCCTGGCATTGATCCTCATCGCTGTATTGGGTTACGACGCGAAAACGCCGTTCCCAGGCGCGACTGCGTTGTTGCCTGTGCTGGGTGTGGTCGGGTTGATCTGGGCCAACGGCCAGCAACAGACTTGGGTCGCTCGCCTGTTGGGCACGCGGATCATGGTGGGTATCGGGCTGATCTCTTATTCCTGGTACCTCTGGCACTGGCCGGTATTCGTGTACGCCAACTACGCCGCGGTGGATGGCTTGAGCGCGCTGGAACTGGCGGGGCTGATGCTGCTTTCGCTGGTGCTGGGCTATCTGTCCTGGCGCTTCGTGGAAACGCCGTTCCGGGAAAAACGTTTGCTGGCTTCGCGTAAGGCGATTCTGGCGTCAGCCATGGTCGGCATTCTGGGGCTGGGCTTCACTGGCCTTGCGATACGCGAAGCTGACGGCGTGCCTTCGCGCTTGTCCGAGCAGGCGTTGCGCTTTGCCCAAGCCAAGAAGTGGAGCCCGGACCTGCTGGCGTGCATGGCCGACAAAGATACGCCCGATGAACGCTTGTTCTGCCATTTCGGCCCCAAAGACCAATCGGTTTCAGCGTTGGTATGGGGTGACAGTCACGCTACCGCGCTGATACCGGCACTCAAAGAGGGCGCTGATCGTCACGATATCAGCCTGGTCGAAGCCAGTTTTGCCGGCTGTATTCCCCTCGATGGCCTGGAGAATATTGCCCGCTGCGCGCATTTCAACCGTCGCGTCGAGAAGGCCATGGCTGAGCAGACATTCAGCGATGTGGTGTTGGCCGCCCGCTGGAGCCTGTATGTGTATGGGCAAATGTCGGGTGACAAGGAGCATGCGCTCAAAGACCCCGGCACTGGCCAGTATGTGCGTGCCGTCGCCGAGCAACGCTTCGCCCAAGGCTTGCGTGAACGCATCCAGGGTTTGCGTGCTGCCGGCCATAAGGTCTGGCTGGTCAAGGAAGTGCCGCTGCAGGAAATCATCGTGCCTTACCGTCTCAGCCGGTTGGCGATGATGAACCGGCCCGTGAGTGGTGAAGGGCTGGCCGTGGCCGAGCATGTGAAGCGCCAGGCGTTCATCACGCAATTGTTTGACGAACTGGCGGCTGCCGACAGTGGTGTCGCGGTGCTGGACCCTGCGCCCCTGCTGTGCGGCGCCGATGGTTTGTGCCGGGTCGAACTCAATGGTCGCGCGCTGTATACCGACGATAACCATCTGTCAGACGTGGGGGCGCGACACATTGAAGCCTTCCTTGAGCCATTGTTCAGTTCGTTGCAATCACGCAGCTTGACGGCCAATTAAGCTGCCAGCCGCCCTCAGAGCAGGTAGGATGTACGCCTATTTTACGGGTGGCATGGTTAATGAAATTCAAGGATCTTCGGGATTTCGTGCAGCAACTTGAGCAGCGCGGAGAGTTGAAACGTATCCAGATGCCGATTTCTCCGGTACTGGAAATGACTGAGATTTGCGACCGCACCTTACGCAACAAGGGCCCGGCGCTGCTGTTCGAAAACCCGACCGGCTTTGATATCCCGGTGCTGGGCAACCTGTTCGGTACGCCCGAGCGCGTAGCCTTCGGCATGGGTGCCGAGTCGGTCAGCGAGCTGCGCGAGATCGGCAAGTTGCTGGCGTTTCTCAAGGAGCCCGAGCCGCCCAAGGGCTTGAAGGACGCCTGGTCGAAGCTGCCGATCTTCCGCAAGATCATTGCCATGGCGCCCAAGGTGGTCAAGGACGCGGTGTGCCAGGAAGTGGTCATCGAAGGCGATGATGTCGATTTGGCCATGCTCCCGGTCCAGACGTGCTGGCCGGGCGATGTCGGCCCGCTGATCACGTGGGGCCTGACTGTCACCAAAGGCCCGAACAAGGATCGCCAGAACCTCGGCATCTACCGTCAGCAAGTCATTGGCCGCAACAAGGTGATCATGCGTTGGCTGAGCCACCGTGGCGGCGCACTCGACTTCAGAGAGTGGTGTGAAAAACACCCGGGCAAGCCGTTCCCGGTGTCCGTGGCCCTGGGGGCCGACCCGGCGACCATTCTCGGCGCCGTGACACCTGTGCCCGATAGCTTGTCCGAATACGCCTTCGCCGGCCTGCTGCGCGGCAATCGCACCGAATTGGTCAAGTGCCGCGGTAACGACTTGCAGGTGCCCGCTACCGCCGAAATTATCCTTGAGGGCGTGATTCACCCGGGTGAGATGGCCGATGAAGGCCCTTACGGCGACCACACCGGCTATTACAACGAAGTCGACAGCTTCCCGGTGTTCACCGTCGAGCGCATTACCCATCGGGTCAAACCGATCTACCACAGTACCTACACGGGGCGTCCACCCGATGAGCCGGCGATTCTCGGAGTGGCGCTCAACGAAGTGTTCGTACCGATCCTGCAGAAGCAATTTCCGGAAATCACCGACTTCTACCTGCCGCCCGAGGGCTGTTCGTACCGCATGGCCATCGTGACCATGAAGAAGTCGTATCCGGGCCATGCCAAGCGCGTCATGTTGGGTGTGTGGTCGTTTTTGCGACAGTTCATGTACACCAAGTTCGTTATCGTGACCGACGACGACATCAATGCGCGGGACTGGAACGATGTGATCTGGGCCATCACCACGCGCATGGACCCCAAGCGCGATACCGTGATGATCGATAACACGCCGATCGACTACCTCGACTTTGCCTCGCCGGTATCGGGCCTGGGTTCGAAAATGGGCCTGGATGCCACCCACAAATGGCCGGGTGAAACCACTCGCGAGTGGGGCCGGGTGATCGTCAAGGATGAAGCCGTCACCGCGCGTGTCGATGCGATCTGGAAAGAATTGGGAATAGATTGATGCGTGTAACCCTGCAACCTTCCGGCGCTGTACTGGAGCTGGTCCCTGGCGAACGAATCCTCGAAGGTGCACGCCGCCTGGGGTACGAATGCCCCCAGGCCTGCCGCAATGGCGTGTGCCATGTGTGTGCGGCGTTGCTGGTGGAGGGCCGGGTAAGCCAAGCCGGTGAAGTGCGCGACCATGGCGAGTTCTATACCTGCATCGCCGAGCCGCTGGAAGACTGCATTGTGTTGTGGGATGGCGTACTCGCGCCAGGAGAGTTGCCGTTGCGCAAATTGTCATGCCAATTGATCGAGTGCGTGGAAGTCGGCGGCGATGTCTGGCGTGTGCGCCTGCGCGCCCCGGCCGGTAAGGCGGTGCGTTACCACGCCGGGCAATACTTGATGCTCGAACGTGAGAACGGCGAGAAGTCGGCGTTTTCCCTGGCTTCTGCACCCCATGCCGGGCGTGAGTTGGAGCTGCATGTGCTGGTGCGCGAGGACAGTGCGCGCAACCTTATCAAACAATTGCAGCGCAACCAGATGGCCCGTGTGGAACTGCCGTTCGGTGACACCCACCTGGCCGAGTTGCCGGACGGACCGCTGGTGCTGATGGCCGCCGGTACCGGTATGGCGCAGATGCACAGTCTGATCGAGCACTGCCGCGCTTCGGGCTTCAAGCACCCGGTGCACCTGTACTGGGGCGTACGGCGCCCGGAAGATTTCTACCAGATCGAGCACTGGGATCAGTGGCTGCAACTGCCCAATCTGTTCCTGCACAAAGTGGTCAGCGACCTCTGTGGCTGGGAAGGGCGCTGCGGTTTGCTGCACGAGGTGGTGTGCGAGGACATTGCCGATCTCAATAGCGTGCATGTCTACGCCAGTGGTTCGCCAGCAATGATCTACGGCACCCTGGATGCATTGGTCGATGCCGGTATGGATGCGCACCGGATGCGCGCTGACGTGTTTGCCTACGCCCCACGGCCCTGAAGTGTTGCGCTGAATAATGTGAGAGCTGGCTTGCCTGCGATAGCGGTGGGTCAGTGTCTCATTTGCCGACTGGCGCACCGCTATCGCAGGCAAGCCAGCTCCCACACGGGACAGTGTCGTGTCAGAAGCGTAAGCCAGTCGTCACCATCGCTGCATTGAACCCCAGCAACACCAGCTCCGCCGCGACCGGCCCGTAATGGGTTCCCACGGACGGAATGATCACTGGCGCTACGCCAAAACGATTCAACGGGATCTTGTCGCGATACTCGCCGCGATAGCCCTGGATCAACCCACCGGTCAACTTCGCATACACCGGGTAGTCGGCCATGTCATAGCGCTTGCCCGCATAGGCGTAGTACGAGCGTTGGCGGAACGAGTTGCGAAAGGTCACCCCGCCATACACCAGGCCCGACGCCTCATTGCGCTCCAGGCCGATCAGGTCCTGTTTGTTGTTGTGTTGCGGGTCGGGTGCAAAGTGCCGGGTGTAGACGCTTGTCTGGGCGTACCAGAAGCCTTTGTCGTCAGTCGCCGTTGGCGTTTCGCTAGCCAGTGCAGTGGTGGCCTGGGCAAGCAATAACAGGCCAGGCAATCGGAATTTTTTCATGGCGACCTCGGTAGTCGATTTGATGAACGGCTAAGTGGGTCGTTACAGGCGCGCCAGTTTGACGGCTTGGCACGCGCCCAGGCTGAACCGGGGCTGAAATTACCGGGATTAGACGCGTGGATCCTGACGAATGGGCGAGCGTGCTTATGCTTTTGCTTATTCTTTTAAGGTATTTATTCTGGATGATGAATATCTTTAAGCTATATCGCAACGGACTACCGACTTCACCGACCATAACCAGATACTGACCGCCACCGCCCGCCAGCCGGATCGATCGTACGAACTTCGCGCATTGCAGTTCTATTTTTGATTCAAAGGGGAGCGGTATGGGGAGCTACAGGAAACACGCGCTATACACGGCGATTTTGTCGGCCAATTTGCTGACCGTTGTGGGATTCAATCCAGTTCTGGCAGACGAAACTTCTGCGGTTGATGCACCTAAACTCGACACTGTGATCGTCACCGGCACCCGCGCCCAAGAGCGCACCGCCAGTGCATCGCTGTCGCCAATCGACGTAATCTCCGGTGAAACCCTGCGCAGTACTGGCTCCGATGAGCTGGGTGCCGTATTGGCGCGGCTGATACCGTCGATCAACTTCCCCCGGCCAAGCCTGGTGGACGGCGCCGAACTGGTGCGTCCGGCGCAGTTGCGCGGTTTGTCGCCGGACCAGGTGTTGGTACTGGTCAACGGCAAGCGTCGACATACCAGTGCCTTCGTCAACCTGGGCGGTGCGGTTGGGCGCGGTTCGGCCCCGGCAGACTTGAATGCTATCCCGCTGTCGGCGGTGGACCATATCGAGGTGCTGCGCGACGGCGCTTCTGCCCGTTACGGCTCCGATGCGATCGCCGGGGTGATCAACGTGATCCTCAAGCACGCCGACCATGGCGGCTCGGTGTCCAGCAAGTTTGGCGAGTACAAAAAGGGTGATGGCATCCAGCGTAATGTCAGTGGTAATACGGGCCTGGCATTGGGCGACAATGGCTTTATCAACCTGTCTGCCGAAGGCGCCGACAACGATTACACCAACCGCGCCGGTAACGACTACCGCCCCGGCAGTATTGGCTCCACCACCTACGGCCAGCGTGTGTTCCGCCAAGGTGAGCCGGCCACCAATGAAGGCAAATTCCAGTTCAACTCGGAATATTCCTTCAGTGATGCAGCCGAGTTCTACACCTTCGGTGGCTACAGCAAGCGCCGCGGTGAGACGGCGGCCTTCTACCGTGCGAGCAACGCATCCAACAACATCAAGGCGCTAAACCCCAACGGCTACCTGCCACTGATCAAAGGCAACCTGGAAGACACCTCGCTGGTGGTGGGCCTGCGCGGCCTGCTGGCCTACGACTGGCATTACGACTTGTCGGCCAACTACGGCAAGAATCAGTACGAACTGGGCACCGAAACCATCAACACCTCCCTGGGCCTGGCAACGCCGCGCAAGTTCAACAACGGCACCCTGAGCAACGATCAAAAGCAAGTCAGCCTGGACCTGTCCCGTGAGTTCGATGTGGGCTTTCTGCCGTATCCGGTCTCCGTAGCGTTCGGCGGTGAATACCTGCATCAGGGCTATGAAATCGAGGCGGGCGAGCCAGCGTCCTATTACCAGACCGGCAGTTCCGGCCTGGGAGGCTTCCGTGATGCCGACGCCGGCACCAGCACACGCCATAATTGGGCGCAGTACCTGGACCTGGAAACCAACTTCACCGAAAAACTCAGCGCCTCGGCCGCCGTGCGCCATGAGGATTACAGTGACTTTGGCTCCAACGTCAGCGGCTCGCTGTCGGCCCGCTACGACTTCACCCCCCAGGTGGCCTTGCGCGGCAGCATCTCCAACGGTTTCCGTGCGCCGTCCCTGGCCCAGCAGAATTTTGCCTACACCTCATCGCAGTTGATCGGCAGCACCATCCAGGAAGCCGGCACCTTCCCGGCCAACAGCCAGGTGGCGCGGCTGCTCGGTGCCGAAGACCTCAAGGCGGAAAAGTCGCGCAACTACAGCCTCGGCCTGGTGCTGGAGCCGGCCGATGACCTGACCGTCACGCTCGATGTGTACCGCATCGACATCCGCGACCGCATCAGCCTGTCCTCCAACCTCAATCTCAACCCGGCGACGGTTGCCTACCTGCAAGCCAACGGTGTCGGCAATATCAACTACACCACCGCCCGGTACTTCACCAACGCCACGGACACCAGCACCGATGGGGTCGACCTGGTGGCCAATTATCGCTACCAGTTCGATAACGGCATTCGCTGGAACAGTACCGTGGGCTACAACTACAACCACACCAAAGTCACCGACGTGAAAGCCAACCCCGCGATTCTCGATAGTCTGGGGGCCAATCTGGTGAGGGTGGACCGTCGCGAGCGTATCGGTTTGCTGGGCGATACCACGCCCCAGCACAAGCTGAGCCTGGGCAACGACTTCACCTTCGGTAATTGGGCGCTGCACACTAACCTGGTGCGCTATGGTGAGTTCACCAGTTATCAGGCGGACAAGGTCAACGACCAGACCTTCAAAGCCGCCTGGGTGCTGGACCTGTCGGCGGATTACAAGCTCAAGAACTGGACCTTTACCCTGGGCGGCGACAACGTCACCGATAAGTACCCGGAGAAGGTTAACGCCTTCGCCAGCAGCGGCGGCAATCTCGCCTACAGCACTTTTTCGCCGTACGGTTACAGCGGCGCGTTCTATTACGGTAAAGTCGCTTACAACTGGTAACACACAGGAGGCGCACCGCTTTTCGCCATGACCGCCATTGAAACCGATCTTTTGCAGTTGGCTTACCCTCCGCGGCTCGATCTTGGGCCGCAACTCACTCACGAACAATTAATGAGCTCGATGCAGGCCACTATGGCCCGGCACAAGGGTGGGCCAGTGTGGCTGTTTGCCTATGGTTCGCTGATCTGGCGCCCTGAATGTTCGTCGACCGAACGGGTGCGCGCACGGGTTCATGGTTATCACCGCGGCTTGTACCTGTGGTCCCACGAGCATCGGGGCACGCCGGAGTTGCCGGGGTTGGTGTTCGGCCTGGATCGCGGAGGTTCCTGCAGCGGGTTTGCCTACCGCTTGCCGGAGGACCAGTTGGAAGCCTCGCTATACGCCCTTTGGCAGCGCGAGATGCCTTACCCCTCGTACCGGCCGCACTGGCTCAGTTGCCGATTGGAAGATGGCAGCACCGTGCAGGCGTTGGGGTTTGTGTTGGAGCGGCACCTGCCTAGCTATGCCGGCAACTTGCCCGATATTGTGCTTAATCATGTGCTGCAAAGCGCTTGCGGGCGTTACGGCACGACTCGCGATTATGTCGAGCAGACCGTGAACGCCCTGCGTAGCCACGCCATGCCAGATAAAAACCTGGAGGCGCGGCTCAAGCGTTGTGCCAAAGATTGCTCTGGCGATTAACGCGCCGAGCTGACGCTGTTGGTGTGCCACAGCGTGGGGATCAGGAACGCGATCGCCAGTACACAGGCACCAATCAGCAGCACGAAACCACCGTCCCAGCCGAAATGGTCAACCGTGTAGCCCATGGCCGCACTGGCTGCTACCGAACCGCCCAGGTAACCGAACAAGCCGGTGAAACCCGCGGCAGTGCCGGCGGCTTTCTTCGGTGCCAGCTCCAGCGCCTGCAGGCCGATCAGCATGACCGGGCCGTAGATCAGGAAGCCGATCGAGAACAGCGCAATCATGTCGATCATCGGGTTGCCCGGCGGGTTGAGCCAGTAAACCAGGGTCGCCACGGTGACCAGCGCCATGAACACGATGCCGGTCAGGCCGCGATTGCCACGGAAGATTTTGTCCGACATCCAGCCGCACAACAACGTGCCTGGGATACCGGCCCACTCATAGAAGAAATACGCCCAGGACGACTTATCGACCGTGAAGTGCTTGGCTTCTTTCAAATAGGTCGGCGCCCAGTCCAGAACGCCGTAGCGCAGCAGATAGACAAACACGTTGGCGAAGGCGATGTACCAGAGCATTTTGTTGCGCAGCACGTACTTGACGAAGATTTCCTTGGCGCTGAATTCGTCTTCGTGGCTGGCGTCGTAGCCTTCCGGGTAATCGTTCTTGTACTTCTCGATAGGCGGCAAACCCACCGATTGCGGGGTGTCACGCATGGTGATGAAGGCAAACGCCGCGACCGCCAGGGCCACGGTGGCCGGCACGTAGAAGGCAGCATGCCAGTCGTTGAACCACGCCATGCCCAGCAGGAACAGCGGGCCGATCAAGCCACCGCCGACGTTATGCGCCACGTTCCACACGGACACCACGCCGCCGCGTTCTTTCTGCGACCACCAGTGCACCATTGTCCGCCCACTCGGCGGCCACCCCATGCCCTGGGCCCAGCCGTTGATGAACAGCAAAATGAACATCATGGTCACGCTGGACGTTGCCCAAGGTGCGAAACCGAAAATGAACATCACCCCCGCTGAAACCAGCAGGCCGAACGGCAGGAAGTAACGTGGGTTGGAGCGGTCGGACACCAGCCCCATGAGGAACTTGGATAAACCGTAGGCAATCGCAATCGCCGACATCGCCAGGCCCAGTTCACCACGGGTGTAACCCTCGTCGATCAAGTAGGGCATGGCCAGGGAGAAGTTTTTGCGCAGCAGATAGTAGCCGGCGTAACCGAAGAAAATACCAGCGAAGATCTGCCAGCGCAGCCGTCGGTAGGTACTGTCTATTTTTTCTTCAGGCAGAGGCGCCTGGTGTGCGGCAGGTCGAAAGAAAGCAAACATTCAAGAGCTCCAAATTTCTTGTTTTGACTGCGGATGCGAATGTTACAGTTTCGTTACCGAAAATAGCATCGCCTCTTATCTGCAAACACAGGAAACGAGAGCAATTGCATGTTCTTTTACGAACATGTCGTAAATAGATAAGTTGTGGTCGTAATCCGTTCTCTTGAACACCGAGGATCAAAATGTGGGAGGGGGCTTGCTCCCGATAGCGGTGGTTCAGTCACTCATGTACTCACTGACCGACTCCTATCGGGGGCAAGCCACCTCCCACAAGGACCGCATTTCAGATCAATCAGCGTGTCTGGACGACGACCTTACCCACTGCCTTGCGCTGCCCCAGGTCATTAATCGCCTGGGCAGCCTGCTCCAGCGGATACACCTGCGACACCAACGGCTTCAACTTGCCCTCGGCATACCACGTGAACAACTGCTGAAAATTCGCCGCGTTATCCTGCGGCTGGCGCTGGGCAAACGAGCCCCAGAACACCCCAACTACCGCCGCGCCCTTGAGCAATGCCAGGTTCACCGGCAATTCGGGAATGCGCCCGCTGGCAAACCCCACTACCAGCAGGCGGCCGTTCCAGGCGATGGCGCGGACGGCCTGGTCAAACAGGTCGCCGCCCACCGGGTCGTAGATCACATCCGCGCCATTGCCGTCGGTGAGGCGTTTGATCTCGTCCTTGAGGCTGGTTTCGCTGTAGTTGATCAACTCATCAGCCCCGGCCGCCTTGGCCACCGCGAGTTTGTCGGCGCTGCTGGCGGCGGCGATCACGCGTGCGCCCATGGCCTTGCCGATTTCCACCGCGGCCAGGCCCACACCGCCGGAGGCGCCTAGCACCAGCAGGGTCTCACCGGGTTGCAGGTTGGCGCGCTGTTTAAGCGCGTGCATCGAGGTGCCGTAGGTCATGCTGAAGGCAGCGGCGATGTTGAAGTCCATGCTCGGCGGAATCGGCAGCACGTTATAGCCAGGCACCGCGACCTGCTCGGCAAAGCTGCCCCAACCGGTCAACGCCATTACGCGGTCACCGACCTTCAAGTGGCTGACTTTCTCACCCACCTCGCTGACCACGCCTGCCGCTTCGCCACCGGGTGAGAATGGAAAGGGCGGCTTGAACTGGTACTTGCCCTCGATGATCAGGGTATCCGGGAAGTTCACCCCGGCCGCGTGCACGTCCAGCAGGATTTCGTTCTTCTTGATCGCAGGGCTGGCGATATCTTCCAGCACCAGGGTTTCGGCGGGGCCGAAGGCTTTGCACAGCACAGCTTTCATCGGACTATTCCTTTTGGCATCGTGGCCGATAAGTGTAGGAGGGTGCGCCCGTGGGTCAACGAGCATACCCGCGCCTGATAAGCCCCCATAAGCTTGTGCTCAGCCTTGCTAGCGTTATGCTACCGGGCAAACGAATTCGAGGAATGAACTGTGAAAGCGTGGATCCTGTTGATGCTGGCCCTGACGTTGCCGATGGCCGTCCAGGCCGAAGAAGCCAAGGAAGGCGAGGCGCCGAAAGTCAGCTATATCAGCCTGACGCCGCCATTCGTAGGCAACTATGGCCTGGATGGCACGGCGAAGCTCAAGGTTTACAAGGCCGATATCGCCCTTCGCGTGACCGGCACCGAAGCAGCTGCGGCGGTCAAAGCCAACGATCCGTTGATCCGCAACCAGCTGGTGGGGCTGTTTACCCAGCAGACCAGCGAGGCCATGAGTACGGTCGAAGGCAAGGAAAAGCTGCGTCAGGAAGCCCTGAAACAAACCCAGCAAGTGATGAATGACGAGACCGGCAAGCCGATGGTGGAAGATTTGCTCTTCAACAATCTGATCATCCAGTAAAGCCGGCGCTTAGCGCTATTCGCGAGGTCCTGCCAGGCGCCTCAGGAAGCCAGGCTCTTGCGAAACCGCGCCAACGCCACCGCAAAAAATACCAAGCCAATTCCCGTCAGGGCCAGCAAGTCTGGCCACACCACGCTCAACCCCGCGTCCCTGAATAGAATCGCGGCACTCAAGCTTACAAAATGCGTCGATGGCGAGCCCTGCATCACCCACTGCAACCATTCGGGCATGCTATCCAGCGGCGTACTGCCGCCAGAGAGCAACAGCATGGGAATGATCACCGGGATCGCCAGCAGGCCGAACTGCGGCGTCGAGCGGGCGAGAGTGGCGAGGAAGATCCCCAACGCAGTACTCGCAAATAAATACAGCGCCGTCACCAGCAGGAACAGGCCCAATGACCCGGCCAGCGGCACGCCGAGCAAGCCTTTGACCACCAGTTCCAGGGACAGCCACGTACACAACACCACCACCAGCATGTTGCTCCAGATTTTTGCCAGCATGATCTCCAGCGCGGTCAGGGGCAGCACCAGCAGATGGTCGAGGGTGCCGTGCTCGCGTTCGCGCAGCAGGGCGGTGCCGGTCAGCACGATGGCGAGGATGGTGATGTTGTTGACGATCTGGATCACCGCCAGGAACCAGCCACCTTCCAGGTTGGTATTGAACAACGCCCGAGTGGTCAGCAGGGCCGGAGCTTTGCCGGCAGCGTCGGCCTGGCCGCTGTAGGTCAGCAGTTCGCGTTGGAAAATCCGCCCGATGTAACCCGCGCCCATGAATGCCTGGCTCATCGCCGTGGCATCGATGTTCACCTGCACCCCCGGCTGGCGCCCCGCCAACAGGTCGGCCTGGAAATTCGCCGGTACATTGACGACGAAGGTGTATTGGCCGCTGTCCATGACCCTGTCCAGCTGGTCGTAGGCCAGTGGCGCCGGCGCCTGGAATTCCGGTGGTTGCAGGGCCTCGGCCATTTGCCGCGAGAGCGCGCTGTGATCTTCATCGACAAAGGCCACGCTGGCGTTGTGCACGCCAATCACTGAACCGGCAGCGGGCATGTAGATCGCCACGGTGAAGGCGTAGGCCAGAAACAGCAGCAACACGCTGTCGTGGCGCAGGCTGGTGAGTTCCTTGAGCCCCAGGCGCAGGATATGGGCGAGCTTGTGCATCAGGCCTCCTGCTTCTTGAGCATCACCAGGCTCAGCCCGGTAAAACCGACGAAAAATCCGAACAAGGCCAGGCATTGTGGCCACAACTGGCGCAGGTCCAGGGCCTTGGTGAAGGTGCCCACCGCAATATCCAGAAAGTGCCCGGCCGGAAACAGCATGCCCATCAGCGCCGCCGCACCTTCCAGGGACGAACGCGGCACGATCAGCCCGGAAAACTGGATGGTCGGCAGGCTGGTGATGATCATGGTGCCGAGGATCGCCGCGATCTGGGTGCGGGTGAACGCCGAGATCAGCAGGCCCATGCTCGTGGTCGCCAGCACGTACAACAGGCCACCGAAAGCCAGGGTCAGGCCGCTGCCTTTGAACGGTACACCGAACAACCAGCGGTTCATCGCCACCAACAGTGCCAGGTTGACCAGGCTGACGACCAGATAGGGCGCCTGTTTACCCAACAGGAACTCCAGGCGCGTCAGTGGTGTGGCATAGAAGTTGGTGATCGACCCCAGCTCCTTCTCGCGCACAATGCCGAGGGCGGTGAGCATGGCCGGAATGAACGCCAGGATCAGCGCCATCACGCCAGGGCCAATGGCATTCACGCTGACCACGTCCTGGTTGTAGCGAAAGCGTGTTTCAAGCTTGACGGCGGCCCGGTTGTTCAAGGGTAAGCTACTGAGTTCAGCCAGTTGCGCAAGGTTGCCCTGGTGCACGGCCTCCACGTAGTTGCGGCTGGTTTCAGCGCGAAACGGCATGCCGCCGTCGAGCCAGGCCGCGACGGTGGGCTGGCGGCCGGCGTATAGGTCACGGCCAAAGCCGGGTGGGATCTCCAGGGCCAGCTTGATTTCCGAACGTTGCAGGCGCCGGTGCAATTCGTTGGCGTCGCGAATGGGTGCTTGCTCGGCGAAATAGCGCGAACTGCGAAATGCCTCTAGATAGGCGCGGCTTTGCGGGGTCTGGTCCTGGTCGTAGACGGCGAAGGCGAGGTTTTCCACGTCCAGGGAAATCCCGTAGCCGAAGATCACCATCATGAACATCGCCCCGAGCAGGGCGAAGGCCATGCGTACCTTGTCGCGCAGCAGCTCCTTGCCTTCGCGGCTGGCCACGGCTAACCACCGCGCCAGGCTGAAGCCGTGTTTGCTCGCGGGCGGCGCGTGGGCATCGTTGACCGTTGCACGGGGCGCGCTGGATTCGGGTTCGCCCTGGGCCTGCTCCAGGCAGGTGACGAAAGCCGCCTCCAGGGTATCGCCGTGGAACTGCTGTTGCAGCGCCTCGGGCGTGTCGCAGGCCAACACCTTGCCGGCATGCATCAAGGAGATGCGGTCGCAGCGCTGGGCTTCGTTCATAAAGTGGGTGGACAGGAAGATGGTCACGCCTTGTTGGCGCGACAACTCGATCAGCAACCGCCAGAAATCATCCCGTGCCGCCGGGTCGACACCCGAGGTGGGCTCATCGAGGATCAGCACTTCCGGGCGATGCAGCACCGCAACCGCCAAGGACAAACGCTGGCGCAGGCCAAGGGGTAACTCGCCGGAGGGCTGTTCGGCCACTTCACCCAGGTCGAAACGTTGGATCAGTTCATCAATGCGCGGACCGCTGTCGGCCTTGGGCAAGTCGAACAGTTGCGCATGCAGCACCAGGTTCTGGCGCACGCTCAGTTCGCCATACAGCGAGAAGCTCTGCGACATGAAACCTACGCGCTTGCGGGTCGCCAGGTCCTTGGCGTCCACCGGCTTGCCCAGCAGGATTGCACTGCCCTCGGTGGCCGGCATCAGCCCGGTCAGCACTTTCATGGTGGTGGTCTTGCCGCAACCGTTGGAACCGAGGAAGCCGAAGATCTCGCCGCGGCCAATGGCAAAGCTGACGTTGTTCACCGCGGTGAAATCGCCAAAGCGCAGGGTCAGGTCGTGGGCTTGGATAGCGATATCGGCGTTGCCGCCTGTGCGCGGTGGAATTACCAGCGGCTGGCTGTCGTGAGCACTGTCGCCCTGGAAGTGGGTGAAGGCCTCATCCAGCTTGCCGCTGGGCGTTATCGCCGCCAGTTCGCGGCTCAGTCCATCGGCGATCAACCTGCCACGGTCGAGCATCAGGCAATGCTCGAATTGCTCGGCCTCTTCCATGTAGGCGGTGGCCACCAGCAGTGTCAGTTGCGGGCG
Organism: Pseudomonas sp. NCIMB 10586; assembly: GCF_023127895.1. Classification (NCBI taxonomy): domain Bacteria; kingdom Pseudomonadati; phylum Pseudomonadota; class Gammaproteobacteria; order Pseudomonadales; family Pseudomonadaceae; genus Pseudomonas; species Pseudomonas sp. NCIMB 10586. Next base: position 39,870 of record NZ_SPKQ01000009.1, read on the forward strand.
CTCACTGCGTACGCTATCTACCAGCTCCCAGAAACGCCGGCGGGACAGCGGGTCGACGCCGGTGGTGGGCTCGTCGAGGATCAACAGGTCCGGATCATGGATCAGCGCGCAGCACAGGCCGAGCTTCTGTTTCATACCGCCGGAGAGCTTGCCTGCCGGGCGCTCGGCAAAGCGTGCGAGGTCGGTGGCGAGCAGCAGGTTGTGCATGCGCTGGTCGCAATCGGTTTTCGACAGGCCGAACAAGGTGGCGAAGAAACGGATGTTCTCGCTGATGGACAGCTCGGGGTACAGATTGCCGCCCAGGCCCTGGGGCATAAAGGCAATGCGCGCGTACAGGCTATTGCGGTGGCGACGGTCTTGGATGGAACCGCCGAGCACCTGCAACTGGCCCTCCTGCAGCTTTTTAACCCCGGCGATCAGACCCAGCAGGCTCGACTTGCCGGCGCCGTCCGGACCTATCAACCCGCAGCGGGTACCGGCTGGCAAGCTGAAGGCAACGTCGAGCAGTGCCTGTTGCTTGCCGTAGCGGTGGTTGATCCCCGTGGCGTGCAGCGCCAGGCCGCTCATTGCAGGTTGGCCGGCCAGTCGACATCGGCCGTGCGTACATAGCCCGCGCCGGGCATGCCCGGTTTGGCTTGTGGCACGGCGCTGGGCTGAGTCAGGCGCAATTTGACGCGGAACACCAGTTTTTGCCGCTCATCGCGGGTTTCGACTTCCTTGGGAGTGAACTGGGATTTGGCCGCGACAAAACTGATTTTGGCCGGCAGCGCTTGCTGGGGCAGGGCGTCGAGCAGGATGCGTGCTTCACTGCCGACGGTCAGGCGGCCGGTGACGGAGGCGGGCAGGTAGAGATTCATGTACTGGTCATTGGGGTCAATCAGCAGCAACACGCGCCCACCCGCGCCGAGCACTTCGCCCGGCTCGGCCAGGCGCAATTGGATGATGCCGTCGATGGGCGCACGCAGGCTGCTGTCGTCGATTTCGCTGGTGAGTTGGGCCACCTGGGCCTGGGCTGCGCCGATGGCGGCCTTCACCGCGTTGACCTGGGCTTGGGCGGCGATCACTGCCGCGTTACCGGTGTTCTGGCGCGCCTGCTGCTGGTCGATCAATTGGCTGCTGGCGAAGCCGCGCCGGTACAGCTCTTGGGTGCGCTTGAGTTCCTGGCTGGCCAGCAGTTGCTCGCTTTGGCGCAACTGCACGTTGGCTTCAGCAGAGGCGAAGTTTTCCCTGGCGCGTAACACCTCTGCTTCGGCCTGGGCGCGCTGGGCTTGCAGGGTGCGGGTGTCCATGCGTGCCAGCAACTGGCCCTTGAGCACTTTGTCGCCTTCATCCACGTGCACTTCGGCCAGGCGCCCGGGGATCTTGGCGGCGATTTGCACTTCGGTGGACTCCAGGCGCCCATTGCCCATGCTCAAGCCCTCGGGCAGGCGGTCCTGGGTCGAACGCCAGTAGCCAAAGGCCCCCGCCCCCAGCAAGAGGACGATCAGGGCGATGGCGAACAGACGGGACGTATGGTGGTTCGTAGACATGGCTGCATCCTGCGGCGTTAGCGTCCAGTGTGATGGGTTTGGCCCGTGAGGGTCTTGATATCGGTCAGTTAAAGCAGCTGAAGGATGGCCGTCCATTGTTCAGGCGTGACCGCCATGACCGAAAGCCGGCTACCTTTCTGCACCAGCGGCATTTCGGCAAGAGCGGTTTGCTGCTTTAGATAGCCCAGGCCCAGCACCTTGGGGAAGGTGTTGACGTGGCCCACGGTGATGGCACTCCACGGATTTTTCTCCGCACTGGCCTTGGCGTCGAAATAATGGCTGTCCGGTTCCAGCGCTGTAGGATCCGGGTAGGCGGCCTCGACGATTTTGCCGATGCCGGCAATCCCTGGCTCCGGACAGCTGGAGTGATAGAAGAAAAACTCATCGCCCACCGCCATGGCGCGCAGAAAGTTGCGCGCCTGATAGTTGCGAACCCCATCCCAGCGCGCTTCGCCGAGCTTTTCCAGGTCCTCGATGGACAATTCGTCAGGCTCGGATTTCATCAGCCAGTAGGCCATTTTTGGGCTCCTGAAAAAGGCATTGGGCAAGTTGTCGGGCAATTGCATGACAAACCGACAGTCGGTTGGCGTCAAGGTTTGCGTGTTGGTTCACGTTACCGCAGAATGCGCGCTTTTAGGCTTGGCGCAGCTGCAACGGACTACTTTGGAACGTTGTTGTCATCGTGTACGAGGTGCCTGAAGGGGGGCAATCGATGCAACGTAAACCGGATTTACTATGGATTTTGGTTATTTTGTTTGGTCTGGGCGTTGTGACCACCGGGTATGCCCAGAGCTTGTGGTCGAACAAGGCCGACGCACCGGTTGAACTCTCGCCAGTGCAGCAACAATTCAAGCGTTAATAAGGCTTCAAGGCGTCGCTGGTTCCAGCGACGTTTGTGCAACATACCAGTGCTTATCGGTGACAGTGCCCGCCAGCGGCACGTCCCAACTTGCCTGCGCCAAGCGGTCTACCTGCTGACATTCATGGGCCAACCCCAGCAAGGTCGGCTTGCGCCAGCTTTTGCGCCTGGCCAGGTAGGCCAGGCTGCGGTCGTAGAATCCGCCACCCATGCCCAGGCGTCCGCCTTCGCTATCGAACCCCACCAGCGGCAACAGCACCAGGTCGAGCGCCCAGACTTTGCGCTGCTGGTGGACATTGACCCGCGGCTCAAGAATGCCAAAGCGGTTGGGCGACAACTTATCCCCAGGCCGCACGCGCTGGAACACCATCTTGGTGCGCGGCCAGGCACTCAGTACCGGCAGATAGGTGGCCTTGCCACGGCGCTGCGCCGCGCGCAGCAGCAGGCGCGGATCGATTTCGCCGTCCGTCGGCAGGTATAAGGAAATATGTTTGGCCCGGCGAAACAGCGGGTGCTGCGCCAGTTGCCGGTACAGGCCAAGGGCGGCCTGGCGCTGCTCGCTCGGCGTGAGGGCACGGCGGGCCTTGCGCAACATGCGTCGAAGTTGCGGACGGGACAGCGGCGCAGGTTCGGTCATGGCTTATCGGCTCATAAAACAATGCCAGTCCTGGGACTGGCATTGAGTTTGGGAATTCAGGCTCCCCGACAGAGCCGCTGTCGACTTAGCCCTTGAACCCGAAAGTTCAAGGTGGAAGAAGCAGTAGGCTTTAAGGCTTTCCGTCTAGCGGACATGCACACCAGCCCAACGTGCAACTTCCAGGGTAGTGCGAATCGGCTCAGGGACATCGCCGACTGGCAAACACGCCAGGGAGTGGGGCGAGTATACCTTAAACAGACTCGGCAATCAGCCCTTGGGTGCGTCGGAATCGGTGGAAAGCACCAGATCCACGCGCTCGAGCAGGTCACGCACTTGCTCGCGGGTCGAGCCGCTGGCCTGCACGTCAGGGCGTTCCTGCTTGTGCAGCAGATCGTGGGTGATATTCAGCGCGGCCATCACGGCGATGCGGTCGGCGCCGATCACTTTGCCGCTGCTGCGGATTTCACGCATCTTGCCGTCCAGGTAACGCGCAGCGCTCACCAGATTGCTGCGTTCTTCCTGGGGGCAGATGATCGAATATTCTTTGTCGAGGATCTGCACGGTAACGCTATTGCTTGAACTCATGAGTCTTGCTCCAGGGCCTTCAGGCGCGAAATCATCGATTCGACCTTACGCCGGGCGATTTCGTTTTTTTCAATGAGGTGAGCGCGTTCCTCGCGCCAGGTCTTTTCCTGAGCTAATAGGAGTCCGTTTTGACTCTTTAGTTGCTCGACCCGATCAATTAGCAGTTCGAGTCTGGCCATCAGCGCTTGCAGGTCGGTGTCTTCCATTGGGTTCCACTGGATTTGTCTGATGAATGGCAACTGCAGGATAAACGATCTGACGCCCTCGATAGTCTTGGTGCGTCTGCCGGTGCTAGGATACAGCGCTCCATTCTAGACATTGCGCCGTCTGGCGCCTAGCTCACCATGCCCATTCAGAATTCCCCGTACGACGCTTTTTCCAAACTGCTGAGCACCAGCGGTCACCCATGCTCGCCTGCCGAACTGCACGGCGTGCTGTTGGGCCGCAGCTGCACCGGCGTGGGCTTTGATGCCGACAACTGGTTGGCCGACGTGGCCGAGCTGCTCGAAACCGAACCCAACGAAAACGTGCGCAACGCGTTGATTGGCCTGCAAGAGATGGTCAAGGGCGAGCTGACCGGTGACGACGTCACCGTAGTTCTGCTGCTGCCGACCGACGACGCCCCACTCACCGAGCGTGCTGCTGCCCTGGGCCAGTGGTGCCAGGGTTTCCTCCACGGTTTCGGCGTGAACGCCGGTGGCCTGGAGCTGAGCACCGACGCCAAGGAAGTGCTGCAGGACCTGGCAGCCATCTCCCAGGTGCAAGATGCTCTGGAAGAGTCCGAAGACGGCGAAGGCGACTACATGGAAGTGATGGAATACCTGCGCGTCGCGCCGTTGCTGCTGTTCACCGAGACCAAAAAGTCTGCTGAACCTGCTGCACCCAAGCCTTCGCTGCATTAAAAAAGGAACCCCATCTGCCCATGATTCATATCCCCAAAGCGGAATACACCCGTCGCCGCAAGGCGCTCATGGCGCAGATGGAACCCAACAGCATCGCGATCCTGCCGGCAGCCGCCGTGGCCATCCGCAACCGCGATGTCGAGCACGTGTACCGCCAGGACAGCGACTTCCAGTACCTGAGCGGTTTCCCCGAGCCCGAAGCAGTGATCGTGCTGATGCCCGGTCGCCAGCATGGCGAATACGTGTTGTTCTGCCGTGAGCGCAACGCTGAGCGCGAGCTGTGGGACGGCCTGCGCGCCGGCACTGAAGGCGCGATCCGCGACTTTGGCGCCGACGACGCATTCCCTATCACTGATATCGACGACATCCTGCCCGGCCTGATCGAAGGCCGCGACCGGGTATATTCGGCCATGGGCAGCAACGCCGAATTCGACCGGCATGTGATGGAGTGGATCAACGTGATCCGCTCCAAGGCGCACCTGGGCGCCCAGCCACCGAACGAATTCGTTGCCCTGGATCATCTGCTCCACGATATGCGCCTGTATAAATCGGCGGCAGAGGTGAGGGTGATGCGCGAAGCAGCGCGCATTTCCTGCGCGGCCCATGTGCGGGCGATGCAGGCCAGCCGTGCGGGTTTGCATGAGTTCAGCCTGGAGGCCGAGCTGGATTACGAGTTCCGCAAGGGCGGCGCGAAAATGCCGGCCTATGGCTCTATCGTCGCCGCCGGACGCAACAGCTGCATCCTGCATTACCAGCAGAATGACGCGTTGCTCAAGGATGGCGACCTGGTGCTGATCGACGCCGGTTGTGAGATCGACTGCTACGCCAGCGACATCACCCGCACCTGGCCGGTCAACGGCAAGTTTTCGCCCGAGCAAAAGGCGATCTACGAGATTGTGCTGGCCTCCCAGGAAGCCGCTTTCAAGCAGATCGCACCGAACAAGCATTGGAACCAGGCCCATGAGGCTACCGTGCAGGTCATCACCGCCGGCTTGGTGAAGTTGGGGTTGCTGCAAGGTGACGTTGACGAACTGATCGCCAGCGAAGCCTACCGCGCTTTCTACATGCACCGCGCCGGCCACTGGCTGGGCATGGATGTGCATGATGTGGGCGAGTACAAGGTCGGCGGTGAATGGCGTGTGCTGGAAGTCGGCATGGCCTTGACCGTGGAGCCGGGCATCTATATTTCCCCGGACAACCAGAACGTGGCAAAGAAATGGCGTGGCATTGGCGTACGCATCGAGGATGACGTGATAGTGACCAAGCAAGGCTGTGAAATCCTGACCGGCGCGGTGCCCAAGACCGTTGCCGAGATCGAAGCACTGATGGCGGCTGCCCGATGAGCCGGGTCAACCTGGCGATTATTGGTGGTGGCCTGGTGGGTGCCAGCCTGGCCCTGGCGTTGCAGGCCGGGGCCAAGGCACGTGGCTGGAAGATCGTGCTGATCGAACCCTTTGCCCCGGGCGACAGCTACCAGCCCAGTTACGATGCGCGTTCTTCGGCGCTGTCCTTTGGTGCCCGCCAGATTTATCAGCGTCTGGGCCTGTGGCAGGACATTGCCCGCCGCGCCGAACCGATCAAGCAGATCCACGTATCGGACCGCGGGCGTTTCTCTACCGCGCGCTTGTCCGCCATGGAAGAGGGCGTACCGGCTCTGGGCTATGTGGTGGAAAACGCCTGGCTGGGCCAATGCCTGTGGCAAGGCCTGGATAAAGACGTCGTCAGCTGGCGCTGCCCCGCGGAAGTCACGCGCATGGAGCCGCTGCCTGATGGCTATCGCCTGACCCTCAACGATGAAACCGTGCTGGAATGCGACCTCGCGGTGTTGGCCGACGGCGGCCGCTCCGGCCTGCGCGAGCAACTGGGCATTGGCGTGAAGACCCGGCCCTACAACCAGAGCGCACTGATCGCCAATATCACCCCGAGCGAAGCCCACAATGGCGAAGCGTTCGAGCGCTTTACCGATGAGGGGCCGATGGCCTTGTTGCCGCTGCCGGACAACCGCTGTGCGCTGGTCTGGACCCGCATCGGCATGGACGCCCAGCGCCTGGCCGACCTTGACGAGCGCAGCTTCCTGAGCGAGTTGCAGGGCGTATTCGGTTATCGCCTGGGCACCCTCAAGCAAGTGGGCGCCCGTCATCTGTACCCGCTGACCCTGGTGGAAGCTGAAGAGCAAGTGCGCTCGCATCTTGCGGTCCTCGGCAATGCCGCCCACAGCCTGCACCCGATTGCCGGGCAGGGGTTCAACCTGTCCCTGCGCGATGCCAATGCCTTGGCCGAAGCCTTGTTGGCCAGCCCGGCAGTGCCAGGTGACCTGGCGACGTTGCAAGGCTATCGGGATCGCCAGCGCCTGGACCAACAACTGACCGTAGGCTTTTCCGATCAGGTCACACGCTTGTTTGGCAGCGGCCAGCCGCTAATGGCGCTGGGCCGTAACCTGGGCTTGCTCGGCCTGGATCTGTTGCCGCCGGCCAAGCGCTGGTTCGCCCGCCAGGCCATGGGGCTGGGGGTGCGCTCCGATGTTTGAGCCGGCCCATCACTTTATTGGCGGCCTGTGCCGCACACGAGACAAGGCTTAAAGCATGGACATGCGCGCAGATGTGCTGATTGTCGGGGCCGGAATGGTCGGAAGCGCCCTGGCGCTGGCGTTGCAGGGCAGCGGCTTGCAGGTGCTGCTGCTCGACGGCAGCCCGCTAAGCGTCAAACCGTTTGAACCGCAGGCGGCGTTTGAGCCGCGGGTGAGCGCGTTGTCCGCTGCCAGCCAACGCATCCTCGAACGCCTGGGCGTGTGGGACGGCATCGTCGAGCGTCGCGCCAGCCCTTACGGCGAGATGCAGGTGTGGGACGGCAGCGGCACCGGACAGATCCACTTCTCGGCGGCCAGCGTGCATGCCGAGGTGCTCGGGCATATCGTCGAAAACCGCGTAGTGCAGGATGCCTTGCTGGAGCGCTTGCACGACTGCGACCTCGGCCTATTGGCCAATGCGCGCCTGGAACAGATGCGCCGCTCCGGCGATGACTGGCTGTTGACCCTGGCTGACGGGCGCAAGTTGCGTGCGCCGCTGGTGGTGGCCGCCGATGGCGCCAACTCCGCAGTACGCCGCCTGACCGGCACCCCGACCCGCGAGTGGGATTACCTGCATAACGCGATCGTCACCAGCGTGCGCAGCAGCCAGCCGCACCAGCGCACGGCCTGGCAACGCTTTACCGATACCGGCCCGCTGGCGTTCCTGCCGCTGGTACGGGATGGGCAGGAAGATTGGTGTTCGATTGTCTGGTCGACCACGCCGGCTGAATCCGAGCGCCTGATGGCCCTGGATGATGAACGCTTCTGCCGGGAGCTGGAGCGCGCCTTCGAAGGGCGCCTGGGCACTGTGATCAGCGCCGACCCGCGAGTTTGCGTGCCGTTACGCCAGCGCCATGCCAAACGCTACGTGGCCGAAGGCCTGGCACTGATCGGTGATGCTGCCCACGTTATTCACCCGTTGGCGGGGCAGGGCGTGAACCTGGGCTTTCTTGATGCGGCGGTATTGGCCGAGGTGTTGTTGGCGGCCACCGAGCGCGGCGAGCGCCTGGCAGATGTTAAGGTCCTGAGTCGTTACGAGCGGCGGCGCATGCCTCACAACCTGGCGTTGATGGCGGCAATGGAAGGCTTTGAGCGCTTGTTCCAGGCGGATCAACTGCCGCTGCGCTGGCTGCGTAATGCCGGCCTGAAAATCGTCGACCAGATGCCCGAAGCCAAGGCAGTGTTTGTGCGCCAGGCGCTAGGTTTGACTGGCGATCTACCAGAACTCGCTAAACCCTGATTGAAACACAGTCCCCTGTGGGAGGGGGCTTGCCCCCGATGAGGTCCTCAACCCTCGCGCATATTCGGGCTGTGCAACATCTGGTAACGCCTCCACCGAGCGTTACCAAATGTGAGTCCTTATCATTTGCCCTCAATTTGCAAATGAGAGACCGCACCCATGTTGGCACCCAAGCGCCTCCTGACTGCCCTGGCACTCACCCTGATCGGCAGCACCACCGTGCAGGCAGCCGACGAAGTCGTGGTCTACTCCTCGCGCATCGATGAGCTGATCAAGCCGGTATTCGATGCCTACACCAAGAAGACCGGGGTGCAGGTCAAGTTCATCACCGACAAGGAAGCGCCGCTGATGCAGCGCATCAAGGCCGAGGGCGAGAACGCCACCGCCGATCTGCTGCTCACCGTCGACGCCGGCAACCTCTGGCAGGCCGAGCAAATGGGCATCCTGCAACCGTTCACTTCCGCTGTGATCGACAAGAATATCCCGTTGCAATATCGCTCATCGGCCCACGCCTGGACCGGCTTGAGCCTGCGTGCGCGCACTATCGCCTATTCCACCGAGCGGGTGAAACCGGGCGAACTGACCACCTACGAAGCCCTGGCAGACAAGCAATGGGAAGGCCGCCTGTGCCTGCGTACCGCGAAAAAAGTCTACAACCAGTCACTGACCGCCACGTTGATCGAAACCCATGGCGCGGCCAAGACCGAAGAGATCGTCAAGGGCTGGGTCAACAACCTGTCCACCGACGTGTTCTCCGATGACATCGCCGTGCTGGAAGCCATCAATGCCGGACAGTGCGACGTGGGTATCGTCAACACCTACTACTACGGCCGCCTGCACAAGCAGAAGCCGGATCTGGCGGTGAAACTGTTCTGGCCGAACCAGGGCGACCGTGGCGTGCATGTGAACCTGTCGGGCATCGGCCTGACCAGGCACGCGCCGCACCCGCAAGCAGCCAAGGCGCTGGTGGAGTGGATGACCACGCCTGAGGCGCAGAAAATCTTTGCCGACGTGAACCAGGAGTTCCCGGCCAACCCGGCGGTACCGCCATCGGCGGAAGTGGCGAGCTGGGGCAAGTTCGTGGCCGATACCTTACCGGTAGAAGTGGCGGGCAAGCGCCAGGCTGAAGCCATTCGCCTGATGGATCGCGCTGGCTGGAACTGAATGTGTAAATTGCCACAGATCTAAATGTGGGAGGGGGCTTGCCCCCGATAGCGGGGTATCAGTCTAATCATCATTGACTGGCACTCCGCTATCGGGAGCAAGCCCCCTCCCACATTGTTTTGTGTCTCCCCTTTAGATAACCCGTTCACAGAGAGTTTGCTCTTGGCCCACCCCGCCCAACGCCGCTGGTACCTGCCGGTCTTCACCGTCGCCGCCCTGGTGCTGCTGCCGCTGAGCGTGCTGCTGCTGTCCTGGCAAAGCATCGACCACCAGATCTGGTCCCACCTCTGGGACACCCAGATGCCGCGCTTGCTGGGCAACACCCTGACCCTGGTACTCGGCGTCGGTATTGGTGTGACGCTGCTGGGCGTCAGCCTGGCCTGGTTGACCAGCCTCTGCGAATTCCCCGGGCGACGTTGGCTCGATTGGGCGCTGATGCTGCCCTTTGCGATCCCGGCTTATGTGCTGGCCTTCGTGTTCGTCGGTCTGCTGGACTTTGCAGGGCCCGTGCAAACCCTGCTGCGCGAATGGTTCGGCAATGGGCTGCGCTTGCCGCGAGTGCGCTCCACCAGCGGCGTGATCATCGTGTTGGTGCTGGTGTTCTATCCCTACGTTTACCTGCTGGCACGTTCTGCGTTTCTGGCCCAGGGCAAGGGTTTGATGGAAGCGGCGCGGGTATTGGGGCAATCGCCATGGCAAGCATTCTGGCGCGTGGCGTTGCCGATGGCGCGACCAGCGATTGGTGCCGGTGTGGCCCTGGCGTTGATGGAGACCCTGGCAGATTTCGGCGCCGTCTCGGTGTTCAATTTCGATACCTTCACCACGGCTATCTACAAAACCTGGTATGGCTTTTTCAGCCTTTCCAGCGCCGCGCAACTGGCCAGCCTGTTGCTGCTGGTTGTGATGTTGGTGCTGTATGGCGAGCGGCGCGCGCGTGGAGCCAGCCGACCGAGCAATGAGCGGCCACGCGGCAAGGCGTTGTACCACCTGCACGGGTTCAAGGCCGTGGCGGCCAGCGCCTGGTGCGGCCTGGTATTTGCCTGTGCGTTTGTGATCCCGATGCTGCAACTGGTGGCCTGGTTCTGGCAGCGCGGGCGCTTCGACCTGGATGAGCGCTATACGGGCCTGATCGTCCACACCCTCTACCTGGGTGGTATTGCCGCGCTGATTACCGTCAGCGTGGCGATGATCCTGGCCTTTGCCAACCGCCTGGCGCCGACCCGGGCGATTCGCTCCGGTATCAGCCTGGCCAATGTCGGTTATGCCTTGCCGGGCTCGGTGCTGGCGGTGTCGATCATGTTGGCGTTCAGCTACCTGGACCGCGAGCTGGTGGTGCCACTGTCCGGCTGGCTGGGCGGTGCGGGCAGGCCCTTGCTGTTGGGCAGCCTGTCGGCATTGGTGCTGGCTTACCTGGTACGGTTCCTGGCAGTGGCCTACGGGCCTTTGGAAAACAGCCTGGCGCGCATTCGTCCGTCATTGCCCGAAGCTGCACGCAGCCTTGGGGTGAGCGGTCCACGACTGTTTTGCAAAGTGTATCTGCCGTTGTTGTTGCCCGGCACCCTGAGCGCGGCGCTGCTGGTGTTCGTGGATGTACTCAAGGAAATGCCCGCGACATTGCTGATGCGCCCGTTTGGCTGGGACACGCTGGCGGTACGGATCTTCGAGATGACCAGTGAAGGTGAATGGGCGCGGGCTTCTTTGCCGGCGTTGACCCTGGTGCTGGTCGGGTTGTTGCCGGTCATCGGGCTGATCCGTCGCTCTGCTCGGCAAATCGGTTAGGTGCCAGTCCTACGGCATGAGGCTACAATGCGCGGCATTCGGTGCGCTCCGTCTTTCGGATCGACCTGCTGTATGTGGCTGCGGGCCTTGTAAATCAAGGTGTTCGGCACAAGTGGCAGCTCTGCGCACCTTCGCCAAGCCCGGAAGGAGAAACCCATGGGACAGCGTACGCCTTTGTATGACCTGCATCTCGCCCTCGGCGCGAAAATGGTCGATTTTGGCGGTTGGGATATGCCTTTGCATTACGGCTCGCAGGTTGAAGAACACCATCAGGTGCGGCGCGACTGTGGGGTGTTCGATGTATCTCATATGACCGTAATCGATGTCACCGGCCCTCAGGCCAAGGAATGGCTTCAGCACCTGCTGGCCAATGACGTCGATCGATTGCACGGCTGCGGCCGTGCGCTGTACAGCGCCATGCTCAACGAGCAAGGCGGAGTGGTGGACGATATGATCGTCTACCGAACCGAAACCGGGTACCGGCTGGTGGTCAATGCCGCCACCCGCGATCAGGATATGGCCTGGATGCAGGCGCAACTGGGCGCTTACCAGGTGCAGCTGCATGAGCGGTCCGAATTGGCCATGCTTGCCATCCAAGGGCCTCATGCCCGGCATAAGATCGCCGAACTGGTGACTCAGTCCCGTGGCATCCTGATCCACCAGCTCAAGCCGTTCGAAGGCCATGCCGACGGCGACTGGTTTATCGCCCGTACCGGCTACACCGGCGAAGACGGCCTGGAAATTGTCCTGCCCGCCGACCAGGCACCGGGTTTTTTCAACGATCTGGTGGGGGCGGGCATTTCACCTATCGGCCTCGGCGCCCGCGATACCTTGCGCCTGGAGGCCGGCATGAACCTGTACGGCCAGGATATCCATCAGCAGGTATCGCCCCTGGCGGCCAATATGGCCTGGAGCATTGCCTGGGAACCTGCCGGGCGCAATTTTATCGGTCGTGCCGCGCTGGAAGCGGAAAAGGCGGCCGGTGTGCAGTTCAAATTGGTCGGGCTGGTGCTGGAAGAGCGTGGAGTTTTACGCGCTCACCAGGTGGTTCGTATCGCCAATGTTGGCGAAGGAGAGATCACCAGTGGTAGTTTCTCGCCTACGCTAAGCAAATCCATTGCTCTGGCGCGCGTACCGGCGGCGACTGCCGACCGGGCCGAAGTGGAAATCCGCGGCAAGTGGTACCCGGTTCGAGTGGTCAAGCCGACCTTCGTGCGCCATGGTAAAACCTTGATCTAACTATTTTCCGGCAGGCCAATGGCCGCTGACATTTCTTCTTGAGGACACAGACTATGAGCAATATCCCTGCCGACCTGCGTTTTGCCGAAAGTCACGAATGGGCCCGTCTGGAAGCTGATGGCACCGTGACTGTCGGCATCTCCGACCATGCACAGGAAGCTTTGGGTGATGTGGTGTTTGTTGAGCTGACTGAAGTGGGCAAGGTGTTTGCCGCTCAAGATCAGGCGGGTGTGGTGGAGTCGGTCAAAGCAGCTTCGGATATCTACTCGCCGATTGCCGGCGAAGTGATTGCTGTCAACGAAGAGCTGAGTGGCAGCCCTGAGCTGCTGAACTCTGACCCTTATGGCGCCTGGATCTTCAAGCTCAAGCCAAGCGACAAGGCTGAACTGGACAAACTGCTGGATGCCGCCGGCTACAAAGCCGCCATCGGCGACTAAACGCAATAGCTGCAACAGCACACATCAATGTGGGAGCTGGCTTGCCTGCGATTGGATCACCCGTGTATCACCGATACACCGAGGTGCCTGCATCGCAGGCAAGCCAGCTCCCACAGTTGATTGGGGTGTGCCTGCTGGTTGTGTTCAGTCTTTCTTCAGTACCGCTTTAACCGCCGCTACAGCCCGCTCCACATCCGCCTCTGTCATTGCCGTGAACATCGGCAACGACACGATCAAACGCCCAACACGCTCCGCCACCGGGAACATGCCTTCCTTGAAACCCTGTGCCCGATACAGGCTCAGCAAGTGGATCGGCGGGTAGTGATAGCCAATGCCAACGCCGTGGGCCTGCATCTGCTCCATGAACGTTGCGCGAGCAGGCAAGCCGTCCTGGCGCTCCGGCAACACCAGTTGGAACAGGTGCCAGTTGCTGTTCTCGAAATCCGCCGGCGGCAGTTGCGCGCCATATTTCTCTTCGAAGTCACTGCCAAAGCACTGGAAGTAGTGGCGTGCCAGGTGCTGGCGGTGGGCCGTGATCTTCTCGATATGCGCAAACTGCCCCAGGCCAATGGCGGCGGCGATGTCGGTCATATTGAACTTGCCGCCCAGGACATCCACATCCAGGCCATCGAAACCGGTGCGGGTCACGCCCTGCAGGCGATACTTCTCTGCCAGGCGAGCCTCCTCGGCGTTGTTCAACACCAGGCAGCCACCCTCGGATGAGGTGATGTTCTTGTTCGCCTGAAAGCTGAACGACACGAAGTCGCCGGTTGCACCGATGCGTTCCCCGTCCCAGCTGGAGCCCAAGGCTTGCGCGGCGTCTTCGACGATACGCAGGTTGTACTTGTTGGCCAGCGCGTAAAGCATCGGCATGTCCAGGGGCAAGCCCGCCAGGTAGACCGGGATGATCGCTTTGGTACGTGGGGTGATTGCCGCCTCAACCTGGGCCAGGTCAATGTTGCGGGTAATCGGGTCGATATCGGCGAACACTGGAGTAGCGCCGACTTCGAGGATGACGTTGGCGGTGGCCACCCAGGAAATCGGTGTCGTGATGACTTCATCCCCAGGCCCGATACCGGCGATGCGCAAGGCGATCTCCATGGTGCAGGTGCCCGAGTTGAAGGTGCGCACCGGCCTCCCGCCAAAGTATTCCGACAACTGCGCCTCGAACGCCTGCACTTTTGGCCCGCTGGTGATCCAGCCGGAACGCAGGACATCGCCGACTGCCGAAATGGTGGCTTCATCAATGGTCGGTTTGGAAAACGGCAGGAAAGGCTGTTGGCTCATGACGAAGAAGGCATCCGTTCAAGATAGGCGATGAATGTTAAACGTGTCAGTAACGCATGGTTGCACGGCAAGACTGAATATAGCCTGTCGCTTATGAACGATTCGTCATAGGGCAGGCAAAAAAATGCCGCTTGAAAAAGCGGCATTTTTTATCGGTGCGGCTGTTACTCGGTTACAGCATTCTTCGCCAGGATGGCGTTAGCCAGTTCCATGTCCGTGGCCTGAAGGCCAGGGTTGTCGGCGCGGACCTTCTGCATGGCCGCTTCCAGGTACGGGCCGCGGATGCCGCCGTCGCTGGCGACGAAGCTGCCCGCGTCGTCCTGGGCGGCGACTACCAGCTTGTGGTCCTTGAATGTCAGGTAAGTCGAGCCAGTGGTGGCGCCCGACGAGATGACATTACGCCAAAAGCTATCGGCCATGGCTGAGCCGACAGGTAGGGAAAGCACAGCGAGGGTTGCGACAGCATATTTAAGACGCATGATGGGTGACTCCGGTGGGTTATCTGTACGTTTTGATTGTAGTTAAGTCGATCCAGTTCCATCACTGACTAAACAGTTTCAACCTCTAAAATCACCCCATCCTGGCCAACCACGCGTACTTGAGCGCCTGCTGGGGCATCGGCACCGGTGACCATCCACACGCCATCGCCGACTTTAATCTTGCCCCGGCCATCCACAATCGCCTGATGCACCATGAAGGTGCGCCCGATCAATTCGGAGCCGCGCTCGTTCAACCCCGGTTGATCGCTGACCTTGGCGCTGCTGCGTTGGCGCTTCCACCAATACACGGCCGTCAGGATCGACAGCATGGCGAACAGCAGCAGTTGCCACTCCAGCCCGAGTGGCGGGACCAGGAACTTGATCACCCCCACTGCGGCCGCGGCGATACCCATCCACAGCAGGTAACCGCCGGCGCCGAACACCTCAAGAATCAACAGCACGGTGCCCAGCGCCAACCAGTCCCAGAACGACAAATGCAGCAAAAAGTCCCACATGGTGTTGGCCTCAGCCTTTCTGGTTGCCAAAAGTTGCCTTGACGATTTCGCCGATACCGCCCACGGCGCCAATCACCTGGCTGGCTTCCAGCGGCATCAGGATGACCTTGCTGTTGTTGGCCGACGCCAGCTTGCCCAAGGCATCGATGTATTTTTGCGCGACGAAGTAGTTGACCGCCTGCACATTGCCCGACGCGATGGCTTCGGACACCACTTGTGTCGCTCGAGCTTCGGCTTCGGCCTGACGCTCACGTGCTTCGGACTCCAGGAACGCGGCCTGGCGGCTACCTTCGGCTTCAAGGATCTGCGCCTGCTTCTTGCCTTCGGCCGTCAGGATCGCCGACGCACGCAGGCCCTCGGCTTCGAGGATCTGTGCACGCTTGATTCGCTCGGCTTTCATCTGGCCGGACATGGCGGCCATCAGGTCGGCGGGTGGGCTGATATCTTTGATCTCGATACGGGTGATCTTGATGCCCCACGGCGCAGTGGCTTCGTCCACGGTGCGCAGCAGCTTCTCGTTGATGCCATCACGCTGGCTGAGCATGGCATCAAGCTCCATGGAGCCCAGGACGGTACGGATATTGGTTTGCAGCAGATTGCGGATTGCGTGTTCGAGGTTGTTGACCTCGTAGGCCGCCTGGGCGGTGTTGACCACCTGGAAGAAGCACACGGCATCGATCTGCACGGTGGCGTTGTCGGCAGTGATGACTTCCTGGGGCGGAATGTCCAGCACGCTTTCCATCACGTTGATCTTGCGACCGATGCGGTCCATGACCGGGATGATGATGTTCAGGCCGGGCTTGAGGGTGTTGGTGTAGCGGCCGAAACGTTCGACCGTCCATTGGTAGCCCTGGGGCACCACTTTGAAACCCATGAACAGGATGGCGATGGCCAAGCCCACAAAAAGAAGCAGTACGGTTCCGATCTGCATAGCGATTCCTTATCTGAAGATGTCAGTGAACGACGTTGGGCCGATTGTAGCGGTCTGGTCACCGATAAGGACGGTTTCACGGCCCAACAAATAAAGGATTTGTTTCTGAATCCCCAGGCGTGACCCGTAATATTTCCGTCATCGTGGTCACGCCGGCGTTCACTTTATCGATGCCGGCCATGCGCAAGCTGTTCATGCCCTGCGCGAGCGCCTCACGGCGTAGCGCCTGTATGTCCGTACCGGGAGTCACCAGCGCCTTGAGCGCTGGGTCCAACGGCATGATTTCATACAGCCCGGCTCGGCCTCGATAACCGCTGTCACGGCATTCCACACAACCGACGGCCTCGTAGCAGCCTATGTTCTCCACACCCGTCACACGCTTGCAGTGGGTGCACAAAACCCTCACCAGACGCTGCGCCATGACGCCTATGAGTGTGGCCTTGATCAAATAGTGAGCAATGCCAAGCTCCTGCAGTCGGCTGATGGCGCTGGGCGCATCGTTGGTATGCAGGGTCGAGAACACCAGGTGCCCGGTCAGTGCGGCCTGTATGGCCATCTCGGCGGTTTCCCGGTCACGGATTTCACCGATCATGATGATGTCCGGGTCCTGGCGCAGCAGGGCGCGGACGCCGCTGGCAAAGGTGAGGTCGATATTGTGTTGGACCTGCATTTGATTGAACGCCGGCTCGACCATTTCAATCGGGTCTTCTACCGTGCACAGGTTGACCTCTCGGGTCGCCAGTTGCTTGAGGGTGGTGTAGAGGGTGCTGGTCTTGCCCGAGCCGGTCGGGCCTGTGACC
This sequence comes from Pseudomonas sp. NCIMB 10586, assembly GCF_023127895.1. Taxonomy (NCBI): domain Bacteria; kingdom Pseudomonadati; phylum Pseudomonadota; class Gammaproteobacteria; order Pseudomonadales; family Pseudomonadaceae; genus Pseudomonas; species Pseudomonas sp. NCIMB 10586. Next base: position 56,819 of record NZ_SPKQ01000009.1, read on the forward strand.
AGGATGATGCCATTGGCTTGCCGAGTCATGGCGTGCCAGCGCTGCTGATCGGCGCTCGACAAGCCCAGCTGGTCGAAGTCCTTGAGCAGCACCTGAGGGTCAAAAATCCGCATCACCAGCTTTTCGCCAAACGCGGTCGGCAGGGTCGAAAGGCGCAATTCCACTTCCGCGCCTGCCGGGTTCCTGGTCTTGACGCGACCATCCTGGGGTTTGCGTTTCTCGGCCACATTCATTCGCCCAAGACTTTTCAAGCGGCTGACCACTGCGGTGGTGACCTGAGGCGGAAATTGATAGACGTCATGCAACAGCCCGTCGATGCGAAAACGCACCCGGCCCTGATCGCGACAGGGTTCGATATGAATATCGCTGGCCCGTTGGGCAAAGGCGTATTGCAACAGCCAGTCGACGATATTGACGATATGCGCGTCATTGGCATCGGGCTCCTTGTCGCTGGCGCCGAGGCTGAGCAGTTCGACGTTGCCGGGTATCGCCATTTTCTGATCGGCGCCGCTGACTGACTTGGCCAAGCGGTAAAACTCGTGGAGGCAGCGCTGGATATCGCGGGGGTTGGCCACCACGCGCTTGATGGTGCGTTTGAGCACTTGAGCGAGCCCGGCTTCCCAGGCGCTGATGTACGGCTGGGCGCTGGCGATCGTGACGCTTTGGGCATCCACGGCGACCGCAAGAATGCCGTGGCGCTGGGCGAAGGCATGGGACATCAACGGCACCACGCTCGCCACGTCGATCTTCAACGGGTCGATGCGCAGGTAAGGCTGACCTGCATGTTGTGCCAGCCATTGGGTCAGGGTCTCAAGACAAGGGCCTTGGGCTGCGATGCATTCCAGGGGATGTTGAGTGCAAGATGCTGCCTGAATGCTATGGGCCGCCTGTGCGGTAATCAGCCCTTGCTCGATCAATGCCGGCAATAATTGTTGCAGTTCCAAGGGGTGGTCGAGGGAGGCGGCGGTCATGCAGGTTTCCTGGGCGGTTTGGGGTGTAATCCCAGACTAGTCAGCCGCTGGAAATCCTCGTTCCCAGGTGTATTGCAGGTTTTTACCGCGCCGTCGCCGCCAGTGCCTGAGGCCGCTCGGCATCAGCCGGCCACAACTCCAGGTCGCAGACACTGATCAGGTTTCGAATCTTTTCACCGATGACTTGGGCACGGTGCCAGCTAAGGCCGTCGATCACGATATCGATATTCAGCAGGTCGGCGTCCTGGCTCATATTGACGTGGGCTGGCGTCAGGAACTGCAGCGCAAAGTAGTTCAGCACCCGGCACAGCACGTCGGGCTCAGCCTCGGCGACGATCCGATAGTGCGCCTGGCAGTGGGCGCTGTTGACGGCCCACGCATCGACGCGGGTGACAGGGTGGGCGGTTTCGACGGCGTGCATACTGACTCTCCAAAATCGACTGGAGGAATTTTCACATTCGCCTAGGGAGATTTCTTATCTAAGATGAGCCCTATTGGCGCATTATCGAATCAATCAATTCAAAAAATACACATCCACAGGTATTTCTATGCACAGCGAGTTGGACGTCTACGATCGCCGCATTCTGGCCCTGCTGCAAGAGGACGCCTCGCTCTCCAGCGCACAGATCGCCGAGCAGGTCGGCCTGTCGCAGTCTCCGTGCTGGCGACGCATTCAGCGGCTCAAGGAAGAGGGCGTGATCCGGGGCCAGGTCACCCTCTTGGACCGCAAGAAAATCGGGCTCAACACGCAGATTTTCGCCGAGATCAAACTCAACGCTCACGGCCGCTCCAACTTCACTGAGTTCACCGAAGCGATTCGCGGATTTGCGGAGGTGCTGGAGTGTTATGTGCTGATGGGGTCGGTGGATTTTCTGCTGCGCATCGTCACTTCGGACATCGAGGCGTATGAGCGGTTTTTCTTCGAGAAGTTATCGATGGTGCCGGGGATCCAGGAGGTCAACTCCATCGTGGCGTTGTCGGAGATCAAGTCCACTACCAGCCTGCCAGTATTGCGCTGACAGGGCGGGCCTCATCGGGAGCAAGCCCCCTCCCACACAATGTGGGAGGGGGCTTGCTCCCGATGCGATTTTACAGGCGCAGGAGGGTCTTCCAGGCCCGGTTCTGATACACCGCAATCGCCTGGTGCATACGCGCATCCAGCGATTCATCGGTGATCGGCTGGTTAGCCAACTGCGCCAGCTTGTTCAGCTCGCCGTACAAACGGTCCAGTTCCGCAATGTCTACCACATGGCGCGCATGGTGCAGCCAGGCCTGGATGCGTTCGATGCGCGGCAGTTGCTCGGCGAGGTCTTCGGGCTGTTGCTGGTAGCGCGGCAGTTGCAGGGCGACGGCGTCGTCGGCCAGCAGGCGTGGCAGCCAGTTGGTGATTTGCGCAGCACCCTGGCGGTTGCCGCGCACGTTGCGCTCGGCGGTCCAGGTACGGTCCAGCAGCCAGCGCGAGGTATTCAGTGAGAACAGGCCCCAGCGTACATCTTGCAATTCTTCGATGAACTGCTCCGGTGCGGCTTTGCGAATGTCTTCATCGTCGTCACCGGCCTGGACCAGCGGGCGCCAGTCTTCCAGCAGTGCATCCAGGGCGCTGCGCAGTTCGCTGGTGGATTGGCGCGGCGCGGCCTGGCCGAGGCTGCCGATCAGCGCGCGCAACTCACCCAGGTTCTCGACCCAGTCCTGCAGCAAGCGCCAGTGGCCGTTGAAACGGTATTGCTCGGCCAGGCGCTGGCTACTGCCCAACAGGTGCCACATGATTGCAGCGAAAGCATCATCCAAAGGCATTTCGGCGTGGATCTGCGGTGCCGGCAGGCTCAATGAGTAGCTGCTCGCGTCATACAGGCGATAGCCGCGCTCGGCTTTGCTGATGTCACAGGGCATCAGCGCCAGGGTCGCAGCCAGTTCGGCGGCCAGCTCCAGCAGGGCGGCGGGTTCGCCTTCGCGCAATTCCAGTTCCAGCTCGCAGATTTCTTCCTTCTGCTTGCCAACCACCACATGGCCCAGGTCCAGGGCGGCTTCGATCACCACCTTGGCCTTGCCACGGCCCCAGGCGATTTCGGCGCGTTCACGCACGAAGTCGGTGGTGAAGATCGGCTTGAGGGTCTTTTTGTCCAACTCGGCCAGTTGCTCGGGCCAGCACTCGCCGTCGAGTTTCTTCACATCGAGCTTGGCTTTGGGCAGGTCCCAGTTGTACTCGTTGCGCTCCGACAAGCCGGCAACGCTTTGGCCACGGGTCTTGAGGGTCTGAATGATGTCGTCACCGTCCTTGCGCAGGCGCAGGGCGACCTTGGCCTGCGCCAGGTCGCGCTCGGGGGTGTCGAAGTACTGATTCATCAACTCACGGCGTTCCCAGCCACTTTTGTTGCGTTTTTTCAGTAGCGGGTGCTCACGTAGCGCGGCGAGTGTTTCGCGGCTGACGCGGAGCTTGATTTCGGTTTCTTTCTGCATGGCCGGAAAATCCAGGATCGGGAGCGCAGCCGGGGAAAAGTGTGGCTGCCAAGGTCGTGCAGTGTACAGGACTGAGCCCGGCAACGTGCCGCAACGGTTTATTGTGTTGGGCAGATGCCTCTATAGTGAGGTTCATCCGGGAAGTTGGGAGACCGCGCATGCCGTTACCGTCCATGAAAGAGCAGTTCGCCGCCTTGATCGCCGCGCCGTCGGTGAGTTGCACCCAAGCGTCTCTCGACCAGACCAACCGCCCGGTGATCGATCTGCTCGCCGCGTGGCTGGGCGACCTGGGTTTCGCTATTGACATCCAGCAAGTCAGCCCTGGCAAGTTCAACCTGCTCGCCAGTTTCGGCAGCGGCCCCGGTGGCTTGGTGTTGGCGGGCCATAGCGATACGGTTCCTTATGATGCGGCACTGTGGAAGACCGATCCGCTCAAGCTGACGGAAGTCGATGGTCGTTGGGTGGGGCTGGGCAGTTGCGACATGAAAGGATTTTTTGCCCTGGCCATTGAAGCGGTGTTGCCGTTGCTCGACCAGCCGTTCAAGCAGCCGCTGCTGATCCTCGCCACCTGTGACGAGGAAAGCTCCATGTCCGGCGCGCGTGCGCTGGCCGAGGCGGGGAGGCCGCTGGGACGGGCGGCGGTGATCGGTGAGCCAACTGGGCTCAAGCCGATCCGCCTGCACAAAGGCGTGATGATGGAGCGCATCGACATCCTCGGCCGCAGCGGCCACTCGTCGGACCCAAGCCTGGGCCACAGCGCCCTCGAAGCCATGCACGATGCCATCGGCGAACTGCGCGGCCTGCGCCTGGCCTGGCAGCGTGAGTATCGCAATGCGCAATTCAGCGTGCCGCAGCCGACCATGAATTTCGGCTGTATCCACGGCGGCGACAATCCTAATCGCATCTGCGGCCAGTGCTCCCTGGAGTTCGACCTGCGACCCTTGCCGGGCATGGACCCCGAGGTGCTGCGTGCGGCGATCCGACAGAAGCTCGAACCCTTGGCCGAGCGTCATAAGGTCAAGATCGACTACGCGCCGCTATTCCCCGAAGTGCCGCCTTTCGAGCAGCCCGAAGACACCGAGTTGGTGCGGGTGGCGGAACGGTTGACCGGTCATCGTGCTGAAGCAGTAGCGTTCGGCACCGAAGCGCCTTATCTTCAGCGCCTTGGTTGTGAAACCCTGGTGCTTGGCCCCGGCGACATCGCCTGCGCCCACCAGCCGGGCGAGTACCTCGAAATGTCACGCTTGACGCCTACAGTGCGTCTATTGCGGGAATTGATCGAACATTACTGCCTGAAACCTGCATAAATTAACCTTTGCCCATTCGTACATAAGGAGAGCGAGCGTGTCGCCAAGCCTGTTCCGACGATAACCATCAGCCCGCTGTGCGTTTTTGCGACTCATCCTTTTTCGGCTGCTTTTTATTACAGGCCCAGGTGTTATGCCCGAATACGTTAATTGGCTTCGTCACGCTTCGCCCTATATCAATGCCCACCGCGACTGCACCTTTGTGGTCATGCTGCCTGGCGACGGTGTGGAACATCCCAACTTCGGCAATATCGTCCACGACCTGGTGCTGCTCCACAGCCTGGGCGTGCGGCTGGTGCTGGTGCACGGTTCGCGTCCGCAGATTGAAACCCGCCTTGAAGCACGCGGCCTGACCCCGGCTTACCACGAAGGCTTGCGCATCACCGATGCGGCGACGCTGGAGTGCGTGATCGACGCTGTCGGCCATCTGCGTATCGCCATCGAAGCGCGCCTGTCCATGGACATGGCCTCGTCGCCCATGCAGGGCTCGCGCCTGCGCGTGGCCAGCGGCAACCTGGTGACGGCGCGCCCGATTGGCGTGCTTGAGGGCGTTGACTATCACCACACCGGCGAAGTACGCCGGGTCGACCGCAAAGGCATCAACCGCCTGCTGGACGAGCGCTCTATCGTGCTGTTGTCGCCGTTGGGCTACTCGCCTACCGGTGAAATCTTCAACCTGGCCTGCGAAGATGTCGCCACCCGTGCCGCCATCGACCTGGGTGCCGACAAATTGCTGCTGTTCGGTGCCGATCCCGGCCTGATCGATGAGAACGGCCGTCTGGTACGTGAATTGCGCCCGCAGCAAGTGCCTGCGCACCTGCAACGCCTGGGCAGCAACTATCAGGCCGAGCTGCTCGACGCCGCTGCCGAAGCCTGTCGGGGTGGAGTAGGGCGCAGCCATATCGTCAGCTACGCCGAAGACGGCGCCTTGCTCACCGAGCTGTTTACCCGTGACGGCGGCGGTACGCTGGTGGCCCAGGAGCAATTCGAACTGGTGCGCGAAGCGGCGATCGAAGACGTCGGCGGTTTGCTGGACCTGATCAGCCCGCTGGAAGAGCAGGGCATTCTGGTGCGTCGTTCGCGGGAAGTGCTGGAGCGGGAAATCGAACAGTTCAGCGTGGTCGAGCGCGAAGGCATGATCATCGCGTGCGCAGCGCTGTATCAGATTGCGGATTCGGATGCGGGCGAGCTCGCGTGCCTGGCGGTTAACCCGGAGTACCGCCACGGCGCGCGCGGCGATGTGTTGCTCGAACGCATCCAGACCCGTGCACGTGCGCAGGGGTTGAAGACCTTGTTCGTGCTCACCACGCGCACGGCCCACTGGTTCCGTGAGCGCGGTTTTGTGCCGAGCAGCGTGGACCGCCTGCCGTCGGCGCGTGCGTCGCTGTACAACTATCAGCGCAACTCCAAGATCTTTGAAAAGGCCCTGTAAAAGAGTACGGCTCTGTGTGGGAGCTGGCTTGCCTGCGATAGCAGCGCCTCGGTTTATCTGAACGACCGAGTTGCTGGCATCGCAGGCAAGCCAGCTCCCACCGAAGACTGTATTTATTGTGTGATGAATTTGTCGGTCACATAGGCCGAATAGTCCGGCAACACCGTCTCCACCTTGCCTTGCTCTTTCAAGAACTTCGCCGTCTCCCCAATCGCCTTCGCCGTGCCGCCCTTGAGCAGCGCTTCGGTCTGTTGTGCCTGCGCATCGGGAAACGTCGTGCCCGCCAGCAACTCTGGAATATCGTCGGCATTGGAGCCTGTCAATTTGGCGATCTTCTGCACCGGTTCCGAATCCACCGTCCAACTGTCTTTATGCGCGGCATAGTCGGCGAATGAATCGAGGGTGACCTTGGCAAACCTGGCCACTACCTCAGGATGTTTTTCGGCGAAATCCTTGCGTGCTACCCACACTTCAAACGTCGGTGCGCCCCATTGGCCCACCTGCGCCGCATCGGTCAGGGTTTTGCCGGTCTTGCGGATTTCGCCAAGGGCCGGTGACCACACGAATGCGCCGTCGATATCGCCGCGCTTCCAGGCGGCGGCGATTTCGGCCGGTTGCAGGTTCACCACTTTGACTTGCTTAGTGTCCAGCCCCCAATGCTTCAGGGCGCCGAGCAGGCTGTAATGGGAGGTTGAGACGAAGGGTGTGGCGATGGTTTTGCCGATCAGGTCTTCGGGTTTGTCGATGCCACTGCCATTACGCACTACCAGGGCTTCAGAAGCGTTGATCTGTGCCGATACGATAAACGCGACGATGGGTAGATTGCGCGAAGCGGCTGCGGCGAGGGGGCTGGAACCGAGGTTGCCGATTTGTACATCACCCGAGGCAATGGCCGTGACCACCTCCGGGCCACTGTTGAACCGGTGCCAGGCGATTTTCTCACCAATGGTTTTTTCGTAGAGGCCGTCAGCCTGGGGGACTTTGCTGGGATCGATGCCGGTCTGGTAGCCGACCGTCAAATCGGCCGCGCTGACACCAAAAGAAAGTAATACCGATACAAAAACTGTAACAAATTGACGGGAGGATGTGCGTTTGGCCATGATGGCGTCGCCTTTTTGATCGTGAGTGACGTATGCAACCATACGGTCACACTAATCGATCTAAAAAAGCACTGGTAAATACCCTTTAGGAATTAGCTTATGGAGCGGTTCGTGTCACTCGACCCACCCGCTTCACGCATCCGCTTATTCCCGAATCGTATGAAAAAGAATGAAACAATTCTTTTTGGGTGTATGAAAAACTCATTACCCTGCAGGGACCAAATCAACTGCGATTAGACGAAGGTAGTAGACACACAAGGTTACGATTGACTTGCTAGTCACTATCTGGCGCTAATCGCGCATCTGTGGATCCAGGGCGTCAGACCCGGGGCCAAAGAAATACAAAAATTAGAAACGAGAGGAGCGGTACATGAAGAAGTCCACCTTGGCTGTGGCTGTAGCTTTGGGCGCAATCGCCCAGCAAGCAGGCGCCGCCGGTTTCATCGAAGACAGCAAGGCCACACTGGGCCTGCGTAACTTCTACATCAACACCGACAACCGTGAAGGTGCTGGTGCGAACAAGAACGAAGAGTGGGGCCAAGGCTTCGATCTGCGTTTCATCTCCGGTTACACCCAAGGCACCGTCGGCTTCGGTCTTGACGCTATCGGCCTGCTGGGTGTTCGCCTGGATTCCGGTGGCGGCACCAACGGCGCGACCGCCAGCTCGTATGGCGGCACCATCTTCCCGAGCAAGTCCAATGGCGAAGCCGTTGATAACTACTCCAGCCTGGGCCTGACCGCCAAAGCGAAGATCTCCCAGACCGAACTGAAGCTGGGTACCTTGCAGCCCAAGCTGCCGGTCATCGTCACCAACGATGGTCGTATGCTGCCGCAGACCTTCCAGGGTGGCCAGATCACCTCCAGCGACATCAAGGACCTGACCCTGGTTGCCGGCCAGATCGAAAAAGCCAAGGGCCGTAACTCCAGCAACAACGAAAGCCTGTCCATCTCCGGCGCCAACAGCCGTGGCGTGAACTGGCGTTCGAGCAACAAGTTCTACTACGCCGGTGGTGACTACAAGATCACCAAGGACCTGACCGCCCAGTACTACTACGGCAACCTGGAAGATTTCTACAAGCAACACTTCCTGGGCCTGACCCACAACTGGGCTATCGGCCCTGGCGTGCTGAAGTCTGATCTGCGTTACTTCAACAGCTCCGACGACGGTAACAACGGCAACCAGTCTGCCTACTTCTCCACAGGCAACTACGGTGGCGTCAACTCCGGTCGTGGCAAAGTCGACAACAACCTGTACAGCGGCCTGTTCCTGTACTCGGTTGCCGGCCACACCTTCGGTGGCGGTTACCAGGTCAGCAACGGCAGCAGCGACTTCCCTTGGTTGAACCAGGGTGACGGCTCGTCGGCTTACATCACCACCGACATGCAGATCCAGAAGTTCGCCCGTGCCGGCGAGCGCACTTGGCAAGCTCGCTACTCCTACGACTTCGCCAAGGTGGGCGTACCTGGCCTGACCGCTGGTGTGGTTTACCTGAAGGGTGATCATATCGACACCGTTGCCAGCAACCGTGCCGAGTTCACCGGCCAGTCCGAGTGGGAACGTGACATCACTGTTGCCTACGTCGTACCGGAAGGTCCGCTGAAAAACGTCGGCGTGGCGTGGAAAAACGCTATGTGGCGCAGCGACATCGCCAACGCACGTAACCAGGACGAAAACCGCCTGATCGTCAGCTACTCGATCCCGCTGTTGTAAGACTGTAAAGCCTTGCCCGGCGCAATGCCGGGCAAGGTGTACTGCTTTCAAGTCGGGCTCAACCCCCGCAAGCCCTTCCTGAAACCCTCTTTACTACAGCGACTCAAGGCCTTCTCGAACCTTGAAAACAATGTTGATCTTCGCCTGCGCCCAAGTCCAATGAACACATTTTTAATATTCCTTTATCGTCTAGATAAATCGATATTTATTCTTTTTAAATAACTCCAAATCCATGCACAGTGGGCTCCATAAGCACTCATCAGGAGCCGCACCATGAGCCTAAGACTGGGCGACATCGCCCCCGACTTCGAACAGGATTCCAGCGCCGGCAAGATTCGCTTCCACGAATGGCTGGGCGACAGCTGGGGTGTGTTGTTTTCCCACCCGGCAGACTTCACCCCGGTGTGCACCACCGAGCTGGGCTTCACCGCCAAGCTCAAGGACGAATTCGCAAAACGTGGCGTCAAGGCCATCGCCCTGTCGGTAGACCCGGTGGACTCGCATCACAAGTGGATCGAAGACATCAATGAGACCCAGAACACCGTGGTCAACTTCCCGATCCTGGCCGACGCCGACCGCAAGGTCTCGGACCTCTACGACCTGATCCACCCCAACGCCAGTGACACCCTCACCGTGCGCTCTTTGTTCGTGATCGACCCGAACAAGAAGATCCGTCTGACCATCACCTACCCAGCCAGCACCGGGCGCAACTTCCATGAAATCCTGCGGGTGATCGACTCGCTGCAACTGACCGACAACCACAAGGTCGCCACGCCCGCCAACTGGCAGGATGGGGATGAGGTAGTGATCGTGCCGTCGCTCAAGGACGAGGAAGAGATCAAGAAGCGCTTTCCAAAGGGCTACCGCGCGGTGAAGCCGTACCTGCGCCTCACCCCACAACCCAACCGCTGACACAGATCCCATGTGGGAGGGGGCTTGCTCCCGATGGCGGTCTGTCAGTTACCAAATACTTACCTGACCCACCGCTATCGGGAGCAAGCCCCCTCCCACATGTTAAGTGCATTTTCAAAGTAAGCATGCAGGGGTTTTCAGGCCGTTTTCACGGCCTTTTTTTTCGCCTGGCGATTGATAAACGGCTTATGTATTTATGGAATAAACAAATGAATAAATAAGATTTATAGATATATAAATCTACTGATATGGTCTGTTCCATCTTGGCGCCATCGCCGTACAGCGAACCGCCGACACTTGCTCAAGGAATCTCCTGCATGCTGGTCGTAACACTTGGAGGCAGTCCCAGCCAGCGTTCGCGCTCCGGGGTGTTGCTGGATAAAACCCGTCAATGGCTGCAACAGCAGGGCGTGGAAGTGGTGAGTTACCAGATACGCGACTTCCCGGCAGAAGACTTGCTGCACGCACGGTTCGACAGCCCCAAGGTCATCGACCTGTTGCAACAGGTGGCCAATGCCGACGGCCTGGTGATCGCCACGCCGGTGTACAAGGCGTCGTTTTCCGGCGCGCTGAAAACCGTGTTGGACCTTCTGCCCGAACGCGCCCTGGCCCATAAGGTGGTATTACCGATTGCAACCGGCGGCAGCATCGCCCACATGCTGGCGGTGGACTATGCCTTGAAACCGGTGTTGTCGGCCCTGAAAGCCCAGGAATTGCTCCACGGCATTTTCGCCGAAGACAGCCAGATCGCCTATGGCGAAGGCAGCGTCCAGGCGCAACTGGTGCCGGTACTTGAACGACGCTTGCACGAAGCCCTGGAGCAGCTCTATAGCGCCATGGCGCGTCGCCCGAAACCGCTGGATCCGGACGTGTTGAATGAACGTTTGTTGAGTGCTCGCTGGAGCATCTGAGCCTTACCCCCGAATCGAGAAACACTCACCTTACTCAGCCGCCAACGGCCAAGCAGGTGCAGCCAAAACCCTAATCGCAACTGTGGAGAGAGCGCCATGCGCACTGTCATCTTGCGTCGTGGTCTGGTCGCACTGTTTGCTGCGGCTGTGTCCTTCGGCGCCATTGTTCAAACCCAAGCCGCCGAGACCCTGCGGATCGGTTATCAGAAGTACGGCACCCTGGTGCTGCTCAAGGCCAAGGGCACGCTGGAAAAACGCCTGGCCGCCCAGGGCGTGCAGGTGCAGTGGACCGAGTTCCCCGGCGGCCCGCAGTTGCTTGAGGGCCTGAACGTCGGCTCCATCGACTTCGGCGTCACCGGTGAAACGCCACCGGTGTTTGCCCAGGCGGCCGGCGCCGACTTGCTTTACGTCGCCTACGAACCGCCCGCGCCTACCAGTGAAGCGATCCTGGTGCCCAAAGACTCACCGATCAAATCGGTCGCCGAGCTCAAAGGCAAAAAGGTTGTGCTCAACAAAGGCTCCAACGTGCATTACCTGCTGGTGCGAGCCCTGGAAGATGCCGGCCTCAACTACACCGACGTGAAAACCGTATTCCTGCCACCTGCCGATGCCCGTGCCGCCTTCGAGCGCGGCAGTGTGGATGCCTGGGTGATCTGGGACCCGTACCAGGCCGCCGCCGAGAAACAACTGCAAGCCCGTACCCTGCGTGACGGCACCGGCATTGCCGACAACCATCAGTTCTACCTGGCCACCAAACCCTACGCCGAGCAACACCCTGAAGTGATCAGGGCGCTGGTGGAAGAAGTGCGCGCGGTGGGCGAGTGGTCCAAGGCCAACCCGCAGGAAGTCACCGAACAAGTCGCACCGCTGCTGGGCCTGCCCGCCGACATCACCCTGACCTCGGTGAAACGCCAGGGCTACGGTGCGCTGTTCCTGACCCCGGAAGTGGTCGCGGCCCAGCAGAAAATCGCCGACAGCTTCTACCAGCTCAAACTGATCCCCAAACCCTTGAGCATCAAGGACGTGATCTGGACGCCACCCGCCGCGGTTGCCAAAGCGCCGTAATCCGATTCCTTCAGGAGACAACTCCATGAGCCTCAATATTTTCTGGTTCCTGCCTACCCACGGCGACGGCCATTACCTTGGCACCGCCGAAGGCGCCCGCGCCGTCGATCACGGTTATTTGCAACAAGTGGCCCAGGCCGCTGACCGCCTGGGTTTCGGCGGGGTGTTGATCCCTACCGGTCGCTCCTGCGAAGACTCGTGGCTGGTGGCTGCCTCACTGATTCCAGTGACCCAGCGTTTGAAATTCCTGGTTGCTCTGCGCCCCGGGATCATTTCCCCGACGGTGGCCGCACGCCAGGCCGCCACCCTGGACCGGTTGTCCGGTGGTCGTGCGTTATTCAACCTGGTAACTGGCGGTGACCCGGAAGAGTTGGCTGGCGATGGCTTGTTCCTCAGCCACGAAGAACGCTATCAGGCATCGGTGGAGTTCACGCGCATCTGGCGCCGCGTGCTCGAAGGCGAAACCGTGGACTACGACGGCGAGCACATCAGCGTCAAAGGCGCCAAGCTGCTCTACCCACCAGTCCAGCAACCGCGCCCGCCGCTGTACTTCGGCGGTTCCTCCGAAGCGGCCCAGGACCTGGCGGCCGAGCAGGTGGAAATGGTCCTGACCTGGGGCGAGCCGCCGGCTGCTGTTGCGGAAAAAATCGCCCAGGTTCGCGCCAAGGCCGAGAAACTCGGGCGTACCCTGCGCTTCGGCATTCGCCTGCATGTGATTGTGCGCGAGACCAACGAAGAGGCCTGGAAAGCCGCCGACAAACTCATCTCCCATCTGGACGACGACACCATTGCCCGCGCCCAGGCGTCGCTGGCGCGTTTTGACTCGGTTGGCCAGCAACGCATGGCCGCTTTGCATGGCGGCAGCCGTAACAACCTGGAGGTCAGCCCCAACCTGTGGGCCGGCGTCGGCCTGGTACGTGGCGGAGCAGGCACGGCGCTGGTCGGCGATGGCCCGACGGTTGCGGCGCGGGTCAAGGAATACGCGGACCTGGGTATCGACACCTTTATCTTCTCCGGTTATCCACACCTGGAAGAGTCGTATCGAGTCGCCGAACTGTTGTTTCCGCATCTGGATATCGAACGTCCCGAGTTGCCGAAAAGCGCCGGTTACGTCAGCCCGTTTGGCGAGATGGTCGCCAACGACATCCTTCCCAAAGCTGCGTCACAGAGTTGAGGCGCCGTTATGGACTTTGAAAAATTCAGCCATCGCGTGGCGCCCTGGGTGCTGCCGATCTTGTTGCTGGCGGTGTGGCAGTTGTCGGTGTCGGCGGGGTGGTTGTCGACGCGCATTTTGCCGGCGCCCAGTGCGGTGATCGAAGCCGGAGTCAACCTGGTGGTCAGCGGCGAAATCTGGACACACCTGGCCATCAGTGGCTGGCGTGCCGGCCTGGGCTTTGTGATCGGCGGCAGCATTGGTTTGGCCCTGGGCTTTATCACCGGGTTGTCGAAGTGGGGCGAGCGCTTGCTGGACAGCTCTGTGCAGATGATTCGTAACGTGCCGCACCTGGCGCTGATTCCACTGGTGATCCTGTGGTTCGGCATTGACGAGACCGCGAAGATTTTCCTGGTGGCACTCGGCACGTTGTTCCCGATCTACCTGAACACCTATCACGGTATCCGCAACGTCGACCCGGCGCTGGTGGAAATGTCGCGCAGCTATGGCCTGTCGGGGTTCAGCCTGTTCTGGCAAGTCATCCTGCCTGGCGCGCTGCCGTCGATCCTGGTGGGCGTGCGCTTTGCCCTGGGCTTTATGTGGCTGACGCTGATCGTGGCGGAAACCATCTCGGCCAGTTCCGGCATCGGTTACCTGGCGATGAATGCCCGTGAGTTCCTGCAAACCGACGTGGTGGTGCTGGCCATCGTGATGTACGCGATCCTCGGCAAACTCGCCGACCTGGCGGCGCGTGGCCTGGAACGGGTATGGCTGCGCTGGCACCCGGCGTATCAAGTCAAAGGAGGTGCGGCATGACAGCTCAACAACCCCCGCGCCTGCTCAAGGGCATTCCCCTGGCGGTGCGCAAGTTGCGCAAATCCTTCGGCACTCGCGAAGTGCTCAAGGACATCGACCTGCATATTCCGGCCGGTCAATTCGTGGCCGTGGTAGGTCGCAGCGGCTGCGGCAAGAGTACCTTGTTGCGCTTGCTGGCGGGGCTGGACAAGGCCAGTGGCGGCGAGCTGCTGGCCGGCTCCGCGCCGCTGCACGAGGCGATTGAAGACACACGATTGATGTTCCAGGAAGCGCGTTTGCTGCCGTGGAAAAAGATCATCGACAACGTCGGCCTCGGCCTTACGGGCAACTGGCGCCCCAGGGCGCTGGAGGCCCTGGAAGCGGTGGGCCTGGCCGAGCGCGCCAATGAATGGCCGGCGGCCTTGTCCGGTGGCCAGAAGCAGCGCGTGGCCCTGGCGCGCGCGTTGATTCACCAGCCGCGCCTGTTGCTGCTCGACGAGCCGCTGGGGGCGCTGGATGCCCTGACTCGCATCGAGATGCAGCAACTGATCGAGAACCTCTGGCGCAAGCACGGTTTCACTGTGTTGCTGGTGACCCACGATGTCAGCGAAGCCGTGGCGATTGCCGACCGGGTGATTCTGATCGAAGACGGCGAAATCGGTCTCGACCTCGCCGTCGACCTGCCACGCCCACGGGCCCGTGGTTCACACCGCCTGGCCGCGTTGGAGGCCGAGGTGCTCAACCGCGTGCTGTCGCTGCCCGGTTCACCGCCGGAACCCGAACCTGTTTCACCGCTGCCGACGCAATTGCGTTGGGCTCAATAACCCACACAGGAAAAACATCATGACTATTAAAGCCATCAACGTGCGTAACCAGTTCAAAGGCACCATCAAGGAAATCGTGGTCGGTGACGTACTGTCGGAGATCGATGTGCAGACGGCGTCGGGCATCGTTACTTCGGTGATTACCACTCGCTCGGTGAAAGAGCTGGAGCTGGTGATTGGCAGTGAAGTGATTGCCTTTGTGAAATCGACTGAGGTGTCGATTGCCAAGTTGTGATTCGCGTCGCTCTTGAGCTCGCTATCGCAGGCAAGCCAGCTCCCACATTTGAATGTATTCACAGATCAAAAATGTGGGAGCTGGCTTGCCTGCGATGAGGCCCGTTTGGACAAATATGCGGGTAAGTAGAGCCCCACATAGGCATCAAACACTCGCATTCCTTCCTCAGCCATACGCGGCGTAATCAGCCCATGCTGATGCACTGAGCGCGCATACACGCGGTCGCTCAACTCCAGCGCCAGGGCAAATACATCCACGTCCCTGGGCAAGCTCGGCACTTCGAAGTGGCGGTTGAACACCTCCAGCATCAAGTCCCCCAGCTCCAGGTCATGCTGACGATCGGCCTGGGTCACCTCGGTCAACCCGTGCTGTGCCAGGATCAACTGGCGTGCAGCCGCGTCCTGGTCGTAAACGTTGAGCATGCGCTGTTCGACGATGCAGGACAGGTCGCGCCAATGCTTGAGTGAGTCATGTTCGATGGGCGCCTGGATGGCGGCGCGGAAGGCGGCGTGTACCTGGGCGGTCAACGCCTCCAGCAAAGCCGGCACGCTGGCGAAGAAGTGATACACCGACGACGGTGGAATCTGCGCCCGGTCGGCCACGCTGTAGATCGACAAACTCGCCACGCCTTCGGCGGCCAGCAAGGTGCGGGCGGCTTCAAGGATCGCGTCGATCCGGGCCTGGCTGCGGGCGCGGGGTTTGCGAGGCGTGGCGGGGCGGGTGGTCATGGATGTCTCCTACAAGGCAGCGGGCATTGTATGAGCAGGGAGGTGTGTTGTCTTCCAGACCGCCATCGGGAGCAAGCCCCCTCCCACATTTAGATCTGTGAATACATTCAAAATGTGGGAGGGGGGCTTGCTCCCGATGAGGCCAATTCGGTCCCCCGGAATAAGCCCATAAAAAAACGCCACAGACCCTAAGCCTGTGGCGCTTCTTCAATGCCGCAACCGCTTACACGGTATGCAGGTACCAGTTGTACTCAAGGTCGGAGATGGAGTGTTCAAACTCTTCCAGCTCACTTTCCTTACAGGCAACAAAGATATCGATGTATTTAGGATCGATGTACTTGGCCATCACCTCGCTGTCGTCCAACTCGCGCAGGGCATCGCGCAGGTTGTTCGGCAGGCTTTGCTCGTTCTGCTCGTAGCTGTTGCCTTCCACCGGAGCGCCCGGTTCGATCTTGTTGGTCAAACCGTGGTGTACACCCGCCAGGACCGAAGCCATCAGCAGATAAGGGTTGGCATCGGCACCGGCCACGCGGTGTTCGATACGCACGGCATCGGAAGAGCCGGTGGGTACGCGAATCGCTACGGTGCGGTTGTCCAGGCCCCAGCACGGCGAGTTCGGCACATAGAACTGTGCGCCGAAACGACGGTAGGAGTTGACGTTGGGGCACAGGAACGCCATTTGGGCGGGCAGGGTCTCCAGCACACCGCCGATCGCGTGACGCAATGCGGCGTTCTGCTCGGGATCCTCGCTGGCAAAGATGTTCTTGCCGTCCTTGTCCAGAATGGAGATGTGTACGTGCAACCCGTTGCCTGCCTGCCCTGGGTAAGGCTTGGCCATGAAGGTGGTGTCCATCTCATGGTCGTAGGCGATGTTCTTGATCAGGCGCTTGAGCAGTACTGCGTAGTCGCAGGCCTTGATCGGGTCGGCCACGTGGTGCAGGTTCACTTCGAACTGCGCCGGGGCACTTTCCTTGACGATGGCATCGGCCGGAATGCCTTGCTCCTTGGCACCTTCCAGAATGTCCTGGAGGCAGTCGACGTATTCGTCGAGGTCGTCGATCAGGTAGACCTGTGTCGAGTGCGGGCGTTTGCCGGAGATCGGCGAGCGGGGCGGTTGTGGGCGGCCGTTCACGTTCTCCTGGTCGATCAGGTAGAACTCAAGCTCGAAGGCGGCGCAGATGGTCAGACCGAGGTCGTCAAACTTGCTTACAACTTGGCGGAGCACTTCGCGCGGGTCGGCGAAGAAAGGTTCACCTTCAAGTTCGTGCATGGTCATCAGCAATTGCGCGGTAGGGCGCTTTTGCCAGGGTTCATTGCACAGGGTGTCGGGGATTGGATAACAGATTCGGTCAGCATCACCGATGTCCAGGCCCAGGCCGGTGCTTTCCACCGTCGAGCCATTGATATCCAGGGCAAATAAAGAGGCAGGCAGGTTAATGCCCTTCTCGTAAACCTTGTGGAGGCTGGTGCGTTCGATGCGCTTGCCGCGCACCACACCATTCATATCCGCAATTAGAAGGTCTACGTACAGAACCTCAGGATGATCCTTAAGGAACGCGTTCGCTTCGTTAAGCTGAACGGCACGCGGGGGTACCGACATGATGCAACACCTTTGTTGTTAAAAATATCAATCATTGATCTTTTCTGGTTTCAGTCAACCCGAACGGCTTGCCGAAGTCAAGCGAGGCATTTTTTGCCCTAAAAAAGCGCCATGAAGCCTTTTTTGGGGCTTTTTGGGGCGGTTTTTTGGGTTTAAAGGTCTTTGGACCTGCAGGCTTGAGCGGGCCGTGTTGTATTTTTTACGGGGGTGTTGTGTAAAAAAATGAACAAGGCTAAGCTCGATTCAAACCCATAACAGCAATAATACCGGGGTGCTTCATGTTTCACCTGCCGCCATTCGGCGTCTCTGCGTGCTTGCGCCACACATTGTGCGCAGTCCGTTCGTCCCGCGTGAATGCTCACGCACCGGCCAATATTCTTGACGGCCCGTCCGACCTCCTCTTTGCCAACGCCTGCGCCACCCACCCGCCCATATTCGCCGTGCCGATCATGATTCTGCACAACTTTGGCGTGAGGAATGCAACCCATGGGCAAATGGCAGGTAAGCTCCTACCCTGAATGAACAAACGACGCGGATGCTGCGTCAACCAACGCCTGGCTTTTAACGGATGCCAGGAAACCCAGCCCAGAGGCATTTATGAGTAACAACCTCGACCAGCTCACCGATTGGTTGAAAGACCACAAGATCACAGAAGTCGAATGCATGATTGGCGACCTCACCGGTATTACCCGGGGCAAGATCTCGCCGACCAACAAGTTCATCGCCGAAAAAGGCATGCGCCTGCCCGAAAGCGTTCTGTTGCAGACCGTGACCGGCGACTATGTCGAAGACGACATCTATTACGAATTGCTCGACCCGGCCGACATCGACATGATCTGCCGCCCCGACCAGAACGCGGTATTCCTGGTGCCCTGGGCCATCGAGCCCACTGCTCAGGTGATCCACGACACCTACGACAAGCAAGGCAACCCGATCGAGCTGTCGCCGCGCAACGTGCTCAAGAAAGTCCTCAAACTCTACTCCGACCGCGGCTGGCAGCCCATCGTGGCGCCGGAGATGGAGTTCTACCTGACCAAGCGTTGCGAAGACCCGGACTTTCCGCTGCAACCGCCGATTGGCCGTTCCGGGCGCCCGGAGACTGGCCGCCAGTCTTTCTCTATAGAAGCAGCCAACGAATTCGACCCGCTGTTCGAAGACGTCTACGACTGGTGCGAACTGCAGGAGCTGGACCTCGACACCCTGATCCACGAAGACGGCACCGCGCAGATGGAAATCAACTTCCGTCACGGCGATGCCCTGTCCCTG
Organism: Pseudomonas sp. NCIMB 10586; assembly: GCF_023127895.1. Classification (NCBI taxonomy): domain Bacteria; kingdom Pseudomonadati; phylum Pseudomonadota; class Gammaproteobacteria; order Pseudomonadales; family Pseudomonadaceae; genus Pseudomonas; species Pseudomonas sp. NCIMB 10586. The sequence goes on from NZ_SPKQ01000009.1 coordinate 75,286, forward strand.
GCCGACCAGATCCTGGTGTTCAAGCGCACCATGCGTGAAGCCGCGCTCAAGCACGACGTGGCTGCCACCTTTATGGCCAAGCCGATGACCGGCGAGCCCGGCAGCGCGATGCACCTGCACCAGAGCATCATCGACATCGCCACCGGCAAGAACGTCTTCTCCAATGAAGACGGGACAATGAGCCAGCTGTTTCTCAACCACATTGGTGGCCTGCAGAAGTTCATCCCTGAATTGCTGCCGCTGTTCGCCCCGAACGTGAACTCGTTCCGCCGCTTCCTGCCCGACACCTCGGCGCCGGTGAACGTGGAGTGGGGCGAAGAGAACCGCACCGTCGGCCTGCGCGTTCCAGATGCCGGCCCACAGAACCGCCGCGTGGAGAACCGCCTGCCGGGCGCCGATGCCAACCCCTACCTGGCGATTGCCGCCAGCCTGCTGTGCGGCTACATCGGCATGGTCGAAGGCCACAACCCGAGCGCGCCAGTAGTCGGCCGTGGTTACGAGCGCCGCAATCTGCGTCTGCCGTTGACCATCGAAGATGCCCTTGAGCGTATGGAAAACAGCAAGACCATCGAGAAATACCTGGGGCAAAAGTTCATCACAGGCTACGTCGCGGTCAAGCGGGCCGAGCATGAAAACTTCAAGCGCGTGATCAGTTCGTGGGAGCGGGAATTCCTGCTCTTCGCCGTCTGATGCGCCGGGCGCGTCCTTCAAACGGCGCGCCCTTCACTGAAAAGTCTAGGAGATTGGTATGTCCAGCAACAACCCGCAAACCCGTGAATGGCAAGCCTTGAGCAATGATCACCACCTGGCGCCGTTCAGCGATTTCAAGCAATTGAAAGAGAAAGGCCCAAGGATCATCACCAAAGCCCACGGTGTTTACCTGTGGGACAGCGAAGGCAACAAGATCCTCGACGGCATGGCCGGCCTGTGGTGCGTGGCGATCGGCTATGGTCGCGACGAACTGGCTGACGCCGCCGCCAAACAGATGAAAGAGCTGCCGTACTACAACCTGTTCTTCCAGACCGCACACCCGCCGGTGCTTGAACTGGCCAAAGTCATTTCCGAAGTCGCGCCCGCCGGCATGAACCATGTGTTCTTCACCGGCTCCGGCTCCGAAGGCAACGACACCATGTTGCGCATGGTCCGCCACTACTGGGCGATCAAGGGCCAGCCGAGCAAGAAAACCATCATTGCCCGCAAGAACGGCTACCACGGTTCCACCGTGGCCGGCGCCAGCCTGGGTGGCATGACTTATATGCATGAGCAGGGCGACCTGCCTATCCCGGGTATCACCCACATCGCTCAACCCTACTGGTTTGGCGAAGGCGGCGACATGAGCCCTGAAGAATTCGGGATCTGGGCCGCCAACCAGCTGGAAGAGAAGATTCTGGAGTTGGGCGTGGACAACGTCGGCGCCTTTATCGCCGAGCCGATCCAGGGAGCCGGTGGCGTGATCGTGCCACCCGCCACCTACTGGCCGCGCATCAAGGAAATTCTCGCCAAGTACGACATCCTGTTTGTCGCCGACGAAGTGATCTGCGGTTTTGGCCGTACCGGTGAGTGGTTCGGTAGCGATTTCTACGACCTCAAGCCACACATGATGACCATCGCCAAGGGGCTGACCTCAGGCTACGTGCCCATGGGCGGCCTGATCGTGCGCGACGAAGTGGTGGCGGTGCTCAACGAAGGGGGCGATTTCAACCACGGTTTTACCTACTCCGGCCACCCGGTCGCAGCGGCCGTGGCCCTGGAAAACATCCGTATCCTGCGCGATGAAAAAATCGTCAGCCGTGTACACGACGAAACGGCACCGTATTTGCAGAAGCGTCTGAGGGAGCTGGCTGACCACCCGCTGGTGGGCGAAGTGCGCGGCGTGGGTATGCTCGGTGCGATCGAGCTGGTGCAGGACAAGGTCACGCGCAAGCGTCATGAAGGCAAGGGCGCCGGCATGATCTGCCGAACCTTCTGCTTCGAGAATGGCCTGATCATGCGCGCCGTGGGCGACACCATGATCATTTCGCCGCCGCTGGTGATCAGCCAGGCAGAAATCGACGAGCTGGTGACCAAGGCCCGTCATTGCCTGGACCTGACGTTGGCGGCATTGCAGGGCTGAGTAGATAAATGCGGGGGCCGGTTGAAAGCGGGCCCCTGAACTTGCCAGACTGTCGTCCTGTTTTGTTGCCCTTTGGCTGGGCCCGAAACATAAACAATGTGCGGCCCAAAAAAGAAAAATCGGAGCATCACCCAATGAAGGCATTAGGTTTGAAAAACGCTGGCAAGACCCTCCTCGCCTTGTCCCTGATGGGCGCAATGGCGGGCGCGGCCCAGGCAGACAATAAAGTGCTGCACGTGTACAACTGGTCTGACTACATTGCACCGGACACCATCGCCAACTTTGAAAAAGGGTCGGGCATCAAGGTGGTGTACGACGTGTTCGACAGCAACGAGACCCTGGAAGCCAAGTTGCTGGCAGGCAAGTCCGGCTACGACATCGTCGTGCCGTCGAACAACTTCCTGGCCAAGCAGATCAAGGCCGGCGTGTACCAGGAGCTGGACACGTCCAAGCTGCCTAACTACAGCAACCTGAACAAATCCCTGCTCAAGGCCGTGTCGGTCAGCGACCCGGACAACAAGCACGCGTTCCCGTACATGTGGGGTTCGATCGGCATCGGCTACAACCCGGAGAAGGTCAAGGCCGCGCTGGGCGTGGACAAGATCGATTCGTGGGATGTGCTGATGAAGCCGGAAAACATCGCCAAGCTGAAAAGCTGCGGCGTGAGCTTCCTCGACTCGCCAACCGAAATGCTGCCAATCGCGCTGCATTACCTGGGCCTGCCGACCGACAGCCAGAAGAAAGCCGATCTCAAGCAGGCTGAAGACCTGTTCTTGAAGATCCGTCCTTCGATCGGTTACTTCCACTCGTCCAAGTACATTTCCGACCTCGCCAACGGCAACATCTGCGTGGCCGTGGGTTACTCGGGTGACATCCAGCAAGCCAAGTCCCGGGCGGCTGAAGCCGGTGGCAAAGTCAAAGTCGCCTACGACATTCCGAAAGAAGGCGCCGGCAGCTTCTTCGACATGGTCGCTATCCCCAAGGATGCCGAAAACGTCGAGGCCGCCTACACCTTCATGAACTACCTGCTCAAGCCCGAAGTCATGGCATCGATCACCAACAGCGTGCGTTTCCCGAACGGTAACGAGAAAGCCACCGCACTGGTCGATAAAGACATCACCAGCGACCCGGGCATCTACCCGTCGGCGGACGTGCAGGCCAAGCTCTACGCGATTGCCGACTTGCCGGCCGCGACCCAGCGTGAAATGACCCGTAGCTGGACCAAGATCAAGTCGGGCAAGTAAGCCCTGGCAGCTGTGGGAGGGGGGTAAGCCCCTCTCCCACAAATTAGATCAAAGAAAGTTTTGCCGGATCGGTTTATCGAGGGTAAGTTGCGCGCCGGTTTTGTTGCCGGGCAACAACTTTGGGCCCAACTATTTAAGAGGACCTCCACTTGCCAATTTCTTTATTTCGCAAAGCCTTGCTGGTGGGTGCAGGTATCACGCTGGCTGTCAGCGTGCAGGCCGCATCGACGGTGCATGTTTATAACTGGTCGGACTACATCGGCCCCGACACCCTGGCCAACTTTGAAAAGGCCACCGGCATCAAGCCCGTGTATGACGTGTTTGATTCCAACGAAACCCTGGAAGGCAAGTTGCTCGCCGGGCGTACCGGCTATGACGTGGTCGTGCCGTCCAACCATTTCCTCGGCAAGCAGATCAAGGCCGGGGCGTTCCAGAAGCTCGACAAGTCACTGCTGACAAACTACGCCAACCTCGACCCGGCCCTGCTCAAGCGCCTGGAAAAGAACGACCCGGGCAACCAGTACGCGGTGCCGTACCTGTGGGGCACCAATGGCATTGGCTACAACGTCGATAAGGTCAAGGAAGTGCTGGGCGTCGACCATATCGATTCCTGGGCGGTGTTGTTCGAACCGGAAAACATGAAGAAGCTCGCCACCTGCGGTGTGTCGTTCATGGATTCGGCCGATGAAATGCTGCCGGCAGTGCTCAACTACATGGGCCTGGACCCTAACAGCACCAACCCGGCCGACTACAAGAAGGCCGAAGAGAAGCTGCTCAAAGTGCGGCCCTACGTGACTTACTTCCACTCCTCCAAATACATCTCGGACCTGGCCAACGGCAACATCTGCGTGGCTGCCGGTTTCTCCGGTGATGTGTTCCAGGCCAAGGCCCGCGCGGCCGAGGCGGGCAAGGGCGTGAACATCGCCTACGCAATTCCCAAGGAAGGCGGCAACCTCTGGTTTGACGTACTGGCGATCCCCAAGGATGCGAGCAACGTTAAAGAGGCTCATGCCTTCATCAACTATTTGCTGCAACCTGAGGTGATCGCCCAGGTCAGTGATTACGTCGGTTACGCCAACCCTAACCCCGGGGCGGACAAGCTGATGGAACAATCGATACGCACCGACGCAGCGGTTTACCCACCGCAGGCGGTTCTCGAGCGGACATTCGTCAACTTCGAGCTACCCCCGAAAGTGCAGCGTTTAATGACCCGTAGCTGGACCAAGGTCAAGACGGGCAAGTAAGGCTCAAACTATCCAAGGCTGGCCCGTATTGGGCGAGCTGCACTCTTTTTTTGGGAGTTTCGTAAATGGCAGTTGCCTCCGGCGCCTATAAGAAAGCCCTCGAGGGCGACCAGACACCGAAAAAGGTGCTGGTCAAAATCGACCGGGTCACGAAGAAGTTCGACGAGACGATTGCGGTGGACGATGTGTCCCTGGAAATCAAGAAAGGCGAGATCTTCGCCTTGCTCGGCGGTTCGGGTTCAGGCAAGTCCACCTTGCTGCGTATGCTCGCAGGTTTCGAGCGCCCAACCGAAGGCCGCATCTACCTGGACGGCGTGGACATTACCGACATGCCGCCCTACGAGCGGCCGATCAACATGATGTTCCAGTCCTATGCGCTGTTCCCACACATGACCGTGGCGCAGAACATCGCGTTCGGCCTGCAGCAGGACAAGATCCCCAAGGCCGAAGTCGACGCCCGCGTGGCGGAGATGCTCAAGCTGGTGCAGATGAGCCAATACGCCAAGCGCAAGCCGCACCAGCTGTCCGGCGGCCAGCGCCAGCGTGTAGCCCTGGCCCGTTCCCTGGCCAAGCGCCCGAAATTGCTGTTGCTTGATGAGCCCATGGGCGCGTTGGACAAGAAGCTGCGCTCGCAGATGCAGCTGGAGCTTGTAGAGATCATCGAGCGCGTCGGCGTGACGTGCGTGATGGTGACCCACGACCAGGAAGAGGCCATGACCATGGCCGAGCGTATTGCGATCATGCACCTGGGCTGGATCGCCCAGATCGGCAGCCCGATCGACATCTACGAAACCCCTACCAGCCGCCTGGTGTGCGAGTTCATCGGCAACGTGAACATCTTCGACACCCAGGTGGTGGACGACGCCGAAGGCCATGCGGTACTCAAGTGCCCGGACCTGGATCGCGACATCTACGTGGGCTACGGCATCGCTACTTCGGTGGAAGACAAGTCGGTGACCTACGCGATTCGCCCGGAAAAGCTGCTGGTCACCACCGAAATGCCGACCTGCGAGCACAACTGGTCCAGCGGCAAGGTGCACGATATCGCCTACCTGGGCGGTCACTCGGTGTTCTATGTGGAGCTGCCGAGTGGCAAGCTGGTGCAGTCCTTCGTCGCCAACGCCGAACGCCGTGGCCAGCGCCCAACCTGGGGTGATCAGGTTTACGTGTGGTGGGAAGACGACAGCGGCGTGGTACTTCGCTCATGAACATGAAGAAATTCAAGCGGCGCTTGGATCGCATAATCCCCAATGGCAAGCAGGTGGTCATCGGGATTCCATTCCTCTGGCTGTTTCTGTTTTTCGCACTGCCGTTTTTCATCGTATTGAAAATCAGCTTTGCCGAAGCCGACGTGGCGATCCCGCCCTATACCGAGATCTACACCTACGTTGAGCAAAAGCTGCAAGTGGTGCTGAACCTGGCCAACTACAGCCTGTTGGCGGGCGACGAGTTGTACATCGCCGCCTACTTGGGCTCGTTGAAGATGGCGTTCTTCAGCACGCTGCTGTGCCTGCTGATCGGCTACCCGATGGCCTACGCCATCGCCACCGCGCGCAAAGAGATGCAGACCGTGCTGGTGCTGCTGATCATGATGCCGACCTGGACCGCGATCCTGATCCGCGTGTATGCGTGGATGGGCATCCTCAGCAACAACGGTTTGCTCAACGGCTTCCTGATGTCCATGGGGCTGATCAGTGAACCGTTGCAGATCCTCAACACCAACATCGCGGTGTATATCGGCGTGGTCTACTCGTACCTGCCGTTCATGATCCTGCCGCTGTACGCAAATCTGGTCAAACACGACCAGAGCCTGCTCGAAGCCGCCTCCGACCTCGGTTCGAGCACCTTCAACAGCTTCTGGAAAATCACCGTGCCGCTGTCCAAGAACGGCATCATCGCCGGCTGCATGTTGGTGTTTATCCCTGTGGTGGGCGAGTTCGTGATCCCTGAACTGCTCGGCGGCCCGGAAACCCTGATGATCGGTAAAGTGTTGTGGCAGGAATTCTTCAACAACCGTGACTGGCCGGTGGCTTCTGCCTTGGCCGTGGTGATGCTGGCGATCCTGATCGTGCCGATCATTCTGTTCAACCGCAGCCAGGCCAAAGAGCTGGAGGGCAAGATATGAAGCGCTTTCGTTTCTCCAGCTTCATGCTGGTCGCAGGCTTGTTGTTTATCTACCTGCCGATGTTGATCCTGGTGATCTACTCGTTCAACGAATCCAAGCTGGTGACGGTGTGGGGCGGTTGGTCGATCAAGTGGTACGTGGGCCTGCTGGACAACACCCAGTTGATGGGTTCGGTGGCCCGTTCCCTGGAAATCGCCTGCTACACGGCGGTGGCCGCGGTGGCGCTGGGCACGTTGGCGGCATTTGTGCTCACGCGTATCAGCCAGTTCAAGGGCCGTACGCTGTTCGGCGGCCTGGTGACGGCGCCGTTGGTCATGCCTGAAGTGATCACCGGCCTGTCGCTGTTGCTGCTGTTCGTGGCCATGGCGCAGATGATCGGCTGGCCCCAGGAACGTGGCATCGTCACCATCTGGATCGCGCACACGACGTTCTGTGCGGCGTATGTGGCGGTGGTGGTGTCGGCGCGCTTGCGTGAGCTGGATTTGTCGATCGAAGAAGCCGCGATGGATTTGGGCGCGCGGCCGTGGAAGGTGTTTTTCCTGATCACCATCCCGATGATCGCGCCGTCCCTGGCGGCGGGCGGCATGATGTCGTTTGCGCTGTCCCTGGATGACCTGGTACTGGCCAGCTTTGTATCGGGCCCGGGTTCCACCACCTTGCCGATGGAAGTGTTCTCGGCGGTGCGCCTTGGGGTTAAACCCGAGATCAACGCGGTGGCGAGTCTGATCCTGTTGGCGGTGTCGTTGGTGACCTTCCTGGTGTGGTTCTTCAGCCGTCGGGCCGAAGAGCATCGCAAGAAGGCCATCCAGCAAGCCATCGAAGAAGCCGCGGCTGACGGCTGGCAACAGCCGGACAAGCGCCGGGCGCCAGCCCCGGTCTAAAGCTGGGTGAGGTCCAAATGTGGGAGGGGGCTTGCTCCCGATAGCGGTGTATCAGTATCAGATTTGCTGACTGACACACCGCCATCGGGGGCAAGCCCCCTCCCACATTTGATCGCATTTCAACTCAGCTACGCCAACCACGGCGACGTGCGAATCACCTCGACAAAATTCATCGGCCTGAACCCCGGCTCCTGATCCACCAGCACATCCGTCTTCACGTTGCCAAACGTGGTCTGCGGGCGATGGCGCAAGCCGTCGGCAAACGCGCAGATGATGCACTCCTTGAACCCTTCACCGCGTGGATGCGCATGCACCACCGCTTCGCGCTGCACCGTGGAAAATGCGGCGTAGTCCATGCCCAGCACGTCCATCTCCACCCCGGCGGTCACCAGCGCCACGGTGGGGCGCAGGTGTTGCGGCACACCCGGTGTGGTGTGCAGGGCGATGGACAACCACACTTGTTCGATATCGTCATCGCTCAGCCCGTAAGGCTTGAGGAACGCGGCGGCGGCATTGGCACCGTCCACTTCGAAACGCTGGTCGTCACTGCGATGACCTTCCACCAGGCCCAGGTCGTGGAACATTGCGCCGACATACAGCAGCTCCGGGTTGTAGGCCAGTTGCTTGCGCTCTCCGCTCAAGGCGCCGAACAGAAATACCCGGCGCGAGTGGTGGTACAGCAGGTCGGATTCGATGTCGCGGATGTATTCAGTGGTGGCTTTGGCCAAGGCGCTGTCGGGGATTTTGATGCCGGCGATGGTGGTGTTCATGGTGGTGCTCCTCTGGAAAGCATCCAGTCTGTTCGCGCTTGGGCGACGCAGCTATCGAGACGAGGGCGCGTTTTCGGCCAATGTGCTGCCACATCGCGCCAAGGCTGCGCGCGATCTAATGTGGGAGTTGGCTTGCCTGCGATAGCATCACCTCGGTATACCTGATGAGCCCAGGTGTCTGCATCGCAGGCAAGCCAGCTCCCACAGGGTTTTGCGTCAGCCCAGAGATAAAGGTCTCCCATGCACAAAACCGTCGCGATCCTGATCTTCCCCGGCGTCCAGTCACTGGACGTGACCGGGCCCATGGATGTGTTCTGCGAGGCCAACCGCTTCCTGGCGCCTGACGATCACTACCGCCTGGAGGTGATCGGTTTCGGCCACGGCACTCTGGCTGCCTCCAATGGCCTGTCATTGCAGGCGCACAAGCACTACAGCGAAGCCCGGCAGCCCTACGACCTGTTGCTGGTAGCGGGCGGCCCGCAACTGCCTTTCGAAGATTTCGGCCCTCAGTTTGATGAGTGGCTGCGCGGTGCCGCTGCCAGGGCACAGCGCTTCGGCTCGATCTGCAACGGCGCCTTCATGCTGGCCCGCGCCGGTCTGCTGGACGGTAAAACTGTCACTACCCACTGGAATGACGCCGCCAGCCTGGCGCGCCTGTGCCCTTCTGCCCAGGTCGAGGCCGACCGTCTCTATGTGCAGGACGGTAACCTCTACACCTCGGCCGGGGTCACGGCGGGTATCGATCTTTCGCTGTACCTGCTGGCCCAGGATCACGGCCCGGAAGTGGCGCTGAGCGTGGCCAAGCGCCTGGTGGTGTTCACCCAACGCTCGGGCGGGCAATCGCAGTTCAGCCCGTTTCTCACTCCCCATGCCGAGGCCACTTCGGCGGTGGCGCTGGTGCAGTTGTACGTGCTGGCCAACCTGACCGGGGATTTGACCATTGCCGATTTGGCCAGGGCGGCCAATATGAGTGCGCGCAATTTCTCCCGGGTGTTCGCCCGTGAAGCGCGGATCACGCCGGCGGAATTTGTCGAGAGAGCGCGGGTGGATGCGGCGCGGGTGATGCTCGAAAGCAGCCCGGCGCCACTCAAGACGGTGGCCTATCAATGCGGATTTCGCGACGCCCAGCACATGCGCAGCGTGTTCAATCGCCGCCTGGGCGTCACGCCGCAACAGTTCAGGCTTAACTTTGCCGCACCCGTGTAGCGGTAAACTGTGGGAGGGGGCTTGCTCCCGATTGCGGTGGGTCAGCTACACATCAGCTGACTGATACATTGCTATCGGGAGCAAGCCCCCTCCCACATTTTTACCCAGTGATACTCGGCTATCTGGCAGGCAACAGTTTCAAGGTGCCTCGGGTATTGGCCGTCACTTCCTCATCACTGAAATGCGCCTGCTCATACCCGCCTTCGATATAGCTTTGCGCCTGATCACCATAGTGAGCATCAAACGGTACGCCGCTTTGCCCCACTGGGTTGATGGTCAGTGCGTGGGCAGGGTCGGCGAAGTCGATCAGGCGCCGTGTCGAAGGCCCATAGGTCACCGGCCATGGCGCCGGGCCGATCGCGGCGGTCTGGTTGTTCGGCACTTCGTGGCTGCCCGGTGCGGCGAACGGGCCGACGTTGAAGAGCTTATCCAGCGGTTTCTGCAAGCCCAGCGGATGACCATGGGTCAAGGTGTGCGCCTTGCCCCACTGCCACTGCGCCGGGTCGTCGCCGAAGGTCGTCTTGAGGTGGGCCAGGCTGTTGTCCCAGGCGAGCTTGACGATATCCGCGCGCTTGCCCTCCCACCAGGGTGAGTCCGCCGAGGCTGCCAGGCGTGGCAACGCCGCGTCGATCACACGGGTGGTGATCAGGGTCTTGAACAGTGCATCGCCCAGCTTCGGGTGGAAGGTCGCATCGGCAAGGTTGAACAGGAACTGGTTGAACAGCGTGGCGCTGGTGGAGTCCAGCGGGTAGTCGCCTTTCCAGCTTGCGAGCTGTTCCACCAGCTTGAGTTGAGCCGGGTCCTTGATCCCTTCGCGCAGCACCGGCAGCAGCGGTGCGAGCAGGCGTGGGCCGTAGGTGGTGGTGGTGCCCAGTTGCAAAGCCTGGCTGTTGCTTACATCCCACTTCACGCTGTTGTCGCTCAACTGCGCATTCAACTGCTGGCCACGGTCCGCGAGGTTGTAGTAGCCCGGGATCTCCATGCCGGTGGGCGATGCCGGTTGGGCGTTGGCGGAGACCACATAGCCACGTGCCGGGTTCTCTTCCTGGGGGTTGGCGCTGAACGGGTAGAAGCCCAGCTTGTCGGCCTGAGCGGTGCTGCCATCGAGGATGAACGCCGGGTTGACGCCGGCCGGGCGGATCGGCAACTGCGCTGCCGCCCACCAGCCGATATCGCCCTTGGCATTGGCCCATATGATGTTCAGGCCCGGTGCCGACACCTTGGCGGCCGCGGCACGTGCCTTGGCCAGGGTATCGGCGCGGTTGAGTTGGTAGAAGCCGTCGAGGATCGGGTTTTCGGTGTCCAGGAACGCCCACCACATGGCAATTGGCGTGCTGCCCGCGTTCTCGCCGAGCACGTCATTGATGATCGGGCCGTGGGGCGAACGGCGCAGCGTGAGGGTCACCGGCGCCTGTCCCTTGACCTGGATCTGTTGCTCGCTGCTGGTCATGTCGACCCATTGGCCGTGATACCAGACCTGGTTGGGGTTGTCCGGGTTGACCTTCTCGGCGACCAGATCAAGGTCGTCGTTCTGGAACATGGTCAGGCTCCAGCCGAAGTCCAGGTTGTGCCCCAGGAACGCCACCGGCACCAGCGCGTTGTGATAGCCGTACAGCTCAAAGCCTGGCGCCGACAGCTGCGCCTCGTACCACACCGATGGCACCGAGAAGCGGATATGCGGGTCACCCGCCAGCAACGGCTTGCCGCTTTTGGTATGGCTGCCGCTGACGGCCCAGGCGTTGCTGCCCTCGAACTGCGGCAGGCCGTTGTCGGCCAGGGCCTGCTCACTCAGGGCGGCGATGGCGCCGAGGGTTTGCCAGTCACTGGCCGCCAGGTTGAGCGCACCCTTGGGTTGCCAGTCGAGATCGAACACTTTCAGGTAGTCGCTGCCCAGATGGTCGCGTACGTAAGTCAGCACCGGCTCGGTACGAAAGGCGGCGGCAAAGCTGTAAGCCATGTACCCGGCGACACTGATGCTGTCCTCGACGGTAAAGCGGCGCTTGGGGATGCCCAGCACGTCGAACTCCATGGGGCTGGCGTGGCTGTCCTGATATTGGTTGATCCCGTCCAGATAGGCTTGCAGGGCTTTGGACGACGCTGAGTCGGGGTCCATGTGCTCTGCGTAGCTCAAGGCGCGCTCACGAATGCGCAGGCTGCGAAACAGCTTGTCGGTCTCAAGCAGTTTGGGCCCCAGCACTTCGGCCAGTTCGCCACGGGCCAGGCGCCGCATGACCTCCATCTGGAACAGCCGGTCCTGGGCATGCACATAGCCCAGGGCGCGGTACAGGTCAGCCTCGTTCTCGGCACGGATATGCGGTACGCCACGGTCGTCGTAGCGCACCGTGACCGAGCTTTGCAGGTGGGCCAGCGGCACTGTGCCCTGACGCGTGGGCTGCTTGCTGTAGACATACCAACCGGCGCCGAGGGCGACCAGCGCAATCAGCACCGCGAAAATCTGCAAGACGCGCTTCATGAACATTCCTTACCAGAGTGGACGGACTACTGATCCTTAGGCCACGAACAATAGCAGCCTACCGCGAGGGTGTGAGTGGCATTCACTTCGCGTCCGGTTCCAAGGGCCTTGAGAATGGGTTCGATAAAACTGTTGCTGGCATTGCACGTCAGCCCTTCGCTGTAGGGGCCGAAATAGGCCAGTTTGCCTGTGCGGTCCCAGATGCCTACGGCCGGGCTGGCGGGTATGCGATCGGCGCCGGGCAGGGCGTCGAGGATTTTCATGTGGCGCAGGTTGTCGGGCAGGGTGCCGTGGCTACCGGCTTTTTGCAGGGCGTAAAACTCGACCCCTTGGGGCTCGTACTGCTCGATCAGCTCACCCAGGTGTTGCTGGTTGCCGACATTGCACGGGCAGGCCGGGTCCCAGAAGTGCACCAGGCGAATCGGGCCAGGGCCGCTGAGGGCGGCGGGCAGTTGCAGCGCATCGCCGGAGAATACCGCCGTGTGCTCGCTGAAGGCGCGCAGGTAGCGGCCCTGGAACCAGTCATACGCGGCCCACAGCACGCCGGCGCAGATAACCAGGATCAGGCTGGCGAACAGGGCGTTGCGGTAAGGCGGTCGCATTCAAAGGTATCCTCGCAGGTCGCGTAGCTTGCCATGCTTGTCCTGACAGATGAATATCGCAGCTCGATATTCATCTTCACCGCCAGTCTGGAAGCCTTTATGCCCGTCACCTTTGACCCTGATCATCTGCGCGAAAGCTTGCGGCCCCTGGTGGACGCGCAACCGCTTAGCGCCGAGGCAAGGGTCTATCAACGTTTCTATGGGCTTGACCTGGCCGCTCGCAAGGTGCCGGCGGTGAGCCGGTTGGGGCGCCTGGAAGTGGACGGGTTTGAAGTGGTGGCCCAGGTATGGTGGCCGCCTGCGCCGGTGGCAACGATGTTCATGTTCCACGGTTTCTACGACCACATGGGGTTGTACCGCCATGTGGTGGATTGGGCGCTGGACCAGGGCTTGGTGGTGATCGCCTGCGACTTGCCGGGCCACGGCTTGTCCAGCGGCCCGCGCGCCAGCATCGATGAGTTTGCGGTGTACCAGAGCGTGGTGCAGGCGTTGTTCGCTGAGGCCAAGGCGCTGCAATTGCCGCAACCCTGGCACCTGTTCGGGCAAAGCACCGGCGGCGCCATTGTGGTGGATCACTTGCTCAACCACGGCGCCGACAGCCCGGCCCAGGGCAAGACCTTCCTGCTCTCACCGCTGGTGCGGCCGCGTGCCTGGGGATGGTCGCAGGTCAGCTATTACCTGCTGCGCCCGTTCGTCAAAGGCATCGCCCGACGCTTCAGCGATAACTCCAACGACCCTGCGTTCAAACCGTTCCTTGAAGCCGACCCACTGCAGCCGCGCCAATTGCCCACCGCTTGGGTAGGGGCGCTGGCGCGCTGGATCAAACGCATCGAAGCCGCACCCCGCAGCCCACGGCGGCCGGTGATCGTGCAGGGTGAGGAAGATATGACGGTGGATTGGCAACACAATTTGCAGGTGCTACGCGGTAAGTTCGACCGGCCCGAGGTGTTGATGCTGCCGCGGGGCAGGCATCACCTGGCCAATGAGATTCCAGAGATTCGTAATGAGTACTTCAAGTACCTCACCGATCACCTGAACTAACGCATTTTAAATGTGGGAGGGGGCTTGCCCCCGATTGCGGTGTGTCAGTCATATATCTGGTGACTGACACTCTGCTATCGGGAGCAAGCCCCCTCCCACAATTACTGCGTCAGGCTTGAGGTGCTTTGGCCGACGGCCAGCCCTGCGCGAATGGCTGCCAGGGCCGCCTGGTAATACGCCTTACCTTCCGGCGATTCGGCAAACGTAGCGAACTCTTCCAGCTCCGGGTCGGACAAATCCCGGTAGACGTACAACAGCGTGTTGTTCAGGTCCTTGTCGATTTGTTGCATCAACCGTTCGCGCTGCCCATTCAACATACCCTGGGCCTGACCGCCGCCAAGCAAGCCGGGGATCATCTGGCTCAAGCTGTCGGCCGCTACACCGGCAATCGCCAGGCTGACTTCTGCACCGGCCTCGCGCGCGGGCAGGGCTTGGGCCAGATGGCCGATGATCAGGCTGCGGGTGGCGTCGGCCTGGATTTTCGGCAAGCCCTGGGCGTTTTTCGCCAACTGGTCGCGGCGCGTGGCCAGCAATTCTGCAGCGACGATCTTGCGGCCCAGGGGCGATTGGAAGAACGCCAGGGCCGGTTTCGGGTTGGCCAGGTGCTTGCGCAGTTGCGCCTCGGCACGCTGATCCATGGCTTGGGCGCCAAAGCGCTTATTGCTGTTGTCCACCAGCGCCTGATACACCACCGGCGGCAGGCTATTGCGGTAGCGTTGCTGGGCGGCACTGAGGGCGTCATTGAAATGCGCACGTTGTTCGGCCCAGCCGGCAACCTTGTACAACTGGTCATGGCCGTCTGCCCAGGCGGGCAAAACGCAGAACATCAACACGGTAAAAAACAAACGACGCATATGGACTCCTGTCAGTCGGCCACTATTGTCCGTGTCGGGCGTAGGATTTGTCGAGAAGTCCTATCAGACAGCTGATTTAAAGTGCATTCGGGCGCTCGACGGCGCTGTCGGATTCTCAGGCGTATGGATACTATGCGCGCCATGCAAATATCCCTCGATGACCCGCTGCTGCAACGTATCGTTGACGACTTGGCCGAAAAAGGCTGGTCGCAGCAGAATGGCTTCCTGCCCCAGGCTCTGACCCTGGAACTGGCGGCTGAGTGCCATAAACGTGCGGCCGAAGGTGAGCTGGCACCGGCGGCAGTCGGGCGCGGGCCGGCCCAGGAGATTCGCGAGGGTATTCGCGGTGATCATATTCAGTGGCTGGAAGAGGGCGACGCGGCGGTTTGCGACACCTATATGGCCGTCATGGACAGCCTGCGCCTGGCAATGAACCGCAGCCTGTTCCTTGGGCTGGAAGATTTCGAAAGCCACTTCGCGATGTACCCACCCGGTGCGTTTTACCTCAAGCATGTGGACCGCTTTCGTGATGACGACCGGCGCATGGTCTCGGCGGTGATCTACTTGAACGACGCCTGGCTGCCCGAGCATGGCGGCCAGTTGCGCATGTACCTCAAGGGCGGCGTCGAATATGACGTGGTGCCTACCGGCGGCTGTCTGGTGGTGTTTTTGTCGGGCGAGGTGCCCCACGAGGTACTGCCGGCCACGCGCGAACGCCTGTCCCTGACCGGCTGGTTTCGCCGGCGGGGCAACGAGCCGTTTTAGGCAGGCAAAGGATTCTAAAGTCTTGCCTTGGACAAAATGTGGGAGGGGGCTTGCTCCCGATAGCGGTGGCTCAGTCAACAGATGCCGTGACTGGCACTCAGTAATCGGGAGCAAGCTGAACTGGCCTAATGAATTTGGACACATCAATAGGGCGCTATGATGGCGCC
>NZ_SPKQ01000010.1:0-91474 GCF_023127895.1 Pseudomonas sp. NCIMB 10586
GGCGAAATCGTCTGGTCCGCCCACTACCGCGCCTACGGCCAGATCGCCCGCCTCGACGTAGGCAAAATCGACAATCCGCTGCGTTTCCAAGGACAGTATTTCGACCAAGAAAGCGGCCTGCACTACAACCGCCATCGCTACTACAATCCAGATATTGGTCGTTACCTGACGCCGGATCCGGTGAAGTTGGCGGGTGGGGTCAATGGGTACCGGTATGTACCCAATCCGACGGGATGGGTGGATCCACTAGGTCTAAATGCATGCCCCGGTGAAGATGGCTGTAAGCCCGAGATTGAAGCGCGTGAATCAGCCCAGGCAGTTCGAGTTAATGAGGGTCAACCAGAGCTACCAAAAGCAGGAGGAGCACAGCGAGCAGCCCGGTACTCGGCCAATTGGCAGACCGCTGACCTGAACGAAAATATCGTTAAATTTGCTGGACCTGACCCGATAGTAATAACTACAGATAAAGGAAAGAAAATATACAAAAACCCTCAGAGCGGGATTGAAATAGTGGAGGACCTTAATGGTAATTACTTTAGAATTCACGACCCGTCCTTGCCGGGATCCAGGCGTTATCTTAGTTTAGCCGGAGCAATCCCCAACAACAAAACCTCCTCTTCTGGCAAACAGATGGGAAGAACACAAAGCGAATACAATGAAGTCACACATTTTAAAAAAGGAAATTCTCGATGAAATTGATTTGTACGCCCTTGACTGGCGAAGCCATGTTTTTGCTAGACCTAAATGCGTGCCCAAACGACCAGATGGAGCGTGTGCTCCTCACAAGCATAGAGCACCAACAACTCTTGAAATCGGGAATATACGAGGAGATCAATGATTCTTTAAAAAAGATCATCGATGACTATGAGGACGAACACATTAACACTTCCGAAGAGCTCACCGAAATGCTAAGAATTTTTAAAAAAAAATCCTTGCCTGAAAACCCCGAACTATTAGAAAAAATAATCCATTTAACCCAGTTAGCTATCGATAGAAAAACCGGTGTTTTTTTCTACTTCTAGGCACTAGACGTGAAATTAAAGAAAGCACGAGTTATAGAAACCAGTATCCATATAGAAGAGGACGTAATACTGCTCATCGAGGGAGTCATCATTAATTGCTTCGTCAGCTATTCCCCACATGAGATAGAAGTCGGAAAGACGTATGACGTCGAGCTGACAATGAATCTATCTGACGATTACGAGATTGAAAGGGTTGAACCGAGAACACCACTGATTGAAAAGACAAATCCCGGATATGCTTACCTACTTTATGGAACCCTACGCGACACACAATTTCACAGCTTCGTCTCATTAAACGATGAGGACATTCACTACGACCATCCTGAATGTAACGAGCGCTTCATAAAACTAAAAGTCGACAGAATCGACGTCAGCTTCCGTTGAATATCAAACGCCCCCCTGAGAACGCACTCTGTGGCCCAGTAGCGCCTCGACGATGAGCCGAATACAAAGCACAATCAGCTCACAAAATGAGCCGAATACTCTCTCTATTCGGCTCACACGCCCCCAGGCGTCCCCTTATGAATCAACAACACGCCACCTGGCCGACCTACTGGAAAAAACTACCTGACACGCCTCCCCGGAGGCGGCCGCAGCACGCGTTATCAGATCAATCCCGCCCAGCAGTAACAGCCCCACTCATTTGCCCCAATCCCCCATGTCTGCTAGTGTCGCGCCGGTTTACCGTCTACCGGAATTGCCGCCATGGCCCGCAAAAAAGTTGCACTCGATTTCGAACAATCCCTCGCCGACCTGCAAACCCTGGTCGAGCGTCTGGAGAACGGCGAGTTGTCGCTGGAAGACTCGTTGACGGCATTTGAGCAAGGCATTGGCCTGACCCGCGACTGTCAGAGCGCGTTGGCGCAGGCGGAGCAGAAGGTCCAGGTGCTGCTGGAGCGCGACGGGGAGTTGGCGCAAGAGCCTTTCGATGCGGAACAGCCGGAATGATCAGCGCGTATCAGGCCAGTAGCCAAGCCCGGGTGAATGCGGCGCTGGAGCCCTTGTTTGCTGCGCCAAGCCCGGAATTGACGCGCCTCTATGAAGCCATGCGCTACAGCGTGATGAATGGCGGCAAGCGGGTGCGCCCGTTGCTGGCCTATGCGGCCTGCGAAGCCCTGGGCGCGCCGGCGGCCGAGGCCAATGGCGCAGCGTGTGCGGTGGAGTTGATCCACGCTTACTCCCTGGTACACGACGACCTGCCGGCGATGGATGACGACGATCTGCGTCGCGGCCAGCCCACGACCCACAAAGCCTTCGATGAGGCTTACGCGATCCTGGCCGGGGATGGCTTGCAGAGCCTGGCGTTCAGCGCGTTGCTGGACCCGGCGCTAAGCAGCGTCAACGCCGAGATCCGCCTGCGCATGGTTACTGCTCTGGCCCACGCTGCTGGCCCGGCCGGAATGGTCGGCGGCCAAGCCATCGACATGGGTTCGGTCAGCCTCAAGCTGGATCAAGAAGCCCTTGAATACATGCATCGCCACAAGACCGGCGCGTTGATCGAAGCCGCCGTGCACCTGGGCGCCCTGGCCAGCGGCCGCGCCGACGCCGAGCAACTGGCGGCCCTGCAGACTTATTCCCGCGCGATCGGCCTGGCCTTCCAGGTGCAGGACGATATTCTCGACGTGGAAAGCGATACCGCCACCCTCGGCAAACGCCAAGGCGCCGATATTGCACGGGACAAGCCGACGTATCCGGCTCTGCTGGGGCTGGAAGCCGCCAAGGCATACGCCATTGAGCTGCGTGACCAGGCCCTGGATGCCCTGCGACCTTTCGACGCGGCGGCCGAGCCGCTGCGTGACCTGGCGCGGTATATCGTCGAGCGCCGCCACTGACAACCCCGGCCATTTGCGCCGCATATCGGCCAAGTTCGGCGCCCTGCGTGGGCAGTTTGCACCGCTTGAGGTAAACTGCCGCCTCTTCTATACCTATAACGATTCGCCTGATGCCCACGACGTTTCAAGAGATTCCCCGCAAACGCCCGTCCACGCCCCTGCTCGACCGCGCTGCCACGCCGGACGGCCTGCGTCGACTGGGTGAAGCCGAGCTGGAAACCCTGGCCGATGAGTTGCGCCTGGAATTGCTCTACACGGTCGGCCAGACCGGTGGGCATTTCGGCGCCGGGCTGGGCGTGATCGAGCTGACCATCGCCCTGCATTACGTGTTCGACACCCCGGACGACCGGCTGGTGTGGGACGTGGGCCATCAGGCATATCCGCATAAAATCCTCACCGGCCGTCGCGAGCGCATGGGCAGCCTGCGCCAGAAGGACGGCCTGGCCGCCTTCCCGCGCCGTTCCGAGAGCGAGTACGACACCTTTGGCGTCGGCCACTCCAGCACGTCCATCAGTGCAGCGTTGGGCATGGCGATTGCCGCCCGTCTGCAAAACAGCGATCGCAAGGCGATTGCCGTGATCGGGGATGGCGCGCTGACTGCCGGCATGGCCTTCGAAGCGCTCAACCATGCGCCAGAAGTGGATGCCAACATGTTGGTGATCCTCAACGACAACGACATGTCGATCTCGCGCAATGTCGGTGGCCTGTCCAATTACCTGGCGAAAATCCTCTCCAGCCGCACCTACGCCAGCATGCGCGAAGGCAGCAAGAAAGTGCTGTCACGTCTGCCTGGAGCGTGGGAAATCGCCCGTCGCACCGAAGAATACGCCAAGGGCATGCTGGTGCCCGGCACCCTGTTCGAAGAGCTGGGCTGGAACTACATCGGCCCTATCGATGGCCACGACCTGCCGACCCTGATCGCCACCTTGCGCAACATGCGCGACCTCAAGGGCCCGCAGTTCCTGCATATCGTCACCAAGAAGGGCAAAGGCTTCGCCCCGGCTGAAGTCGACCCGATTGGTTACCACGCGATCACCAAGCTCGAACCCCTGGACGCGCCCGCCGCCGCGCCGAAAAAGGCTAGCGGGCCGAAGTATTCCGGTGTGTTTGGCGAATGGCTGTGCGACATGGCGGCTGCCGACCCACGCCTGGTGGGCATTACTCCGGCGATGAAGGAAGGCTCCGACCTGGTGGCGTTCAGCGAGCGTTTCCCGTTGCGTTACTTCGACGTGGCGATTGCCGAGCAGCACGCTGTCACCTTCGCCGCCGGCATGGCCTGCGAAGGCGCCAAGCCGGTGGTGGCGATCTACTCCACCTTCCTGCAACGCGGTTATGACCAGTTGGTTCACGATGTGGCGGTGCAGAACCTCGACGTGCTGTTCGCCATCGACCGCGCCGGACTGGTGGGCGAAGACGGCCCGACCCATGCTGGCAGCTTCGACCTGTCCTACCTGCGCTGCATCCCCGGCATACTGGTGATGACGCCCAGCGACGAAAACGAACTGCGCAAGATGCTCAGCACCGGCCACCTGTACAACGGCCCGGCCGCTGTGCGGTATCCCCGGGGCAATGGCCCGAATGCCGTGATCGAGAAAGACCTGGAGCCGATTGAAATCGGCAAAGGCGTCGTGCGTCGCCAAGGCAGCAAAACTGCATTCCTGGTGTTTGGCGTGCAACTGGCCGAAGCCTTGAAAGTCGCTGAGAGGATCGACGCCACCGTGGTCGACATGCGGTTCGTCAAGCCACTGGATGAAGCCTTGGTGCGCGAGATCGCCGGTAGCCATGAGCTGCTGGTAACCGTGGAAGAGAACGCCATCATGGGCGGCGCCGGTGCGGCAGTCAGCGAGTTCCTGGCGCGGGAGAACATCCTCAAGTCGGTGCTGCACCTGGGCTTGCCGGATGTATACGTCGAACACGCCAAGCCGGCGCAGATGCTGGCTGAATGCGGGCTGGATGAGGCGGGGATCGAGGGGTCCGTTCGCGAGCGCCTGGCGCTACTGAACCTGTAATCAGCCCCAACTGTGGGAGCTGGCTTGCCTGCGATGACGGCGGCACATTCGCTAACAATGTGTCAGATACACCGCTATCGCAGGCAATCCACACAGTGGTTTTGCATGACCTTCCAATGCTATGGACAGCCCATGAAACGCCTGTGCCTTGCCCTGCTGCTTCTGCCCTGCGCTGACCTGCTCGCCGACACCCGCGACCAGGCCTTGAAGCTCTCCGATGTGGTCATCAGCGCCAACCGCCAAGTGCAGGCGCGTAATGACAGCAGCGCCGCCAACACCGTCTTCACCCGCGCCGACATCGACCGCCTGCAACCCAGCAGCGTCACCGACCTGCTCAGCCGCGTGCCGGGCGTGCAAGTTGCGCCGACCGGTGGGCGTGGCAGTCTGCCGGGGATCTTCATTCGCGGCACCAAGTCGGCGCAGAGCCTGGTGCTAGTGGACGGCCAACGCATCGCCAACACCACCTCCGGCGACAGCGGCTTGCAATACCTCAACGTCGATCAGATTGAACGGGTGGAAGTGCTGCGCGGTTCACGTTCGGTGATTTACGGCAGTGATGCGATTGGCGGGGTGATTCAGGTGTTTACCCGGCGCAATGCCGAGCAAGGCTTGCAGCCGCGCTTGAAGCTCGGGTTTGGCAGTAACCAGACGTGGGAACGTAGCCTGGGCTTGTCGGGCGGCGATGAACATACGCGCTTCAACCTGGGCGCAAGCCTGGATGAAACCGCAGGTATCAACGCGAGCCACGCGTCGTTCCCCAGTGACGGCGACCATGATGCCTACCGAAACCAGTCCATCAGCCTGAACCTCCGCCATTCGTTCAGCGATGAGCTGGAGGTAGGTTTCAATCTGCTGGATAACCGTGGCAAGTCGGAGTACGACAACAGTTATGGCCGCTACAACGGCACCACCGGGCAGAGCGTCGGCCAGAAACCCTACACCGACTACACCGTCAGCAGCGCCAGCGGTTATGTCGATGCCAAGCTCAATGAGACCTGGCAGTCGCGCCTGGAGTTGGGCCACAGCGAAAACCGTGACACCAAGCGCGATACGCTCAGTGATGATTTCAGCGTGTTCAATACCTACCGCGACTCGGTCAACTGGCAGAACGACCTGACGCTGAATGAGCAGAACAACCTGATCGTCGGTGGCGACTGGTATGAAGACCGCTTCCACGGCTCCACCACCTTTACCGAAAACAGCCGCTGGAACCGCGCCGCCTTTGTGCAGCACCGCTTCCACAGCGAGTGGTTTTCCACCGAGCTTGGGCTGCGTCGCGACCAGAACCAGCAGTTCGGCGGTCAAAATAGCTGGAGCGGCACCCTGACCGTACCGGTCAACCCTGACAACGACCTACTCTTGAGCTACAGCGAAGGCTTCCGCGCGCCGACCTTCAACGACCTCTATTACCCCGACACGCAGTACAGCAACCCCAATCTGCAGCCCGAGACATCAAACAGCTACGAGCTGCAATGGCGCAGCCAACTGACCGACAGCACACGGGTGGAAGCCTCGCTGTATCGTACCGACCTGAGCGACGCGATCATCCTTGACGCCGGCAAGCCGCAAAACGTGGCATCGGCGCGGATCAACGGCTTTGAAGCGGCGCTCAAGCAGGAAGTGTTTGGCTGGCAGGGCAACCTGGGCCTGTCGCTTATCGACCCGCGTGACCGTGACAGCGGCCACACCCTGGCACGTCGCGCTCGGCGTACATTGAACCTGGATCTGGATCGGCAGTTCGACAAGCTGGGCGTTGGCGCGAGCTGGCAGGCGATCAGCAGCAGCTACGATGATGAAGCCAACCGCAACCGTTTGGGCGGGTATGCCTTGTTGGGGCTACGCAGCAGTTGGGCGTTGAACCGAGAGGTGTCGTTGTCGCTGAAGGTGGATAACGTGCTGGACAGGTCCTATGCCCGGGCGAAGTACAGCTACCTCGGCGAGGCTCAGAATTATCGTGAAGAAGGTCGGGTGTGGATGGTTGGGCTGACATGGACGCCTGAGTTCTGAGGGACCTGCACCGACGTCATCACAGGCAAGCCAGCTCCCACAATTGAAATGCATTCCCCTGTGGGAGCTGGCTTGCCTGCGATAGCGGTTTCACAGGTTAGGCGATAAAACCTGACACAACCGCCCCACCGCCTCCAACATCTGCCCGCTGGGCCGCTCCAGGCCCTTGTCCGGCACTAATCGCACCCGCGAAGACATCATCGGCCATGCCTTCCACGCTTGTCTCTGAGCTTGATCACCCACCAGGATCACCTCGGGATCACGCGCCAGCACCGACTCGATATTGACCTGCGGCGCCGGCAACTTCAGATCATCAAACACATTACGCGCCCCGCACACACTGAGCGCATCGCTGATGATCTGCCCACCACCCACGGTGTACAGCGGTTGGTTCCACACTTGGTAAAACACCCGCAACGGCTCGGCCCGCTGATAGCGCTGGCGCAACTCGGCCAAGCGCTGGCGTAGTTGTGCAGCGAGCTGGCGCCCTGCCTCAGCTCGGCCCAATTGCTCGGCAATGGCCTGGACCTGAGTAGTCAGTTGCGCAAGGCTATGGGGCTCGGCGATATACACCGGGATATTCAACCGCTGAAGCTGCTCACGCTGGGCCGGGCCGACGCTGCCGGGCCACAGCAGGATCAGGTCGGGCTTCAGGCTGAGCAGACGCTCCATATCCAGTTGGCCGTAATGCCCGACCGACGCAACCGTTGCCAGTGCTGTTGGCCGCTCACCACCATCAAGCACACCCACCAACAGGTCGGCTGCGCCCAGCTCAACGACGATTTCAGACAGCGACGGCGCCAGGCTGACCACTCGTTCGGCTGCCATCGCCTGAACACTCAATACGAGCAGCAGTGCCAGCCAGTAGCGGCTCATCCCAGTTGACGCGGAATGCGGTAGAGGTAAAACAGCACCATGGTCGACATTGCCAGCAGGAACAGTGGCACCGCTTCCAGCCCCACGAACACCGCCAGCGCACCGATCCAGGCCGGTAGCGCGGCTACCAGCAAAGCCGTGCGCCGACGCGCCGCCAGGGTGATCCAGGCAGCAGGTTCTTCAGGGGTATCGAGGGCTTTGGAAGTAGCGATCAGCGCATGTTTATAGCCGTGAAAATAACGCAGGCTGAGAAACATCGAGGCCACGCCGGCAATGAAGAACGGCATGGCCAGCACGGGCAGCAGGGGTTCAGCACGGCCAAACAGCAGATTGATCACAAACAGGGGCAGCAATGCCAAAGCCAGGTACTGCCACCAGTTGAAGGATAACCGCCGTTTCACCTGGCCGCGAGTCACGCGCGGTCGACCTCGCCCTGGTGCTCGTTGCCCATCATATGGTCGAGCTTGCTGGCTTTGGTCGCCAGGTAGAGCTTGTTGTGCGGATTGTGCCCGGTGTGCAGCGGCACGCGCTCGGCCACGGTGATGCCCATCTCGGTCAAGGCTTTGACCTTGCGCGGGTTGTTGGTCATCAGGCGCAGGGATTTGACCCCCAGGTGCTCAAGCATCGGCAGGCAGATGGCGTAGTCGCGCTGGTCGGCGGCAAAGCCCAGGCGCTCGTTGGCTTCCACGGTGTCGGCGCCGCCATCTTGCAGCTCGTAGGCGCGGATCTTGTTCAACAAGCCAATGCCACGGCCTTCCTGACGCAAGTACAGCAGCACGCCACGGCCTTCACGGGCGATGGCTTGCAAAGCGGCTTCCAGTTGCGAGCCGCAGTCACAGCGCTGGCTGAACAGCGCATCGCCGGTCAGGCACTCGGAATGCACGCGCCCCAGCACCGGCGCGCCATCCGTGATGTCGCCGAGGCTGAGCACAACGTGCTCGCGCCCGGTGGCTTCTTCGAGAAAGCCGTTCATGGTGAACGTGGCAAAAGGGGTAGGCAGCTTGGAAGCGGCGACGAAAACGACGGGCACCGTGTGCTCCTGATTTCAGATTTCACAGAGGCGGCCATTGTAACAGCAGGTTCCTACAGACGCTTAAGCTGAATTATCGCTGATAAAGATCAATAGGTTCGATTGGCCTTCGCGTCAGTTCTATGGGCCCGGGAACGGATACGGCTGTTTCCAGCGCGCAAAAGTCGCTTTGAGCTCGCCGGTCTTGACCAGGGCGGCCAAACGCTGGTCATACACCGCCATCAACGCCCTGCCGCGCTCGGTATCGGCAAAGGCTATGTAGAGCGGCAACTCGGCGATATGCGTAAGTTTGAACAGCGCCGGGTCTTGCGCCTGGCTGAGTACATACTTGGCTTCAGTGAGGGCATCGATATAGAAATCGGCGCGACCGTATTGCAGCATTGGCAGGATACCGTCGCGCCGTTCGATCTGGTTGAAGCGGCGCACATTGGGCAGGTATTGCTCGTACTTGTAGCCACGCACCCAGGCCAGGCGGTAGTCGCCCAGCGTCGCCTGTGTCGGCGTAGGCGCAGTGGCGAGCCCAAGGGCGTATACGTGGTCGGCGTCGAAGTTCCAGCGGGGGTACAACACCCCGCTGACTTCATTGCGATAGGTGCCGACGCATCCATCCACCTCGCCACGCTGGGCCAGGCCGACCGAGCGGGTGTAGGGCTCGCTGCGGGTCTGCAGGGTGATGCCTACCGGCTCGAAGATCTGGCGCACCACGTCCCAGGCCAGGCCGCTGCCATCTTTATTGGTGTAGTCGTTCCACTCTTCGCCGGCCAGCATGACCTTGCCGGGCACCGACGCCTCATCCGCCTGAAGTACAGAGGTAAAGGCACACAGAGCGATCAGCAGCCAGCAGCGCACGACCATAGTGACGGCTTCCTACGTGGTAATCATCAGATAAAGGGTAGCGCAGGACGCTGGCTACGGCGTCTCGCGAAAATGCTGATAGCCGCGCACGGCCGGTGTAATGTCCTGACCATGGGCATCGAGCAGGGTCACGCCCTGCCCCGCTTCGACCCGACCGATCACGTGAATCGGCCAGCCGCCCGCTCGCAAAGGTGCCAACGCGGATATCGGCAAGGTAAATGCCAGCACGTAGTCATCGCCCCCGCTCAACGCCGCGACGCGGGCCTGATCCTCGCCGACAAATGTCAGCAAGGCGGTAGATAACGGCAACCTGTGACGTTCGATCACCAGGCTGACCGCCGAAGCCTTGGCGATATGCCCACAATCGGCCAGCAGCCCGTCGGAGATATCCATGGCCGCGCTCGCCTTGCCCCGCAACGTCAGCCCCAGGGCCAACTGCGGTTGCGGCGACCAGTAATGTGCCAGCAGCGGCTCGGCAACTGCCGCATCCGCCGTGCGTTGGCCCAAGACCAATGGCAAAGCACCAGCGGCATCGCCCAGTTCGCCGCCCACACACAGCAGCTCACCCGGCTGCGCACCACTGCGCGTCAACGCCTGCCCGGCCGGTACGCGGCCAAATACGGTCAGGGTCAGGCTCAGTGGCCCTCGGGTGGTATCGCCGCCCACCAAGCCCACGCCGCAACGTTGCGCCATGGCGTTCAGGCCTTGGGCATAGCGTTGCAGCCAATCGGCATCCACGGTCGGCGTGGTCAGGGCAAGGGTAAACGCGAGGGGGTCGGCGCCCATGGCGGCCAGGTCGCTCACCGCCACGGCCAGCGAGCGCTGGCCGAGCAGGTACGGGTCACAGGGGTCGGCAAAATGCACGCCGGCCACCAGCGTATCGGTAGAGACCGCCAGTTGCTCTCCGGCGGGCAGCGCCAGCAAGGCACAGTCGTCGCCGATCCCCAGGGCAATGCCATCGCCGCCTTGCGCACAAGGCGCGGCGGCGAAGTACTTGCGGATCAGCTCGAACTCGCCCATGCGGGACTCAAGCGCAGATTAGCGCTTGTGTTCCTTTACTTCGGCTTCACGCAGGCGCGGGGCCAGCTTGTCGAGCACGCCGTTGACGAACTTGTGACCGTCGGTCGAACCGTAGACCTTCGCCAGTTCGATGCCTTCGTTGATCACCACGCGGTACGGTACGTCAACGCGCTTGAGCAGCTCCCAGGTGGACAGGCGCAGTACCGCCAGCTCAACCGGGTCCAGCTCTTCGAGGGTCAGGTCCAGGCATGGCGTCAGCGCAGCATCGATCTCGGTCATGTTGGCCGGAACACCGTGCAGGATGTCGTGGAAGTAGCTCTGGTCAGCAAAGGTGAAGTCGTTATCGACGCGAAATTGCGCTTCGATCTCGTTCAGCGAAGTGCCAGCCATATGACGCTGGTACAGCGCCTGGGTGGCGAGCTGACGGGCCGCACGGCGCTTTTCGCTTTTCGAAGGCTTGCCGGCATCGGCTGGACGCTCGTCACGCGGGTTGAAACGATCGCTTTCGTCGGAAATCACTTGGCCTCCAACTGCGACAGCAGGCTGACCATTTCCAGCGCGGACAAGGCAGCTTCAGCGCCCTTGTTACCGGCTTTGGTGCCGGAACGCTCGATGGCTTGCTCGATGGAATCAACGGTCAGTACGCCGAAAGCGACTGGCACGCCGAACTCCATGGACACCTGGGACAGGCCCTTGGTGCATTCGCCGGCTACGTATTCGAAGTGCGGGGTGCCGCCACGAATGACCGCGCCCAGGGCGATGATCGCCGCGTATTCACCCTGCTGAGCAACTTTTTGCGCAACCAGTGGAATTTCGAAGGCGCCAGGGGCGCGGATAAGGGTGATATCGCTCTCGCTCACACCGTGGCGAACCAGGGCGTCAACCGCACCGCTTACCAGGCTTTCAACCACGAAGCTGTTGAAGCGGCCAACCACCAGGGCATAGCGGCCTTTGGGGGCGATGAAGGTACCTTCGATGGTCTTCAGGGTCATTCGACAAATCTCTTAAAGAGCCGGGACGCGAAAAGTGCGTCCCTCAGTGATGATTTAACCGCGAACAAGGGGCAGAAATCGCCGGCCTTTATTCGGAGGGCACGTATTCTACAACTTCCAGGTCGAATCCGGATATCGCATTAAATTTCATCGGTGCGCTCATCAGGCGCATTTTGCGCACGCCCAGGTCGCGCAGGATCTGCGAACCGGCACCGACGATGCTGTAGGTGGTCGGTTTTTTCACCGGCACGGCGTCGGCGGTTTCGCGGATATGTGCCAGCAATACGTCGCCGTCCAACGGGTGACCGAGCAACAGCACCACACCGCTGCCAGCCTCGGAAACCGCGGCCATGGCGGCGCGCAGGCTCCAGCGGCCGGGTTGCTTGACCATCAACAGGTCGCGCAGAGGGTCCATGTTGTGCACCCGCACCAGGGTCGGCTCTTCGGCGCAAATGTTGCCCAGGGTCAGGGCCATATGCACGTCGCCTTCCACTGAATCACGGTAGGTCACCAAATTGAATTGGCCCAGTTCGCTGTCCAGCGGCTGCTCGGCAATCCGCTGAACGGTACGTTCGTGGATCATGCGGTAGTGGATCAGGTCGGCAATGGTGCCGATCTTGAGGTTGTGTTCGGCGGCAAAGGCTTCCAGTTCAGTGCGACGGGCCATGGTGCCGTCGTCGTTCATCACTTCGCAGATCACCCCGCTCGGCTCGAAACCGGCCATGCGCGCCAGGTCGCAGGCGGCTTCGGTGTGACCGGCGCGAGCCAGGGTGCCACCCGGTTGAGCCATCAGCGGGAAAATGTGACCGGGGCTGACGATGTCTTCGGCCTTGGCATCTTTGGCGGCGGCGGCTTGCACGGTACGGGCGCGGTCAGCGGCGGAGATACCGGTGGTGACGCCAGTGGTGGCTTCAATCGATACCGTGAACTTGGTGCCGAAACCCGACCCATTGCGCGGCGCCATCAACGGCAGCTTGAGCAACTCGCAGCGTTCGCGGCTCATGGGCATGCAAATCAAACCACGGGCGTGCTTGGCCATGAAGTTGATGTGCTCAGGCTTGCACGCCTCGGCGGCCATGATGATGTCGCCTTCGTTCTCGCGATCTTCGTCATCCATAAGGATGACCATCTTGCCTTGGCGGATGTCTTCAACCAGTTCTTCGATGCTATTGAGCGCCACGCGGCACCCCCTTGGTCAGGATTTCAGGTAGCCGTTAGCGGCCAGAAAACTTTCGGTGATGTTGCCTGATGCAGGCTCTGCGGCCTTTTCGCCCAGCAACAGGCGCTCCAGGTAACGGGCAAGCAAGTCCACTTCCAGGTTCACCCGGCGCCCCGGCTGGTAGGAGGCCATGATGGTTTCGCTGAGGGTGTGGGGAATGATGGTCAGTTCAAATTCGGCGCCATTGACGGCGTTCACGGTCAGGCTGGTGCCATCAACGGTAATCGAACCCTTGTGGGCAATGTACTTGGCCAGCTCTTTGGGCGCACGGATGCGGAATTCCACGGCGCGTGCGTTTTCACTGCGGGTCACCACTTCGCCGACACCGTCGACATGGCCGCTGACCAGGTGACCGCCCAGGCGCGTGGTTGGCGTCAGGGCTTTTTCCAGGTTGACCGGGCTGCCGGCCTTGAGGTCGTTCATCGCGGTGCAGTCCAGGGTTTCCCGGCTGACGTCGGCGGCAAAGCCGTTGCCCGGCAGCTCAATAACGGTCAGGCACACGCCGCTGACGGCGATACTGTCACCCAGCTTGACGTCGCCGAGGTCCAGCTTGCCGGTTTCAACCAGCAGGCGCACGTCGCCGCCTTTGGGGGTCATTGCACGGATGCTGCCGATGGATTCGATAATGCCGGTGAACATTTCGCTCTCCTGAAAACGAGGGGCTGACGCTTAAGCGCAGGCCGGGAATTATACGCTCGCTGTCGGGACGGGAATGGCAGTGACTCGCCAGTCGTCGCCTACAGCGCGCATGTCAGTGATCTTGAGTTGGGGCGCGTCGACCAGCTTCTCAAGCGGCCAGTCCAGCAACGGCCGGGCAGCGGAGCCGAGGAACTTGCCGGCGATGAATATGACGTACTCATCCACCAGGCCCTGCTGGGCAAACGCGCCCGCCAGGCTCGGGCCCGCTTCCACCAGCACGTCGTTGACGCCACGGGCGGCCAATGCCACCAGCGCCGAGCGCAGGTCGACCTGGCCCTCCACACCCGGTACCACCAGGCACTCTGGGCCACGGGGAAACTGGTTCTCCGGGGCCACGCAGGTGATGACCAGTGCCGGGCCTGCCTTGAAGAAGGGTGCATTGAGCGGCACGCGCAAGCGGCCGTCGATCAACACGCGCAGCGGCGGGCGCGACATGGCCAGGGCGGTGGTTTGTTCATCCAGGCCCAACTCAGCGGCGCGCACAGTCAAGCGGGCGCCGTCGGCCAGCACCGTATCGGCACCGGTCAACACCACACTCGCCTCGGCACGCAGACGTTGGACGGCGGCGCGGGCAGCGGGGCCGGTGATCCATTGGCTTTCGCCGCTGGCCATCGCCGTGCGGCCGTCCAGGCTCATGGCCAGCTTGACCCGCACGAACGGCAAACCGTGCTCCATGCGCTTGAGGAACCCCGGGTTAAGCGCCCGCGCCTCAGCTTCCAGGACACCACTGCGCACCTCGATACCCGCCTGGGCCAGACGCTGCATGCCACGCCCGGCCACTTCCGGGTTCGGGTCCTGCATACCTGCCACCACCCGCGCCACACCGGCGCTCACCAGTGCATCGGCGCACGGCGGCGTACGGCCATGGTGGCTGCACGGCTCCAGCGTCACGTACACCGTCGCGCCGCGGGCCTTTTCACCGGCGGCGCGCAGGGCATTCGGCTCGGCATGGGGCTCGCCGGTGCGCTCATGCCAGCCTTCGCCGACAATCTGCCCGTCACGCACGATCACGCAGCCCACCCGTGGATTGGGGTGGGTGGTGTACAGGCCCTTGCGCGCCAATTCGAGGGCACGCGCCATGTAATGGGCGTCGAGGACTGCCTGTTCAGACGTCATTGTTTGGAAGGCTCACGGGCCAGGCGGTCGATTTCTTCGCGGAACTCATTGAGGTCCTGGAAGCGTCGATACACCGAGGCAAAACGGATATAGGCGACTTCGTCGAGCTTTTGCAGTTCGCCCATCACCAACTCGCCGACCACCAGGCTCTTGACCTCGCGCTCGCCGGTCGCTCGCAGCTTGTGCTTGATATGCACCAGCGCCGCTTCCAGGCGCTCGACACTCACCGGGCGTTTTTCCAGGGCGCGCTGCATACCGGCGCGCAATTTTTCTTCGTCGAAAGGCTGGCGGCTGCCGTCGGACTTGATCAGACGGGGCAATACCAGTTCGGCGGTTTCGAAGGTGGTGAAACGTTCACCACAGGCCAGGCATTCGCGCCGGCGACGCACTTGATCGCCCTCGGCGACCAGACGCGAGTCAATGACCTTGGTGTCGTTGGCACCGCAGAAGGGACAGTGCATGGTTGGCAGGCAACAAAAAATGGGAGGGCCATGGTAGCGCATCCCCGTCGCAAGACAAGCCATAGCCTTTACGGTATATAGGCAGGCTTATATGTTTGATATTTTTTAAGCCACGGATTTTGTCCTTTCTGGAGCCGTACATGCAGTTACGACCACTCGTTCTACTCACGCTGTTCAGTTTTCTGGTCGCCTGCAGCAGCGAGGCCCCCAAACCAGCCGCGCCTCAACCGACACCGGCACAAGAGAAAAAAGTCCCGGGTATTGAAGACCTCGGC
Organism: Pseudomonas sp. NCIMB 10586; assembly: GCF_023127895.1. Classification (NCBI taxonomy): domain Bacteria; kingdom Pseudomonadati; phylum Pseudomonadota; class Gammaproteobacteria; order Pseudomonadales; family Pseudomonadaceae; genus Pseudomonas; species Pseudomonas sp. NCIMB 10586. Next base: position 15,414 of record NZ_SPKQ01000010.1, read on the forward strand.
CCCCTGCCCGCCTATCAACGGGAAATCAGCGGCAGCCTGACCAATGTGCCCGCCGGCGCCGAAGTCGAGATGGCTCTGCTGGTGATCGACGACCGTTCGCGCCCGCAGCAACTGCTCGCCAGCAGCGTGCTGAGCGGCAATGGCAAGCCCCTGGCCTTCCGCCTGCGCTTCAACCCTGAAGCCTTCCCGGCCGGTGCACGCGTTGAATTGCGTGGCCGCGCCAGCCAGTCCGGCCAGTTGATCCTGCACTTGCCCGCCGTGCGCGTCACCCAAGCGATCACCCAGAGCACCGGCCCCCTGCAACTCGTCAAGGCGCCATGACGCCATGACGCCACCGCTGCACCTGCAGCGCGCCTTGAGCGAGTTGATCGGCGACGCGCAATTGGTGCCCTGCCCGCTACCGGGTACCGAATTGTCGCTATGGCTGCTCGATGCCGACAATATGGACCGCGCCTTCAGCCAGGAAGAAACCCGGCGCATCCTGCATGAGCCGCCCTACTGGAGCTTTTGCTGGGCCAGCGGCCTGGCGTTGGCGCGCTACCTGGCGGCGCATCCCGAGTGGGTCGCCGGCAAACGCGTGCTGGATTTCGGCGCCGGTTCCGGCGTGGCCGGGATTGCCGCCGTAAAGGCGGGGGCCCTGGAAGTAGTGGCGTGTGACCTGGACCCGCTGGCCCTGGCGTCTTGCCGCGCCAACGCCGAACTCAATGCGGTGGAGCTGGGCTATTGCGCCGACTTCTTCGCCGAAGCCGACCGTTTTGACTTGATCCTGGTGGCCGACGTGCTTTACGACCGCGCCAACCTGCCGCTGCTGGATCAATTCCTCACCCGTGGCCGCGAAGCGCTGGTGGCCGATTCGCGGGTGCGGGACTTCCAACACCCGCGTTATCAACGGCTGGAGGTTCTGGACGCGTTGACCCTGCCGGACCTGGCCGAGCCTTGGGAGTTTCGCAAGGTGAGTCTGTACCACTCGCGGCGCCAGACCTTATAGTTGCCCCCATTCCCGCTTTATTCGAGACGCCCCATGAGTGAGCCCACGCCGTACATCTTCGACGTCACCACCGCCAACTTCGACCAGGCGGTGATTCAGAATTCTTTTGAAAAACCTGTGCTGGTGGACTTCTGGGCCGAATGGTGTGCGCCATGCAAGGCGCTGATGCCGATGCTGGCGCAGATTGCCGAGAGCTATCGCGGCGAGTTGCTGTTGGCCAAGGTCGATTGCGAGGCCGAACAGGACATCGTCGCGCGTTTCGGCATTCAAAGCCTGCCGACGGTGGTGTTGTTCAAGGATGGCCAGCCGGTGGACGGCTTTGCCGGTGCGCAGCCGGAGTCGGCAGTACGGGCGATGCTGGAGCCACATGTGCAGATGCCACCACCGGCTGCGGCGGATCCGCTGGAACAGGCCCAGGCGCTGTTCAGCGAAGGACGCATCAGTGAAGCTGAAGGGCTGCTGGTGGCGCTGTTGGGCGAAGACAACACTAACGCCCCCGCGTTGATCCTGTACGCACGCTGCCTGGCCGAACGCGGCGAATTGGGCGAAGCCCAGGCCGTGCTTGACGCTGTCAAAAGCGACGACCACAAGGCCGCCCTGGCCGGGGCCAAGGCGCAGATCACCTTCCTGCGCCAGGCCGCAGACTTGCCGGACACCGCCGATCTGAAGAGCCGTCTGGCACAGAACCCGCAGGACGACGAGGCGGCCTATCAGTTGGCGATCCAGCAGCTGGCGCGCCAGCAGTACGATGCGGCACTGGAAGGTTTGCTCAAGTTGTTTACCCGCAACCGTAGCTACAGCGAAGGCTTGCCGCACAAGACGTTGCTGCAGGTGTTCGAATTGCTGGGCAATGAGCACCCGCTGGTCACGGTGTACCGCCGCAAATTGTTTGCCGCGTTGTACTAATCACCGATCCAACGGTACAGCGGCGTATCCCCGCCGCTGCTCACCTTGACTTTGGCGCTATGGCGCAGGCGCACCAACAGGCGCTTGCCCGCGCCCGCATCGCCTGCCAACCCTTCCAGTTGATCGAGTAATTCCAGACCGTTGAGCTGCCCTGCCTTGCGCAGCACCTCCTGGGCGCTCTGCCATAGGTCGTCGTTTTGTTTGACCGGCGCCGCGGTTGGCGCACTGGGCGTTGGGGCGGCCTGAAGCTGTGCGCCCAAGCGCGCCCAATCGCCGTCGTCCAGTTCCAGGGTCAAGTCCACCGGCAGGTCGCCGATGGTTCCACGAATTCGCAACATCGCTGTACTCCTGCATTTTTCTGACCGTCATGCTCCCATGCAGCTTGCGCAACACCAAGCAGGCGGTCAAACTCTCGGCTCTATTGTTATAAGATCACATAACAAAACTTTCATCCTGGAGCCTCCCATGCGCCGTTTGCTGCTTGCTTTGCCGTTCGCCCTGCTGCCACTGGCTGTTGCCCACGCTCATGAAGAGCATGATCACGAGCACGGCAGCCTCGGCGCCCATGAACACGGGGTCGGCCGTCTCAATGCCGTGCTGGATGGCAAGGCCCTTGAGCTTGAACTGGACAGCCCGGCCATGAACCTGGTGGGTTTCGAGCATGTAGCGACCAGCGCCGCCGATAAAGCCAAGGTCGCCGGTGTACGCAAACAACTGGAGAACCCGTTGGCCCTGTTCAACCTGCCCAAGGCCGCAGGATGTGTGGTCAGCAGCCAGGAACTCAATAGCCCGCTGTTCGGTGACAAACCAGAAGCCGACCATGACGACGATGATCACGCCACCGACGGCAAAGGCGCCGCCGCCCACGAGCACCATCACGACCACAGCGAAATCCACGCCCACTACCAATTCACCTGTGCCACGCCGACGGCGCTGAGCAACCTCGATCTGAGCCAAGTGTTCAAGACCTTCCCCGCCACCAAGAAAATTCAGGTACAACTGATCGGCCCGAGCGGTCAGCAAGGTGTTGACGCGACGGCCACCGCCGCCACCCTGAAGTTCTGACTTGAAAGCACAGTCCATGTGGGAGCTGGCTTGCCTGCGATACTGGCGACGCGGTGCAGCAGGCACACCGTAGAGATGCCATCGCAGGCAAGCCAGCTCCCACAGTGGATCGGCGCCATTTTCGACTACCAGGCGACACTGACTTCCCATGACTCAAGCGTTAATCGAACTGTCCGACCTGGGCTTCAACTGGCCCGGTCACCCGCAGTTGCTGGACATCCCCGCGTTCCGCCTGGAACCCGGGGAAACCCTGTTCCTCAAGGGCCCGAGCGGCAGTGGCAAGACCACGCTGCTGGGGCTGTTGGGGGGCGTGCAGAAACCCTGCCAGGGCAGCATCCGCCTGCTTGGGCAGGAGTTGACCGAACTCTCGGCCGGCGCCCGTGATCGTTTCCGTGTGGACCACACCGGCTACATCTTCCAGCAGTTCAACCTGCTGCCGTTTCTATCGGTGCGCGAAAACGTCGAGTTGCCTTGCCATTTTTCCAGGTTGCGCGCACAACGGGCCAAACAGCGCCACGGCAGTGTCGACCAGGCGGCTGCGACCTTGCTCGCGCACCTGGGCTTGAAGGACAAGGACTTGCTGGAGCGCCGCGCCGACTCGCTGTCCATCGGCCAGCAACAACGGGTGGCTGCCGCCCGTGCGTTGATCGGCCAACCGGAACTGGTGATCGCCGACGAGCCCACCTCAGCCCTGGACTATGACGCCCGCGAAGCGTTCATCCAGTTGCTGTTCGCTGAATGCCGTGAAGCTGGCGCCAGCCTGTTGTTTGTCAGCCATGACCAGAGCCTGGCGTCACTGTTCGACCGCAACCTGTCACTGGCCGAACTCAATCGCGCCGCCACGCCCGCAGAGGTTTGAGATGTATCTGTTTCGTCTAGCCATGGCCAGCCTGGCTAACCGCCGCTTTACTGCGATCCTCACTGCCTTCGCCATCGCGCTTTCCGTGTGCTTGTTGCTGGCGGTGGAGCGCGTGCGTGTCGAGGCGCGCAACAGTTTTGCCAGCACCATCAGCGGTACCGACCTGATCGTCGGGGCACGTTCGGGCTCGGTCAACCTGCTGCTGTATTCGGTGTTTCGCATCGGCAACGCCACCAACAACATCCGCTGGGACAGCTTTGAGCATTTCGCCGCCAGCCCCCAGGTGAAATGGGCCATTCCGATTTCCCTCGGCGACTCCCATCGCGGTTACCGCGTGATGGGCACCAACGAATCCTACTTCGAGCATTACCAGTACGGGCGCAAGCAAAACCTCGAACTGGCCAGCGGCCGCGCCTTCGCTACCGACCCGTTTGAAGTGGTGCTCGGCGCCGAAGTCGCCGACGCCCTGCATTACAAACTCGGCGACAAGCTGGTGCTGGCCCACGGTGTAGCGGTGGTCAGCCTGGTCAAGCACGACGACAAACCCTTCACTGTGGTCGGCATCCTCAAGCGTACCGGTACGCCGGTAGATCGCACGTTGCACATCAGCCTGGGTGGCATGGAGGCGATCCATGTCGACTGGCACAACGGTGTGCCGGCCCAGGGCAAAGGCCGCATCAGCGCCGACCAGGCGCGCAATATGGACCTGACGCCGCAAGCCATCACCGCGTTCATGCTCGGCCTGAACAACAAGATTTCCACCTTCGCGTTGCAAAGGCAGATCAATGAGTTCCGTGGCGAGCCGATGCTGGCGATCCTGCCGGGCGTGGCCCTGCAAGAGCTGTGGAGCATGATGAGCACCGCCGAGAAAGCCTTGTTCGTGATCTCGCTGTTCGTGGTGCTGACCGGGTTGATCGGTATGCTCACGGCGATCCTCACCAGCCTCAACGAGCGCCGCCGCGAGATGGCGATTCTGCGTTCGGTGGGTGCACGCCCCTGGCATATCGCGAGCCTGCTGATCTTCGAAGCCTTCGCCCTGGCCTTGTCCGGTGTGGTAGCAGGCGTGGGCCTGCTGTATGTCTGCATCGCCGCCTCCCGTGGTTACTTGCAGGCCAACTACGGGCTGGACCTGCCGATGTCCTGGCCGAGCGAATATGAATGGACCCTGCTGGCGGGTATCCTCGCGGCAGCGCTGTTGATGGGCAGCGTGCCCGCGTGGCGCGCCTATCGACAATCTTTGGCCGATGGCCTGTCCATCCGTGTATGAGGAAGGCTTCGATGCGTCGTGCCCTGTTTGCCCTGTTACTGCTGACGGCCGTGCCCGTGTGGGCGGATGAACAGCCCAAGGACCTGTCCTGGCAGGAAATGATACCGCCGGATGCGCCACCGGAAGTGCCTAATATGAAGCCGCTGCACGACCTGTCGAACATGGCCGATGCCTTGTCCGTCGAGGCGGCGCCGGCGGCCAAGCAGGATCTGCCCAACGCGCCGGTGGTGCAGAGCCTCGACGGCCAGCACATCCGCCTGCCGGGGTATATCGTGCCGCTGGAAGTCAGTGAAGAGGGCCGCACCACCGAGTTTCTGCTGGTGCCGTATTTCGGCGCGTGCATCCACGTGCCGCCACCGCCGTCGAACCAGATCGTGCATGTCAAAAGCGAAGTCGGCGTGAAGCTCGATGAGCTGTATCAGCCGTACTGGATCGAAGGTGCGATGCAGGTCAAGCCGTCGTCGAGTGAACTGGCCGACGCCGGTTACCAGATGGATGCCGAGAAGATTTACATGTACGAGCTGCAGGAGTAGCGCTGATCACCCTTTCATTGAGCTGAGTCAAAAGACCGAACGGAACGATCTTTACCATTGGACGTACAACTTTTAAACGTCCTTTGGAGCTCCCATGAACAAGTCTCTGCTCGGCGCGTCCCTCTTCGCGCTCGCCCTCGTCGCCCCGGTCGCACACGCTCACCAGGCGGGCGATATTCTGGTGCGTGCCGGTGCAATCACCGTCAACCCGGAGGCCGACAGCGGCAAAGTCAAGGTTGACCAGGGCCCGCTGGCCGGCACCAACCTGGGCGGCAAGGCGACCATGAGCAGCGACACCCAACTGGGCTTGAACTTCGCCTACATGATCACCGACCACGTCGGTATCGAATTGCTGGCCGCCACGCCCTTCGAGCATGACGTGAAACTCAAGAACACCGCACTGGGCGCCGCCAACGGCAAGCTCGGTTCGCTCAAGCACCTGCCGCCGACCCTGAGCGTCGTGTACTACCCGCTGGACAACAAGTCGGCATTCCAGCCGTACGTGGGCGCCGGTATCAACTACACCTGGATCTACGACGAACACGTCGGCGGTCGCGCTCAACAAGCCGGCTTCAGCAACTTCAAGGCCGAAAACTCCTGGGGCTGGGCCGCACAGATCGGCGCCGACTACATGATCAACGACAATTGGATGATCAACGCCCAGGCGCGCTACATCGACATCAGCACCAAGGCGACTGTGGATAACAATGCGCTGGGCCAGGGCACTCGGGCCAAGGTCAATGTGGACGTGGATCCGATGGTTTACATGGTGGGTATTGGCTACAAGTTCTAAGCAACACTGCATAACCCATGTGGGAGGGGGCTTGCTCCCGATAGCAGAGTGTCAGTCAACAGATTCATGGACTGACCCATCGCTATCGGGAGCAAGCCCCCTCCCACATTTGGTTTTGTAGCGTGTCAGCTGTGGCGGTAGAACCGGTCCAGCAACGCCGGAAGCCCCGCCCGCCATGCCCTTGGCTTGATGCCAAAGGTATGCAGGATCTTCTTGCACGCCAGCACCGCGTGCTGCGGTTCATCCGCCGCATCCGGCCGAGCCGCGTGGGCCTGGGCAGTGGGGGATTCAATGGCCAGCGCGTGGAAGTTGCGCGCCTCGGTCAGGATCGCCTGGCCCAGGGCCAACGGCGTAGTCGCCTCATGCCCGGCGTAATGATAGGTGCCCCACAGCGGCGCCGCGCAATCAAGCTGCTTGAGCACCGAGATAATCACCCGTGCGGCATCGTCCACCGGCGTCGGGTTGCCACGACGGTCGTCGGCCATCAGTAGTTCATCAGGTTTTTCGGCCCGGGCCAGGAACCGCCCGAGCGTGCCGTCGACACTTTCATCGAGCAACCAGCCAAATCGCAGCAGCACATGTTGTGGGCAAGTGGCGCGCACGCTCTGTTCGATACGCCACAACGCCTGGCCGCGCAGGCCCAGGGGCACCGGCTCGTCTTTTTCGCTGTAGGCGGTGGCGCGCGAGCCATCGAACACCCGGTAGCTGGACGGTTGCAGCAGCGTGATGCTGTGGTGCTGGCACAATTCAGCCAGGCGTTCGATGGCGAACTCCTGAGCGGCCAAGCGGGTTTCGCTCACGGTTTCGGCCTGGAACCAGTCGAAATAGTAGGCGAGGTTGATCAATGCATCGGGACGGGTGTCGTCGAGCAATTGGGTAAGGCTCGCGGCATCCCAGCCGTCTTGGGGCGGTTTGGGGGCGAGGAAACCGATGTCTTCCTCTGCACCGAGGCGAATCAGCGCCTGCCCGAGGGCATTCCCGCCGCCCAGTAACATAAGGCGCATTCGCATAGATTGAGCAGGCCCGGTCTGTTTGGAACGATGGTTATTATCGACAGGCGTGTGCGCCTTGCCGTAGGTAGTTGCCAGAATCGTTGCATTTTGCGGGTTTGTAGCGCAACCGTCACGGATAAAGTACGTGTTTGCAACTTGTTGGAGCAGGTGGCATCAATCACTTCATGAACCTTCCCGAATCAACGGCCAGCGCACTGGACGGTTTTCACCCCGCCGTCAGTGCCTGGTTTTGCAGCACCTTCCCCTCGGTGACCGGCGCCCAGGCCCAGGCGTGGCCGCTGATCCGCCAGCGGCGGTCAACGCTGATCGCCGCGCCCACCGGCTCGGGCAAGACCTTGACGGCCTTTTTGGCGGTGCTCGACGATTTGGTCCACCAAGGCCTGGCCAACGGCGGGCAACTGCCGGACGAGACCCTGGTGGTGTATGTGTCACCGCTCAAGGCGCTGTCCAACGACATCCAGATCAACCTGCAGAACCCGCTGGCCGGCATTACCGAGCAACTTGAAAAGCTCGGCCTGCCGCCGCTGGTGATCCGCACCGCCGTGCGCACCGGCGACACCCCGCAAAAAGACCGCGCACAGATTCGCAAGCGCGCGCCGCATATCCTGGTGACCACGCCCGAATCTCTGTATGTGCTGCTGGGTTCGGATTCCGGCCGACACATGCTCGCCAGCACGCGCACGGTGATCGTCGATGAGATCCATGCCATCGCCGCCGGCAAGCGCGGCAGCCACCTGGCCTTGAGCCTGGAGCGCCTGCAAGCGCTGTGCGCCGAGCCATTGACCCGTATCGGCCTGTCAGCCACGCAAAAACCCATCGAAGCGGTCTCGCGGTTTTTAGTCGGCACCGACCGTGAGTGTGCCATCGTCGACATCGGCCATGCGCGCCCACGGGACCTGGATATCGAAGTGCCGCCAGTGCCGCTCTCGGCGGTGATGGCCAACGATGTGTGGGCCCTGGTCTACGACCGCCTCGCGCAATTGGCCCGCGAACACCGCACCACGCTGATTTTCGTCAACACCCGGCGCCTGGCCGAACGCCTGGCCCGGCATCTGAGCGAGCGGCTGGGCAAGACCGCCGTGGCCGCCCACCATGGCAGCCTGGCCAAGGAACTGCGCCTGGACGCCGAGCAACGGCTCAAGGCCGGCGAACTGCAAGTGCTGATCGCCACCGCGTCCCTGGAGCTGGGCATCGATATTGGCGAGGTGGACCTGGTCTGCCAGATCGGCTCACCCGGCTCGATCAATGGCTTTTTGCAACGCGTCGGCCGCTCCGGGCACCAGGTCGGCGGTACGCCCAAAGGGCGCTTGTTTGCCACCACCCGTGACGACTTGATCGAATGCGCCGCGTTGCTCGACTGCGTACGCCGTGGCGAGCTGGATACCTTGCATATTCCAGTGGCGCCGCTGGACGTGCTGGCCCAGCAGATCATTGCCGAAGTCAGCGCCCGTGAATGGCCGGAACAGGCGCTGCTGGCGCTTGTTCGCCGCGCTGCGCCTTACGCCGAGCTGGATGAGCGCCACTACCAGGCCCTGTTGCAGATGCTCAGCGAGGGCTACAACGGCCGCCAGGGTATCCGCAGCGCCTACCTGCACCGTGACGCCGTGACCCACACCCTGCGCGGCCGCCGCGGTGCCAGGCTCACCGCCGTCACCAGCGGTGGCACCATCCCGGACAACGCCGACTACAGCGTGTTGCTGGAGCCTCAGAGCCTGAACATCGGCAGCGTCAACGAAGACTTCGCGGTGGAAAGCATCGCCGGCGACATCTTCCAACTCGGCAATACCTCTTACCGCATCCTGCGGGTCGAAGCGGGCAAGGTGCGTGTCGAGGATGCCCATGGCCAACCGCCGACCATCCCGTTCTGGCTGGGCGAAGCACCCGGGCGCAGCAACGAGTTGTCGGTGGCGGTGGCGCGCTTGCAAGGGCAAATCGACAGCTTGCTGGGTGCCACGCCCGGCGACCTGCAACCGGCCCTCGACTGGCTAACCGGCACCCTGGGCCTGCATCGCGCCAGCGCCGAACAACTGCTGGATTACCTGGCCCGATCGCGCCAGGCCCTGAGCGCCCTGCCCTCCCGGGACACGTTGATCATGGAGCGGTTTTTCGACGCGTCCGGCGGCACCCAGTTGATCATCCACACGCCGTTTGGCAGCCGCATCAACCGCGCCTGGGGCCTGGCGTTGCGCAAGCGCTTCTGCCGCACCTTCAACTTCGAGCTGCAAGCGGCGGCCAGCGAAAACGCCATCGTGCTGTCACTGTCCACCAGCCACAGTTTTGCCTTGGATGAGGTGTGGCGTTACCTCAACAGCAACAGTGCTGAACACCTCCTGATCCAGGCCGTGCTGGATGCGCCGCTGTTCGGCGTGCGCTGGCGCTGGAATGCCGGCGTGGCCCTGGCGTTGCCGCGCTACACCGGTGGGCGCAAGGTGGCGCCGCAGATCCAGCGCATGAAGAGCGAAGACCTGATCGCCAGCGTCTTTCCGGACCAGATCGCCTGCCTGGAAAACCTCGCCGGCGAGCGCGAAATCCCCCATCACCCACTGGTGGAACAAACCCTCGACGATTGCTTGCATGAAGCCATGGACAGTGAAGCCTGGCTGGCACTGCTGCGGCGCATGGAACGCGGGGAAGTCCGATTGATCAGCCGCGACCTGCCCGCCCCTTCGCCCATGGCTGCGGAAATTCTCAGCGCCAAGCCCTACACCTTTCTCGACGACGCCCCGCTGGAAGAGCGCCGCACCCAGGCCGTGCTCAACCGACGCTGGAGCGACCCGCAGAGCACCGATGACCTGGGCGCACTGGATGCCGAGGCTATCGCCGGCGTTCGCGAAGAAGCCTGGCCCGCGCCCGATGGCGTAGATGAAATGCATGAAGCGCTGATGAGCCTGGCGTGCATCGCAGCCCCTGAAGTTGCGCCGCAATGGGCCGCATGGCTGCACGCCTTGGCCAAGGCCGGGCGAGCCTGTCAGTTGCACAACGGCATGTGGGTCGCCGTTGAGCGCTTGAGTTGCTTGCAGGCGCTCTACCCTAACGATTTGCCACTGCTGCCCGGGTTCGACGAGCCCTGGGAGTTTGATGACGCGCTGTTAGAAGTACTGCGTGCGCGCCTCAGTGGTTTTGGCCCGTTGAACTTGGTCGAAATCGCTGCCCCCCTGGCGCTGCCCGTGGCGGCAATCACTCAGGCCCTGTCGCGCCTGGAGCAGGAAGGCTACGTGCTGCGCGGGCACTTCAGCCCCGGTGCCACGCAGGAACAATGGTGCGAACGTCACTTGCTGGCACGCATTCATCGCTACACGGTCAAGCGCCTGCGCCGAGAGATCGAGCCGGTGGCATTGCAGGATTTCATGCGCTTTCTGTTCGATTGGCAGCACCTGTCCGACAGCACCCGTGGCCAGGGCAGCGCCGTATTGCCGCAGATAGTCAGCCAACTCGAAGGTTATGCCGCCGCCACGTCGGCCTGGGACACTGACCTGCTCAGCGCGCGCATCAAGGATTATTCATCGACCTGGCTCGATGACCTGTGCCGCAGCGGCAAGCTGGTATGGACGCGCTTAAGCAACAAGGCCGGCGCCATGGCGTTGCGCAGCACCCCGGTGGTTTTGCTCCCCCGTAGCCAGGTAGCGTTGTGGAGCGGGCTGACCGAGCCCACCGACAGCACCACGCTGTCGCCCAAGGCGCAGAAAGTCCACTCGGCCCTGCGCGAACACGGCGCCTTGTTTTTTGATGAACTGGTGCACGAGGCCCACCTGCTGTGCAGCGAGCTGGAGACAGCCTTGCAGGAACTGGTAGGCGCCGGCCTGGTGAATGCCGACAGCTTCGCCGGGCTGCGCGCCCTGACCACGCCCGCCAGCAAACGCCAGGCCCGCAGCAGTCGGCGTGGGCGCGGAGCGTTTGTCGGCGGCATGGATGATGCCGGTCGCTGGGCCTTGGTTCGCCGTTCAGCCAGCGCTGCCGGCCCACATTCGGCCGAGACCCTGGAGCATGTGGCGATGACCCTGCTGCGCCGTTACGGCGTGGTGTTCTGGCGCTTGCTGGAACGCGAGGCGGATTGGTTGCCGAGCTGGCGTGAATTGCTGCGCACCTTCCATCGGCTGGAGGCACGCGGGGAGATTCGTGGCGGGCGGTTTGTCAGTGGGTTGGCGGGCGAACAGTTTGCGTTGCCGGAGGCGATACCCTTGCTGCGCGAGGTGCGGCGGCGGGCACATGACGGGAGCTTGATCGCGGTGTGCGGGGCGGATCCATTGAACCTTGTGGGCACGCTGCTACCGGGGGCCAAAGTGCCGGCGGTGAGCGGTAATCGGATTGTATATCGCGATGGGCTGCCGGCGGCGGTGATGGTCGCCGGCAAGCAGCAGGTGTTGCTGGAGATGGATCAGCAGGCAGTGCAGGAGAAGTTGATCAGGCGCTGACCTTTAGGCCCTCATCGGGAGCAAGCCCCCTCCCACATTTGAATGTGTTCACACATCAAAATGTGGGAGGGGGCTTGCTCCCGATGGGGCCGGAACAGCCACTCTCATCATTGCGGCCTGGCTTGCTCGGCCTCTGGCTCATCCTCCTGCGCCACACGCTTGGGCAACAACACCTGCTGTGGATAAGTCTGCGCAAAATGCACCTCGTCACAGTTATCCACAAGCTTTTTCAAGCGCTGATTGAACGCTCGACTCACCGCATATTGCCCACCCGATACTGTGCGGAATTGCGCCGTGAGCACCACGCCATTGAGGTCCATCTTGTCCACGCCGAACACTTCCAGTGGCCCTTGCAGGTTGTACTTGAGGAACACGTCGTCACGAATCGACTGGCCTGCTTCACGGATCAGCTCCACGGCCTTGTCCACGTCGGTGTCGTAGGTGAACTGCACCGAGAAGAACGCATAGGCGAATTGGCGCGACTGGTTGGTGACCGCCTTGATCTGCCCGAACGGTACCGAATGCACAAAGCCCTTGCCGTCGCGCAGGCGAAGGGTGCGGATGGTCAAGCCCTCGACGGTACCGGCGTGGCCGGAATCGAGCACCACCCAGTCGCCGATGGAGAGCGTGTCTTCGATGATGATGAACAGGCCGGTGATCACGTCCTGCACCAACTGCTGGGAGCCAAAACCAATCGCCAGGCCGACCACCCCCGCACCCGCGAGTAACGGCGCGACGTTGATACCCAGATTGGCCATAGTGGTGATCGCACAGATAACCACCAGAATGATTTTCACCGCATTACGCAGCAGCGGCAGGATGGTTTTGACCCGCGTACTGGGCTGGCGGCTGGAACGTTTGTTCACCGGGGGCTTGAGCGCTTCCTGAATCGCCGTATCGAGCACCACCCAGAACAGCCACGTCATCAGCAGGATCAGGCCGATACTGCTGAGCGAATCGCTGATCGCACGGCCCACTGAGTTGCGCTGGGCAAACTCGAACAGCGACACGCCCCAGATACGCCCCAGTATCTCGATAAAAGCGATGGCCATCACAATGCGCAATATCGCGTGCAACAGGCTGAGAAAGCGCTCCTTGTAGGCACTGCTGCGCTGTATCGCCACTTGGCTGCGCGACTTGAACAAGTGTTGCAGCACCGTGCTGAGAAATACCGTGCCGATCAGCAGGATGGTGGTCAACAAGGCGCAGCGCAGGGCCTTTTGATTATCGTCGCCGGCACCGATCAAGTTGATCGCCGAGACCAGTACCATCAACAGGATCGGCCAATACCACAGCCCGGAAAATACCCGCAGCGATTGCTGCAACGCCGGATGCTTAAGGCGCTGCGCCAACGGCCGGTTACGAATCAAATGCGCCACCGGGCGACGCAGGCGAACCACCAGCACACCGAAGATCACTGTCGCGAACAGCCCGGTAAACACCGCAACGCTGCTGGTGATGTTGCCGCCCAGCTGCCGGGCGATCTGCGGGCTGGTGAGCGCGTCGCTGAGGGCGGCAAGAAAGCCGATCAGGAACAGCGGTTTGGGGCAATAGTCGCGAATGATCTGCACCGCCGGGCGCTTGTGGCCGACATTGAACATGACGATCACGCACAGCAGCATGGAGGTGGAAAAGATGCCGCTACTGGTGGCGTAGGCAAAACACAGCGCCAGTGCCCGTCCTACGGAAGAGGCGAGAAAATGGCTGACATACAGCGTCAATGGCAGGCAGATAACCGCAGGGATGGTGTAAGGCACCACATACCCCAGCACGCCCAGCAAGCGGGCCCGACGGCGAAAAAAGGCGCGCAGGCTCAAGCGCCGCACGATAAAGCGCCCCAGTAACGTCAGCAGCGCAAAAGCACCCACCCAAACGGCGGATAACAGCAGGAAATCCCCTGCCACACTCCACGGCGAGCGTGCGGCGGTCTGGTCGACCAGCCGCCCGACTTCATTCGCGGCCCGGTCGGCCCGCAGGCGCCACTCGTCGATAAAGTTCTGGTTCAGATCGAGCTTCTGTTGCACATCATCAATGCTGGAACTGATGGCCCCGAGCAGGCCGCCCTCCACCAGCAACTCGGGCTTGGCCGCCGCGTCGGACTCAGGCGCGGTGGCAGCAGCTTGCAATGCGCCGCTGCCGCAGAACAGCAGCGCCCCTAGCAGTAATGCAGTCTTTAAATTCAGCAAAACAGCGGGCTCCTTCAGAAGGGTCTGTAAGGAACTGACGGGTTTGAGCCTTGATCGTTCCCTGTGTTTGCGGGCATGTGATTCAAATTGCGGGAGGGGGCTTGCTCCCGATAGCAGGCTGTCAGTCAGCAACTTCATGACTGATGCACCGCTATCGGGGGCAAGTCCCCTCCCACATTTCGCACCCCGTACCGTCTGTAGGAACGTGGAAACTTTCCGCCAAATATCGCAGTCATCCCATAACGCACCCCACCTCCACAGGAGCAACCATGGCGGCGATTCATATCGGCATTTCCGGCTGGCGCTACACGCCCTGGCGCGGGGACTTCTACCCCGACGGGCTGACCCAGAAACGCGAGTTGCAGTTTGCGTCACGCGCCGTGAGCAGCATTGAAATCAACGGTTCTTTCTATGCGCTGCAAACCCCCAAGCGCTATGCGCAGTGGTACGCCGATACGCCTGAGGGATTCATGTTCAGCGTCAAGGCGCCACGCTATGTCACGCATATCCTGCGCTTGCGCGAGGTGCACAAGCCCGTGGCCAATTTCTTCGCCTCCGGGGTGCTGGAGCTCAAAGAAAAACTCGGTCCAATCCTTTGGCAGTTCCCGCCCAGCTTCAAATTCGACGCCGCACTGTTCGAAGCCTTCCTGGCCGATTTACCCACCAACACCCAACAGGCCGCCGCCCTCGCCCGCCAGCACGAGCCGCGCCTGAACGGCAAGGCAAGCATGAAAGCCTATGGCAAAAAACCCTTGCGCCATGCCGTGGAAATTCGCCACATGAGCTTTGCGGTACCGGAGTTTGTGCAGCTGCTGGACAAGTACGGTGTTGCCCTCGTAGTGGCTGACACCGCCGGCAAGTGGCCCTATATCGAAGACGTCACCGCCAACTTCATGTACCTGCGATTACACGGCGACAAGCAGCTCTACGCCAGTGGCTATACCGATGAAGCGCTCAAACGCTGGGGTGACCGTATCGAGCGCTGGGCGCACGGCAAACAACCGGCGGATGCGCACCTTGTCGCCCCGCAACGCAAACCCCGCGTGCGCAAACAGCGTGACGTGTTCTGCTTTTTCGACAATGACATCAAGGTGCGCGCGCCTTTCGATGCGCGCCAGTTGTTACAGCGCTTCGGGCTGGACAAGCACCTGCTCACGGCACCCGGGCAGTTGCCGGAACCGGGAGTGTTGCCATGACTCACCCCGAGCTGATCCCCGTGCCCCCCACCACCGCCATCACGCGTTTTACCGTGCTGACGGTGAATATCCATAAAGGCTTCACCGCCCTGAATCGACGCTTCATCCTGCCCGAACTGCGCGAAGCGGTGCGCAGCGTCGGTGCCGATATGGTGTTCCTGCAAGAGATCCACGGCACCCACGAGCGCCATCCCCAGCGCTATAGCGACTGGCCGAAGATGCCGCAGTACGAATTTCTCGCCGACAGCATCTGGCCGCAGTTTGCCTATGGTCGCAATGCGGTCTACCCCCATGGCGACCATGGCAACGCGCTGCTGTCAAAATTCCAGATCATTCGTTACGACAACCTCGACATCTCCCAAAGCGGCCATGAGAACCGCGGCCTGCTGCATTGCGTACTGCGCCTGCCGGGCGGCGAACGCGAGGTGCATGCCATCTGCATCCACCTGGGCTTGCGCGAGGTACATCGCCAACAGCAACTGCGCTTGCTTGAGCAGCGTATTGGCCAGATCCCGGCGGATGCGCCCCTGGTGGTCGCCGGCGATTTCAATGACTGGCGGCAAAAGGCCGACCTGAGTCAAAGCGGCCTGCAGGAGGTGTTCATCCACGCCCACGGCAAGCCTGCGCGTACGTTCCCGGCACGCCTGCCGTTACTGCCGCTGGATCGCATCTATGTGCGCAACCTGACCATCCACAACCCGCGCGTGCTCACCACGCGGCCGTGGTCGCACCTGTCAGACCATGTGCCCCTGTCGGTGGAGATTGAGTTATGAGCATTGCGGTAGAACATATCGCCACCGACCAGCCGCCGGATGACAGCAAGGCCCGCGACCTGGACTACGGCTGGCAGAGCGGCAATCGTGTGCAATTGCTGGAAAATGGCGAGGCCTATTTTCCCGCGGTGTTCGAGGCCATGCGCGACGCCCAGCGGGAAATCCTGCTGGAGACCTTCATCCTCTTTGAAGACAAGGTCGGTCATGAGCTGCAAGGCATTCTCATCGAAGCCGCGCAACGCGGGGTCAAGGTGGTGGTCAGCCTTGACGGTTTCGGCTGCGGCGAACTGAGCCCGGCCTTTCTGCGCGCACTGGCTGAAGCCGGCGTGATCGTGCAGATGTTTGACCCGGCATCCAAAACCCTCGGCATTCGCACCAACTGGTTTCGTCGCCTGCACCGCAAGATCGTGGTGGTGGACGCTAGCGTGGCGTTTATCGGCGGGATCAATTTTTCCGCTGATCACCTGGGGGACTTCGGCCCCGAAGCCAAGCAGGATTACGCGGTACAGATCATCGGCCCGGCAGTGGCCGACTTGCACCATTTCGCCCTCGCCCAAAGTGGCCGCCAGGTGCGCGCCCGTAGAGGTTGGCGCCGACGCCAGCAACGGCCTTCGCCATGGGCAGACGAGCACGGCGACGGGATGGTGCGCCTGATTTATCGCGACAATATCCAGCATCGCGACGACATCGAAGAAGCCTATATCCACGCCTTGAGCCAGGCCCGGCAGCGGGTGGTAATTGCCAATGCCTATTTCTTCCCCGGCTATCGCTTGCTGCGCGAGATTCGTAACGCAGCGCGCCGGGGCGTGCAGGTGCAGTTGATCATGCAAGGCCAGCCCGACGTGCTGCTGGCCAAGCTGGCGGCGCGCATGCTCTACGACTATCTGCTCAAGGATGGCGTGGTGATTCACGAGTACTGCCAACGCCCGTTGCACGGCAAAGTGGCGCTGGTGGACGACGAATGGAGCACCGTGGGCTCAAGTAACCTCGACCCGCTGAGCCTGGCGCTGAACCTGGAAGCCAACGTGCTGATTCGTGACCGCGCCTTCAACCAGCAGCTGTACCAGAGCCTGGAAGCCCTGGCACGAGACCATTGCCAGACCATGCCGGCCAAGCGCAAGCCGCGCCTGTGGTTGTGGCGCCTGACCGTGGGGTTTCTGGTGTTCCATGTCATGCGCCACTTTCCCGCGCTGGCGAGTTGGTTGCCGGCACACAAGCCGCGTTTGAAACCCATTGAGAGTCCGGCCCATGACGTCTGAGAAAAACGGCTCACGGTTCCAGCGCTGGAAGAAGCCCCTGACCATTGCGTTCTTCCTGCTGCTGATCGTGCTCTTCACCCTGCTTGCCCGGCGCATCGACTGGAGCGAAGTGCTGCAGACGTTGAGCGACTTCAAAGTCAGCACATTGCTGATCGCCGGCGCCCTGACGCTGTGCAGTTTTATCGTGTACGCCTGCTTCGATCTGATCGGCCGGACCTACATTCGCCAGCCCCTGCGCTGGAAGCAGATCCTGCCGGTGGGCATTATCAGTTATGCGTTCAACCTCAATCTGAGCGCCTGGGTCGGCGGCATCGCCATGCGTTACCGGCTGTATTCGCGATTGGGGGTAAGCACCAGCAATATCGCCAAGATCCTCGGCCTGAGCCTGGCCACCAATTGGTTCGGCTATATGGCCTTGGCCGGGGTAGTGTTCAGCAGCGGGCTGGTCACCCTGCCACCGGGTTGGAAGCTCAGCACCGGCGCTCTGCAAGGTGTGGGCGTGTTGCTGGTGATCGCGAGCCTGGGTTACCTGGCGGCGTGCCGGTTTTCGAAAAAACGTGCGTGGTCGATCCGCGGCATCGAGATCAATTTGCCGTCGCTGCGCATGGCCTGCCTGCAACTGGCCCTGGGCGCCTTGAACTGGTCACTCATGGCAGCGGTTATTTTTACCTTGCTGCCCGCCAAACTCGATTACCCGCTGGTATTGGGCGTGTTGCTGATCAGCGCGATTGCCGGTGTGGTCACCCATATACCCGCCGGGCTTGGGGTGTTGGAGGCAGTGTTTATCGGGTTGTTGCAGCATGAGGCGTCGCGCGGGAGTCTGCTGGCCGGGTTGATCGCGTATCGGGCAATCTACTTTATTTGCCCATTGCTGATTGCGTTGGTGATGTACCTGGGGGTGGAGGCCAAAGCCAAGGCGTTGCGGGTGAAGAAGACACCCGCTTAACGTCTATCGGGATTGGATAATGCTCAACCGCTCACCCACTACCATTTCGGTAATCCAGTCCACCAGGATCGAGGTATAGGCCTGTTGCGACACCGGGTCGCTCAAGGCATGGTCCGCGCCGTCGATGATGCGGTGGGTCAGGGAATGAGTCTGCTGGCACGCCGCGCGATAACTCATGATGGTGGCATGGGGCACATGGTCGTCGGTTTCCGATTCGACAATCAGCACATCACCGGTAAATTGCGCGCAGGCGTGCAGGGCACGATTGGTTTCGGCACGCACCAAGGTGCCGCGGTAATCCATCAGGTCGGCTTTATCCAGCTCGCGCTTGGGCTTGAGCCATTCCTGGTCGCGGTACAGCGCGGGCACCCGCAGCGCCAGCCAACGCACGGGGCGCAACGAAGTGAGAATTGCCGCCAGGTATCCGCCATAGCTGGTGCCCACCACCGCCACTGCCGAGGTGTCGATGGCCGGGTGGGACAGCAGCCGGTCGTAGGCGGCCAGCAGGTCGCGCAGATTGTCTTCGCGGGTGACGCGCGATAAGGGAATGCCGGTGCCGGCGTGCCCCCGCAGGTCGAAGGTCAGGCATACACAACCCAGCCCCGCGATGCCTTTGGCGCGTTCCAGGTCGCGCTCCTGGCTGCCGCCCCAACCGTGCACAAACAATACGCCGGGCACTTTGGACTTGGGGCTGAGGAATGTCCCACTCATCTGTTCATCATCTACATCGATACTGATGCTCTCGCTTCTAGCCGTCATAAGATTGAACCGTCACATACTTGAGAAGAAAGTCGCTGTTTTCGGCCGGGCCTCGGTACACCTCAATGGCATCCGCCGGCAGCGCTTGATCCACGTAGGTTTCCACCGAGGACACGCGGATGGCCTTGAGGCTCGGGTTGTTGATAAAACTCTGCAGCGCCGCGACTTCCGCGCTGCTGGCCCCGCCCATGCGCCAGGACTGTTCGAGCACGCCGCTACGGCGCTGGCCGTTACTGTCCAGGCCCTGGGCGATGTCGTAATTGCGCCGCGAGGCGTAGAACCCCGGGTAGGCTTCGTCGGCAGCATTATCGAAAACCCGGGCTTGCTCGATGGCTTGCCGCACATCGTCAGGCAGGGCCAATTGCAGCAAGTCTTCATAGTAGCCGGGCACGACAAGCAAATTGGAGCCGCCGTAGACCTCCTCGCCCTGCCCGTCCCGGGTCAGGTATTGCTCGCCGCAATAGCTGAATACGTGCTCACCGATAAAGCTCTGGCCCACGCTGTGGGTAACCACGTCGTGCAGGTCTTGTTCCAGCACCACGCCGGCGCTGAACAACTTTGCGGCGTCAGGACGCGCCACTATCGCGTCGAACTCATCGAGACTGTGGATAACTTCCTGGCCCCGTCCAGCACAGGCGTGCACCGGTTTCATACGGATCGGGCCACTATAGAGCAAGCGCGCGGCGGCGGGCTTGGCGCCTTCCAGGGCGAACACACTCAAGCCATCCAACACAACGTCGCGTACGCGCTCGCAGAAGATCGGCGACCAACCTTCAGGTGCCTTTGCTTCAGGGCTCAACAGGCCGTGGCTGATCGCTTTGGTACAAATGAAATCGTGATCGACATAGCCCCCCCACAAATCTTCCGGCCCTCTGACGTCAAGCTTCAACGCCAGGGCGGGACCGACCAGAGTTTGCGTGGGTAGCAGGTACAGCTCGCGACCGGCGTGCATCTGGGGGTCGTAACTGCCACCAAACTTGAGCCCCAATATCTGCGCCAGCCAGCGGGCCAATGCGCGGTTGGTTTCAACCTCATGCAATGGCGCACCTTCGCGCGTCGAGTGTGCGACCACCAATTTGTTGCGATTTGTCGGGGTCATGCGTCCCCCTTGGCTATCCCGCCATGTGTGTGGTGGGAAAGTTGCAGGGATCAGGCCAACGCGGCTTTGTGAGGGATGTTTATCAAATCAATGAGTTGCACTAAAAGCGATGGCAGTTAGCCTGCTCTATTCTGCACGACGATGCCCCAACCCCCCTGCGTTCTGCACGATTCAAACGCCAAACCGGGTGCGGTAGTCGCTGGGGGTCAAGCCAGTAATCTTCTTGAAGAGTGCACGAAAAGCGCTGGGGTCCTGATAACCCACGGTCCAGGCGATGTGGTCGATCGTGCCGTTGGTGAACTCCAGCATCTGCCGCGCCTTGCCGACCCGCAGATGCTGGCAGTACTCGGTGGGTTTAAGCCCCGTCGCACTGCGAAAACGGCGCAAAAACGTGCGCTCTTCCAGGTTTGCCGCCTGCGCCATCGCCGCCACCGAAACATCCACTGCGCCACTGGCTTGCAGCCAATGCTGGACCTTCAGGATCGCACTGTCGCCATGCCTGAGGATCGGCGCAAAGTTGCTTCCGCACTGGCGGGCACTGTCGCTGTGTTCGATCACCAGAAAACGCGCAGTGTCGGCGGCGACACTGGGCCCCATCAGCCGGTCGACCAGGCGCAGGCCCAGTTCGGACCAAGCCATCAGCCCGGCGGTGGTGATCAGGTCGCCGTCATCGACGATGGGCTTATCCGCTTCCAGGCGCACTGCCGGGTAACGGGCCGCGAAGGACTCCGAGGACGACCAGTGAGCGGTGGCGCTACGCCCATCCAACAGACCGCTACGCGCCAACATGATCGAGCCAATGCACACACCGCCAAGCACCGTGCCGGCAGCATGCTGCTGGCGGATCCACTCCAGCAGTACGGGCGGCGCCTGGTCTTCGGTGAACTCGCCAATCGACGGCGGTACCAGCAGAGCCATCATCGATTGGGCCGGCGCTGGGTGGCTGTCGAACACGCGCGCAGGCGTGCCGTGGGCGTCTACCTGCCAGTGGCTGACCCGCAGCAGCGGCAGTTGCGCAGATTGGTACTCGGCGGCGATGCGATTGGCGACCCCGAACAGGTCGGTCAGGCCATGCACGGCGGCCAGTTGCGCGCCCTGATAGATCAATACACCCAGTTCGAGCGTCGCGCGTTCCACTGCCATTGTCAGTTTTCCCCCTGTTATTGTCGGTGCGGCCAATTCTCAACCTCGGCGCCAGCTAAGATACTGGGCCCATCAACCCATCAGGAGGCAACATACATGGCCAAGCAAGCGCTCATCCTAATCGATATCCAGAACGACTACTTCCCTCAGGGCAAGTGGCCGCTTGACGGCGTAGAAGCCGCGGCGGACAAGGCGGCGCAGGTGCTACAGGCATTTCGACAGGCAGGCGATGCGGTGATTCACGTACGCCATGAGTTTGAAGGCGACGACGCGCCGTTCTTCACGCCCGGCTCCGACGGCGCCCGCTTGCACGACAAGGTGTTGAACGAGGGTGATGAACCGGTAGTGCTCAAGCATTTTGTGAATGCGTTTCGCCAAACCAATCTGCGCGAGTTGCTGGAGCAGCGCAGCATCACCGATCTGGTGGTGGTCGGCAGCATGAGTCATATGTGTGTGGACGCCGTGGTGCGGGCGGCGGCGGACCTGGGCTATAAGGTCACGGTGATCCATGACGCTTGCGCTACTCGCGATCAGGAATTCAACGGCCAGGTGATTCCAGCGGCGCAGGTGCATGGGGCGTACATGGCATCCTTGGCATTTGGCTATGCGGGCGTCATGTCGGCGCAGGAATACTTGCAGACGCAAACGGCGGCCGCGTGACCGCCACTTACGCCGATCACGTTAGCGTGTCGCGATGATGAACAGGCGCGGAAAGGGCAGCAACACAGTGCCATCGGCCAGGGCTGGATAAGCCTGGGCAATTCGCGCCTGGTATTGCTGCAGGAAGGCGGCCTTTTCATCGTCGGTCAACGGCGCAAGAAAGGGCCGCAATGCCGACGCTTTGAACCACTCCACCACCGCCGCATGATCTGCCAACGGGTGCTGATAGGTGGTGCGCCACACATCCACCGTACTGCAGTGCTTACTCAGCAATTCGTAGTAGTAACTCGCGGTGTGCCGCTCATTGTGTTTGACCGCGCCGATCTTCGCCGACCATGGGCCGTCGGCCGCCACTTCGCGGGCCAACCGGTGGGCAGGCTCGTCGAGATTGTCCGGGGTTTGCACCGCCAGCGTACCGCCAGGGTTCAGTTGGTTGATCAAGTGCGGGTATAGCACGTCATGGTCGGGCAGCCATTGCAGTGAGGCATTGGCCAGAATTACATCGAATTTTTGTGCTGGATTCCAGGCGCCGATATCTGCCAGTTCAAAGCCCAACGCCGGCAAGCGCTCGCGGGCGTCGGCCAGCATGTCGTCGGAGCTGTCCATGCCGGTGACTCGCGCTTGGGGAAAGCGCTCGGCCAGTACCGCTGTAGAGTTGCCCGGCCCGCAGCCCAAGTCGACGGCAGTGCGCACGTCGGTTTCGGGAATCGCCGCCACCAGGTCACGGACCGGGCGAGTGCGCTGTTGTTCGAACAGGGTGTACTGCTTGGCAGACCAGGTCATCGCTGCTTTCCTTCTTGTCAAAGAGGGCTACAGCCTAAATCTTGTGATCCTTGAGAACAAATGCCGCCAAGTGAGCACGCAACCGATCAAAACGCAGAGGGCTGAGGCTGCCATTGTTGCGCGGTGAGGGGGTTGTCCAGCTCCATCTGTATCAACTGGCCAACGGTTTGCCCGACCTTTTGCACGGCCATCTCGACCTTGCGGGTGGGTGGGTTGGCGAAGTTCAGCCGGATGCAATTACGGTATTTTCCCGCTGCCGAGAAAATATTGCCGTTGGCCACCTGCACATCCTGCGCTTCCAACAGTCGGTTGAGGGCGTAGGTATCGAACTCACCGGGCAATTCGACCCACAGCGTAAAGCCGCCCTGAGGCTGGCTGACGCGGGTCCCCACCGGGAAATAGCGGTTGACCCACTCACTCATCAGATCGCCGTTGCGCTTGTATTGCTTGCGCATACGCCGCAGGTGCAACTGGTAATTACCCTTGGCGATAAATTCGGCCACGGCCAATTGCGGTTGGGTGACGGTGGCGCCAGAGCCGATGAACTTCATATGCAGCACCTGGGGCAGGTAACGCCCCGGAGCGATCCAGCCGACGCGCAGGCCAGGGGCCACGGTCTTGGAAAACGAACTGCACAACACCACGCGGTTGTCTTCATCGAAGGACTTGAGCGAGCGTGGCCGCGGATAGCGATGCGACAGATCACCGTAGATATCGTCTTCGATGATCGGCACGTCAAAGCGTTGGGCCATGCGGATCAGCTTGAGCTTGCGCTCGTCGGGCATGATGTAGCCCATGGGGTTGTTACAGTTGGCGGTCAATTGGATGACCTTGATCGGCCACTGCTCCAGGGCCATCTCAAGGGCTTCCAGGTTGATGCCGGTCACGGGGTCGCTGGGGATCTCCAGCGCCTTGAGACCGGCCGCCTTGAGGATCTGCATCATCCCGTAATAGCTCGGCGAGGCGATCGCCACGATATCGCCGGGCGCGCAAATCGCGCGGATTGCGGTAGACAGGGCCTCCTGACAGCCACTGGTGACAATCAGGTCGGCCGGGGTCAGGCGAACACCCGCATCGATGGACAGCCGGGCGATCTGTTCGCGCAAGGCCAATACACCCTGGATGTGGCTGTATTGCAGGCTGGTGTTGTCGCTGCGCCGGCTGATACGGGCCATGGCGGTCAGCAGCGGCTTGAGGGTCGGCACGCTGATGTCCGGCATACCGCACCCCAGTTGCACGATACCGGCGCCTTGATCGAGGCGTATCAGTTCCTGGACCATGTCCCATTGGGAAATGTCCACCGGCCGCAGGATGGGTCGGCCCATCTGTGGCAAAGGTGCCACGCGCCGGTCCGACGGCACGAAATAGCCCGACTTGGGACGCGATACCGCCAACCCCGAACATTCCAATACACGGTAGGCCTGTTGCACGGTCGTCAGGCTGACGCCGTGCTCATGGCTGAGGGTGCGTACAGATGGCAACCGCTCACCGGGCCCGTACAGGCCCTGCTCGATGCGGCTGCTGATGAATTCGGCGAGGTTCAGGTATAGAGTCATAGGCCCGACTGTAGCTTCTGATCTGTCGCTTAAGAAGTTACAGATTGGCCTTTTTTTGAAAAATTTTCAGCATGAAACCCCAATCTGTATTCAAAAGATTGAGTTCTGCTGTATCTGCAATACACGTCGTGGCCTTGGGATGATAGGTCCCATAACAGTGCACGAGACCTTGGACAAGGTTGGTACAAATGTAGTTACAAAATAGTAAAGCAGCACCGTACGCACCAAATTTTCAGAAATGCCCTACAAAGCAAGCACCTGACAAACCAACCAGGTGTTTGAATCTGCCCAGCGAATACCAAATGGATCAAGCGCTATGACGACAAGGACGACGCTCACACCGCAGATGGCCGAGTACGAACAGAAATTCACCGATGCCGGTGAAGTTCGATGGCTGCCCTATTTGATGTACTTCCACCCCACTGACCATGCTTCCCCCGTGGTCAATACCGATTCATCCGGCTTTCGCTACTCCGAGTCATTGGGTACCCGCTATTCGGTGGTCGACGGTATCAAGGGTAATGGCCCGGTACGCCTGTTGGCGGGCAGCTCCACCGTGTTCGGCATTGGCGCCAGCGCCGACAGCTGGACCCTTGCTTCGCGCCTCACGAAGAACGATCCCCGTGGCCAGCGCTGGGTCAATTTCGGCGGCCGCAGCTTCAACTCTACCCAAGAGCTGGTGCTGTTCACCCTCAACCGGCACCACCTGCCCAAGGTGGATGAAATCGTGCTGTTCTCCGGTTTCAACAACCTTGGCCTGGCACGTCAGCCTCACGCCTATCGGGGCGAGCACGGCGCGTTTTTCAACTGCCATCAGTTTTTCGATGCCTTGACGCCACAGCAGCCGACCGCCAGCAACTGGAGCCTGTCGAATCTGTTCGGCAAGCCTCAGGAGCCCGAGCAACCCACGCCGCCGTCGATGCAGGAACAGATCGACTACGCCGCCAACCTGACCTTGCAGCACCTGGATATCTGGCGCGCCCTGGCCACCGACATGGGTGCGAAGCTGACGTTCATCCTGCAACCGCTCGCCGGCTGGGTCCGCGAGACCGGCAGCCATGAGGAAGAGCAACTGTTTGCCGAACTCGACCAACTCGGTAATTTCACCGAGGTGTATGGCGACATCCTGCAAACCTCGGTGCGCGAAGCCTACGCCCAGCGCTTGCGCGACGGGGCGCGGGCCATGGGGGTGGAGTTTGTCGACATCACGCCATTGCTGGCCGAGGCACTGGGCCCGCAAGACTGGCAGTTCGTCGACCGCATCCATTTCACCGATGCCGGCAACGACCTGGTTTCAAAACTTATTCTCGATGTCACCCGCTAAAAGGACTTGCACATGAAATCCATCAAGAAGTTTTTCCAGCGCCTGTTTGGAAAAAAGAAGAAGAAACCTGACTCCTCCATTTATCCGATGTTCTGACGCGGCACTGGAAGGTAATGGCTATGGATGGCTCGATTCCAACACGCATCCCCGCAGACGACAGGTGGCGCGAACTCTATCGTTTGGCGCTGGAGCCTGAATGTTTCCTGGATACGGAGTACCTCGACACCCTGCTGGGCAAAGACGTCGAGCCGGTGCAGTTGCCGCTGCTGTCACAGCGGATCGATGCGTGGCAGTCGGAACAGGCGTCGGCGTATGCCGGCGCCGCCACCGCTGCCGTCGAACAGCACAACGCTCGCGCTTTTGCCCAGGCATTGGCGGTTTATTCGGCACCGATGGCCTCGGTGCTCGGCTGCTGGCTGCAGGGCCTGAGCGCACCCGGGGTATTTGAAGACCCCGCGCAGCTGCGCCTGATGCAACTGTTTGCCCATGACATCGGCGTCGGCTACCCGAACGCCTCCCGCGGCCATCACTTCAACGCGTTGTTGGGCCAGCTACAGCTGACCACCTACGCCTTGGCGCCGGCGCAATTGGCGACTCTGCCGGACCTGCATGACGACGCGTTCGAACTGCCCGCGCTGTTGCTTGCCCTCAGCCGGCGCAGCGATGCCTACGGTGATGAACTCTGCGGTGTCGATTGGGCCTTGCGCGCCGTCGGGCTTTGCCCGGGCTGGGCAGCCATGGGCCAGCTTGAAGGGCTGGCGCTGGAACTCGGCCGGCTGGATCTGAGCGCGTCATTCCCCGGCCTGGAACCGGCTTCGTTGCGCCATATCAGCCAATGGGTCGCGCACCGCATCATCGAGCAGGGCGAAGAGCGCCAGGCCCGTCTGCTACGCGGCGCCAACTGGCTGTTCGGCGCGCTGCAACGCTGGAATGCGCGGCTGTATAACGCCTCGCTGACGGCCACTTCGCCCCAACAGGCCATGGCGCATTTGATGCAGCGTCTGGCGCGGGTGGGCGCGGTGTATCACCAGAATTACCTGATTGAAGGGCGCAGCCTGGCGCTGTGGATCGAAGAAGCGCAGCGCGACCCGTTGCCCCTGCTGGATGTGCTGTCGCGCAGCCGTTTGATCGTGCCGGGCAACTCGAAAAAAAGCCTGCTGGTCACCAGCCTGGTGGCGCCGACCGGGCGCATGTTCCGCATCTTCAGCGAGGCAGACTTGAGCGTGATTCGCCAGTGGATCGACTGGTTGCCCCAGGCTGGCGCCACGCCGCAACTGCCACGCCAGCCAGTCGACAGCGCCGCCACGGTGCCCCGCCCTGACTCAGCCAGCCCTGTCGACACCGGACACTGGCCCAAGAGCCTGCGCGAAGCCTATTTTGTCTTGCAGGGGCGTGCGCTGCAGCCGGCCACCCGCCAGTTTGCCCATGCCTATGTGAGCCGTTGGCTTGAGCGTTCGCGCCAGTCGCTGAAGACGTCCGAGCGCCAATTGCCCGACCAGTGGGGCCCCAATGTGCTGCGCGCCTGGTTGCTGGACAAGCATGACCAGAACGGCCAACAGTTCGATGACAGCGACCCGGCGCAAATGCCCAGCCGTGAAGAAATCATCGAGTCGACCCTGCAACTGGCGCCGCTGACGCTGATCGACGGTGCGTGGCTGCAAGGCTTTACCGACCTGGGGCTGGCGTCTTCCCACGTGGGCTACACCCTGTTCCAGACCTATTGGGATGAATTGGGCAACGGCATCGAGGCGCTCAATCATCCGAAAATTTATCGCGATGGCCTGCGTGACATGGATTTCGAACTGGCCCCCACCGGTAGCCGTGAATTCGCCGAAGACCCGCGCCTGGAGGAAGACTCCTTCCGCCTGCCCGTGTATTGGCTGTGCCTGGGCAAACTGCCGATGACGTTCATGCCCGAAGTGCTCGGCATGAACCTGGCGATGGAGCTGTCCGGCGTGGGCGGCAGCTATCGTTCGGCGCGGCGCTTTTTACGGCACTACGGGTTCAGCACGGCGTTCGTCGACCTGCACAACACCATTGATAACGTGTCCACCGGACATTCGGCCTGGGCTGCCGATGCGATCGATGCGTACATGCGTGCGTTGACCAGTGCCGAGCAGGTCGCCGCGCAATGGCAGCGCGTGCGCGTGGGCTATGAGTCCCTGGCGCCGATGCCAGGCAAATGGGCCTCGATGTTGCGTCGCTTGCGCCTCTCATCGGCCGACCATGTACTCCCGCGCCCAACCCGCACAGCGGCTTCAAAAGGCTATCTGCATCACTTGCCGATCACGCGGCAGGTATTGCTGCAAACCCACGAACAATAACGCCACGAGGAGCAATTATGTCTTTGGTAGAAGTGCATAACGAATGGGACCCCCTCGAGGAAATGATCGTGGGTATTGCCCATGGCGCTCGCGTGCCGCGGCCGGACAAGGGCCTGTTCGCCATCGACTACAGCGAGCACCACGACTCGCCCAATGAGATTCCGTCAGGGCCTTACCCCGAACAACTGGTTGAAGAAGCACAGGAAGACCTGGACGCCTTTGCCGCCTTCCTGGTCGGCCATGGGGTGACCGTGCGCCGGCCCAAAGAGACTTATCACGCGGCACTGTTCGGCACCGGCGACTGGAAGACCGACGGCGAATACAACTACTGCCCAAGGGACGTTCTGCTGCCGATCGGCAAAACCATCATTGAAGCGCCGATGGCCTTGCGCAGCCGTTACTTCGAACCTTTTGCCTACCGCGAACACCTGCAGGCGTACTTCGCCAGCGGCGCCAACTGGATTTCCGCGCCCAAGCCGGAACTGCCCGACAGTACCTACCGGGTCAACCCGCGCGAGGGCTCGATCATCGCCAACGATGAGCCGATTTTCGATGCCGCCAACGTGCTGCGCATGGGCCGCGACATTCTTTACCTGGTGTCGCGCAGCGGTAACCGCATGGGCTACGAGTGGCTCAAGCGCGTGCTCGGCGACCAATATCGCGTGCACGCCCTCAGCGGGTTCTACGACGGTACGCACCTGGACACCACCATCACCCTGGTGCGTCCAGGGCTGGTGGTGTTGAACCCCGAACGCATCGGCAAGGATCAGGTGCCCGAAGTGTTCAAGCACTGGGACATCATCTGGGCCCCCGACATGGTGGACACCGGTTACTGCTGGTCGTACCCGCGTGCCTCTATCTGGCAGGGCATGAACTTCATCATGGTCAACCCGTCGCTGGCGGTGATCAATGACCAGCAAGTGCCGCTGATTCGCGCACTGGAAAAACACGGCATCGATGTGGCACCGCTGAAGATGCGCCACGCGCGCAGTCTGAGCGGCGGTTTCCATTGTGTGTCCGTGGACGTTCGTCGACAGGGCACGCTGGAAGATTACCGTTGAGCAGGGCATGACCATGCAGGCACTGGATTACTACTCGATCGTGCTGTTCGTGATTGCCACCTGTGTCACGCCAGGCCCGAACAACGTGATGTTGATGTCGTCCGGGGCCAATTTCGGCATCGGCCGTACCTTGCGCCATGTGGCCGGTATCAACATCGGCTTTCCGCTGATGCTGGTGGCGGTCGGGTTGGGGGCCGGGGCGGTGTTCCGCCAGTACCCGTGGTTGCATGACGGCTTGCAGGTGGTCGGCGCGTTGTACCTGTTGTTCCTGGCGTATCAGATTGCCAGTGCCCCCACCACCGATCTGGGTGACCAATCAGGCAAGCCTTTGGGGTTCACCGCTGCGGCGCTGTTCCAGTGGGTCAACCCGAAAGCCTGGGTGATGGCGGTGGGCGCAGTGCTGGCCTACACCTCGCCCTTGGGCTCGTACACGGTGCAGGTGTTTCTGATTGCGCTGTTGTTTTTTGTATTCGGTTCACCGTGTTCGATGGTCTGGGTGTTTTTCGGGCAGTACCTGCGGCGCTTCCTGACCCAGCCACAACGTTTGAAGGCGTTCAATATCACCATGAGCCTGGTGCTCGTGGTGTCCTTGATCCCGGTTCTACGAAGCCTGCCATTCGCGCAATGGTGGTCTTGATACGCAGAGAAGGTTGCCTACACGCCAGCAGTTCGATTGGCGCAGGCGACTCCATGGATTGGCGGAATGTGATGAGGATGCACAGTTAAATGGCTAATTATGTTTTAGGGATTTCTGCCTTCTACCACGACAGTGCTGCCGCCCTGGTCAAGGACGGCGTGCCCGTCGCTGCTGCCCAGGAAGAGCGCTTCACCCGCGTGCGCCACGACCCGGCGTTCCCGGCCCAGGCGATTGCCTATTGCCTGGACGCCGAGGGCATCAGCCTGGATGACCTGGAGGCGGTGGTTTATTACGAAGACCCCCAGGAAAAATTCTCCCGGGTGATTTCGTCGTTTGCCAGCGGCGGCATCGGCGGCGCACGTACGTTCATCAATGCGATGCCGGAATGGATTCGCTGGAAGTGGAACGTGCTCAAGTTCGTCGACGAGCAACTCGAAATCCTGGGCCGGGGCAAGGCGCCGCGCACCCAGGCCTCCCAGCATCACCGCTCCCACGCGGCGGCGGCGTTTTACCCGTCACCGTTCAAGAACGCGGCGGTGTTGTGCATCGACGGCATCGGCGAATGGCATTCGACCACGATCTGGCACGGCCAGGGCACCAATCTTGAACTGAAAAACTCGATTTCCTACCCCCATTCGGTGGGTTTGCTGTATTCGGCCATGACCTACTATTGCGGGTTCAAGGTCGACTCAGGGGAATACAAGCTGATGGGCCTGGCGCCCTATGGCCAGCCGATCTACGCCGACAAGATTCGCGACGAGCTGATCAATATCCGCGAGGACGGCTCGTTCACCCTGAACATGAAGTACTTCGAGTACCTGCGCGGTGAGCGCATGGTCGGCGAAGCGTTTGAAGAGTTGTTCGGTGGGCCGATCCGTCAACCCGAAAGCCCGATCTCACAGCGTGAGTGCGACCTGGCCGCGTCGATTCAAAAAGTCACCGAGGAAGTGGTGCTGGGCCTGGCCACTGCCGCGGTCAAGCAGACCGGCGAGCGCAATCTGTGCCTGGCCGGTGGCGTAGCCTTGAACTGCGTGGCCAACGGCGTGCTCAGCCGCTCGGGGCGCTTTGATTCGATCTGGATCCAGCCGGCGGCCGGTGATGCCGGTTGCGCCCTGGGGGCGGCGTTGGACTTTGCCGTCAAGCACAGCGGTCGTCCGCACCTGGAAGGTGGCAAGTCTGATGCCATGAGCGGCAGCCTGCTGGGGCCGGGCTTTGGCGACGAAGAAATCGCCCGCTTCCTGCTGGAAAACCACTACCCCTTCACCCGCTATGACGACGCCGGGCTGTATGACCAGGTTGCCAGTCGCTTGGCCGAGGGCGCGGTGGTGGGCTGGTTCCAGGGGCGCATGGAGTTTGGCCCACGAGCCTTGGGCGCGCGTTCGATTCTCGGCGATGCACGCAACCCCGAGATGCAGCGCACCATGAACCTGAAGATCAAATACCGCGAGTCGTTCCGCCCGTTTGCCCCGGCCGTGCTGGCCGAGGACGCCGGCAACTATTTCGATATCTGCGAAAAAAGCCCTTACATGCTGATGGTCGCGCCGGTCACCGACTCGATCAAATCCCAGCAGTCGCGGCAAGAAGGCGGCCCGGAGCGCGGGCTGGGCAGTATCAACAATATTCGCTCGCAATTGCCGGCGGTGACCCACGTCGACCTGTCGGCACGGGTGCAAACGGTGACCGAGGAAAACAACGCACCGTTCACCTACCTGCTGCGCAGTTTCAAGGAACGCACGGGGTGCTCGGTGCTGGTCAATACCTCGTTCAACGTGCGCGGTG
The DNA here is from genome assembly GCF_023127895.1 of Pseudomonas sp. NCIMB 10586. NCBI lineage: Bacteria > Pseudomonadati > Pseudomonadota > Gammaproteobacteria > Pseudomonadales > Pseudomonadaceae > Pseudomonas > Pseudomonas sp. NCIMB 10586. The sequence continues at coordinate 46,735 of NZ_SPKQ01000010.1, forward strand.
AGCCCATCGTGTGCAAACCCGAGGAAGCGTACGCCTGCTTCATGCGCACCGAAATGGACGTACTGGTTTTGGGCCGTTACGTGCTGGAACGCCCCGGCCAACCGGCCTTCGTCGAGGCTGTGGACTGGCGCAGCGAGATCCCGCTGGATTGATCCTTACCTTTAACTCAATGGAGCTTTTACCGTGCTGAGATTTCTTGCGTTTCTGATGTTTATCGTCGTGTTGCTGCCCATCGGGCTGACGCGTTCGGTGTTTCACTCTTCCCGTTTCGGCCGGCGCTTTCACCAGGCGCCGACAGCCTGGGATCACGCTGTGAGTAAACGGTAACGCCCATTGCCTGAGGAACTGCGCCCATGTCAAAAGTGATCTACAAGAACCTCAACAGCTCACCGATCCTGGCGGTCGGCGGGAGTGGGGTTTGGCTTGAGGATGCAACGGGCAAACGCTACCTCGACACCTGCGGCGGTGTCGCAGTGTCGAGCCTGGGCCATGGGCACCCGCGGATCGCCGCGGCATTCGAGCGCGAAGCGAAGAAACTGGCCTGGGCCCATGCGGGCAGCTTCACCACCGCTGCCGCCGAGGAGCTCGCTGAGCGCCTGGTGGCAGCCAGTGGCGGCCTGGCGCGTGCGCAGTTCTTGTCCGGCGGCTCGGAGGTGATGGAGCTGGCGATGAAAATCGCTTACCAGTACCAGTGCGAGCGCGGCTTGCCCGACAAATCAGTGTTCATTTCCCGCCAACAGAGCTATCACGGCAGCACACTGGGCACCTTGAGCATCTCCGGCAACCCGCAGCGCCAGTCGGTATTCGGTCGACTATTTGCACCCGCCGAGTTCGTCTCCCCCTGCTACGCCTACCGTGATCAACGGCCCGACGAAAGCCAGGAGCAGTACGCCACGCGCCTGGCCGATGAACTGGACGCCAAGATTCGTAGCCTGGGCAGTGAGAACGTCGCGGCGTTCTTTGCCGAGACCGTAGTGGGCTCCACCAACGGCGCGGTGCCTGCGGTGCCCGGTTATTTTCGCAAGATCAAGGCGGTGTGCGAGCGCCACGATGTGCTGCTGGTCCTTGATGAGGTGATGGCCGGCATGGGGCGTACCGGGCAGCTGTTCGCCTATACCGACGACGGCATCGTGCCCGACATGGTCGCGGTCGGCAAAGGCCTGGCGGCGGGTTACATGCCGATCTCGGCGCTGTTGATCAGTGACCGGGTGCATTCGGTGATGGCCCGTGGCTCGGGTGTACTGGGCAACGGCCAAACCCATGTCAACCACCCGCTGGCCTGCGCCATTGCCCTGGAGGTACAGCAAGTCATCGTCGAAGAAGACCTGCTGACGCAAGTGCGCCAACGAGGTGAGCAACTGCGCACTTGGCTCAGGGAAAGCCTGGCTGACCTGGATATCGTTGGCGATGTGCGCGGGCGCGGATTGTTCGTGGGCGTCGAGTTTGTCGAGAGCCGTTCCACCAAGGCGCCATTCAGAGGCGGCGGCGCCTATGCCGCGGCCCTCAAGCAAGAGGCGCTGCAACGCGGCCTGCTGATTTATCCCGGCAGCGGCACAGTGCAAGGCACACAAGGCAATCATGTGCTGTTCGCACCGCCGTTTATCACCAGCGAAGGGGAACTGGGGCAAATGGTCGAGCGCTTCAATGCAGTGGTCAGGGCTGTCGCGTACTAGCGATCGAGCGGGCTTACCGGGGGACGGTCGTTGTCACCCACATTAGCTGGAAAGGGAGAAATGAAGATGCAGACGATCGAACCATGCAAGGACAAAGTCCTGCTGTCGGTGTGCACTATGGACTGGTGTGATCACGGCGTGGAATTCGCCAAGACCGTGTTCTCCAACCTCGAGGTGTTTTGCTGGGACCCGGGCGATCCCTACCCTTATCACCTGGATGATTGGGAAGGCGACTGGATCATCTCCTACCGTGGCGACTTCATCTTCCCGCAGAGCATCTACAAGAATGCCCGCAAAGGCGCGATCAACCTGCACCCGGCGCCCCCCAAATATCGGGGCCTGGGCAGCCAGCATTACGCGATCTACTACAACGATGAAACCTACGGTTCGACCTGCCATCACCTGGCCCCTTCGGTGGACAGCGGGCAGATCATCGATGTGGCGCGCTTCAACGTCGCGCCCGCCGAGACGGCTTCCTCGCTGCGCCTGCACGTGGGCGCCTATTGCCTGCAGCAGTTCATTCACCTGCTCACCGACTACATCCTGCAGGGGCGGCCATTGCCGGTTTCGCCGGAAAATTGGGGCGAGCGCCTGTACAAGCAATCGGAACTCAAGCCCTGGATGGAGAAGATTCGCGCCCAAGAGCCGGATCATCGTTGCTTCAAGTAGCTTTTTTGACCATCACTTCAAGCCGCGGTGGCTTGGGGTGCTCACTGCGCGCTGGCGCCACGGGTATGAGTGCACCTATGTTTGAGTTTTCAAGTTTTGCAGCGGCACTGGGGGTCTACGTGATCGGCACCGCCAGCCCGGGCCCAGGCAACCTGGCCATCGCCAACACCTCCTTGAACTACGGGCGCACACCGGGCCTGGCGCTGGCGGCGGGGGTTATTTCCGGGTCGTTGTGCTGGGGCGCGATGACCGCTGCCGGCGTGTCGGCGCTGTTAATGTCCAACACCCAGATCATCCTGTGGCTGAAGGTGTTCGGCGCCTGCTACCTGTTCTTCCTGGCCTGGAAGTCGGTGCGCAGTGCGCTGGCGCATAACGCCACGACGGTGGCCAAAGCGCGAGCAAAACAGACGCGCAACCTGGGCTTCTATCTACAAGGGTTGGGCATTCACCTGACCAACCCCAAGGCGGCCTTGACCTGGTTCACCGTGACCACAGTGGGGCTGAGCGTCAACGCACCGGCATGGGCGAGTTTTGTGCTGGTGGCGGCCTGTGCGTTGTTGGGTTTCCTGATTTTCTGCACCTACGCCCTGGCGTTTTCCGCCCATTCGGCAGAACCTTTTTTTGCCCGGACCCGCAAGTCCTTCGGGCTGATTTGCGCAGCGTTCTACTCGATGGTTGCCATCGGCTTTCTCAGTTCGTTGCTCTGACTCCAACTTTAAGTGGCCTCCGTACACCTGTAACCGCGAAACCCGAGTGGCAGGTGACGTGCTAAGGCCCGTTCCAGGAAAAAACCATGTCCTTGTCGTTTGATTTGATGCTGGCGTTTGCTTTATTTGCGTTTGTCACGTCCGTCACCCCGGGCCCCAATAACGCCATGCTGCTGGCCTCAGGGGTCAATTTCGGCTTCCAGCGCACCATCCCGCATATCCTGGGCATCAGCTCCGGATTCCTGGTGCTGGTATTGGCGGTGGGGCTTGGGCTGGGCGCGGCGTTTACCGCCTATCCGGTGCTCTACACCATCCTGCGCTACGCGGGCGCGGCTTACTTGCTGTACCTGGCGTGGAACATCGCCCGTTCGGGCCCGGCATCCGAAGACACTGAAGGTAAAGGCAAGCCTCTGGGGTTCTGGGGCGCGGCGGCGTTTCAATGGGTCAATCCCAAGGCGTGGGTGATGGCAATCGGTGCAATCAGCACCTACACACCGTTGCAGGGCTACACCATGAACGTGGTGATCATCGCTACGGTGTTCGCCCTGATCAATGCGCCGAGCGTGGGGGTTTGGGCAGGATTCGGCAGTGTGTTGCGCAACGTGCTGCGCAACCCGCGCTGGTTACGCGTGTTCAACTTCGGCATGGCGGCGTTGCTGGTGATATCGCTGTATCCGTTGCTGCAGCAGACGAGCTGAGTTCCGGCGCTGTATTTTTTGCACCACCAAGATCTGCGCTCATAAAAAAAGCGAAGCCAAATCAATGGCTTCGCTTTTTTGGATTACGTTCTGAAAAGCTGAGGGTCAGAACGGAATATCGTCATCAAAGCTGTCGAAATCCTGAGCCGGTTGCGGCGCAGCCTGTTGTGGCGCAGCCTGTTGTGGCGCTGGACGCGACTCACGCTGTGGCTGCTGGGTTGGCTGTGGACGCGACTGCTGTGGACGCGGTGCCGAGTTGGACATGCCGCCCTGGCCCTGTTGGTCGCCCTGTGGACGGCCGCCCAGCAATTGCATGGTGCCTTGCATGTCGACCACGATTTCGGTGGTGTAACGCTTGATGCCGTCTTTTTCCCACTCGCGGGTTTGCAGTTTGCCTTCGATGTAGACCTGCGAACCTTTGCGCAGATATTCGCCGGCAATCTCAGCGACCTTGCCGAACATCGACACGCGGTGCCATTCGGTTTTCTCGACCTTCTGGCCGGTCTGCTTGTCGGTCCACTGTTCGCTGGTCGCCAGACTCAGGTTGGTCACGGCATTACCGTTAGGCAAGTAGCGAACTTCGGGATCCTGGCCGCAAGTACCGACCAATATGACTTTGTTAACCCCACGGGCCATAACGTTCTCCTAGGCTGGGCGCGCTGTCGGCACTGGGTTGACCAGTTGCTCGAGCGTCGCGCGATCCAATAATTCGGTGTCCAATTTGATGTAAATGGCCGCCTCTTCAGCGACCACGACTGCATCCGTTACCCCTACGACGGCCTTCAGGCGCTCTACCAGACCAGCCTCGCGGATCGCCTCGGGCGATAGCGGCAAACGCAGACTTGTGACGTAGGGAGGTTCGCGCATGGTAACAGCAAAGACCAGCCAAAGTGCAGCCAGCCCGGCGCATCCGAGGAAGACAACCGACAAACCGCCATGCTGGAACATCCAGCCACCCATGATGCCGCCCAACGCCGAGCCAAGGAACTGGCTGGTGGAGTACACCCCCATCGCCGTGCCCTTGCCGCCAGCCGGTGAAACTTTACTGATCAGCGACGGCAGCGAAGCTTCCAGCAGGTTGAACGCGGTGAAAAACACCACCGTACCGATGACCAGTGCCCGCAGGCTATCGCCGAACTGCCAGAAGAATAGTTCAGTGAGCATCAATGTCGCGACGGCGCCGAGTAAAACTCGTTTCATTTTGCGTTTCTTCTCGCCATAGATGATGAACGGGATCATGGCGAAGAACGAAATCAGCAGCGCGGTGAGGTAGACCCACCAATGCTGCTCCTTGGGCAGGCCGGCTTTTTCCACCAGGGCCAGGGGCAAGGCGACGAAGCTGCACATCAGCATTGCGTGTAATACGAAGATACCTAAATCCAGGCGCAGCAGGTCCGGGTGCTTGAGCGTCGGCAGCAGCGCCTGACGTGCGACGCCCGATTCTCGGTGCTGCAGCGTGCCGGTAGAGCGCGGCACCATAAAGGCTACGATCACAATCCCGACCAGGGCCAGGCCGCCAGTGGCCAGAAACAACCCGTGCAGACCAAAAGCGCTCGTCAGCAACGGGCCGACCACCATGGCCACGGCGAACGACAGACCGATGGTCATGCCGATCATGGCCATGGCCTTGGTGCGGTGCTGTTCTCGGGTCAGGTCCGACAGTAAGGCCATGACCGCGGCGGAAATCGCCCCGGCGCCTTGCAGGATGCGTCCGGCAATCACGCCCCAGATTGAATCGGACTGGGCCGCAAGCACACTGCCAAGGGCGAACACGATCAAGCCAAGATAAATCACCGGGCGACGGCCAATGCGGTCGGAAATAATCCCGAACGGGATCTGAAAAATCGCCTGGGTCAGGCCATAGGCGCCAATCGCCAGGCCGATCAACGCGGGGGTAGCGCCTGCGAGATCCATTCCATAGGTCGCCAGCACCGGCAACACCATAAACATGCCCAGCATACGGAAGGCGAACACCAGGGCCAGACCGCTTGCCGCTCGGGTCTCGCCGCTACTCATGCGTTCGCTGTGGGGATCGTGCATGGAAAAACCTCGTGTGAACCGGCGGCGATTCTACCAGTCCCATCGATTGAGAGGGTATATGCGGCGCTTTGCCGCGCAGCTTTCATCTAAGGCTGCAAGCGGCCTTTTGACAGTGTATATTCATCCAGTCTTTAGCCGTATACTCCGGCATTATTTACGCCCGCCGTGCGAGGCCATCTTGGACAAGATCCTGATTCGTGGGGCTAGAACCCACAACCTGAAGAACATCGACCTGACCCTGCCCCGGGACAAACTGATCGTCATCACCGGCTTGTCCGGCTCCGGCAAGTCGTCCCTGGCGTTCGACACGCTATATGCCGAAGGTCAGCGTCGCTATGTGGAATCCCTGTCGGCCTATGCCCGGCAATTCCTGTCGATGATGGAAAAGCCCGACGTCGACACCATCGAAGGCTTGTCGCCGGCCATTTCCATCGAGCAGAAGTCGACCTCCCACAACCCGCGTTCCACCGTGGGCACCATTACCGAAATCTACGACTACCTGCGCCTGCTGTATGCGCGCGTGGGTATTCCGCGCTGCCCGGACCACGATATTCCCCTGGAAGCCCAGACCGTCAGCCAGATGGTCGACCTGGTACTGGCCCAGCCGGAAGGCGCCAAGCTGATGCTGCTGGCGCCCGTCATCCGCGAGCGCAAGGGCGAGCACCTTTCGGTCTTCGAAGAGCTGCGCGCCCAGGGTTTTGTACGTGCGCGCATCAACGGCAAGCTCTATGAGCTGGATGAAGCGCCCAAACTCGACAAGCAGAAAAAGCATTCCATTGATGTGGTGGTCGACCGCTTCAAGGTACGCGCCGACCTGCAGCAGCGTTTGGCGGAATCGTTCGAGACCGCGCTGAAGCTGGCCGACGGCATTGCCCTGGTGGCGCCGATGGATGACGAGCCGGGCGAAGAGATCATCTTCTCCGCGCGCTTCGCCTGCCCAATCTGTGGGCACGCCATCAGCGAACTGGAGCCCAAGCTGTTTTCCTTCAACAACCCAGCCGGCGCCTGCCCGACGTGCGATGGCCTGGGCGTGAAGCAGTTCTTCGATATCAAGCGCCTGGTCAATGGCGACCTGACCCTGGCCGAGGGGGCGATACGCGGCTGGGACCGGCGTAACGTCTACTATTTCCAGATGCTCGGGTCATTGGCCTCGCACTACAAGTTCAGCCTGGAAGTGCCGTTCAACCAGCTGCCGGCAGACCAGCAGAAGGTCATTCTGCATGGCAGCGGCTCGCAGAATGTCGACTTCAAGTACCTGAACGACCGTGGCGACATCGTCAAGCGCTCCCACCCGTTCGAAGGCATCGTGCCGAACCTGGAACGTCGCTACCGCGAGACCGAATCGGCAAGTGTGCGTGAAGAACTGGCAAAGTTCCTCAGCACACAGCCTTGCCCGGATTGCCGTGGCACACGCCTGCGCCGTGAAGCGCGGCATGTGTGGGTGGGCGAAAAAACGTTGCCGGCAGTGACTAACCTGCCAATCGGCGATGCGTGTGAATATTTTGGTGTCCTCAAGCTCACCGGGCGTCGTGGGGAAATTGCCGACAAGATCCTCAAGGAAATTCGCGAGCGCCTGCAGTTCCTGGTCAACGTTGGCCTGGACTACCTGTCACTGGACCGCAGCGCCGATACCTTGTCGGGCGGTGAAGCACAGCGGATCCGGCTGGCCAGCCAGATCGGTGCGGGCCTTGTTGGCGTGCTGTATATCCTCGACGAACCGTCGATTGGCTTGCACCAACGGGATAACGATCGCCTGCTCGGCACGTTGAAACACCTGCGGGACATCGGCAATACCGTGATTGTGGTCGAGCACGATGAAGATGCCATCCGCCTGGCGGACTACGTGGTCGATATCGGCCCGGGCGCAGGTGTGCATGGCGGACATATCGTTGCCGAGGGCACGCCTGCCGAAGTGATGGCGCATCCTGATTCGTTGACCGGCAAGTACCTGTCTGGCCGGGTGAAGATCGAAGTGCCCGCCAAGCGTACGCCGCGTAACAAAAAGATGGCACTGCATCTCAAGGGCGCGCGCGGCAACAACCTGCGCAATGTCGACCTGGAGATTCCGCTGGGCCTGCTGACCTGTGTGACCGGTGTTTCCGGTTCGGGCAAGTCGACGCTGATCAACAACACGCTGTTCCCACTCAGTGCCACCGCGCTGAACGGCGCGACCACCCTGGAAGCGGCGGCGCACGACAGCATCAAGGGCCTGGAGCACCTGGACAAGGTGGTCGATATCGACCAAAGCCCGATTGGGCGTACCCCACGCTCCAACCCGGCCACCTACACCGGGCTGTTTACACCGATCCGCGAGCTGTTCGCGGGTGTACCCGAGTCCCGCTCGCGCGGCTATGGACCTGGGCGGTTCTCGTTCAACGTCAAGGGCGGGCGCTGTGAGGCCTGCCAGGGCGATGGCTTGATCAAGGTGGAGATGCATTTTCTGCCGGACATCTACGTGCCGTGCGACGTGTGCAAAAGCAAGCGCTACAACCGCGAAACCCTTGAGATCAAGTACAAGGGCAAGAGCATCCACGAAACCCTGGAAATGACCATCGAGGAAGCTCGCGAGTTCTTCGACGCAGTGCCGGCGTTGGCGCGCAAGCTGCAAACGCTGATGGATGTGGGCTTGTCGTACATCAAGCTGGGGCAATCGGCGACTACGCTGTCAGATGGCGAGGCACAACGGGTCAAGCTGTCTCGCGAGCTGTCCAAGCGCGATACCGGCAAAACCTTGTACATCCTCGATGAACCGACCACCGGTCTGCACTTCGCGGATATCCAGCAATTGCTGGACGTGCTGCACCGCCTGCGAGACCACGGCAATACCGTGGTGGTAATCGAGCACAACCTTGATGTGATCAAGACCGCTGACTGGCTGGTGGACCTTGGGCCGGAAGGTGGTTCCAAGGGTGGCCAGATCATCGCAGTGGGTACGCCGGAGCAAGTTTGCGAAATGCCACAGTCGCACACCGGTTACTACTTGAAACCGTTGCTGGCGCGCGACCGGGCCTGACTTTTTCTAGCCCAATAAAAAGCCCCTGTCACTTTGCGGTGACGGGGGCTTTTTTACAGCTGGGAATCAGAACTGCGATTGCAGGTAATTCTCCAGGCCAATCAACTTGATCAGGCCCAACTGTTTTTCCAACCAGTAGGTGTGATCTTCTTCGGTGTCGGCCAACTGCACGCGCAGAATTTCCCGGGTGACGTAGTCGTTGTGCAGCTCGCAAAGTTCGATGCCCTTGCAGAGCGCAGCACGAACTTTGTACTCGAGGCGAAGGTCGGCAGCGAGCATGTCCGGTACCGTGGTCCCCACATCGAGATCATCAGGACGCATACGCGGCGTGCCTTCGAGCATCAGGATACGTCGCATCAGTGCGTCGGCGTGCTGTGCCTCTTCTTCCATCTCATGGTTGATACGCTCGTAGAGCTCGGTAAAGCCCCAGTCTTCGTACATGCGCGAATGGATGAAATATTGGTCACGAGCTGCCAGTTCGCCCGTCAGCAACGTGTTGAGGTAATCGATTACGTCGGGGTGACCTTGCATCGCCCTACATCTCCCTGCTTGAAAGACTGTAGTTTGAACCATGATGACTTGAAGGTCACGGGATCAACGGCAGAAAAGTGAAGATTTCCGTAGAAAAGTAGCTGAAATAACGCAAAAACCGCCCAAATGAGGGCGGTTCTGCTTATCGTTTAGAGTCAGTTAAGCGATACACCCAGTGCCTTTGCGATTGCTTCTCCATAAGCCGGGTCGGCCTTGTAGAAGTGCTGCAATTGACGCTGGACCACATCGCTGGAAACGCTAGCCATCGCACCGGCAATGTTATTGGTCAGCAGGGCTTTCTGCTCATCATTCATCAAGCGGAACAGCGCGCCCGCATGGCTGTAGTAGTCCGTATCTTCGCGGTGATCGTAACGATCAGCAGCGCCGCTCAGGGCCAGTGCCGGCTCTGCGTACTGCGGGGCTTGCTTGGGCGCATCGGCATAGCTGTTTGGCTCGTAGTTGGGAGCCGCACCGCCATTACTGCCGAAGGCCATAGAACCGTCACGCTGGTAACTGTTAACCGGGTTGCGCGGCGCGTTTACGGGCAGTTGCTGGTGGTTAGTGCCGACACGGTAGCGGTGGGCATCTGCGTAGGCAAACACTCGACCTTGCAACATACGATCGGGTGACAGGCCAACGCCTGGAACCATGTTGCTCGGACCAAATGCAGCCTGCTCCACTTCAGCGAAGTAGTTCTGCGGATTACGGTTGAGCTCAAGCTCGCCCACTTCGATCAGCGGGAACTCTTTTTGCGACCAGGTCTTGGTCACGTCAAACGGGTTCTCATAATGAGCGTTTGCTTGAGCCTCAGTCATGATCTGGATGCAGACGCGCCATTTCGGAAAATCACCGCGCTCGATAGCACCAAACAGATCACGCTGGGCATAGTCAGGGTCGGTACCCGCCAGGCGTGCAGCCTCGGCCGGGGCCAGGTTCTTGATGCCTTGCTTGGTCTTGTAGTGCCACTTCACCCAGTGACGTTCGCCCTTGGCGTTGATCAGACTGTACGTGTGACTGCCGAAGCCGTGCATGTGGCGATAGCCGTCTGGAATGCCACGGTCCGAAAACAGAATGGTGACCTGATGCAGCGCCTCTGGAGAGTGCGACCAGAAGTCCCACATCATCTGCGCGCTTTTCAGGTTGCTCTGCGGCAGGCGTTTCTGGGTGTGGATAAAGTCCGGGAATTTCAGCGGATCCCGGATGAAGAACACAGGGGTGTTGTTGCCCACGATGTCCCAGTTGCCCTCTTCGGTATAGAACTTAAGGGCAAAACCACGTGGATCACGCTCAGTGTCAGCAGACCCGCGCTCACCACCCACAGTGGAGAATCGCAGGAATGTAGGCGTTTGCTTGCCAACAGATTCGAACAGCTTGGCACTGGTGTACTGGGTGATGTCTTGGGTAACGGTGAACGTACCGTAGGCACCCGATCCTTTGGCATGCACGCGCCGCTCAGGAATGTTTTCACGGTTGAAGTGAGCGAGCTTCTCGATCAGATGGAAATCGTCGAGCAACAACGGGCCACGAGGGCCTGCGGAACGGGAGTTCTGGTTATCCGCAACAGGAGCCCCGCTGGCGGTGGTAAGGACTTTATTCTGGCTCATGCGCAATCTTCCTCAGGTCGGACTTTGAACTGCCGGCTAAGCGGCTTGGAGGGAGTATTGATCATCAACACTACGCCTACAAATTCATTAAATCGTATGCGTCGATAGAAAATAACTAACAAGACTCCGCTCGCTATAGTGCAGCGCACTGTCTATGGAAGCTTGTATAAGTTGCGCTTTTGTTACGCGCACAAAAAACCGGGCGCGAGGCCCGGTTTTTTGTTGCAGCTTGTCGTCTTACTCGGCGCTTACAGCTTCGCCGGCAGTAGCACGATCAACCAACTCGACGTACGCCATAGGCGCGTTGTCGCCAGCGCGGAAACCGCACTTGAGGATGCGCAGGTAGCCACCCTCACGGGTAGCGTAACGCTTGCCCAGGTCGTTGAAGAGCTTACCAACGATAGCTTTCGAACGAGTACGGTCGAAAGCCAGACGGCGGTTAGCCAGGCTGTCTGTCTTGGCCAAAGTGATCAGCGGCTCAGCAACGCGACGCAGTTCTTTAGCTTTCGGCAGTGTAGTTTTGATCAGCTCGTGCTCGAACAGCGACACCGCCATGTTTTGGAACATGGCCTTGCGGTGCGAGCTGGTACGGCTCAGGTGACGACCACTTTTACGATGACGCATGGTTCATTCCTTACCAAACTCACGTTCGGTGATTACGACGATCAGGCAGTCGCCTTGTCGTCCTTCTTAAGACTTGCAGGCGGCCAGTTGTCGAGGCGCATGCCGAGGGACAGACCGCGGGAGGCCAGAACGTCCTTGATTTCAGTCAAGGATTTCTTGCCCAGGTTCGGAGTCTTCAACAGTTCTACTTCGGTACGCTGAATCAGGTCGCCGATGTAGTAAATGTTTTCCGCCTTAAGGCAGTTAGCCGAACGTACAGTCAGTTCCAGATCGTCAACCGGGCGAAGCAGGATCGGATCGATCTCGTCTTCCTGCTCGATTACCACTGGTTCGCTGTCACCTTTGAGGTCGACGAACGCAGCCAACTGCTGTTGCAGAATGGTTGCAGCGCGGCGGATAGCCTCTTCAGGATCCAGGGTACCGTTGGTTTCCAGATCAATAACCAGCTTGTCCAGGTTAGTACGCTGCTCGACACGGGCGTTTTCCACCACGTATGCGATACGGCGAACCGGGCTGAACGAAGAGTCAAGCTGCAAGCGACCAATGCTGCGGCTTTCGTCTTCATCGCTCTGACGCGAGTCGGCCGGTTCATAACCACGACCACGAGCTACAGTGAGCTTCATGTTCAGGGCGCCGTTAGACGCCAGGTTAGCGATTACGTGATCGGGGTTAACGATCTCGACATCATGATCCAGCTGAATATCGGCAGCGGTAACCACCCCCGAACCCTTCTTCGACAAGGTCAGCGTAACTTCGTCACGGCCGTGCAGCTTGATAGCCAGACCTTTAAGGTTCAACAGGATTTCAATTACGTCTTCCTGTACACCTTCGATGGCGCTGTACTCGTGGAGCACACCGTCAATCTCGGCCTCGACTACTGCACAGCCGGGCATTGAGGACAACAGGATGCGGCGCAGCGCGTTGCCCAGGGTGTGGCCAAAACCACGCTCGAGAGGCTCGAGAGTAATTTTGGCGCGGGTTGGACTGACAACCTGCACATCAATGTGGCGGGGTGTCAGGAACTCATTTACCGAAATCTGCATGGATGCACCTATTTTCTAGCCCTTACTTGGAGTAGAGCTCGACAATCAGGCTTTCGTTGATGTCGGCGGACAGATCACTGCGAGCAGGAACGTTCTTGAAAACGCCCGACTTCTTCTCAGTGTCTACTTCTACCCATTCTACGCGGCCACGTTGGGCACACAGATCGAGAGCTTGGACAATGCGAAGTTGGTTTTTAGCTTTCTCGCGAACTGCGACCACGTCACCAGCACGAACCTGGTAAGACGGAACGTTTACGGTCTGACCGTTAACGCTGATCGACTTGTGCGATACCAGCTGACGGGATTCGGCACGAGTCGAACCAAAGCCCATACGGTATACAACGTTGTCCAGACGGCATTCGAGCAGTTGCAGCAGGTTTTCACCGGTTGCACCTTTCTTGCCAGCAGCTTCTTTGTAGTAGCCGCTGAACTGACGCTCGAGAACGCCGTAAATACGACGGACCTTCTGCTTTTCACGCAGTTGGGTGCCGTAATCGGACTGGCGACCGCGGCGTTGGCCGTGGATACCAGGTGCTGCTTCAATGTTGCACTTCGATTCGATCGCGCGCACGCCGCTCTTCAGGAAGAGATCGGTGCCTTCGCGACGAGCGAGTTTGCATTTTGGACCAATGTAACGAGCCATTCTTTACAATCTCCTGGATTACACGCGGCGCTTCTTCGGCGGACGGCACCCGTTGTGCGGGATTGGCGTCACGTCGGTGATGCTGGCGATCTTATAGCCACAGCCGTTCAAAGCACGGACAGCAGACTCACGACCTGGACCTGGACCTTTGACGTTAACGTCGAGGTTTTTCAGGCCGTATTCCAGCGCAGCTTGACCAGCACGTTCAGCAGCTACTTGAGCAGCAAACGGGGTGGACTTGCGGGAACCGCGGAAACCCGAACCACCGGAGGTAGCCCAAGAAAGCGCGTTACCTTGACGGTCGGTGATGGTCACGATTGTGTTGTTAAAAGATGCATGGATGTGGGCGATGCCATCAACCACTGTCTTTTTAACTTTTTTACGAGGACGAGCAGCAGGTTTTGCCATGATAATTTTCCTGTCGATTCGCTGGGGCGATTACTTGCGGATCGGCTTACGCGGACCTTTACGGGTACGCGCGTTAGTCTTGGTACGCTGACCGCGTACTGGAAGACCACGACGATGACGCAGACCGCGATAGCAACCGAGGTCCATCAAACGCTTGATTTTCATGTTGATTTCGCGACGCAGGTCACCTTCAGTGGTGAACTTCGCCACTTCGCCACGCAGCTGTTCAATCTGCTCGTCGCTCAGATCCTTGATCTTAGCGGCTGGGTTTACCCCAGCAACTGCGCAAATTTTCTGCGCAGTAGTGCGACCAACACCATAGATGTAGGTCAGCGAGATAACAGTGTGCTTGTTATCTGGAATGTTAACGCCTGCAATACGGGCCATTCAGTGGGACTCCAATTGACAGCTACCTACGCCCCGGAAGCCAAGAAATAGGGCGCGAGATAATATCGCTGTAATAACAAATAATCAACCCGGCAGCGCACTAGCTGCCGGGCTTCAAGCGGATCACACTCAGCCTTGGCGCTGTTTGTGACGCGGTTCCGCGCTGCAAATTACTCGAACAACACCTTCGCGGCGAATAATCTTGCAGTTACGGCACAGCTTTTTCACCGATGCACGAACTTTCATCACCAACTCCTCGAACCTTATGGGGTACTCAGCGCAACATGCCGCTGCCGTAGCCCTTCAGGTTGGCTTTCTTCATCAGGGATTCGTACTGGTGCGAAACGAGGTGCGATTGTACTTGGGACATGAAGTCCATCACAACCACGACCACGATCAGCAACGAGGTCCCGCCAAGGTAGAACGGAACGTTTGCTGCAACCACCAGGAACTGGGGCAACAGACACACGGCCGTCATATATAGAGCACCGAACAGGGTCAAACGAGTCAGAACGCCATCAATGTAGCGTGCCGACTGCTCACCTGGACGGATACCCGGAATAAAGGCACCGGACTTCTTCAGGTTTTCCGCTACGTCTTTCGGATTGAACATCAACGCCGTATAGAAGAAGCAGAAGAAAATAATCCCTGCACTAAACAGCAGAATATTCAACGGCTGACCAGGAGCGATCGACTGAGAGAGGTCCTGCAGCCAGCCCATATTTTCAGACTGACCAAACCAGGTACCCAACGAAGCCGGAAACAGCAAGATGCTGCTCGCGAAAATTGCCGGAATAACACCGGCCATATTCACTTTCAGCGGCAAGTGGCTGGTCTGCGCAGCAAAAACCTTACGGCCCTGCTGACGCTTGGCGTAGTGAACAGCAATACGACGCTGGCCACGCTCAATGAACACCACAAAACCGATAATCGCTACTGCCAGCAAACCGATAGCAACCAGGGCGAAGATATTGATATCACCCTGACGCGCAGACTCGAAAGACTGCCCGATTGCTCTCGGAAGACCGGCGACGATACCTGCGAAAATCAACATCGAGATACCGTTACCAACACCACGCTCAGTAATCTGTTCACCCAGCCACATCATGAACATCGCACCAGCCACAAACGTGGATACCGCGACGAAATGGAAGCCAAAGTCACCAGTGAACGCAACGCCCTGCCCTGCCAGGCCAACGGACATGCCGATAGCTTGAACCAGGGCGAGGACTACAGTGCCGTAGCGGGTGTACTGGCTAATCTTGCGACGGCCAGCTTCACCTTCCTTCTTCAACTGCTCCAGCTGCGGGCTGACGGCTGTCATCAGTTGCATGATGATCGACGCCGAAATGTACGGCATGATCCCCAGTGCAAAGATGCTCATCCGCTCCAGCGCACCGCCGGAAAACATGTTGAACAAGCTAAGAATGGTCCCCTCATTCTGTCGAAACAGGTCTGCGAGTCGGTCCGGGTTGATACCTGGAACCGGGATGTGTGCGCCTATTCGGTAGACGATAATCGCCAGGAACAGAAAACGCAGACGAGCCCAAAGTTCAGACATACCGCCTTTGCCGAGCGCTGAGAGAGCACCTTGCTTAGCCATTTATTCCTCGAACTTGCCGCCAGCTGCTTCGATAGCCGAACGCGCACCTTTGGTGGCGCCGATTCCCTTGCCGATAGTGACAGCGCGAGTCACTTCACCGGACAGCATGATTTTCACACGCTGTACGTTGACGTTGATCACGTTGGCATCTTTCAGGGTCTGCACAGTAACGATGTCGCCTTCCACTTTAGCCAGCTCGGACAGACGCACTTCTGCGCGGTCCATGGCTTTCAGGGATACGAAACCGAACTTAGGCAGGCGACGATGCAGCGGCTGTTGACCGCCTTCAAAGCCTGGAGCGATGGTGCCACCGGAGCGGGAGGTTTGACCTTTGTGGCCACGGCCACCAGTCTTACCCAAACCGCTACCGATACCACGGCCCGGACGATGCTTTTCGCGACGGGAACCCGGCGCTGGACTCAGATCATTGAGTTTCATCGATTAACCCTCTACACGCAGCATGTAGTAAGCCTTGTTGATCATCCCGCGATTCTCGGGAGTATCCTGGACTTCTACAGTGTGACCGATGCGACGCAGACCCAAACCTTTAACACACAGTTTGTGGTTAGGGATGCGGCCGGTCATGCTTTTGATCAGCGTTACTTTAACGGTAGCCATGATCAGAAGATCTCCTTGACAGTCAGACCACGCTTGGCAGCGATGGACTCAGGAGATTGCATAGCTTTCAGACCCTTGAAAGTGGCGTGAACCACGTTTACCGGGTTAGTCGAGCCGTAGCACTTGGCCAGAACGTTCTGAACGCCAGCAACTTCGAGGACAGCACGCATAGCGCCGCCAGCGATGATACCGGTACCTTCAGAAGCAGGCTGCATGTACACCTTCGAAGCGCCGTGAGCGGACTTCATTGCGTACTGCAGAGTAGTGCCGTTCAGATCAACTTGGATCATGTTGCGACGAGCAGCTTCCATTGCCTTCTGGATCGCGGCAGGCACTTCACGTGACTTGCCACGGCCGAAGCCAACACGCCCTTTACCATCACCCACCACGGTCAACGCGGTGAAAGTGAAGATACGGCCGCCTTTAACGGTTTTGGCTACGCGGTTAACTTGAACCAGCTTCTCAATGTAGCCTTCGTCGCGCTTTTGGTCGTTATTTGACATAACTTAGAACTCCAGCCCAGCTTCACGAGCAGCATCAGCCAGCGCTTTCACGCGACCGTGGTACTTGAAGCCAGAGCGGTCGAAAGCCACTTGCGAGACGCCAGCGGCCTTAGCACGCGTAGCGACCAGCTGGCCAACCTTTGTGGCCGCGTCGATGTTGCCAGTGGCACCATCACGCAGTTCTTTATCCAAAGTCGAGGCGCTTGCCAGGACTTTGTTGCCGTCGGCCGAGATGACCTGGGCGTAGATGTGCTGCGACGAGCGGAACACGCAGAGACGCACGACTTCGAGTTCGTGCATTTTCAGGCGTGCTTTGCGAGCGCGACGCAGTCGAGTAACTTTTTTGTCGGTCATTTGCTATGCCCTACTTCTTCTTGGCTTCTTTACGACGGACGACTTCGTCCGCGTAGCGCACACCTTTGCCTTTGTACGGCTCTGGTGGACGGAAGTCGCGGATCTCAGCGGCCACTTGACCTACCAGCTGCTTGTCGATGCCCTTGATCAGGATATCGGTCTGGCTAGGAGTCTCAGCAGTGATGCCCGCTGGCAGTTCGTAATCCACTGGGTGCGAGAAGCCAAGGGCAAGGTTCAAAACCGTGCCTTTTGCTTGCGCTTTGTAACCAACACCGACCAGCTGGAGCTTGCGCTCGAAGCCTTGGCTTACGCCTTGGACCATGTTGTTTACCAACGCACGCGTGGTACCGGCCATTGCGCGAGTTTGTTGATCGCCATTGCGAGCAGCGAAACGCAGCTCACCAGCTTCTTCAACGATCTCAACGGACGAATGGATGTTCAGTTCAAGAGTACCCTTGGCACCCTTCACCGAAAGCTGTTGGCCTGCGAATTTGACTTCGACACCGGCTGGCAGCTTAACGGGGTTCTTAGCGACGCGAGACATGCTTATCCCCCCTTAGAACACAGTGCAAAGAACTTCGCCGCCGACACCGGCAGCGCGCGCAGCACGATCCGTCATCACACCTTTGTTGGTGGAGACGATAGACACGCCCAGACCGCCACGAACTTTCGGCAGATCTTCAGCGGACTTGTACTGACGCAGGCCTGGACGGCTAACGCGCTTCACTTCCTCGATGACCGAACGGCCTTCGAAGTACTTCAGCTCGATGGACAGCAGTGGTTTGATTTCGCTGCTGATCTGATAACCCGCAATGTAGCCTTCGTCTTTCAGGACTTTGGCAACAGCTACCTTCAACTTGGAAGATGGCATGCTTACGACGGACTTTTCAGCCATCTGGGCATTACGGATACGAGTTAGCATGTCCGCTAACGGGTCCTGCATACTCATGGGCTAGACGCTCCTAATACAAAAAAATTAGCCTTGCGGCTACATATGTCGCCGAGAATCTCCGAGCACAAAAAACACGGGCTCAGGCGAGCCGCGTATTTTAGACACACTCCAGAAATGAAACAAGCCCCAAAAGGGGCTTGATCCAGATTCAAGGTCACCGGCGGTCAGTATCTTGCGATTCCGACCACCTGGACGTTGAAAGTACTTACCAGCTGGCTTTAACCAGACCTGGTACGTCACCACGCATTGCCGCTTCACGCAGTTTGTTACGGCCGAGGCCGAACTTGCGGTAAACGCCGTGTGGACGACCGGTCAGGCGGCAGCGGTTACGCATGCGCGAAGCGCTTGCGTCACGTGGCTGCTTCTGCAGAGCAACTGTAGCTTCCCAACGCGCTTCTGGACTTGCGTTCAGATCAACGATGATTGCTTTCAGTGCTGCACGCTTCTTGGCGTACTTGGCAACCGTGAGCTGACGCTTCAGCTCGCGGTTTTTCATGCTCATCTTGGCCATGGTCCTACTCCAATCAGTTGCGGAACGGGAATTTGAAAGCACGCAACAGGGCGCGACCTTCATCATCGTTCTTGGCAGTGGTGGTCAGGGTGATGTCCAGACCGCGGAGAGCATCGATCTTGTCGTAGTCGATTTCCGGGAAGATGATCTGCTCTTTCACGCCCATGCTGTAGTTACCACGACCATCGAAGGACTTGGCATTCAGGCCGCGGAAGTCGCGGACCCGAGGCAGGGAGATCGACAGCAGACGATCCAGGAATTCGTACATACGCTCACGGCGCAGAGTCACTTTGACGCCGATCGGCCAACCTTCACGGACTTTAAAGCCAGCGATGGATTTCCGAGCGTAAGTCACAACGACTTTTTGACCGGTGATCTTTTCCAGGTCGGCAACAGCGTGCTCGATGACTTTTTTGTCGCCGATCGCTTCGCCCAGACCCATGTTCAGGGTGATTTTGGTGACGCGCGGAACTTCCATCACGTTCCCGAGCTTAAGTTCTTCCTTAAGCTTAGGGGCGATTTCCTTCCGGTAAATCTCTTGTAGTCGTGCCATGGTCTAATCTACCTAGCAGTGTTCAAGCATCAACCGCTTTTTGGGTCGACTTGAAGACACGAATTTTCTTACCGTCTTCTACTTTGAAACCAACGCGGTCAGCCTTGTTGGTTTCGCCATTGAAGATGGCGACGTTAGAAGCGTCCAGCGGAGCTTCTTTCTCGACGATACCGCCCTGCACGCCCGACATCGGGTTAGGCTTGGTATGACGCTTGACCAGGTTCAGACCACCGATAACCAGACGGTTATTAGCGAGAACCTTAAGCACCTTACCGCGCTTACCTTTGTCTTTGCCGGCGATCACGATGATCTCGTCGTCACGACGAATCTTTTGCATGTCGGATCTCCTTACAGCACTTCTGGGGCGAGCGAGACGATCTTCATGAACTTCTCAGTACGAAGTTCACGGGTCACTGGCCCAAAGATACGGGTGCCGATCGGCTCTTGCTTGTTGTTCAGAAGAACAGCAGCGTTGCCATCAAAGCGGATAATGGAGCCATCAGCACGACGTACGCCGTGACGAGTGCGGACTACAACAGCAGTCATCACTTGGCCTTTTTTCACCTTACCGCGAGGAATTGCTTCCTTGACGGTAACTTTGATGATGTCACCGATACCAGCGTAACGACGATGGGAGCCACCCAGCACCTTGATGCACATAACACGGCGAGCGCCGCTGTTATCGGCCACATCGAGCATGGATTGAGTCTGAATCATATAATTTCTCCGACCCCTAGTCCTTAGACTTCCACAGCGCGTTCGAGAACATCAACCAGCGCCCAAGACTTGGTCTTGGCCAGCGGACGAGTTTCACGAATAGTGACTTTGTCGCCGATGTGGCACTGATTGGTTTCGTCGTGCGCGTGCAGCTTAGTCGAACGCTTAACATATTTACCGTAGATCGGGTGCTTAACGCGACGCTCGATCAAAACGGTGATGGTTTTGTCCATCTTGTCGCTGACAACACGGCCAGTCAGCGTACGGACAGTCTTTTCGGCTTCAGCCATGATCACTTACCTGCCTGCTGGTTGAGCACAGTCTTCACGCGAGCGATGTCACGCTTAACTTGCGAGAGCAGATGAGACTGCCCCAACTGGCCAGTTGCTTTCTGCATACGCAGATTGAACTGGTCGCGCAGCAGGCCGAGCAGTTGCTCGTTCAGCTGCTGTGCGGATTTTTCACGAAGTTCATTCGCTTTCATCACATCACCGTCCGTTTAACAAAGGAGGTGGCGAGCGGCAGCTTTGCAGCAGCCAGGGCGAAAGCCTCACGCGCCAGCTCTTCAGAAACACCCTCGATTTCATACAGGACTTTGCCTGGCTGAATCTGGGCAACCCAGTATTCCACGTTACCCTTACCTTTACCCATCCGAACCTCGAGAGGTTTTTTGGAGATCGGCTTGTCCGGGAATACACGGATCCAGATCTTGCCGCCACGTTTTACGTGACGGGTCAGAGCACGACGCGCTGACTCGATCTGACGAGCGGTGAGACGACCACGAGCTACAGACTTCAGCGCGAACTCGCCGAAGCTGACTTTGCTACCGCGCTGAGCCAGACCACGGTTGTGGCCTGTCATCTGCTTGCGGAACTTCGTACGCTTAGGTTGCAACATTTGGCGTACCCCTTACTTAGCAGCTTTTTTACGAGGCGCTGGTGCTTGTGGTTTCAGTTCTTCTTGGCGACCACCAATTACTTCGCCTTTGAAGATCCAAACCTTTACACCGATCACACCGTAAGTGGTGTGAGCTTCGTAGTTGGCATAGTCGATGTCGGCACGCAGGGTGTGCAGTGGCACACGACCTTCGCGATACCATTCAGTACGTGCGATTTCAGCACCGCCGAGACGACCGCTCACTTGGATTTTGATGCCTTTGGCACCAATGCGCATGGCGTTCTGTACGGCGCGCTTCATAGCGCGACGGAACATTACGCGACGCTCCAGCTGCTGAGCTACGCTCTGCGCAACCAGCATACCGTCGAGCTCCGGCTTGCGGATCTCTTCGATATTGATGTGCACAGGCACACCCATTTGCTTGGTCAGGTCCTGACGCAGTTTCTCAACATCTTCACCTTTCTTCCCGATAACGATACCTGGACGAGCGGTGTGGATGGTGATACGTGCAGTTTGGGCCGGACGATGGATATCGATACGGCTTACGGACGCGCTTTTTAGTTTGTCTTGGAGATACTCACGCACCTTCAGATCAGCGAACAAATAGTCCGCATAAGTCCGACCGTCTGCGTACCAGACGGAGGTGTGCTCCTTGACGATTCCCAGGCGAATGCCAATGGGATGTACTTTCTGACCCATCTCTTCGACTCCGTTACTTGTCAGCAACCTTGACAGTGATATGGCAAGACCGCTTGACGATGCGATCAGCACGGCCTTTGGCACGTGGCATGATGCGCTTCAGCGAACGCCCTTCGTTGACGAAAACGGTGCTGACCTTCAGGTCATCAACGTCTGCGCCTTCGTTATGCTCGGCGTTGGCTACGGCCGACTCCAGCACTTTCTTCATGATCTCGGCGGCTTTCTTACTGCTGAAAGCCAACAGGTTGAGCGCTTCGCCCACCTTCTTCCCGCGGATCTGGTCGGCGACCAAGCGGGCTTTCTGGGCGGAGATTCGAGCGCCCGACAACTTAGCGGCTACTTCCATTTCCTAACCCCTTAACGCTTGGCTTTCTTGTCTGCCACGTGCCCACGATAAGTGCGGGTACCGGCAAACTCGCCCAGTTTGTGGCCGACCATGTCTTCGTTAACGAGAACTGGGACGTGTTGACGACCGTTGTGTACTGCGATGGTCAGACCGACCATTTGTGGCAGGATCATCGAACGACGCGACCAGGTCTTAACTGGTTTGCGATCGTTCTTTTCCGCCGCCACTTCGATCTTCTTCAGTAGGTGAAGATCAATAAAAGGACCTTTTTTCAGAGAACGTGGCACTGTCGTATCCCTCTATTTACTTGCGACGACGGACGATCATTTTGTCGGTACGCTTATTACCACGAGTCTTCGCGCCCTTAGTCGGGAAGCCCCATGGCGATACCGGATGACGACCACCAGAGGTACGACCTTCACCACCACCGTGTGGGTGGTCAACCGGGTTCATGGCAACACCACGAACGGTTGGGCGAACGCCACGCCAGCGTTTGGCACCAGCTTTACCCAACGAACGCAGGCTGTGCTCGGAGTTCGAGACTTCGCCCAGGGTCGCACGGCATTCAGCCAGTACTTTACGCATCTCACCAGAACGCAGACGCAGGGTCACGTAGACACCTTCACGAGCGATCAGCTGAGCCGAAGCACCAGCGGAACGAGCGATTTGCGCGCCTTTACCTGGCTTCAATTCGATGCCGTGTACGGTGCTACCAACTGGAATGTTACGCAGTTGCAGAGCGTTGCCCGGCTTGATCGGCGCCAGAGCACCTGCGATCAGCTGGTCACCAGCACTCACGCCTTTAGGGGCGATGATGTAGCGACGCTCGCCATCTGCGTACAGCAGCAGAGCGATGTGAGCAGTACGGTTTGGATCGTATTCAATACGCTCGACAGTGGCAGCGATGCCATCTTTGTCGTTGCGACGGAAATCGACCAGACGATAATGCTGCTTATGGCCACCACCGATGTGACGAGTGGTAATGCGACCATTGTTGTTACGACCACCAGACTTCGATTTTTTCTCGAGCAGCGGTGCGTGAGGAGCGCCTTTATGCAGCTCCTGGTTGACCACCTTGACCACAAAACGGCGGCCAGGGGAAGTCGGTTTGCATTTAACGATTGCCATGATGCACCCCTTCCTTACTCAGCACTGCTGCTGAAATCGAGATCTTGGCCTGGCTGAAGGGAGATAACTGCCTTCTTCCAGTCATTACGCTTGCCCAGACCGCGAGCAGTGCGCTTGCTCTTACCCAGAACATTCAGGGTAGTAACACGCTCTACTTTCACGCTGAACAGGCTTTCGACGGCCTTCTTGATTTCCAGCTTGGTTGCGTCAGTTGCAACCTTGAAAACGAACTGGCCTTTCTTGTCAGCCAGAACCGTAGCCTTTTCGGAAACGTGCGGGCCAAGCAGAACTTTAAATACGCGTTCCTGGTTCATCCCAGCAGCTCCTCGAATTTCTTCACGGCCGACACGGTGATCAACACCTTGTCGTATGCGATCAGACTAACTGGATCGGAACCTTGCACGTCACGTACATCAACGTGTGGCAGGTTGCGAGCAGCCAGGTACAGGTTCTGATCAACAGCTTCAGACACGATCAAAACGTCGGTCAGGCTCATGTTGTTCAGTTTGCCCAGCAGATCTTTGGTTTTTGGACTTTCGACAGCGAAGTCCTGAACCACGACCAGACGATCAGTACGCACGAGTTCAGCAAGGATGGAGCGCAGAGCTGCGCGGTACATCTTCTTGTTGAGCTTCTGAGAGTGATCCTGTGGACGAGCTGCGAAAGTGGTACCGCCGCCACGCCAGATTGGGCTACGGATAGTACCGGCACGAGCACGGCCAGTGCCTTTCTGACGCCAAGGGCGCTTACCGCCACCACGTACGTCGGAACGGGTCTTTTGCTGCTTGCTACCTTGACGGCCGCCGGCCATGTAGGCCACGACTGCTTGGTGAACGAGCGTCTCGTTGAATTCGCCGCCAAATGTCAGTTCGGAAACTTCGATCGCTTGAGCGTCATTTACATTTAATTGCATGTCAGCTTCCCCTTAACCGCGAGCCTTGGCCGCTGGACGTACAACCAGGTTGCCGCCA
The DNA here is from genome assembly GCF_023127895.1 of Pseudomonas sp. NCIMB 10586. Taxonomy (NCBI): domain Bacteria; kingdom Pseudomonadati; phylum Pseudomonadota; class Gammaproteobacteria; order Pseudomonadales; family Pseudomonadaceae; genus Pseudomonas; species Pseudomonas sp. NCIMB 10586. Next base: position 70,627 of record NZ_SPKQ01000010.1, read on the forward strand.
GTAGCGCCAGGAACAGCACCCTTGACCAACAACAGATTGCGTTCAGCGTCGACGCGCACTACTTCGAGGGACTGCACGGTCACGCGCTCAGCGCCCATATGACCGGACATTTTTTTGCCCTTGAATACACGACCAGGAGTCTGGCACTGGCCAATAGAGCCCGGGACGCGGTGGGAAACGGAGTTACCGTGAGTGTTGTCTTGACCACGGAAATTCCAACGCTTGATCGTACCCTGGAAGCCTTTACCTTTGGACTGACCGGTTACATCAACCAGTTGACCAGCGGCGAAGATTTCAGCGTTGATCAGATCGCCAGCCTGGTAGTCGCCGTCTTCAAGACGGAACTCCATAACAGTACGACCAGCTGCAACGTTTGCTTTAGCGAAGTGACCTGCTTGAGCAGCAGTCACGCGCGAAGCACGACGCTCGCCGACAGTGACTTGCACTGCACGATAGCCATCGGTTTCTTCAGTTTTGAACTGGGTGACGCGATTCGGTTCGATCTCAATGACCGTGACCGGAATGGAGACACCTTCTTCGGTGAAAATACGGGTCATACCGCATTTACGACCGACTACACCAATAGTCATGTTGTAAACCTCATGAGTGTACGGGGCTTTCACCCGCTATGGCCGCCCATTTCAGAGCGTTACACGACTAAGACCCAAGTCTTAGCCGAGGCTGATCTGTACTTCCACACCGGCCGCCAGATCGAGCTTCATAAGTGCATCAACGGTTTTATCCGTTGGCTGGACGATGTCCAGTACGCGCTTATGAGTACGGATCTCGTACTGGTCACGCGCGTCTTTGTTGACGTGCGGGGAGACCAGAACGGTGAACCGCTCTTTACGGGTAGGCAGTGGAATTGGACCACGCACTTGAGCACCAGTACGTTTCGCGGTTTCCACGATTTCCTGGGTGGATTGGTCGATCAGGCGATGGTCAAAAGCCTTCAACCTGATACGGATTTGCTGATTTTGCATTGGATTTCAGACTCCGGCTGCTATTCCCACCGGGCGCAATACGCCCGTTAAAAGGAGGCGCAATTCTATAGACGCCCTAGATAGGTGTCAACCCAATAAAAAAGCCCCCGCTAAGCGGGGGCTTTCTCAAAACATCAAAGCTCACTCAAAAGAGAGATTACTCGATGATTTTAGCTACAACGCCAGCACCAACGGTACGGCCGCCTTCACGGATTGCGAAGCGCAGACCGTCTTCCATTGCGATGGTTTTGATCAGGGTAACAGTCATTTGAATGTTGTCACCTGGCATTACCATTTCAACGCCTTCTGGCAATTCGCAGTTACCGGTCACGTCAGTAGTACGGAAGTAGAACTGTGGACGGTAGCCTTTGAAGAACGGAGTATGACGGCCGCCTTCTTCTTTGCTCAGAACATAAACTTCTGCGGTGAACTTGGTGTGCGGCTTGACCGAACCTGGCTTAACCAGAACCTGGCCACGCTCAACGTCGTCACGCTTGGTACCACGCAGCAGAACGCCGCAGTTCTCGCCAGCACGACCTTCGTCGAGCAGCTTGCGGAACATTTCAACACCGGTGCAGGTGGTGACGGTAGTGTCACGCAGACCAACGATTTCCAATGGATCCTGAACGCGAACGATACCGCGCTCGATACGACCAGTCACAACAGTACCGCGACCGGAGATCGAGAATACGTCTTCGATTGGCATCAGGAACGGCTTGTCGGTCAGACGAACTGGTTCTGGGATGTAGCTGTCCAGAGTTTCAACCAGTTTACGAACGGCAGTGGTGCCCATTTCGTTTTCGTCGTTGCCTTCCAGAGCCATACGAGCAGAACCGATGATGATCGGAGTGTCGTCACCTGGGAAGTCGTAAGTGCTCAGCAGATCGCGCACTTCCATCTCAACCAGTTCCAGCAGCTCAGCGTCGTCTACCAGGTCAGCCTTGTTCAGGAAAACCACGATGTACGGAACGCCAACCTGGCGGGACAGCAGGATGTGCTCACGGGTTTGTGGCATCGGACCATCAGCGGCCGAGCAAACCAGGATCGCGCCGTCCATCTGGGCAGCACCAGTGATCATGTTCTTCACATAGTCAGCGTGACCTGGGCAGTCAACGTGAGCGTAGTGACGAATAGTCGAGTTGTACTCAACGTGCGCGGTGTTGATGGTGATACCACGAGCTTTTTCTTCTGGTGCGCTGTCGATCTTGTCGAAGTCAACACGAGCCGAACCGAAAACTTCGGAGCAGACGCGAGTCAGAGCAGCGGTCAGAGTGGTTTTACCGTGGTCAACGTGGCCGATGGTGCCAACGTTTACGTGCGGTAGGGAACGATCAAATTTTTCTTTAGCCACGACAATTAACTCCTTGCCTAAAGGACTGAATCAGCCTTGTTTTTTGGATACAGTTTCAGCGATGTGCGCCGGAGCTGTGTTGTATTTTTTGAATTCCATAGAGTAGCTTGCGCGACCCTGGGACATGGAGCGAACGTCGGTCGCATAACCGAACATCTCACCCAACGGAACCTCGGCGCGAATCACTTTGCCGGAAACCGTGTCTTCCATACCCAAGATCATGCCGCGACGACGGTTAAGGTCGCCCATGACATCACCCATATAGTCTTCAGGTGTAACAACTTCTACCGCCATGATTGGCTCAAGCAACTCACCACCGCCCTTCTGGGCCAGTTGCTTGGTTGCCATGGAAGCAGCCACCTTAAACGCCATCTCGTTGGAGTCGACGTCGTGGTAAGAACCGTCAAAAACGGTTGCTTTCAGGCCGATCAGCGGATAGCCGGCAACAACACCGTTCTTCATCTGCTCTTCGATACCCTTCTGGATAGCAGGGATGTATTCCTTAGGAACCACACCACCTACTACTTCGTTCACGAATTGCAGACCTTCCTGACCTTCGTCAGCAGGAGCAAAACGGATCCAGCAGTGACCGAACTGACCACGACCGCCGGATTGACGAACGAACTTGCCTTCGATTTCACAGTTCTTCGTGATGCGCTCACGATAGGAAACCTGAGGCTTACCGATGTTGGCTTCGACGTTGAACTCACGGCGCATCCGGTCAACCAGGATGTCCAGGTGCAGCTCGCCCATGCCAGAGATGATCGTTTGACCAGTCTCTTCATCAGTCTTGACGCGGAAAGATGGATCTTCCTGAGCAAGCTTGCCCAGAGCGATACCCATTTTTTCCTGGTCATCCTTGGTCTTAGGCTCTACGGCAACCGAGATAACCGGCTCCGGGAAGTCCATGCGAACCAGGATGATTGGCTTGGCAGCGTCGCACAAAGTCTCACCAGTGGTGACGTCCTTCATGCCGATCAGGGCCGCGATGTCACCAGCGCGTACTTCCTTGATCTCTTCGCGAGCGTTTGCGTGCATTTGCACCATACGGCCCACGCGCTCTTTCTTGCCTTTAACCGAGTTGATCACGCCGTCGCCGGAGGCCAACACGCCCGAGTAAACGCGAACGAAGGTCAAAGTACCCACGAATGGGTCTGTAGCGATCTTGAACGCCAGAGCCGAGAACGGCTCGTTGTCGTCAGCATGACGCTCCATCTCTTCTTCCTCGTTATCAGGGTTGGTACCCTTGATAGCAGGAATGTCGGTTGGAGCAGGCAGGTAGTCGATAACGGCGTCGAGAACCAGGGGAACACCCTTGTTCTTGAAGGAAGAACCGCAAACAGCCAAGACGATCTCACCAGCGATAGTACGCTGACGCAGAGCGGCCTTGATTTCCACGTTGGTGAGCTCTTCGCCTTCGAGGTACTTGTTCATCAGCTCTTCGCTGGCTTCAGCCGCAGCCTCAACCATGTTGTTGCGCCACTCGTCAGCCAGTTCCTGAAGCTCTTCAGGGATAGGCTTGCGAACAGGAACCATACCTTTATCGGAATCGTTCCAGTAGACAGCTTCCATATTGATCAGATCAATCTGACCCTGGAAGTTATCTTCAGAACCGATCGCCAACTGGATAGGCACCGGAGTGTGACCCAGACGCTGCTTGATCTGACCGATCACGCGCAGGAAGTTGGCGCCAGCACGGTCCATCTTGTTTACATAAACAAGACGTGGAACACCGTACTTGTTGGCTTGACGCCATACGGTTTCCGACTGAGGCTCAACACCCGAGGTGCCGCAGAACACAACGACAGCGCCGTCGAGTACACGCAGGGAACGCTCAACTTCAATAGTGAAGTCTACGTGGCCCGGGGTATCGATTACGTTGAAGCGATGCTCGTCTTTGTACTGCTTCTCGGAACCTTTCCAGAAGGCGGTAATAGCAGCAGAAGTAATGGTAATACCACGCTCCTGCTCCTGAACCATCCAGTCTGTGGTCGCGGCGCCGTCATGCACCTCGCCCATTTTGTGACTTTTGCCGGTGTAAAACAGTACGCGCTCGGTGGTGGTGGTTTTACCAGCATCCACGTGAGCGACGATACCGATGTTACGGTAGCGGCTAATCGGAGTAGTACGAGCCATAAAGCCCTCGCAAAATTAGTGAAGCTAAAATTAGAAGCGGTAGTGCGAGAAAGCTTTGTTAGCTTCAGCCATACGGTGCACGTCTTCACGCTTCTTAACAGCAGCACCTTTACCTTCAGCAGCGTCCAACAGTTCGCCGGCCAAACGCAGAGCCATAGACTTCTCGCCGCGCTTACGGGCGAAGTCTACCAACCAGCGCATTGCCAGAGCGTTACGACGGGACGGGCGAACTTCAACCGGAACCTGGTAAGTAGCACCGCCTACACGGCGCGACTTCACTTCGACCAGCGGAGCGATGGCGTCGAGAGCTTTCTCGAAGATTTCCAGGGGGTCGCTGTTCTTGCGTTCTTTAACCTTTTCCAGCGCGCCATAAACGATACGCTCGGCAACGGCTTTCTTGCCGCTTTCCATCACGTGGTTCATGAACTTGGCCAGAATTTGGCTTCCGTATTTTGGATCGTCAAGCACTTCGCGCTTGGCTGCTACGCGTCTTCTTGGCATGGATAAGCCCTCAAACGGTCTTCAGGTTCGCTCGGAATCGGTGCCCTTTCGGGACGCCTCCGACCTTACTCTTATCGACTCAGAAAATAAGATGATTCAGGTTTACAAAAAGCCGCTACTACTTAGGCTTCTTGGTACCGTACTTCGAACGACCCTGGTTACGACCTTTAACGCCGGAAGTATCCAAGGAGCCGCGTACGGTGTGATAACGAACACCTGGCAAGTCTTTTACACGACCGCCGCGGATCAGTACCACGCTGTGCTCTTGCAGGTTGTGGCCTTCACCGCCGATGTACGAGGAAACCTCGAAACCGTTGGTCAGACGCACACGGCATACTTTACGCAGTGCCGAGTTAGGTTTTTTCGGCGTGGTGGTATACACACGGGTGCATACGCCACGACGTTGCGGGCAGTTCTGCAGCGCAGGTACGTCGGATTTCTCGACGATACGCTTACGCGGCTGACGTACCAGCTGGTTGATAGTTGCCATCTACTAGCTCCACTGTTGTCTTGCGACGCTATTGTCTTGCAAGAAAAGCAAAATGGCAGGAACGAATTCCCGCCAAATTTAGGGGTACAAGAGTCTAAAGAGGATCTTGTCCCCAGTCAAGGCAAGGCCCCGACCTCCCCTCGCGCCGAACCGGGGCAAAAATGCCTCGATCCGACGAACGGGAGTGTCAGGGCCCAGACTCATCTATCGCAGAACTCAGTTACCGCTTGAGTTCAGTGCTTCGGTCAGTGCAGCTTCCACTTCACTGGCGCTCACGCGCAGCGGCTTGTCAGCATCACGGCGACGCTTACGCTCGCTGTGGTAAGCCAAACCGGTACCCGCCGGGATCAGACGACCCACGACCACGTTTTCTTTCAGGCCGCGCAGGTAATCGCGCTTGCCGGTTACCGCTGCTTCGGTCAGTACGCGAGTGGTCTCCTGGAAGGAGGCCGCCGAGATGAACGACTCAGTGGACAACGACGCCTTGGTGATACCCAGCAGCACGCGAGTGAACTTGGAAACGAATTTCTCTTCGTTCGCCAGGCGCTCGTTTTCTACCAGTACGTGAGTCAGTTCCATCTGGTCGCCCTTGATGAAACTGGAATCGCCGGATTCAGCGATTTCAACTTTACGCAGCATCTGACGCAGGATGGTCTCGATGTGCTTGTCGTTGATCTTCACGCCTTGCAGACGGTAAACGTCCTGGATCTCGTTAACGATGTACTTGGCCAGAGCACTCACACCCAGCAGACGCAGGATGTCGTGTGGATCGCTCGGGCCGTCGGAGATAACTTCACCGCGGTTTACCTGTTCGCCTTCGAACACGTTCAGGTGACGCCACTTCGGAATCAGCTCTTCATACGGATCGCTACCGTCGTTCGGAGTAATGACCAGACGGCGCTTACCTTTGGTTTCTTTACCGAACGCGATGGTGCCGCTGACTTCAGCCAGAATCGACGCTTCTTTCGGACGACGAGCTTCGAACAAGTCGGCAACACGCGGCAGACCACCGGTGATGTCACGGGTCTTCGAAGTTTCTTGCGGGATACGCGCGATAACATCACCGATCGCGATCTTCGCACCATCCGCTACACCGACCAGGGCGTTGGCTGGCAGGAAGTACTGAGCGATTACGTCAGTGCCTGGCAGCAACAGATCCTTGCCGTTGTCATCAACCATCTTCACGGCAGGACGGATGTCTTTACCGGCAGCTGGACGATCTTTGGCGTCGAGTACTTCAATGTTGGTCATACCGGTCAATTCGTCAGTCTGACGCTTGATCGTGATGCCTTCTTCCATGCCCACGTAGGTCACGGTACCTTTCATTTCGGTAACGATTGGGTGAGTGTGCGGATCCCACTTGGCCACGATTGCGCCAGCGTCGACCTTGTCACCTTCTTTAACCGAAATCACAGCACCGTACGGCAGCTTGTAACGCTCGCGCTCACGACCGTAGTCATCAGCGATTGCCAGCTCACCGGAACGGGACACAGCAACCAGGTGGCCATCCACTCGCTCAACGTGCTTGAGGTTGTGCAGGCGGACGGTACCGCCATTCTTCACCTGAACACTGTCGGCTGCGGAGGTCCGGCTTGCCGCACCACCGATGTGGAACGTACGCATGGTCAGCTGGGTACCCGGCTCACCGATGGACTGGGCAGCGATAACGCCGACCGCTTCACCGATGTTTACCTGGTGACCACGAGCCAAGTCACGGCCGTAGCACTTGGCGCAAATGCCATAGCGGGTTTCGCAGCTGATCGGCGAGCGAACGATCACTTCGTCGATGCTGTTGAGCTCGATGAACTCGACCCACTTTTCGTCAACCAGGGTGCCAGCAGGAACGATAACTTCCTCGGTACCTGGCTTGAACACGTCACGGGCAATCACACGACCCAATACGCGCTCACCCAGCGGCTCTACAACGTCACCGCCTTCAATGTGCGGAGTCATCAGCAGGCCGTGCTCGGTGCCGCAATCGATCTCGGTTACAACCAGATCTTGTGCAACGTCTACCAGACGGCGAGTCAGGTAACCGGAGTTAGCGGTTTTCAACGCGGTATCCGCAAGCCCCTTACGAGCACCGTGAGTGGAGATGAAGTACTGAAGTACGCTCAAACCTTCACGGAAGTTCGCAGTGATCGGCGTTTCGATGATGGAGCCATCCGGCTTGGCCATCAGGCCACGCATACCGGCGAGCTGACGGATCTGCGCAGCAGAACCCCGTGCGCCCGAGTCGGCCATCATGTACATCGAGTTGAAGGATTCCTGGTCAACTTCGTCGCCGTGACGGTCGATGACTTTCTCTTTCGAGAGGTTGGCCATCATCGCCTTGGAAACTTCGTCGTTCGCCTTGGACCAAAGGTCGATCACCTTGTTGTACTTCTCGCCCTGGGTTACCAGGCCGGAGGCGTACTGGCTCTCGATCTCTTTCACTTCGTCAGTGGCGGCACTGATGATGCGAGCTTTTTCATCCGGGATAACGAAGTCGTTAACGCCGATGGAAACGCCGGAGATAGTGGAGTAAGCGAAACCTGTGTACATCAACTGGTCAGCGAAGATAACGGTCTCTTTCAAACCAACCACGCGGTAGCACTGGTTGATCAGCTTGGAGATCGCCTTCTTCTTCATCGGCAGGTTGACGACATCGTACGACAGACCTTTTGGCACAACCTGGTACAACAGCGCACGGCCGACAGTGGTGTCGACGATACGGGTGTTGCTCACGCTGCCGCCGTCACGGTCATTGACGGTTTCGTTGATCCGCACTTTGACCTTGGCGTGCAGTGCGGCTTCGCCGGCACGGAACACACGGTCAACTTCCTGCAGGTCAGCGAACACACGACCTTCGCCCTTGGCATTGATCGCTTCACGGGTCATGTAGTACAGACCCAATACAACGTCCTGCGACGGAACGATGATTGGCTCACCGTTGGCTGGCGACAGAATGTTGTTGGTCGACATCATCAACGCGCGCGCTTCCAACTGGGCTTCCAGTGTCAGCGGTACGTGCACGGCCATTTGGTCGCCGTCGAAGTCGGCGTTGTACGCGGCACAGACCAGCGGGTGCAGCTGAATAGCCTTACCTTCGATCAGTACTGGTTCAAACGCCTGGATACCCAGACGGTGAAGGGTCGGTGCACGGTTGAGGAGAACCGGGTGTTCGCGGATCACCTCGGCGAGAACGTCCCAAACCTCTGGCAGTTCGCGCTCGACCATTTTCTTGGCCGCTTTGATGGTGGTCGCGAGACCGCGCATTTCCAGCTTGCCGAAGATGAATGGCTTGAACAGCTCAAGTGCCATCTTCTTGGGCAGACCGCACTGGTGCAGACGCAGGGTCGGGCCTACGGTAATTACCGAACGACCGGAGTAGTCAACACGCTTACCGAGCAAGTTCTGACGGAAACGACCTTGCTTACCCTTGATCATGTCAGCCAGGGATTTCAGAGGACGCTTGTTGGAACCGGTGATAGCGCGGCCACGACGACCGTTGTCGAGCAAGGCATCGACAGCTTCCTGCAACATACGCTTTTCGTTGCGCACGATGATGTCCGGAGCGGACAGGTCAAGCAGGCGCTTCAAGCGGTTGTTACGGTTGATCACGCGGCGATACAGGTCGTTGAGGTCGGACGTCGCGAAACGACCACCGTCCAGCGGTACCAGCGGACGCAGGTCTGGCGGCAGAACCGGCAGAACGGTCAGCACCATCCACTCTGGCAAGTTGCCGGAACCCTGGAAGGCTTCCATCAACTTCAGACGCTTGGACAGCTTCTTGATCTTGGTTTCGGAGTTGGTTTGCGGAATTTCTTCGCGCAGACGGCCAATCTCGTGCTCCAGGTCGATAGCGTGCAGCAGCTCGCGGACAGCTTCGGCACCCATACGGGCATCGAAATCATCACCGAACTCTTCCAGCGCTTCGAAGTACTGCTCGTCGTTCAGCAGCTGACCCTTTTCAAGGGTGGTCATGCCTGGATCGATAACGACATAGCTCTCGAAGTAGAGAACGCGTTCGATATCACGCAGAGTCATGTCCATCAGCAAGCCGATACGGGACGGCAGCGATTTCAGGAACCAGATGTGGGCAACCGGCGAAGCCAGTTCGATGTGCGCCATACGCTCACGACGAACCTTGGCCAGTGCGACTTCAACGCCGCACTTCTCGCAGATCACACCACGGTGCTTCAAGCGCTTGTACTTACCGCACAGGCACTCGTAATCCTTTACCGGGCCAAAGATCTTGGCGCAGAACAGGCCGTCACGCTCAGGTTTGAACGTACGGTAGTTGATGGTTTCCGGCTTTTTAACTTCACCGAACGACCACGAACGGATCATCTCAGGCGATGCCAATCCAATACGGATGGCGTCGAACTCTTCGACTTGACCCTGGTTTTTCAGCAAATTCAGTAGGTCTTTCAAGGCCTTTCCTCCTGGCGGAGCAGAGAGCGGACCAAACGGCCACGCTCTCGATTCGCGTCACGTGTTATTCGGTTTCCAGATCGATATCGATGCCGAGGGAACGAATTTCTTTGATCAACACGTTGAAGGACTCGGGCATGCCCGGCTCCATACGGTGATCGCCGTCCACGATGTTTTTGTACATCTTGGTACGACCGTTCACATCGTCCGACTTCACTGTGAGCATTTCTTGCAGAGTGTATGCAGCACCGTATGCTTCCAGTGCCCAGACCTCCATCTCCCCGAAACGCTGACCACCGAACTGAGCCTTACCACCCAGCGGCTGCTGGGTAACCAGGCTGTACGAACCAGTAGAACGAGCGTGCATCTTGTCGTCTACCAAGTGGTTCAGCTTCAGCATGTACATGTAGCCAACAGTAACCGGGCGCTCGAACTTGTTGCCGGTACGACCGTCGAACAGCTGCATCTGGCCGCTTTCCGGCAGGTCTGCCAGTTTCAGCATGGCCTTGATTTCGCTTTCCTTGGCACCGTCGAACACCGGGGTAGCCATTGGAACGCCGCCGCGCAGGTTCTTCGCCAGATCCAGGATTTCCTGGTCGGAGAAGGTATCCAGCTCTTCGTTGCGACCGCCGATCTCGTTGTAGATCTCGTGCAGGAACTTGCGCAGGTCTGCGACCTTGCGCTGCTCTTCGATCATACGGTTGATCTTCTCGCCCAGACCTTTGGCCGCGAGGCCCAGGTGGGTTTCAAGGATCTGACCAACGTTCATACGCGAAGGTACGCCCAACGGGTTGAGGACGACGTCGACCGGGGTGCCATTGGCATCGTGCGGCATGTCTTCAACCGGCATGATCACGGAGACCACACCTTTGTTACCGTGACGACCGGCCATCTTGTCGCCCGGCTGGATGCGGCGACGGATTGCCAGGTAAACCTTGACGATTTTCAGCACGCCTGGAGCCAGGTCATCGCCCTGCTGCAGTTTGCGCTTCTTGTCTTCGAACTTGTCGTCCAGCAGACGGCGGCGATCAACGATGTAGGCCTGGGCCTTCTCGAGCTGCTCGTTCAGAGCGTCTTCAGCCATGCGCAGTTTGAACCACTGGCCGTGCTCAAGACCGTCGAGAATTTCGTCGGTGATGTCCTGACCTTTCTTCAGACCTGCGCCGCCTTCGGCCTTGTGGCCTACCAGAGCGGAGCGCAGGCGTTCGAAGGTCGCGCCTTCAACGATACGGAACTCTTCGTTCAGGTCCTTGCGGATCTCGTCGAGCTGGGTCTTCTCGATGGACAGTGCACGAGCATCACGCTCAACGCCGTCACGGGTGAAGACTTGTACGTCGATGACAGTACCTTTGGTACCGGTAGGTACACGCAGGGAGGTGTCTTTAACGTCGCTGGCTTTTTCACCGAAGATGGCACGCAGCAGCTTCTCTTCCGGAGTCAGTTGGGTCTCGCCTTTCGGAGTGACCTTACCCACCAGGATGTCGCCTGCGCCAACTTCAGCACCTACGTAAACGATACCGGCTTCGTCCAGCTTGTTCAGTGCAGCTTCACCCACGTTCGGGATGTCTGCAGTGATTTCCTCAGGACCAAGCTTGGTGTCACGTGCCACACAGGTCAGTTCCTGAATGTGGATCGTGGTGAAGCGGTCTTCTTGAACCACACGCTCGGACAGGCAGATGGAGTCTTCGAAGTTGAAGCCGTTCCATGCCATGAACGCGATGCGCATGTTCTGACCCAGAGCCAGCTCACCCATATCGGTGGACGGGCCATCGGCCATGATGTCGCTACGCTGAACGCGATCACCCTTGCTCACCAGCGGACGCTGGTTGATGCAGGTGTTCTGGTTCGAGCGGGTGTATTTGGTCAGGTTGTAGATGTCGACACCGGCTTCGCCAGTTTCAACTTCGTCATCGGCAACACGAACCACGATACGGCTGGCATCAACGGAGTCGATAACGCCGCCACGACGAGCCACGACGCAAACGCCGGAGTCACGAGCTACGTTACGTTCCATGCCGGTACCTACCAGCGGCTTGTCAGCACGCAAGGTCGGTACAGCTTGACGCTGCATGTTGGAACCCATCAATGCACGGTTGGCGTCATCGTGCTCCAGGAACGGGATCAGCGACGCTGCAACCGAAACTACCTGCTTGGGCGAAACGTCCATCAAGGTGACGTCTTCCGGCGCCTTGACGGTGAACTCGTTCAAGTGACGAACAGCTACCAGCTCGTCGATCAGGACTTTCTTGTCGTTCATCGTGGCCGAAGCCTGAGCGATCACGTGATCAGCTTCTTCGATGGCGGACAGGAACACGATCTCGTCGGTGACCAGAGCGTCTTTCACCACACGGTACGGGCTCTCGAGGAAGCCATACTGGTTGGTACGCGCATAAGCGGCCAGGGAGTTGATCAGACCGATGTTCGGACCTTCCGGCGTTTCGATCGGGCAAACACGACCGTAGTGCGTCGGGTGTACGTCACGAACTTCGAAGCCAGCACGCTCACGGGTCAGACCGCCCGGGCCCAGTGCGGATACACGGCGCTTGTGGGTGATCTCGGACAGCGGGTTGTTCTGGTCCATGAACTGGGAAAGCTGGCTGGAACCGAAGAACTCTTTCACCGCCGCAGCCACTGGCTTGGCGTTGATCAGGTCTTGCGGCATCAGGCCTTCGCTTTCAGCCATCGACAGACGCTCTTTGACCGCACGCTCAACACGCACCAGGCCAACGCGGAACTGGTTCTCGGCCATTTCGCCTACGCAGCGAACACGACGGTTACCCAGGTGGTCGATGTCATCGACGATGCCTTTGCCGTTACGGATGTCGACCAGCGTCTTCAGTACCGCGACGATGTCTTCCTTGCACAGCACGCCCGAACCTTCGATCTCGGTACGACCGATACGACGGTTGAACTTCATCCGGCCGACCGCAGACAGGTCATAGCGCTCAGGGCTGAAGAACAGGTTGTTGAACAGGGTTTCGGCAGCGTCTTTGGTTGGTGGCTCACCAGGACGCATCATGCGATAGATCTCGACCAGCGCTTCCAATTGGTTGCTGGTGGAGTCGATCTTCAGAGTGTCGGAGATGAACGGACCGCAGTCGATATCGTTGGTGTACAAGGTCTCGATGCGAACAACCTGGGCCTTGGCGATTTTCGCCAGGATTTCGGTGTTCAGCTCGGTGTTGCACTCGGCCAGGATTTCGCCTGTAGCCGGGTGAACGATGACCTTGGCGGTCGTGCGACCCAGGACGTAGTCCAGAGGCACTTCCAGCTCTTTGATACCGGCCTTTTCGATCTGGTTGATGTGGCGCGCAGTGATACGACGGCCAGCCTCAACGATGACCTTGCCTTTCTCATCCTGGATGTCCAGGACAGCAATTTCACCACGCAGACGCGAAGCGATCAGCTCCAGCTTGAGGGTTTCATCCTTCAGGCTGAATACGTTGGTGGTATAGAAAGCGTCCAGCACTTGCTCAGTGGTATAGCCGAGCGCGCGCAGCAGTACCGAGGCCGGCAGCTTGCGACGACGGTCGATACGCACGAACACGCAGTCTTTCGGGTCGAACTCGAAGTCCAACCACGAACCGCGGTACGGAATGATCCGCGCGGAGTACAGGAGTTTGCCGGAGCTGTGCGTCTTGCCGCGGTCGTGGTCGAAGAACACGCCCGGGGAACGGTGCAGCTGGGAAACGATTACACGCTCGGTACCGTTGATAACGAAGGTACCGTTTTCAGTCATCAATGGGATTTCGCCCATGTAGACTTCTTGCTCTTTGATGTCCTTGATCGCTTTGTTCGACGATTCTTTGTCGAAAATGATCAGACGGACTTTTACCCGCAAAGGTACGGCGTACGTAACGCCACGCAACACGCATTCTTTGACATCAAATGCCGGTTCGCCCAGGCGATAACCGACGTACTCCAGCGCAGCATTGCCGGAGTAGCTGATGATCGGGAAAACGGATTTGAAGGCCGCATGCAGGCCCACGTCGCGGAACTGATCTTTGGTCGCTCCCGCCTGCAAGAATTCACGATACGAATCCAGCTGGATAGCCAGAAGGTACGGGACATCCATGACGTCCGGCAACTTGCTAAAGTCCTTGCGGATACGTTTTTTCTCAGTATATGAGTAAGCCATCAGCGTTCCCCAGCTTGGTCACCTGCTTGTTTGGCCCCTCCGACGGGAGCAGCCAGAAAATCTTGCAAACCCCATGGTTTGCACCACCGCTTCGGGTGGCTACAGCGCGTTAATGGCGGCGACCGAGTCGACAGCCAAGAACGGAAAAAGGCCGGTGGCAAGAGCCACCAGCCATCAGCCTTCAGCTTAACGCTTGGGCTGGAGACGCAAGGTCGATGCTTACTTCAGCTCGACTTTAGCGCCTGCTTCTTCCAGAGTAGCTTTGGCTTTGTCAGCTGCGTCTTTGGCAACAGCTTCCAGAACCATGGCAGGAGCGCCGTCAACTACAGCCTTGGCTTCTTTCAGGCCCAGACCGGTCAGTTCACGTACTGCCTTGATCACGTTTACTTTCTTCTCGCCAGCTTCGGTCAGCATGACGTTGAATTCGGTTTGCTCTTCAACAACGGCAGCAGCAGCAGCTGGGCCAGCGGAAGCAGCGGCAGCGGAAACGCCGAATTTTTCTTCGAAAGCTTTGATCAGCTCAACAACCTGCAGAACCGACATTTCAGCTACGGCGTTGAGGATATCGTCTTGGGAGATAGACATTGCTGTATTTCCTGAATTGGGGGACGGCCTACGCGGCCATCGAAATAAACAAAAATACGCGAGAGAAGTTGCTCAGCCTTAGGCTGCGGCAGCTTCTTTTTGCTCGCGAACTGCAGCCAGAGTACGAGCCAGCTTGCTGGTAGCGCCTTGAATCACGCTCATCAGCTGCGAAATGGCTTCGTCGCGGGTCGGCAGTGTTGCCAGTACGTCGATTTGGTTAGCTGCGAGGAACTTGCCCTCGAACGCAGCTGCCTTGATCTCGAACTTATCCTGACTCTTGGCGAACTCTTTGAACAAACGGGCAGCAGCGCCTGGATGGTCCTTGGAGAACGCGATCAGAGTCGGGCCAGTGAACACGTCGTTGAGAACACTGTATTCAGTGTCAGCAACAGCGCGCTTGAGCAGGGTGTTACGTACAACACGTACGTATACGCCAGCTTCACGAGCCTCTTTACGGAGTCCGGTCATAGCGCCTACTGTCACACCACGGGCATCAGCCACGACAGCGGACAGAGCAGCTTTGGCAGCCTCGTTGACTTCAGCGACGATGGCCTTCTTGTCTTCGAGATTAATTGCCACGGGTTTAACTCCTGCTTGTTACCGTTTCATCTGGCCGAGGCCGGATGTCGTTTTGGTGTCTGATTCGGTAAGGAACCGGGAGCACCATCTGCGTAGGCTTGTTGGTTTAAGACTTGCGTCGCCTACGGTCTTGGATAGCCCCCGCCAGGCAGGGACCCCAATCTTTCAATTGGCGCAATCGCTTGCGCCAATTTGTGTCTTATACGTCCAGCGAGCCTTGGTCGATGACCAGACCTGGGCCCATAGTGGTGCTCAGGGTAACGCGCTTGACGTAGATGCCTTTCGAGGAAGCTGGCTTGATACGCTTCAGATCAGCGATCAGGGCTTCAACGTTTTCCTTCAGCTTGACGGCGTCGAAGCCGACCTTGCCAACGGAGGTGTGAATGATGCCGTTTTTGTCGGTGCGATAACGAACCTGACCAGCCTTTGCGTTTTTAACCGCGGTAGCTACGTCTGGCGTTACGGTGCCGACTTTAGGGTTAGGCATCAGGCCACGTGGACCCAGGATCTGACCCAACTGACCTACAACGCGCATTGCATCCGGGGAAGCAATAACGACGTCATAGTTCAGATCGCCGCCTTTCATTTCGGCAGCCAGATCGTCCATACCAACGCGATCAGCGCCGGCAGCCAGAGCAGCTTCAGCCGCCGGGCCCTGAGTGAAGACAGCAACACGTACAGTCTTGCCAGTACCGTGTGGCAGCACAGTAGCGCTACGAACGACCTGGTCGGATTTACGCGGGTCAACACCCAGGTTCACAGCAACGTCAACAGACTCGCTGAACTTGACAGTCGACAGCTCGGTCAGCAGAGCAGCAGCGTCTACGAAGTTGTAGGACTTGCCTGCTTCGATTTTGCCGGCGATAGCCTTTTGGCGCTTGGTCAGCTTAGCCATTACACACCCTCCACGTTAAGGCCCATGCTACGAGCAGAACCGGCGATGGTACGCACGGCTGCATCCATATCAGCTGCAGTCAGATCCGCGTTTTTGGTTTTCGCGATTTCTTCCAGCTGAGCACGAGTTACGGTGCCAACCTTAACGGTGTTCGGACGAGCGGAACCGCTAGTCAGACCAGCAGCTTTCTTCAACAAAACCGAAGCCGGGGTCGACTTGGTTTCGAAAGTAAAGCTACGGTCGCTGTATACAGTGATGATCACTGGAGTCGGCAGACCTGGCTCAAGACCCTGAGTACGAGCGTTGAAGGCCTTGCAGAATTCCATGATGTTCACGCCGTGCTGACCCAGAGCTGGACCGACGGGTGGGCTAGGGTTGGCCTGAGCGGCCTTCACTTGCAGCTTGATGTAAGCGGTAATCTTCTTGGCCATGAGGCACTCCAATTACGGGTTCAAACGCCTAGAAAGGCTCCCCGGTTACTTGCGCGTTTATCCCAGTGACGACAAAACCCCACAGCCTAAGGCTGCGGGGTTGGGATGCTTTTTCAGCTAGACCTTCTCGACCTGGCTGAACTCCAACTCTACCGGAGTAGAGCGACCGAAAATGAGCACTGCCACTTGGATCCGGCTCTTTTCGTAGTTAACTTCTTCGACGGTGCCATTGAAATCAGCGAAAGGACCATCTGTAACACGAACAACCTCACCCGGCTCGAACAATGTCTTCGGCTTGGGCTTGTCGCTACCGTCAGCAACACGACGCAGAATTGCTTCTGCCTCCTTGTCAGTGATCGGAGCAGGCTTATCAGCAGTACCGCCAATGAAACCCATGACACGAGGAGTATCCTTGACCAAGTGCCAAGTACCTTCATTCATGTCCATCTGTACCAGCACGTAGCCAGGGAAGAACTTGCGCTCACTCTTGCGCTTCTGGCCATTCCGCATTTCAACCACTTCTTCAGTGGGAACCAGAATTTCGCCGAAGCCATCTTCCATGCCTGCCAGCTTTACGCGCTCCAGCAAAGAGCGCATAACATGCTTCTCGTAACCCGAGTAAGCATGCACAACGTACCAACGCTTAGCCACGGGACACCCTTAGCCAACAATCAAGGAAACAAGCCAGCCGAGCAGGGAATCGAGCCCCCACAACAGCAACGCCATAACCAGAACAACAGCCACAACAATCAATGTGGTCTGCGTGGTTTCTTGGCGAGTCGGCCAAACGACTTTACGAATTTCGGTGCGAGCTTCCTTTACCAGGACCGCGAAAGACTTGCCTTTAGCAGTCTGCAGGCCTACAAAGGCAGCTACAGCAGCGAGGGCGAGCAATGCGAGGACACGGTACAGGATCGGCGAAGCAGAATAGTACTGATTGCCAACAACGCCTACGACCACCAAGGCGACTACAGCGAGCCACTTGAACAGATCGAAACGAGAGCTTTGAGCTTCAGCCTTAGGAGTCATCTATGAAGATCCTGTGAAAAGAAAGCCAGACACACCACGTGAATCTGGCAGGTCAGGAGGGAATCGAACCCCCAACCTACGGTTTTGGAGACCGTCGCTCTGCCAATTGAGCTACTGACCTAAAACAAAATCAGGCCGACCATTATGCAGGCCTGAAAAAGACTTTACAACAACCAACCCCAACAGACTTGAAATCACCTGACAATCACAGCCAGACATAACACGATACAAGCCGAGGCAGCTGTTAAAACAAAGGCAGATATTTTCATATCTGCCTTGTTATATGGAGCTCTTGAGCGGATTTGAACCGCTGACCTCACCCTTACCAAGGGTGTGCTCTACCAACTGAGCTACAAGAGCAAAACACCTTGCACAACCTGCAAACTTGGAGCGGGTAGCGGGAATCGAACCCGCATCATCAGCTTGGAAGGCTGAGGTTCTACCACTAAACTATACCCGCGGAGCTTGCAGCTCACGCTAAAAATGGTGGAGGGGGAAGGATTCGAACCTTCGAAGTCGTAGACGTCAGATTTACAGTCTGATCCCTTTGGCCGCTCGGGAACCCCTCCTAAGCGAGCCGGCATTCTACATCACGCCGACCTTCTGTCAAGCATTTTCTCATTAAAAATATGAGGTTAGCTGCGTTGACCTTCGTTTCACCTTGAAGCCCTTAAAGGTCTTCACTGCGAAGCGGGCGCCATTCTATGCAAACTATTCGAGAGTTGCAATGCCTTCGCACAGCATTATTTTATGTTTTAACTCATTGAATTCATTAGCAAGGCTTTCAAAGGGCAGATCGTCAGCCAAGCGCCTACTCTCAGGGGCTACTCGCAACCAGTAACCCGAGGCTTCAGGCGCGCTCAACAATTGAAGCCTGACCCTTATGTCCAAGCTTGTCAGCCGCTGCTCGAGAGAGAGCGCCTGGTGACGATCCGAGAAACCACCAATGTACAGACAGGTGCTTTGTGCATCAGCCCCCCTTGCTCGATCACGCCGCGCCACCGTGTCGGCAGACTCACTCAGGAGCCGAATATCTTGCTGCGTTCCACGATAGAGACTCAATGGTGTGACGTCCTTGGCACGCAATGGAGCTTCTTGCTGATGCCAGACGTAGTAGAAAACATTGAGGACAAGTAAAAGCAAAAACAGCCAGCGCATAATCACCTCAAGACAAAGGACACGCCATTGCCAAACCAACAAACACAAGGTCCGGGACCAAACAAGCCTGAGGTGCAGCATCCCTGACCAGGTCGGCATCCCCCCCCGTCAGGAAGACAGTGAAATCCTCGCCCCAATAGCTTCTCGCCAATTCAAGCTGGGTCAACACGAACCCTCTTAGCATAAGCGTACAACCGCGCTCGACAGCCTCTACGGTCGTCCGCCCAGGAGAGAGACGCTCAAGAGCTCTCTCAGCCGCGGCATCGTCATAACGTATCTTGCGCGTATGGGTTCGCAACTGATTGCGCATAAGTGGCAAGCCCGGGCAAATAAACCCACCCAAGTGCTCACCATCAACATCAATAAAGTCTGCGGTCGCCGCCGTACCAAAATCGAGCACTACGCATGCGCCGGACGCTAACTTATATGCACCCAGCATCGCCAACCAACGATCCAGCCCAAGCCGCTCGAACTCTTCGTAGCCATTGTGCACACCGGCCATTTGTCGCGCGGAACCCGCACAGGAAACGGTAACGCCAAATGCCTTCACCAACGCCGCTACCAGCTTGTCGGTTTCCTCAAGCGCTCGAACACTCACTAACCGACAACGCGTGAGCAGAAGGCCAGGAAGCGCTATCAGGCTCTCAATCAACGCATCATCCGAACCCACCACGCCTTCGGCGGAGACACTTGCATCACTCGCCTCAAGCACGCGCCACTTTATGAAGCTGTTCCCACAGTCGAGCTCAAGAATCATCACGCAACCTCAGGCTTAACTCACCACCGCTGTATATTTTCTCGACGCCATCGACATTCAAGCGCAACGCGCCCTGATGATCCACGCCCAACACCACCCCATCAATCTGGGTAACACCAGCAACGAGAGACACAGGCTTGCCCTGCCACAAGTGATGCCGCTCCCACTCATCTTGCAGCCCGGCAAAACCGGCAGTCTTATGTCGATCCAGATAGCCTTGCAACTGCATCCCCAGACGCGCCACCAATTGGTTGCGATCAATAGCAGAACCGGTCTCGAGCTGAATTGAAGTCCATTGCTGATCCACATCATCGGCTTTCTGCATATTCACATTGATGCCTATCCCTAGGACAACGTGACAGATATCCGCAGGATCCCCCACCAGCTCCAGCAAGATGCCAGAAATTTTCTTGCTCCCGACCAAGACGTCGTTTGGCCATTTCAAAGCCGCGCCCTGTACACCGGTCTCACGCAACGCCTGCATAACGGCTAAGCCAACTACGAGACTCAACCCCTCCAACTGTCGCAGACCACCTTCAATGCGCAGCACGAGGCTGTAGTAGACATTTTGCGCAAACGGACTGACCCATTTTCGACCACGCCTTCCCCTACCAGCCGTCTGCTGCTCCGACAGTACGACAAAGGGGGCTGCGCACCCTGAGTCAACGAGACGCAAAGCTTCGGCGTTAGTGGAGTCGATGGAATCGAAAATATGAACTGGCCAGGTTAAAGAGGCCGCATTCAGGGAAATTTGCTCTGCACTCAAGAACACCAACGGCGCAGCCAATTGATACCCACGACCTCGGACCTTATGAATGGGCAGCCCTAACTCTGCCTCAAGATGCTGAAGCTGCTTCCACACAGCGCTGCGACTGACGCCCAGGGCGGCGCCAAGCGCTTCTCCAGAATGGAATCGACCGTCTTTCAGTAGTTTCAACAACATCAGCATGCAAATATCGCCTCACAATGAGGCACGCATAATAGCCATGCGTAAGGTCATTGCATAGAAACGCAGGGCGTTTGCACTCAGGACATGAGCGATGGTTTTTTAGTTTTTTCGACCGCCCAAAACAAAACCCCTGTTTGCGTTAGCAAACAGGGGTTCTGGAATTTAATCTTGACGATGACCTACTCTCACATGGGGAAACCCCACACTACCATCGGCGATGCATCGTTTCACTGCTGAGTTCGGGATGGGATCAGGTGGTTCCAATGCTCTATGGTCGTCAAGAAATTCGGGTACTGAGTCGTGACCAGTTGGTCTCGCTTCAGCAAATTGGGTATGTGACAGCTTTCGGTGTTTTGTGAACGTCGAACTTTCGGTTCATTTTCGTCTTCACACACCGTAATCTGGTCTCTTTCGCTTTTCAGCTCAGAGCATGCAAATTGCTTGGGTGTT